>JBIKRT010000041.1:0-39146 GCA_044349005.1 Cyclobacteriaceae bacterium
CTATATAGAGAATCAAGATAAAGAAAAGAAAGATGAGGACTTCACTGTTTCCGATGGCCTTTAGTCGGCTTCAAGCCGAAGTGATCTCATCAACCCCTCGCCTTCTAGGCGAGGGTAGTTTAGTTAAAATCAATCTTTCATTTTAACATTATTGAATTTTGGTTTCAAAAACTTTTGGCGGGGCAGTACATGGTGTTAATGCTAAAACCATTACAGTTGAAGTAAATGTTACTCAAGGGCAGCATTTTCATATGAGCGGCCTGCCTGATAATGCAGTAAAAGAAAGTGCACATCGCGTAGAATCTGCTATGAAAACCGCTGGCTACTTTATGCCACGCAATAAAGTAGTGGTTAATCTTGCTCCTGCCGATATTCGTAAAGAAGGCTCTGCCTATGATCTGCCGTTAGCATTGACCATTCTTAAAGCGTCAGGGCAGATAGAAGCTGAACCCTTGGAGCAATACATAATTATGGGTGAGTTAGCACTCGATGGCGTATTGCGCCCTATCAAAGGAGTTTTGCCCATCGCTATTCAAGCGAGAAAAGAAGGATTCAAAGGATTTATTCTTCCAAAATCAAACGCCCGTGAGGCTGCCATTGTCAATAATTTGGATGTAATTGGTGTTGAAACTCTGCGAGAAGCGATTGAGTTCATCGCGGGGCGAATTGCCATCGAACCGTTAACGGTGGATACGCGAGATGTCTTTATGAGTCAGCTCAATAGTTATGACGCTGATTTTCGCGATGTGCAAGGCCAAGAAAACATTAAGCGAGCCCTCGAAATTGCTGCCGCTGGCGGCCATAATGTGATTATGATAGGCCCGCCAGGGGCAGGTAAAACCATGCTGGCAAAAAGACTACCTTCTATACTTCCGCCACTTTCGTTGAACGAAGCGTTAGAAACAACTAAAATACACTCGGTAGCCGGGCGATTGGGATCTGATGCATCGCTGCTCACCACGCGTCCGTTTAGGTCGCCCCATCATACCATTTCAGATGTAGCGTTAGTAGGCGGTGGGGGCAATCCCCAACCTGGAGAAATCTCACTTTCACACAATGGTGTTCTATTTTTAGATGAACTGCCTGAATTTAAACGAACAGTGCTAGAGGTAATGCGCCAGCCGATGGAAGAAAGGCGCGTTACGATTTCACGGGCAAAAGTCTCCATTGATTATCCAGCTAATTTTATGCTGGTGGCAAGTATGAATCCATGCCCCTGCGGTTATTATAATCATCCTGAAAAAGAATGTGTTTGTGGGCCGGGCTTAGTGCAGCGCTACCTGAGCAAAGTGAGCGGCCCGTTGCTCGATCGTATTGACTTGCACGTAGAAGTAGTACCTGTAAGTTTTGACGAAATGACTGCCAAACGCAAATCTGAAACGAGCGATGAAATTCGGAATCGTGTGGTGAAAGCCCGTGAAACGCAAAGCCTACGCTTTAAGAACCAAAAGGAAGTTTACTGCAATGCCATGATGCCCAGTAATATGGTAAAAGATATTTGTCAGATAAACGAAGCTGGGCGAACGCTGTTAAAAACTGCCATGGAGCGGTTAGGCTTATCTGCCCGCGCGTATGATCGAATTTTAAAAGTTTCTCGAACCATTGCCGACTTAGCCGGAACCCCCGAAATAAAAATAGAACACTTGGCAGAGGCAATCCAATATAGAAGTCTGGATAGAGAAGGTTGGGCGGGTTAAATTGGCCAACGAGAATAGTGATTTTGAAATAGTGCGCTGAAAAAGGCTGGCCTGCAACTCACATTTCCACCATTTATATTGTCTGCCATCTAGAATTCTCACAATTGTTGCATTTTTGCGACCTTGATCTAAACCAAAAACATGTTTTTTAATAAGATAAAACAACGCGAGTCTGGAATTTTACTTTACGGGATAACCCCTCCAAAGGCTCAAACATCCCTCGAAAAAATAAAGACCTCAACTGAAAAAAGCTTAGCGATACTTAGCTCACTTGATATCGATGCGTTGATCGTGTACGATGTACAGGATGAATCGGCTCGAACTAATGAGGAGAGGCCTTTTCCATTTTCAAGTGCCCTCGATCCTTTTGAGTATACAAGCCAATATCTGCATAGCTTACCTATTCCCAAAATTATCTATCGCCCAGCCGGTAAATTCACAAAAGACGAGCTCACCGACTGGTTGCAAGAATTAAGCACGCACGGATTTTTTCCCGTTTTTGTTGGTTTACCATCGCCCGATTATGTTGTGAAGACCAGTTTAAAGGATGTTTACGATGTTTGGCGCACAAACCATGAGCATCATTCTGTGATTGGCGCTGTAAAAATACCCGAACGCCATGCTGTTTTAAAAGATGAGGATGCACGTATACTAGATAAGGTGAAAAGTGGCGTGTCTTACTTTATTTCTCAATGTATTTTTAATGTGGAATATACACGCCAAACGCTGCAGGCATTGGTGATAGCAAGCAAGCACCAGCAACTGCCTTTGCCCACTATTATTTTTACACTTACTATCTGCGGTTCGGTAAAAACGCTGGAGTTTATGGAGTGGCTCGGTATCCATGTACCGGATGATATCAAGCAAGAATTGCAGACGTGCACCAATCCGGCCGCGCGCTCGGTAGAAATTGCAACACTTATTGCGAAAGACCTCATTGAATTTTGCAAGCAAGAAGCAATCCCATTTGGGTTCAATATCGAAAGTGTAGCCGTGCGAAAAGAAGAAGTAGACGCTTCCATTAAACTATTGCAAATAGTGGATCAATTACTTAAGTCGAGCGGTCTACGCGTTCAATCCAAGTAATCGAAGCTTTTCAAAAATGAAAATTTCTTAATCAGGAAAGTCGCTTTTTTAAAGAGGCAGTGAACAACAAGGAACAAGCTTTGGCTAGGGCAAAACGCTTTTAACAAATTCGTCAGGCCAAAAACTCTTCTTTCAACTATGTTCATTTTTGAACATATTTGTGCATAATAGTACAACTAAGTTCCGAAAAAGCGCGAATGCAATCGGTATGGCGGTTGGCACAATTTTCTCTATCTAAATCACTCAAACCTACACTACTGTGAACGAAGGCGGAAAAATTTTAATGGTGGATGACGATGAAGACGTCTTGCTTGCGGCAAAAATGCTCCTCAAAAAGTATGGCTACCATGTAATCATCGAAAAGAATCCCAACAAGATCCCATTTTTACTTAATAACGATTCCTATGATGTGATTTTGCTTGATATGAACTTTAGCAAAGACACTACCAGCGGAAAAGAAGGCTTTGAGTGGCTTGGAATAATAAAAGAAAAGGACCCTAGTGCTGTGGTAATCATGATTACAGCCTTCGGAGATGTAGAAATGGCTGTGCGTGCATTAAAAGATGGAGCGACCGATTTTATTTTGAAACCATGGCAAAATGAAAAATTGATAGCTACGATTTCAACTGCCATAAAGTTGAAGAAATCGTACAACGAGGTAGATAAGCTTAAGAAGGCCAAACAAATGCTGGAGGAGCAGATCAGTCAACCGTTTAAAGATATTATCGGTCAGAGTCAACCGATAAAAGATGTATTCAACTTAATCGACAAAGTAGCTAAGACAGACGCTAACATTCTCATACTGGGTGAGAATGGAACGGGCAAGGAATTGGTTGCCCGAGCAATCCATCAGAAGTCGTTGCGAAAAGACAACTCGTTCGTATCGGTGGATATGGGCGCTATAACAGAAACGCTTTTTGAGAGTGAACTTTTTGGGCATAAGAAAGGTGCTTTTACCGATGCACGCGAAGACCGACCCGGTCGGTTTGAACTAGCCAATGGAGGAACGCTATTTTTGGATGAGATTGGCAACTTGAGCATGAGCCTGCAGAGCAAGTTACTTACTGCATTGCAATCGCGCCAAGTTACACGGGTTGGTTCCAATACGGCAATGGAAGTAGATATCCGTTTGATCTGCGCAACCAATATGCCTTTGTTACAAATGGTTAAAGAAGGTCGGTTCCGTCAGGATTTACTGTACAGAATCAATACCGTTGAAATGCAAATCCCAGCACTTTACGAGCGGGTAGAGGATATTCCCATGTTGGCTATTCACTTCTTAAATTATTATTCAAAAAAGTATCGTAAGGAGATCTTGTCGATGACGCCTGAGGCGATCACCAAATTGAAAAAATACCCTTGGCCTGGTAACGTGCGTGAGTTGCAGCACGCCCTAGAAAGAGCAGTGATTATGGCCGATTCAAACGTTCTTCAAGAAAGTGATTTTTTATTCAGCCGAAAAGGTAACGATGCTGCCGAAGCCGATACGTTGAAGTTGAATGAAGTAGAACGAGCGGCAGTTGTAAAAGCAATTCAACTTCACAATGGTAATATTTCAAAGGCAGCTGAAGAATTAGGCTTAACGCGCGCCTCGCTTTATCGAAGGATGGAAAAGTATGGAGTTTAACTGGCGATCGCCTCTCTTTACTAGGATTGCCATTCTATTGTCAACGGTATTTGCTTTTGCCTTTGTCGTTCACGATAAGTCCATTTTTAACTTGCTTCCTTTTGGCTTGCTTGCTGCTATTGCCTTCCAAGTTGCCCAACTTATTAAAAGTGTTGAACAACCTACAGGCGATTTCTCTTCCTTTTTTAAATCAATGCGTTTTGATGAAACCACTTTTTCGTATAAAACCGATAGTCAAGATTCAAATACGAAAAAACTGCAAAGCGAATTAAACGAAGCGCTTGCCAAATTAAAAAACCTTCGGGTCGAACGGGATTCAGAATATCAATTTTTTAAAAACATTGTTCAGCATGTAGGCATCGGTATTCTTACATTTAAAAAAGATGGAAGTATTCAGATTATTAACAGCGCAGCGAAACGATTGCTTCGGGTGACAAAAGCGGAGACACTGCAAGACCTGAAGGAAATTAGCGAACCCTTAGTAGATGCATTTAGGCAATTAAAAACAGGTGGACGCGAATTGATTCGGATCAAAACGGGAGATGAATCGGTGCAACTTTCAATTTTTGCCATTGAGCTCACGCTGCGTGGTGATGAGTTGAAGCTGATTTCGATGAGCAATATACAGAATGAATTGGAGGAGAAAGAAATGGAAGCTTGGCAAAACTTAGTGCGCGTGCTTACACACGAAATCATGAACTCGGTTACTCCCATTTCCTCACTGGCTGGCATCGTAGAAGAAGATTTAAAACATAGATTAGAGCGTGAGCCAGACCATTCTGTGATTAAAAAGGAAGATCTGGAAGATATGCACTTGTCTTTGCTAACAATTACAAAACGTAGCGAAGGGTTGATCCATTTTGTGAGAGAGTTTCGTAACCTCACTCATATCCCAAAGCCAAAGATCACTCCCATCGAAGTAAAGAGGTTGTTGGAGGAACTGGCCACGCTTCATAAAAAGGAATTAGCAGATGCCCAAGTAACCATCTCAATTAACATTGACCCAGCAGATTTGATCATTCAAGCAGATAAGAGCATGATTGAACAAGTCTTGATTAACCTAATTAAGAATGCCATACAGTCGTTTGATGAACAGGTTGAACGAAAGATTTTATTGAGTGCGTATCTAACTGAGAAACCAGTAATTACCGTCAGGGATACAGGGCCGGGAATAGAACCCGAGGCACTGGAAAAAATTTTCATTCCCTTCTTTTCCACCAAGAAGACAGGGTCGGGCATTGGGTTGAGCTTGTCAAGGCAAATCATGCGCCAGCACGAAGGTTCGATCACCGTAAAATCAACATTACGGGAAGGAACAGAATTCTTCCTTCGTTTTTAAAAGCCCCACGATTGCATCGTTCTCCGGATCTTCTTGAAATAAAATTATTCCCGAAAGATTTTTAGCTTTGCACCATGCAAAATGTTCAACAAAAGGTAACGGCAATTTTGGTTGAGAAACTAGGAATTGCGGAATCTGAAATTACACCCAACGCAAACTTTGTAAAAGATCTTGGCATAGATTCGCTTGACTATGCTGAGTTAGTTATGGATTTTGAGCAGACCTTTTCCATTAAAATTCCGGATGACGATGCAGAAAAAATGCAAACCATCAATCAGGCAGTCACCTATATAGAAAGCAAGTTACACAAGTAGTTTCAATCTTTTCGATACAAGTAATCATACCGTTTTGAGTATTGGGAATAATTCAAATTTACCTGAGTCCCCTTGTTTATGCCCGTGTTCCATTCGCTTAAGTTTTCGTTCAGGTTATCAAAATAGGTTTTTCTAAAAGGATTTGTTGATAAAACTAACCTTACCCGTTCCGAATAAATCGGAAAAACCGGCAACTGTCTATAATCTGTAGGTTGACTATAGATTTTTAGATGTTTTGTGTTGTTGATGAACTTACCTACATAATCAGTTGCAAAAAGGTGTGATTTAAATTTGACCGAACTGTCAATGCCGTAAAATTTAGTTTGTCCGTTACAAAACACGGGTAAAAGACATAGGAGTGCGCAGAGATGTTTCATGGTTGAATAATTATTTTTTACATCACAACGAATTATTTAATTCATGATCATGGTACGATGATATTTCCATACCAAGAATCATTTATTGCTAAGTTAGAAACTATTTACACCTTTGTCAACTCAAAATGCGAACAAAACCTACGCATAGTTTTAGCGGTAGCTTCATGAAAGGGCAAAGCTCCTGTTGGCTTGTCTAGCGAGCAATAAAACCAGCCCTTTTTGTCATCATCCCAAAAGACTAAATACTTGTCATAATCAATTAAAAGGACATCTCTTTCGTAAATTTCCTCCCCCTGCTTATCGCGAAACCCGGTAAACTGCAAAAGAATATGGTTTCTCTTCACCAATTCACCCTTGTGGCATTCAAGGCTGTTTAATAGCACGAGTAACTGCTCCTCTTCGTTCCATGCCTTAAATTTGATTTTACGAGGTTTGAATTCGTTCATTGAAGCATCATTTAACTATCCTTAAAACTAACTAAACTTGATTAATTTTGTGCTTTGATTAGCATGGCTGAAAGTAGAAAAGTTCTCTTTATAATAAATAAATTCTCTGGCGGTGGATATAAGCCGTCCGTGGAAGGTAAGATAATAGCGCTTTGCGGAAGGCTAAACATAGAATGCTCGATCGAGTTTACTCAAGGTAGGGGTCACGCCAGCGAGTTAGCGAAGGAAGCCTCTGAGAAAGGTTTTGATACTGTGTTTGCTGTCGGTGGGGATGGGACTGTAAACGAGGTGGCCCAAGGGCTTGTTTACACGAATACGCCCATGGGCATAATTCCGAAGGGTTCTGGAAATGGATTGGCAAGGCACCTGGGGATTCCAATGGGTTTTTTAAACTCGCTTTCGCTGATTGAATCCACAAAAGTGATTTTGATGGATACTTTTTTAGTAAACGACAAGCTGTCTGTTAACGTATCCGGAATTGGTTTTGACGGACATGTAGCCGGCATGTTTGGTAAAGACGGGAAAAGGGGATTCCTCAGTTACAGTAAACTGGTGCTGAAAGAGTTTAAAAGCTTTAAAGAGTTCGACTCAAGCGTGTTTATTGATGGCGAAGAATTCGATCGAAAAGCATTTATGATATCGATGGCGAATTCATCGCAGTTTGGCAACAACGCAAAAGTTGCGCCCCAGGCATCCGTATGCGACCAGCTCATTGACGTCAGCATTATAAAAAAAATATCTTTTTTAGAAAGTGTGGGCTTCGGTTACCAAATGTTTACTGGCCAACTTGATCGCTCACCGTTCGTAGAAATCAAGCAAACCCAGCATCTTCAACTCAAGCTGGCTCAACCAGTTGCCTACCATATTGATGGAGAAGGCATGAAGCCCACCAAAGATTTTACCATTAGCATGCAAGCGGCCTCGCTTCGCATGGTTATCCCACAAAGGAAGAAAAAGGTCTGAAGGCAGAATAAAGCCGCTCGTCACATTCCGAATCCTTATTTCGGCGCTCCTCGTTTACGCTCGTAAACCAACAACAACTTTTTATGAGAAAACTTCTAGCAATCATTTTTACTTTGAGCATATCGGCTGTTTCGGTGGCACAAATTAGCGTTCCGCCCAATGGTGATAATCAGCGTGCTAGCGTCACGCAGTTCATCGGCCCTGTGGAGGTAAGCATTACCTATAGTAGTCCCGATGTGCATGGCCCAAATGGTGAAGATAGGAAAGGGCACATCTGGGGCGAACTCGTGCATGTTGGTTTTATAGATCAGGGTTTTGGCACGTCTAAAGCTGCCCCTTGGAGGGCTGGTGCTAATGAGAACACCACCATTTCTATTTCCCACGATGTGAAGATTGGAGGCAAAGATCTTAAAGCGGGCACGTATGGATTGTTTTTTGCCTATGCAAAAGAGGGTAATTCTACTTGGATTTTTTCCAAAAACTCCACCAGCTGGGGAAGCTATTTTTATAACGACCAAGAAGACGCTCTGCGTGTGGAGACAACACCCGAGGATGCCCCTTACACAGAATGGCTAACATTTGGGTTTGATGATCGTAAGCCAAACTCGGCAATAGCATATCTGCAATGGGAAAACAAACGGATAAATTTCACTATTCAAGTGCCCGCTGTGAATGAAATTTATATTTCCAAGATCAAAAATGAACTTCGCTCGTTTCCTGGGTTTGACTCACGCAATTGGGCAACGGCAGCGCAGTTTGCTGCGCAAAATAAAATCAATTTGGAAGAGGCGCTAGTGTGGGCAGATAACTCGATGAAAGCAGATTTTGGGGGTATGGAAGATTTCAACGGGCTTCAAACAAAAGCATCAATTTTAGGCGCGCTTGGCCGCAATGAGGACGCTACCAAATTAATGGATAAGGCGATAAAAATGCCGGGTGTTTCAGCCAATAATATCCATCAGTACGGAAGGGCATTATTGGCGGAGGGCAAAAAAGAGAAAGCCTTGGAAATATTTTTATACAACTTTAAAATTCATCCGGAAGAAAAGTTTACCACTTTCGTGGGATTGGCGCGAGGATATACTGCTGTTGGAGACAAAAAGAATGCAATAAAAAATTGGGAGATGGCGATAAAAAATGCTCCGGATTCGCAAAAAGCATTTATGAACGTTTATGAAGCGGAGTTGAAGAAATTAAAAGAACTAAAATAGCAAGTAAAGGCTACCAAGTTATGCGAGATCAGCCCTAAGGCTGATCTCGCTTCTTTTATCTAAAAAATATAATCGGTACTTAAAAACTGCGACTCTCTATTTTTTATAATGGTAGATATGATTTGCTTGTTAAGTGGATTGCTCTTGGTGGCCACCATGGTGCGTATGGAAAATACGCGAAGTGCATCAGCCACCGATAGCGTACCTTCTGCGGAGTCTTTTCTTCCATTAAATGGGAACGAATCAGGGCCACGTTGGCATTGCACGTTTAAGTTAATTCGACCAACTTGATTTGAGAACGCATCGATTAGATGAGCGATCTGCTGCGAGTCTTTTCCAAAGATGCTGACCTGTTGACCAAAATTAGAGTTGACTACGTAATCAATGGTTTCTTGCACATCATCGAAAGGAACGATGGGAACGACTGGTCCAAATTGTTCGATAGAATATACTTTCATTTTATCGTTCACTGGATACAGTACTGCTGGCGTAAAATAAGTTTCGAGCGATTCACCTCCATGTTCGTTGACAATTTTGGCTCCGTGCCTTTTTGCATCTTCCATTAGATCTAATAAAAAGTCTGTTTTTCCTGGTTCTGGTAATGGCGTCAGTGATACCCCATCTTCCCAAGGCATGCCTGGCTTTAACTTCGCAATGGCGGCATTGAACTGTTGTATAAACTCCGCCACAATGCTTTTATGAACAAACAAAATTTTAAGTGCAGCGCACCGCTGTCCGTTAAAAGAAAGCGAACCCAACACACTTTCGTTTACGGCATTATCAATATCCGCATCTTTTAAAATAATTGCGGGGTTTTTCGCATCTAACCCTAAAATTGCTTTTAATTTATGTGGCTTTGGATGTAAACGCTTTAAATCATTGGCACCTTTGTTGGTACCAATAAAAGCAAACACATCAATTTTACCTGTTTCCATTAACGCTCCCACTGTTTCGCGGCCTCTGCCATAAATAATATTAATAACACCAGCCGGAAAACTTTTTTGAAATGCTTCTAGTAATGGCTTGATAAGCAACACCCCATATTTTGCGGGTTTAAAAATCACGGTGTTGCCCATGATTAGCGCAGGTATAAGTGTAGTAAAGGTTTCGTTAAGCGGATAATTGTATGGTCCCATACACAACGCAACGCCTAACGGCATTCTCCTTATCTGCCCCATTATGCCTTGCTCTTGAACAAACCGAGAGGCATTGCGATCCTGATCTTTCAAGGCGGTGATCGTATCTACAATGTAATCGCAAGTGCGGTCAAATTCTTTTTCCGAATCTTTTTGTGTTTTGCCGATTTCCCACATTAAAAGATTTACTACGTCTTTGCGCTTTGCCCGCATTTGTGTTAAGAAATTTTCGATGTGCTCAATCCTATTCGCTACGGGCATCATCGGCCACTTTCCATGTCCTTGGTCATACGCTTTAACAGCGGCATCTAAAGCTAACAACGCTTCTTTAGACGTAAGTAATGGCGTGCTGCCAATAAACTTTTGACTAAGTACCCCTTCTTTTTTTGTAAACACAGGACTCAAGACGGGATTAAGTTCACCTTGCCAGATTACAAGCTCACCATCAATTAGGTATTCACGCTGCTCTAAGTTGTCGGGCAATTTTACCGATGCAGGAAGGGCAGACTCGTCAGGGAACAGATTTGTTAAAAATTCATTCATTGGTTGTTTCATTTAGCATCGCGAAGGTAATCAAATCAAAAACAGGAAAGGCATTTGTAAAGTTTCAAATCACTAAAACTTAATCTAAAAAAAGATTTCGCTTTTTGTTGTGACTTTTTTAGAAGATAGCTATTAAGATCGTAATAAATAAATCTTCACTCTAAACCAATTTGAACATGGAAAATTCAACCTGCTATCTAAACCCAAGTTGGAATAACTTGGTGTTTGAAAAGAGAAACAAATTGTTTGGTGCCTATCAATTACGAAAGGGCTACAATAAAAACGTAGTGCTTGGCTTAATTTTTTGCGCATCGTTCACGGCATTTTCATTTAGTGTACCAACGTTAGTGTCATTCATCGGATTACACGATGAACAATTGACTAATCAATTGACAGACTTAGGTGGAATCGTCATTTTGCCTCCACCACCTATAATTCCCATTACACCGCCTGTAAAACCAAAAGATCCGACCATTAAAGTAAAGAACACCAACCTACCGCCAAAAGTGGTAACCGACCCAGTGCCCGATGAACCATTGCCACCTTTTAAGCCGCTGGATGTCGAGCCACCAGTTGCTTCTGTGGGCTCAGGAACAATTGTAGACACACCAGTTGTTCCTGTGGAAGTAGTCAAACCTAAAGAGCCATACATTTCTGTAGAGATTATGCCAACCTACGATGGCGGCTTTGATGGCTTGTACAAATTCTTGGGAAAAAATCTACGCTATCCAGCAATTGATAGGCGAAATGGCACAGAAGGCACTGTTTATGTACAGTTTGTAATAAACGAAACAGGTAATGTAACTAACATACAAGTGATAAGGGGATTAAGTGCAACGTTAGACGAAGAAGCGAAACGTGTTATTTCACTTATGAAACAATGGAAGCCCGGTATTCAAAATCAGGAGGCTGTTTCGGTGAAAATGGTTGTGCCCATTAAATTCAAACTCACAACGTAAAAAATCAAGTGTACATAAACCACAAAGAGCAGATCGCACACCGAGTTCTTTGTGGTTATTGCTTTTTGTAAGAAGCTGCCGATCTCTTCTTTATTGCTTTTGTCTCGTCATCAATCATCATCGCTTCAAACAAATAGGCTCTTAATAGACTGATGTCAATTTCGCTAACGGAAGTAAAATCTCTCCAATAGATTTGCTTTCTATCACCTTTATTCAAATAACCAATTTCGTCTTGCATCAAGTAACCATTGGCAAATCCAAACCGAACGCCCTCATAGGTTTTCTTACTTCCCCAAAACACAGATGCAGGCCAGATAAAGCAAACTGTTTTATGGCGTTTATAGAAGGGCACGTTAAAAGAGAGTTTTTCAATAGCATCAGGCATGCAATCCAAAACCAACATCCTTAACACATTAACTATTCTTAATTCGTCCGCTGGCAAAAATTCAAGAAAATCCTCCACCGTGTCGAAGGAAACATGTTGCATCTTACTTTTCTTTGCCATATTCTTTCAAAAATAAAAATTGCCCAGCAACATGCAATTGCCCGGTTAGTTTTGATTGTGAATACGCGCCACTAAAAAAGTACCACTTTATTGAACACTTGCTTAGCCTTTCAAGTTGGCAAATAAGCAATTTATCATTTATGCAAACCTTCTTGCATCCGCGCACATAACTTGGCAGAAAATTATCCTTTATGAAAAATTCGCTCATCGTTTTGTTGGCTCTTATCCATCGATGTTTTCTGACAACTTTTACTGGTTGCACGAAAAGCACTGCTTCGCAGGACCCAATTGTACCTACCGATAATTCGATGCCCGTTTTCGCAAAGGGTGCTGATGTAGGTTGGTTAACCGAAATGGAGGCTGCCGGAGTAAAATTTTATAGCACAGCTGGGGTGCAACAAGAATGCTTGGCCCTACTTATTATAAATCCAAAGGTATAAACTCCATTCGGTTGCGGGCTTGGGTAAACCCCAAAGAAGGATGGAATAATACAAAAGATGTAGTGGTAAAAGCAAAGCGGGCAAAAGAGCTAGGCATGCGCTTGATGTTGGATTTTCATTATAGCGATGATTGGGCCAACCCCGGCAAGCAACCCAAACCTAAAGCATGGGAAACCTTAACTTTTGACAAGATGAAAGTTGCTTTGTTTGATTATACGAAAGGCGTGATGGACACCCTAAAGTTAATGGAATTACCCCAGAGTGGGTGCAGATTGGAAACGAAAACAATGATGGCATGCTTTGGGAAGAAGGCAGAGCATCAAAATCGATGGCGAATTTGCAGGCTTTGTAAAATCGGGATATGATGCGGTCAAATTGGTAAGTCCTAACTCGTTGGTGATTGTTCACTTATCCAATGGTTATGACAATGCCCTGTTCCGTTGGATGTTTGACGGCCTAAAAGAAAATGGCGTAAGTTGGGATATTATAGGAATGAGTCTCTACCCTGTATTCGCTCCCGAAGGCAATGCCAGATGGAAAGCAGTCAACGATCGTTGTGTAGTCAATATGAATGATATGATTTCACGCTATGGCACGCCTGTAATGATTGTTGAAGTAGGCATGCCCGCCAATCAACCAATAGCTTCAGAAGCTTTTTTGAGCGATATCATCGCAAAGACAAAAGCAATTGCCGATGGCAAAGGTCAGGGTGTCTTCTATTGGGAACCCCAGTCATACAACTGGAAAGGGTATGAGCTTGGCGCTTCTGATAATTCAGGAAAGCCTACCGAAGCGATGGATGCGTTTTTACCTCATTAAAGAATCCCATTTCTGATGGTATTACCGAACTTTTAAAGCATCTGGATGAAGTAAAAAAATGGCTACCAGTATAAACTCCGACAGCCATTTTCCATAGAAGAAAAATATTTTTACTTATTAAATTTTTTCTTTAATTTCTCTTTCAATTTTTGGTGTGAAAACCCAAAGCCAAAGTAAATAGACCATTCGGTGAAGGCATATTGGGACGATTCTACTAAAATGCGCGAACCTAATACCGCATTTGATTTGCCCGTGAATAGGAAGTGATAATCGAAGATAAAGCTACCTTTTAATGAGTTGCCTTCCTTAATAGGAGCGGTAAGTATGATGTCTGAATTTATTGTTTGGTTTCCTACCCACACAATTCCCGCACCAGCTCCCACATTTACAGCTAGATGATCGTTGACCTCCCACGTGAGCGGAGCAACAATATCCAATTCAAGATAGCGAGTACTGATGACCGCTGTTTGGTTCAAATCATTGATTGTGAAAAGCCCTGAACGAAACCCACTAAATGCTTCTACTTTCAAATAATGGAACGGAATGAAAGATTCATTTTTCTTGTTTACAGGAAAATAGCGATATAATCCCCACCCAGCAATCAGATGATTGCCGGGGATCCGATTCGTGTTAACGGGATCATTATGGCTGTAGCTTAGCCCAGTTTTTAGCGTCAAGCCCATTAAGTTTTTGGCGTAATCAAATTGCGCATAAGCATTTCCAGCGATCAATAGTAGAGCGCATATGCAGAACCTAATTTTCATATCAGAATCATTTTATGAGGCCGAGTCCAAAACCTATGCCCAGCCTCGCTCCGTCATCGATATAGCCACTGACGCAGGCAAATTTACAATTGTTATTTTGAAGCCCGCAACAAACAATAGTGCCATTGATTGCTCCCACTGCGGCTCCAACAGCTATTGCAATGCCCACGACAATGAGGGCTTGAGCGGTTTTTCTAAAAACCGTGGATTTTTGATCAAAATCTGGAAGATGGCTTAACTGATCTTCAAAATCATTAGCTAGTAGACTATTTATAGAAAGTAGCATCGCTTTATCAGCATCATTAATACTAGAATTGATTACTTCGTGCTCAACAGTCGCATTTATAGAATTCGCTTCTCGAACATCTGCTTTGGAAATTTGGGAAACAGTCATTTTTAGAATTTCATATTGAACCTTGCTAATCGCCTTTTTTGAGAAACCATTTTCGAGTATTTTATTGACTCCATCGGTGTCTTTAGAATATAAGAGTAGTTCATCATTAATCTTATCAATTCTTGAACCATCAAATTCTTTTCCGTTTCGTTCATCAAATTCTTGACTTTTGGACTTAATCAGTTTTAAAACATTAGGATCCTCAATACCCCAATTTTTCTCGGAGTTAACAGAGGTTAATTGAAATAGGCCCGCATGAACAACCCCTAGTTTTGTAGAATTTTGCAATCTGATTTGTTTGCGAAAAGCCGCATCGGTGGAAATAAACTTGCGAAATTCTACTGCGTCCCTGCCGGTCTGATCATATGGATTATTTGTTGATCTAGATGAAACGTAATCTTTTTTCTCTAATCGGTCACTAAGTTTTTCTATCAACGTCTCATCAGGACTTTTTATCTCACTCTGCCGATTACAGGCTGGCACAACTAGCGAAAAAAGTAACAAAAGGATAGCACACCGAGTTTTTTTGGGGATAAATTTTGTTTTCATGTTTTTTGACTTTTAAATTATGAACCAATATGTTAGTGAGAAGCAAAAGAGTTTTCTCGTTCTTGATATAGACCTTGCTTATGTAATATTTTTCCTATCCAACATTAACAGCATTATTGTTCATTATCATTTGTTTTTTTGTTGTTCCGTTCCGTAATGTTTGTTTTGCACGCCCGCGGTTGGGGGCAACTGATTTTAATCTGTTTTTAAAGGTGTATCCCAAATTGTCGCGGTCAACCTCACCCCAACAAAAAGCGCGCTGGACGTACGATTTTCGTCCCCTCCCCACACGGAGAGGTGTGGATTGCCACACAGCAGTGGCTAAGATGTGGTGAGGCGGCATGAAAGCGACAATTTGGAATGCACCCGTTTTTTACAACTTTTTCCTCTGGCGAGCCATTGATACTCTTTTTCCTCGCTTGAGGTTGGGAACAAACTTGCGTAAAGTCCATTTGGATTGGCTGGAGCTGAGTACCTCACCGTGTGGACCAATCTCTGATTTTCATGGCAAATCACTATGTGGCAAAGAAATCAACTTATTTCTTACCCTTACAATATTGATCAATCGAAAACTTAGCTTTTGTATCACCCAACTCAAGTGCTTTTTTCCAGTCATCGCAGGCATTGTCGGGCTGGTTCACTGCGTAAAAGTGATTGCCCCGCTGCTTATAGTATCCAGCGTTCTTATCATCTAGTTTGATGGCATTATCAAGTGCATCGATGGCGGCACTGTAGTCTTCTAGTTGCGCTTTGCAATTGGCTTTGCCCGCAAAGGCGTTTGCATCGTTTGGATTTAAGCTGATTGCCTTTTCATAATCTACAATTGCGGCTTCGAACTCTTCTGATTCTTCGTGTATCACGGCAGAATTAAAAAAAATGTCAGCATTAGTAGGCTCTAGTTGACTGGCTTTGTTTAATGATTCCAGCGCTCCTTTATTGTTTTGCAACCCCATATAGGCGCGCGCTTTTTCCAGCCAAAGTTGTGTGGTATTCACTCCGCCCTTCACTGCCTCATCGAAATCACGTAAAGCAGGGGTAAAGTCCTTTGCTTCCATAAGTGTTACTGCGCGCTTAAAAAAAATGGTTCCGTCTTTTATGCCACCTTGAATCGCTTTAGTAAGGTACTCCTGCGATGCATTAAAATTCTTCAACTCAAAATATCCCTCTCCTAACTTTTGATAAAGAGAAGCGTCTGGTTTCTCTGTAAGCTTCTCAACCATTCTAAAGTCCTTAATTGCTTCTTCAATTTTTTCCAGTTTATAATAGGCTTGCCCGCGATTGTCAAACGCTTTTGCGTAATCTGGCTTTAAGCCGATGGCAGCAGTAAAGTCTTCTATTGCTGCATCTGTTTTATCTAGGTTAAAGTTTGCCTTGCCTCTATTATTAAAAAGAATAGGATCTTTTATGCCTAAATTAGTTGCTTTTGTATAGTCTTGAATGGCACCTGCATAATTAGTTGTTTTGAATTTTGCGTCCCCGCGATGAAAATAGGCACCCGGCAATGCCGCGTTTTTTATAATGGCGGTATTATAGTCATCTAATGCCGCCTCTACTTCTTTATTATCGAACTTACAATAGCCGCGCATGTCGAACGCAATGGCTTCGGTAAATCCAGTTGCAATGGCTTTTTCAAGATCAGGAAAAGCGCCTTTATAATCTTGCTGATAAAATTTTGCTGCACCTCGGTTATAAAAAATTTCTGGCTTGGTTTCTCCTAAATCGATGGCTGCCTTTAAATCTGGTATGGTCTTCGCGTAATCTTGCAAAGCGAAGTAACTCTCTCCTCTGGCCGTAAACACACTCTTATCCTTATTTCCTCCGTCTATCGCTTTAGTCAATTCGAGAACTGCCAGCTTATATTCTTTTAAATTAAAATTTGACACGCCAGAGTAGGCATACTCATCAGAAGTTGCCTGATTGATTGCGATTAACGCGCCTACGTCATTCTTTACGTTGAGCCATTCTTTTAATTGATAGTTGGCTGCAGCCCTATTTTTTAATGCTTGAACATATCCAGGTTTTAGCGCAAGTGCTTTATCAAAATCAACAACTGATTCTTTCACCAACGAGGAATTGAATTTTGCTTTTCCACGATTATTATAAATCAATTCATCACTTGCCCCTAACGTAATCGCTTTGTCATATGCTTGAATGGAGGTAGCATATTCACTGTTCTTAAATCGACCATTACCCAACTGAAAATAGATTTCTTTGTTCTTACTTTCCATCTTTGCGGCTTGTTCAAGATACAGCAACGCCTCTTTATTTTTTTGTTGTTGCATATATCCCATGGCGAGATATTCAACGGTTATTAAATCTCGTGAGCCTTTGAGAATAACTTTCTCTAAATCAACGCAGGCAGCAGTGTAATCCTTCAATTGATAAAATGATTTACCACGTTTCTCAAACACTT
Source organism: Cyclobacteriaceae bacterium (assembly GCA_044349005.1). Lineage (GTDB taxonomy): Bacteria > Bacteroidota > Bacteroidia > Cytophagales > Cyclobacteriaceae > ELB16-189. The sequence goes on from JBIKRT010000041.1 coordinate 17,583, forward strand.
CCGTAGATTTCTCACCCAACCCTTCTGCGGCATTAAATGATTCAATCGCTGCTTTGTATTCTTCCTTTTTGTAACGAAGCAACGCCAAGTAGAAACTTACATTCGCGTCTTTAACTCCTGCTTTTACAGCGGCTTCTAAAATAGTTTTAGCCTCCTCCTCTTTTTTCAATTGGTACTTGCTTATACCCAGCATTTTCAGCAGCTCCGGTGAATCACCTTCTGCTTTGCGAACTACTTCTAAATCGGCAGCGGCACCTTCAAAACTGCCAAGCGAAAATCTTGCGGCACCGCGATTATTAAATGCTTTGATATAATCTGGTTTTAATGAAATAGCTTTGTCAAAATCTGGCAATGCATCCTTTAAATTTGCTAATCCTACTTTTGCTTTGCCTCTGTTATTAAACAATATGGCTTCAGCTACTGGAAAGGTTGCCGCTTTATCGTAATTGCTGATGGCGTTAGCAAAATCATTTTTAACAAATTTTACGTCTCCTAAATTTTTAAATGCATCATAATCAGAAACGCCAAGAGATACCGCTTTTTCTAAGTCTTTCATGGCGTTGTCGGTATCTTTTTGATTGAACTCAGCGTTACCTTTTAGAAGGTATAAATCTGGTGAAGTTGCGCCTGCCGTTAGCGCTCGTCCGAGAGACGTGATGGCATTCGCAAAATCTTTTGTTTTAAACTGACTTCTTCCAAGGGTTTCAAAAACTTCTTTATCGCTTATTCCTAAGGCCGTAGCAGAAGTAAGTGCGGTTATGGAACCTGCATCATCTCCGGTCGTAGCCAATGCCAAGCCTACTAATCTATATACATCTTTATCTTTTGCCCCTTTTGCAATCAACTTGTTGAACGGGTCAAGTGCCCCCTTAAAATCGCTGACATTGTATTTTGCAATGCCTGATTTTTTATAAAAATCATCGTCTGTTTTTCCTTTTGCTAAAAGATTGTCGTAGTCGGCAGCAGCTCTTTTCCAGTCTTGTAATTTAAAGTTGGCTTCCGCCCGATTTTCAATTGCTTTGTCATAATCCGCCTTCAGCGAAATTGCTTTATCATAATCCGCGACAGCGCCTTTTAATTCGTTGCTGTTGAATTTTGCTTTGCCGCGATTGTTAAATAATATCGGATCGGTGGAGGTAATAGCGGCCGCTTTGTCATAATTTTTTATTGCCTCTGGAAAAATGCTTTTGAGAAACTTCATGTCGGCCAGATTTTTAAATGCGTCATAATCCGACACGCCAAGCGAAATGGCTTTGTCAAGATCTTTTTCAGCACTTTCAAGGCTCTTTTGCAGAAACTCTGCATTTCCTTTCAATAAAAAGACTTCTTTAGCCGTTGAACCTGCATTAATAGCTCTAGCAAACGATTCAATACAAGAAGCAAAATCTTTTTGTTTGTATTGGGCTGTTCCGAGGGCTTCAAAAACTTCTTTATCAGACGCGCCTAATTGGGTTGCATTAGTGAGCGCAGTGATCGTATTTTGAAAATCGTTGGCTTTGAATGAGCAGAGCCCCAGCATTCTATAGGTGTCTTTATCTTTAGCACCTTTGGTTACCGCTTGATTTAACAGATTTGTAGCTGCCGGATATTCTGATAAATTGAAGCGGGAGGTTCCTGCCTTTTGTAACGGATCTGCTTCGGCCTTTCCTTTTGCAATGATTTTTTCAAAATCTTCCGCGGCACCTTTCCACTCTTTTACTTTGTACTTGGCTTCGGCACGATTTTCTAACGCTTTGTCGTAATCGGGCTTTAAAGCGAGGGCATTATCAAAGTCAGGTATAGAGCCTGTAAAATCACCCGTGTTGAATTTTGCCTTACCTCGATTATTGAAAATAATCGGATCTGTCTTGGTTAAATTGAGTGCTTTGTCATAGTAGGCGATGGCATCCTTGTAGTTTTCAAGCTTGAATTTAGAGTTCCCCAAATTGGCAAAAGCCTCATATGTGGCGACACCCATCGTAAGTGCCTTGCCCAAATCGGAGGATGCGCCTGCAAAATCGTTTAACTTGTATCGAGCATGGCCCCTGTACTCAAATAATTCGCCTGTATTGATCCGGGCTGCCACCGCTGCATCTAAATCGGCCTTTGCTTTTTCAAACTCATTTAGCTTATAATTAACTATACCGCGCTTTAGCAAAGCTTCTTTGTTTGAAAAACCACCTGCTAGCAATTGTGTAAGTGTTGCTTCTGCTTCCTTAAAAGAGCCTTGCTCAAGTTGATTGAGCGCCAGCTTATAATTGATTTTTTGTATCGAATCGGTCTTTTGGCTAAACGACCCAAGGCTAATGAAAAGGAATAGCCCAACTAATAGGTAAAAATTAAAGCGCATAATATTCAAAGATTAAGACTAGTAAAAGTACAAAATCATTGAAAATTTGCCGATGTTAATTTCTTAAGCAAGAAACTTGAAATAGAGATAGCGCAACAAAACAAATAAGGCGAAGGCGGCCAAAATGTAACCGAACACCTTCGCTCTATTAAAATAGCCTTGAACAGGAAGTCCTTTTTTACTCACATTGATGCAAAAGTAATCAATTTACGCAATCTACTGGTAAAGAGAAAAATGATATCCAAATGTGATTAACACTGGCCAAGGATCTGACAACGTTTTAATATTCGTATTTCTTTTTATGCTATTCCAATCATTTTCAAATTCATCCGATCGAAACGGAAGGATGAACCCCGCTTGAAACGAATTGTATTGATTTCTTCGGGAGTTAATTTGAAACCCTAACCCGATAGAAACACCCGTATAGATTTTGTCCAATTGTGGTGCGCCTTCTATTTTAATCACAGAATTGTAGCCATACATAATACTTGCAGTTAAAGAGGTTGGCTTATTACTAAACCTAGCGCGGAGTCCGGCATTGTAACCAACCCCGGCAATTGCATAGCCTGCGGACAAAAAAGCAGAAGCGGCCTTTGATAGCGGTACCGCAAAGCGACCGCCAATTCCTCCATAATCAATGCCAATCCCAAAACCAATGCTTGGCAATTTTCTCAACTCAGTTTCTGAAATGGGAATTTGATTTGCAAGCAAAGCGTTCTTTTCATCAATATCTGCTTTTTGTGGAGGAATAAACATCATTAATTTTTGATCGCCCACGTAAACCGTAATCCCTTGCCTTAAAAGCTTTTCAACCACAATCGGGCGTTTCTGAGATTCTTCCGCATTCAAAAACTTGACAGAAAAAACTTCATTAAGTGAAAAGACTCCAGCTTTTGTTATAAGTTGGCTTTCCGAAGTTGAAATTAAATCGGTTTTTACTTTGATACTGTCTTTTAGAACAACAAGGGTTTGTTGCGCACAAGCAGAAATAGTAACAACTGCGAACAAAAATGACAAGATTATTGAACGACTTGGCATTGCCGCGAAAGATTTTAAAGTTATAAATGGATAACTTCACCATACGCGGCAGCCGCTGCTTCCATAATGGCCTCACTCATGGTAGGGTGCGGGTGTACAGTTTTTATCACATCGTGGCCGGTTGTTTCAAGTTTGCGTGCCGTAACCACCTCGGCAATCAATTCAGTTACGTTGGCCCCAATCATATGAGCGCCTAGCCATTCGCCATATTTAGCGTCAAAAATAACTTTTACGAAACCATCAGGAGCACCTGCAGCTTTTGCTTTGCCAGAAGCAGTAAACGGAAACTTGCCTACTTTTATTTGATAGCCAGCTTTTTTCGCTGCCTCTTCCGTCATCCCTACAGAAGCAATTTCTGGAGAACAATAGGTACAGCCAGGAATGTTGTTATAATTCAACGCATCTGGATTTTTACCTGCTATCTTTTCTACACAAATAATACCCTCGGCAGAGGCTACGTGGGCTAGTGCTGGGCCTTTTACAATGTCGCCAATAGCGTATACATTGGCCACGTTCGTTTTATAAAAGTCATCCACCAACACTTTTCCTTTATCTGTTTTTACACCTACTTCCTCCAGTCCAAGATTTTCAAGATTGGTAGTTACGCCAACGGCAGAAAGAACAACATCTGTTTCGATTTCGATGGCGCCGGTTGCAGTTTTCACCGTTGCAATGCAAGTTGGGCCTTTGGTATCCACCTTTAAAACTTCTGCATTTGTGTAAATTGTCATTCCCGCTTTTTTGAATGATTTTTCCAATTGCTTGGAAACCTCTTCATCTTCTACAGGCACAATGCGCGGAAGAAATTCAACAATGGTAACTTCTGTTCCTATTGTATTGTATAGGTATGCAAACTCAACTCCAATGGCACCGGAACCAACTACCAGCAAACGTTGAGGCCGCTCCCCAAGAACCATTGCTTGTCTGTAACCAATTATCTTTTTGCCATCAAGAGGTAGGTTGGGTAGCTCGCGCGATCTTCCACCTGTTGCTAATATTATATGCTTTGCTTCATGCTCCGTTTTTTTACCCTGAGCGTCCGTCACTTCCACATTGTTTCCCTTTTTCAATTTACCGTGCCCAAGAAGCTGCTCAATTTTATTTTTCTTAAAAAGAAATTGAACCCCTTTGCTCATCCCTGCAGCCACATCACGACTACGCTTTACCATTGCAGGAAAATCAACATTCGCATCTTTTACATCAATTCCATAGTCTTTGGCATGCTGGATATATTCAAAGACATTAGCACTCTTTAATAACGCTTTCGTTGGGATACACCCCCAATTAAGGCAAATGCCGCCCAATTCTTCTTTCTCAACAACTGCCACTTTCATACCCAGTTGAGAAGCACGAATAGCGGCCACATATCCACCCGGGCCAGAGCCAATAACAATCAAGTCAAATGCCATAGAATTAAAATTTATTAAGCGGCAAATTAATTCAAAATTTGATAGCAAAAAATCAATAGTTTTGCGCTGAGAATAGCTAACTGATCAAACCCGCTGAAGTAATTTTTGATGAAAGATCTTGGTATCCCAGTTCTTAGAAATTTAAGTGAAGTAGTTAATCGCTTTTTTAGAATGACCAAAATTACCGGAGCGGACTACTTTAGCGGAATTAGTGGAGGGCTTCTTATCGCTTCGGCAATTACGTTCGCTTCAAATTACTTAACCCGAAAACATGAAACTATTACAAAATAAAACTGCACTTATAACGGGCGCCTCAAAAGGCATAGGCCGCGCAATTGCAATTAAGTTTGCCGAACAGGGAGCTAATGTTGCATTCACTTATCTATCAAGCGTGGAACAAGGGTTAGCGCTGGAAAACGAGTTAGCCGCCAAAGGAGTAAAAGCCAAAGGATACAGAAGCGATGCGTCAGACTTTGCTCAAGCCGATAAACTTGTTGCTGATGTTGTAACGGAATTTGGATCGCTGGACATTCTTGTTAACAATGCCGGCATCACCATGGATAATCTCTTGTTGCGCATGACCGAAGAAGCGTGGGACAAAATTATAAATGTGAATTTGAAATCGTGCTTCAATACAGTAAAGGCTGTTTGCAAGCCAATGATGAAGCAAAAAGGGGGATCGATCATCAACATGACCTCGGTAGTCGGCTTAAAAGGAAATGCGGGGCAATCCAATTATGCAGCATCTAAAGCGGGAATCATAGGGTTCACTAAATCTATCGCGCTTGAATTGGGGTCACGTGGCATCCGATCCAATGCGATCGCCCCAGGTTTTATAGAAACTGAAATGACCGGAAAGCTAGACGAAAAAACTGTTCAGACTTGGCGCGATGCAATTCCTTTAAAGAGAGGCGGCAAACCCGAAGATGTAGCCGATGCGTGTGTTTTTCTTGCATCTGATATGTCAACCTATATTACGGGTCAAGTAATTCAAGTGGATGGTGGCATGTTAACCTAATGCCGATAGGCAGTTATTTTTACAAGATGAAGATCATCAAAACAGAAACATTAAAAAATATTTTTACAATAATTTGGAAACCCTACTAAACTAGTATACGTTTGTGACATCATAATCGGGCAGGCTCTTTGCCGACCGATTTATAAAGAAGCGTGGAGAGAACAGGCTCTTAGAAGCGCTAGCAACCCGAAAGAAGGTGCTAAATCCTGCCTTAAAGAAGGTCTTTAGGGAACTATAAACCGGTAAGTGAAATGACTTTAGAAAACAACTATTCAATCTCTGTTTGCCCTCCTCTTTTCTGGCGGTTAAATTGTTTTAATAAAATGCATGACAATTTCTGTTGTTGTCGATGCCATTGTTGTTGACATCTAGTCAAGAATTTTCCGCAACAAAATAGCGTGCTGTCTGCCAAGTGACAGATCAAATCGCAGCTATGGTTCTGTATTAAAATTTACTACGAATATTACTTAACAAACTTAACTTTAAACATTTATAACTATGTCAAATTTCAGATTCGAAACACTTCAATTACATGCTGGCCAAGAGGCTGATCCTACAACAGGTTCAAGGGCAGTACCCATTTATCAAACAACTTCCTACGTATTTAAGAACTCTGAGCACGGAGCAAATCTTTTTGCGCTGAAAGAATTTGGAAACATCTATACCCGTTTGATGAACCCCACTACCGATGTTTTTGAAAAAAGAGTAGCCGCGCTAGAAGGAGGAGTAGCTGCATTGGCGGTTAGCTCAGGCCAGGCAGCACAATTTATTGCATTAAATAATATACTGACAACAGGTGACAACATCGTATCTACCTCGTTCCTTTACGGGGGAACTTATAACCAGTTTAAAGTAGCGTTTAAGCGCATTGGAATAGAGGTGCGATTTGCAGAAGGGGATGAGCCTGCTGCTTTTGAAAAGCATATCGATAAAAAAACGAAAGCAATTTATCTTGAAACAATAGGAAATCCCGGCTTTAACATTCCTGATTTTGAAGCGATTGCTGCCGTTGCCAAGAAACACGATATTCCGTTAGTGGTGGATAATACATTTGGAGCAGGTGGTTATTTATTTCGGCCACTAGAGCATGGAGCAAATATTGTGGTTGAGTCGGCAACGAAGTGGATTGGAGGACACGGCACTTCTATTGGGGGAGTAATTGTGGATGGCGGAAATTATAATTGGGGTAATGGTAAGTTCCCTCAGTTTACTGAACCTTCGGAAGGATACCACGGCTTGAAATTTTGGGATATTTTTGGGGAAGGAAATCCAATTGGGTTACCCAACGTTGCGTTTATTATTAGGGCGCGAGTGGAAGGACTCAGGGATTTTGGTCCATCGCAAAGTCCGTTTAATTCTTTCCTGTTAATTCAAGGTTTAGAAACGCTTTCACTACGTGTGCAAAGATCTGTTGATAACGCCCTAGCGCTGGCGCAATGGTTAGAACAACATCCACACGTTGAAAGTGTAAATTATCCTGGTCTTGCAAGCAGCACGTATCACAAACTTGCCAAGAAGTATTTGAAAAATGGCTTTGGTGGCGTTCTTTCTTTCACCATCAAGGGAACCAAAGAAAACACAACCAAGCTCGTTGATAACCTGAAGTTAGTAAGTCATTTAGCCAACGTGGGCGATGCAAAAACATTGATAATTCAACCTGCGGCTACTACACATCAGCAGTTAAGCTCTGAAGAACAACTGGCCTCAGGGGTGTTGCCAACGTTACTCAGAGTTTCTGCAGGAATTGAGCACATTGACGATATTAAAGCTGATTTTCAGCAGGCGTTTGACAAAGTGTTTGCGCAACAAGCTGTTCTAAACTAACGGATTTGCTCTCTCGGTTTAAATTAAATGACGGAAGGTAAAGAATGAAGGAAGATCACATATTTCATTATAGAGGTGATTTTAAATTGGAAGCTGGGGAAACGCTCTCTGGCTTCCAGCTTAAATATACCACACTAGGATCGCTAAATGCCTCAAAAAATAACGTAGTCTGGGTATGCCATGCGTTGACAGGTAGTTCTGACTTTACAAGTTGGTGGCATGGTGTGTTTACAGAAGGCAGTCCTTTTGACCCTCGCGACTACTTCATTATATGCGCCAATCTGCTCGGTGGCTGCTACGGATCTACTGGCCCGTTGTCGATAAATTCTAATACGGGGAAACCCTTTTACCATTCATTCCCAACTATTACTGGTAGGGATATAGTTAATGCATTTGATTTATTGAGGGAGGAATTGAATATTAGTTCGATTCATACATTAATCGGAGGATCTCTTGGCGGTCAACATGCGATGGAATGGGCAATTCAAAAACCAGGTGCTTTTAGAAATTTAATTTTGATGGCGTGTAATGCAGCCCACTCACCCTGGGGAATCGCTTTTAATGAGGCACAACGATTGGCCATTGAGGCTGACCCCACCTGGAAAGAAAATGATTTGCGCGCTGGCCTTGATGGAATGAAAGCAGCTCGGGCCATGGGAATGATTTCATATAGAACGCATCAAACGTATGGTAAAACGCAAGCAGAGAAGACCAATGACAACCTTGATGATTATCGAGCATCGTCCTACCAACGCTACCAAGCCGAAAAATTAGCAAATAGATTTAACGCCTTTACATACTGGACACTCTCCAAAGTGATGGACAGCCATAATGTAGGTCGCAAGCGTGAAAGCATTAAAAAAGCACTCCATGGGATAAAAGCAAAGACGCTGGTGGTAGGTATTGATAGTGATATTCTTTTTCCGCTGGCAGAGCAAGAGTTTCTAGCAAAAGAAATACCAGGCGCTAAGTTGGAAGTAATTTCTTCATTGTATGGCCACGATGGATTCTTGGTGGAGTTCGATCAATTCAAGAAACTAATTAGAAAATTTTTTAAAAAAGAAAATAAAGAAAAAGAGATTGCAACGGTATGAAGAAAAATTTGAAGATAGGAGTATTTGGGTTCGGTTGTGTAGGTCAAGGGCTCTATCATGTGTTACAAGAAACCCAAGGAATTAAAGCCGAAATAAAAAAATTCTGTGTAAAAAATAAAAATAAAGAACGTATTCTGGATGATTCATTTTTTACGTTCGATAGAGATGAAATTTTAAACGATCCGGAAATTGACGTAGTCGTAGAATTAATTGATGACGCCAATGCCGCCTTCGGAATCGTAAAAACGGCTCTTCAAAATGGAAAGGCAGTTGTTACGGCTAACAAAAAAATGCTTGCCGAGCATTTAGAAGAGATCTATGATTTACAACAGAAATACAACAAGCCCGTGCTTTATGAAGGCTCTGTGTGCGGGGCCATTCCTATTATTCGAAACTTGGAGGAGTATTACGATAATGACACCTTGAGTTCTATTGAAGGGATTTTTAATGGCTCTACCAATTATATACTAACAAAGGTTTTCGAAGAACGAAAAAGCTATGAAGACTCCTTGCGCAAAGCACAAGAACTTGGCTTTGCGGAATCCGATCCTAGCCTAGATGTAAAAGGCTTTGATGCCAAATATAAATTGGTCATCGCCATTGCACATACATTTGGTGTGTTTGTAAAACCTGAAGATATCATCAATTTAGGTATTGACAAAATTAATGATGCCGATTTAAAGTATGCCCGAGAGAACAATCTTGGGATAAAATTGGTTGTTCGTGCCTTCAAGCTAAATGGGCATGTGTACGGATTGGTTGCTCCCCAATTTATTGAATCCAACAACATGCTTGCTTCCGTCCGCAATGAATACAACGCGGTAATAGTGCAAGGTGCTTTTTCGGAGAGGCAATTGTTTGTGGGCAAAGGCGCAGGCAGCTACCCCACTGGCTCTGCAGTGCTTTCAGATATTTCTGCACTGACTTATGATTACCGCTACGAGTATAAAAAAAGAACTCAAGGAACTAAACTTGTTTTTTCTAACAAGGCCACCGTGGAGGTGTTGGTAAGCTTCTCACAAAAAGCGCAGATTAATATTAGCGACTTTGAGGAATTTAAGGGAGGGTATCAAGGGAAAGAAAGTCAGTACATGCACGGGCTTGTCGCGCTTGAAAAGTTGAAAGTATGGGCCGAGGTGGACGGTATCAGTATCATATTAACTCCGGAATTTGTGCTTGTTCCTTCAAAGAGAGAAACCGCTTTGGCATAGTAATGACTGTTAGTTTTTAGTTAACGCCTTTGAAAATAGGATGCCACCGCACGGCAACCCAGAAAGATTCTCACCCCACCGCACATTTGGCACATGCCATAGCCGCGCAAACCCACCGCGACACCAAAGCTATGGCAAGAGCCAAATCCCTCCCCACATAACTCCTCAAAATAAAATAGCAGTTTAATAGAAATCTTATTTCAACCGTTTACGATCATGTTTACGGCATTCTAATCATCTTTAAGAGTCAACTTTAAGACGGTTTCAGTATATTCGCACTTAACAATGAAAAAGAAATCAGTTAAGCGAATAGTTATCCAATTCATTGCCTTGGTGCTACTAGTCCAAGTAATCAATATTTCTATTGATCCGATGGATCCTCTCTCTGATAAAGTAGGTCGCCTTGCTACAGAAGAAGATTTGAGTATAAATGACATCGAAAGTATTTATGAGTTTGTTTCCGAACAATTTCTTGGAATAGACGTGCCTGAGCAAGACGAAGACGATGAAAGTGCCTTTATAAAAATAATGGATTTCTACTTCACCCAGTCATCCATTGAAATCAAAAATGAATACCAATCCTATAATGTTTCATTTTTTACAATAGAAAAGAACCTCAATTCTATTGTACTCGATCTCAATTCTCCTCCACCCAAAGCAGCCTAACCTTATCATTTCGGTTAAATTATCGCTGGCATCTCATGGATGTAGCGTTATGCATTTCTGCATTTTCTTATTCTTCAAAATTATTTTTAAAACAAATGATTCGTAAACCCATTTTATATAATTTACAAAACATTCGCACAGTTCTATTCATAAGCCTACCAGTGAGTTTGTTTATAACTTCATGTGCGCCAAATAAAGAAGACAACTCAACCAAGGAAAAATTTCAAGTCACAAATCCCATTATCGCTGATACTATTTATACCTCTGAATATGTAGCCGACATTCATTCGCTACAAAATGTGGAATTGAGAGCGCGTGTGAAAGGATACATAGAAAAAATTTATGTAGACGAGGGACAACCCGTAAAAGCAGGACAATTACTGTTTAGTATTAGTAGCCAAGAGTATAGGCAAGAATTGATGAAAGCGAAGGCGATGCTTACAAGTGCCATAGCCGATGCAAAAGTGGGAGAAGTTGACTTAGACAACGCTAAAATATTGGTAGAAAAAAATATTGTCTCTAAAAGTGAGTTCGATATGAAAAAGGCAAAGTTAGAAGCTTTTCAGGCCAAAATTGAGGAAGCAAAGGCACATGAAGCCAATGCAGAACTGCAACTTTCACTCACTGAGGTGAGAGCACCTTTTGGTGGTGTGATTAATAGAATATTGAACAAAGCGGGAAGTTTGATTGACGAAGGTACGCTCCTTACAACTCTCTCTGATAACGCAGAAGTATTTGCCTACTTCAATGTTTCGGAAACCGATTATCTAGATATTGTAGAAGAGGGCAACGAGAAGAAGAACTATAAAGTAGAATTGATAAAGGCCAACCAGCAACCACATCCTCATAAAGGGATAATTGAAACGGTTGAGGGAGAAGTAGATAAATCTACCGGTAACATTGCTTTTCGTGCGCGCTTTCAAAATCCTGACCTAACACTAAAACACGGCTCTACAGGCAAAATAAAGCTGAACCATGAAGTGAAGGAGGCATTGTTGATACCACAAAAATCAACTTTTGAAATTCAAGAAAATCTTTACGTATATGTAATAGACGACAAGAATGTAGTTCGGTTGCGCAGCATTAAACCCGCCATGCGCATTCCTAATTTATACATTGTTGAATCTGGCTTAACGCCAATGAACAAAATTCTCTATGAAGGAATCCAACGCGTAAAGGAGGGGGATCAAATTCAACCCGAGTTGGTGACAATGAAACATATCATCGCTCATTTGCGCAAGTTGTGAATTACAATTTCATAATCAATTAACAAACATTTCATGACCTCAATATTTATCCAGAGACCTGTTCTCTCTATTGTAATATCTGTATTGATCACACTATTGGGTTTACTGGCAGTTACTAAATTGCCGATGACTCAATTTCCAAGCATTGCCCCACCCGAAGTAAATGTAACTATCGAGTATACAGGCGCAAATGCGGAAACCGTTACCAAAGCAGCAATCGTTCCGTTGGAGCGGGCAATAAATGGAGTTCCTGGAATGAAGTACATGTCGTCCGATGCAGGAAACGATGGTGTAGGTGTGGTACAAATTATTTTTGAGATAGGTACAGACCCAGATGTAGCTGCGGTAAATGTTCAAAACCGTGTGGCGGCTGTCATGGGAGAATTACCGTCTGAAGTAATTAAGAACGGGGTGAAGATAGCCAAAGAAGAGAATAGTATTTTGATGTACTTAAATATCTATAGCACCGACAGCACCGTTCAAGAAAAGTTTCTCTACAACTTTGCCGACATTAATATTCTTGCCGAACTCAAAAGAATCTATGGAGTCGGCTACGCAGATATTTTGGGGGCAAAAGAATACGCCATGCGCATTTGGTTGAAGCCAGATAAAATGCTAGCCTACGCTATTTCCACGAACGATGTTATTGAAGCATTGCAGAGCGAAAATATTGAAGCAGCACCCGGTAAAGTGGGCGAGAGCGCAGATAAAACTGCACAGGCGTTACAATATGTAGTCAAATATGGTGGCAAGTACAACACGCCAGAAGAATATAGAGACATTGCGCTTCGAGCAGATGAAGATGGCAAGATTTTAAAGATAGGTGATATAGCTGATGTAGAATTTGGGACAGCTTATTTCGATGTAGAGGCAAAACTGAACGGTCGACAGTCAGCAATTATTGCACTTAAACAATTGCCAGGTTCTAATGCAAGCGAAGTAATTGCAAACGTAAAAGAACGCTTGGCCGAGATTAAGCAATCTACATTTTTGGACGGGATGGATTATGAGGTAAGCTACGATGTGTCGCGCTTTCTAGATGCCTCCGTTCATGAAGTGATAAAAACACTAGTCGAAGCTTTTTTATTGGTATCGCTGGTTGTATTTATTTTTTTACAAGACTGGCGATCAACACTTATTCCCGCCATAGCTGTACCAGTTTCGTTAATAGGCACTTTCTTCTTTATACAATTTTTAGGCTTCTCATTAAATCTCATTACCCTGTTTGCATTAGTTCTTGCCATTGGCATTGTAGTGGACAATGCCATTGTGGTGGTAGAGGCCGTTCATGCAAAAATGGAGAGATCGTATATAAGCCCAATGCTTGCAACGGAACAAGCCATGAAGGAAATTAGCGGAGCAATTGTCGCTATTACCCTCGTAATGTCTGCGGTATTTATACCCGTTGCTTTCATGTCTGGCCCATCTGGAATTTTCTATCGGCAGTTCTCGCTTACTATGGCAATATCCATTGTTCTTTCAGGTGTTGTTGCTCTAACATTAACACCCGCTTTGTGTGCTATACTTTTAAAGAATACGCATGCAACGCATAAGGGAAGAACAAGACTTCAAAACTTCTTTAACGGATTCAACACTTGGTATGGCAACCTTTCCAGCCGATATCAAAGACTGCTTCGTTTTATTACCAATCGAAAAGCAATAACCTACGCTATTTTAATAGTTTTTTGTATTGGCACAGGACTATTGGGCAAAATTCTTCCGTCAGGTTTTATTCCCAACGAAGATCAAGGTACGTTCTATGCCAGCATTACCACGCCTTCTGGTGCTACGCTTGAAAGGACAAAAGCAGTAGTAGATGAAATACAAAAATCTTGCGAAGGCATCGAATCCATCGAATCAATATCCACACTGGCAGGAACAAACATTCTCTCAGATGGCACGGGGGCTACCTACGGCACATGTCTGATCAATCTTAAAGATTGGGCAAAGCGAAAAGAATCGGTAAACGAAATGATTGCAATAGTTGCTGAAAAAACAAAACACATTAAAGATGCGCGAATTGAATTCTTCCCTCCCCCGGCCGTGCCGGGCTATGGCAATGCCAGTGGTTTTGAATTGCGTTTACTGGATAAAACAGGAACGGGTGACCTCAAAAGAATGGAAGGTGTGGTCAATCAATTTATCTTAGATTTAAAACAACGGCCAGAAATAGCAAGTGCCTTCACCATTTTTGATGCGAGCTTTCCACAATATCTGCTACACATAGATCGCGATAAAGCGGCTAAGAAGGGAATCTCGGTTAGCAATGCCATGGGTACATTACAAACTTTGTTGGGAAGTGAATACGCTACCAACTTTATACGGTTCGGCCAATTATACAAAGTAATGGTACAAGCCTTACCAGAGTATCGCGCAAAACCAGAAGACTTATTAAAACTTTCAGTAAAAAACAACAAAGGTGAAATGGTTTCCCTTTCAGCTTTCGTGAACATAGAACGGGTTTATGGGGTAGACCAGATTACTCGTTACAACATGTTCCCTTCTGCCGAGCTAAACGGAGAGGCCGCTAACGGATTCAGCAGTGGCAGTGCCATTAAAGCAATACAAGAAGTAGCCAAAGAAAAGCTTCCGAAAGGATTTGGCATTGACTGGGCAGGCATTAGCCGCGATGAAGTATTGGCTGGCAATGAATCCATCTATGTTTTTTTAATATGTCTTGTTTTTGTGTACTTGGTCTTATCAGCGCAATACGAAAGTTTCTTATTGCCCATGCCAGTTATTCTCTCTTTGCCCACGGGCATTTTCGGTGCATTTCTGTTGTTGATGATACTAGGACTAGAGAATAACATCTATGCCCAAGTAGCCATGATTATGCTCATTGGCTTGCTAGGCAAGAACGCAATTCTTATTGTAGAGTTTGCTTCCATGAAACACCGCGAAGGGCTTACCCCTTTGCAAGCTGCTATTGAAGGAGCAACGGTAAGGTTGCGACCGATCTTAATGACCTCTTTTGCATTCATTGCAGGATTGATCCCCCTCATGTTCGCATCAGGTGCAGGTGCAGTGGGCAATAGAACTATTGGCACGGCAGCAGCAGGAGGCATGTTGTTCGGCACAGTGTTCGGAGTAATCATTATACCCGGCTTGTATTTTATTTTCGCCACCATCTCAGATAAATATTTTTCAAAAAACAAAAAAGAAGAAATACCACTTACTTAACAATTATAAACCGTTATGAAGAATAGTAGAGTTATTAATTTTACAGTTGGTCTAGCTATGTTGGTAATAGCTGGTTGCAAGTCAACGAAGATTATTCCACAAGCAGAAGACAAACCACTACCAAGTTCTTATTCCATTGGCAGCGATTCAACAAATGCAGCGGCAATTAGTTGGAAAGAATACTTCTCAGATCAAAACCTGATTAATCTTATTGATACCGCGCTTGCCAATAATTTTGATGCGCTCATTGCCTTGCAAAGAATACAGGCGGCAAATGCAAATGTCTTATTCAACAAAGGAGCATTGTTGCCTAGAACAGAAGTAGGTGCAAGAGCTGCTATTTGGCGATTTGGTCTCTATACCCAAGAAGGAGCCGGAAATAGCACCACCCCCATCTATCAAGGAGAAATTGTCCCGACCAATCTTCCCGATTATTTAGTGGGATTTCAATCCAGTTGGGAGGCCGATATTACAGGCAAATTACGCAATAGAAAAAAGGCCGCTATAGCTCGATATTTGGCAAGTGTGGAGGGCAAAAATTGGTTCATCACAAATTTGGTTGCCGATGTGGCAACAACGTACTATCAGCTTCAAGCATTGGATAATGAATTGGAAATAATCAAAGAGAACATTTTACTTCAAGAAAATGCGGTATCAGTGGTTACCACTCAAAAACAAGCAAACGCGGCAAATGAATTGGCTGTAAAGCAATTTACGGCACAGTTGCTCAACACAAAATCGTTGGCCGTGGAGATAGCGCAACAGATTCTAGTGGCAGAGAACAGACTTAATTTTTTGTTGGCAAGGTTGCCACAGCGCATCAATCGAGAAAGAACCCTGTTCGCGCAGCCCATTCCCGCTCAAATACAAACAGGAGTGCCTTCCGATCTGTTACGCAACCGCCCCGACATAAAACAAGCAGAACTTGAATTGATGGCAGCCAAGGCAGATGTTAAGGCAGCACGGGCAGCATTTTATCCTTCATTGAATATAAACGGAAGCATAGGCTTTCAGGCATTTAAACCCGATCTATTGTTCACCACGCCACAGTCATTTGTTTTTACATTGGTCGGAGGGTTGTCAGCTCCATTGATAAATCGAAGTGCCATCAAAGCAAACTTTAAAGGAGCAACCGCCTATCAAGTGGAGTTGCTTTACCAATATCACAAAAGTATTCTAAATGGTTATGTAGAAGTTTATAACGAGCTAAACAACATTAACAACCTTCAAAAAATTTATCTGTTGAGAAACGAAGAAGTAAACGTACTTTCCCAATCCATCGAAACCTCTAGTGAACTCTTTAGAACAGGCCGCGCCACGTATTTAGAAGTTTTATTAAGCCAACAA
Source organism: Cyclobacteriaceae bacterium (assembly GCA_044349005.1). Taxonomy (GTDB): domain Bacteria; phylum Bacteroidota; class Bacteroidia; order Cytophagales; family Cyclobacteriaceae; genus ELB16-189. The sequence continues at coordinate 33,946 of JBIKRT010000041.1, forward strand.
AACGCACTGAACGCAAGGTTAGATTTTATTGATGTTAGAAAGCGGCAGCTTATATCGAACGTGAATATTTATAAAGCCTTAGGCGGTGGATGGAATTAAATGGATGTGTAAAAAACAAAGTATAAATGAACGTAAAGAAAACACTCAGGCGGAACCTAATTTTTTTGATTATAGTTGTTATAGTTTCGATTGTAGTCTTAACTAAATCATTACTATAAATGCCATGTCGCCAAGATTTTTTAAATTCTTGTACTAAAAAACATGCGACATGACTTGCGAAGTTCGCAGGTCAATTTAGAAAACAGGCGGCACGGTTTAGAAATCTCTCGACCTGTTTTAGGAATAGAGCATGCGTATTTAGTGTTCTCCTACCTGTCAAAAGAATTAGAGCCTACGTAAAAAGAATTGGAGCGTATGTAAAAGGATTTGTAGCTTCGGTCAAAGAGATTGGAGCATTTGTAAAAAGAATTTTAGCATACGTAAAAAGAATTGGAGCATCTGCCTAAGGAATTAGAGCATATGTAAAAAGAAATGGACCGTATGTAAAAGAGATTCTTGCGGGTTAAATGACGAAAAGACAGAGTTTGAATAGGGTTTAACCGACAAATTGGCCAATGCTGGAGGCACACATGCCAAAGCCCGTACAAATCCACACGCAAAACCAAAGCTCAGGCATCAGTGCCGCACCCACCCATCAATAGTTGACAAATTAGTAAGAGTAAACCGAGAGATTGAGTTTGGTTGCCCCCGCGCTCTGCATTAAGCAAAACGTTATAAATCTTCTCAAAAAAGGGAAGATTTTTTTATGTTGTTGATGAAGGAGATTACTGATAGTTTTGTGAAAACAACACTATGGACTTAACGATTCTCTTCTCCCCGATAGATGAAACAATTTATAATGCGGAGTACCCCGCTAATTCCTTTTTTAGGAGCATTAGGGTTTACGGTGAAAAAATACCCGATTATAAAAATGCGCAGTTGGCCATTATTGGGTTGGTTGAGGAACGAGGCACTACCTCAAATTTGGGTTGTGGAAAAGGGGCAGATGAGATAAGAAAAAAACTGTTTCATCTAAAGAAAGGAACAGGCAAATACAACATTGTTGACCTTGGTAATCTGCAACTTGGTATCGATCTAGATGAAACATATGTGCGCATAAGTGAAGTGTGCCGAATGTTATTAGAGAGTAATGTGCTGCCCATTTTAATTGGTGGTTCTCACGACCTCGATTATGGCCAATACGCTGGCTACGAAGACATGGAGAAGCTAATCAGTTTGCTTAACGTGGATGCTTTTTTGGACTTAGAAGAAGGAAAAGACATCGAGCTTTCGAAACAGCACATACACAAATTATTGTTGCACGAGCCGAATTACTTGTTTAGCTACACACACTTGGCCCACCAAAGCTATTTGGTCGATCCGTTGTCGGCCTCTATTCTAGAAAAGTTATATTTTGAAGCATACAGAATTGGCCAGTTGCGAACCAATCTTTCGGAGATGGAGCCCGCTATTCGAAATGCTGATATGTTATCCTTTGATATTACAGCAATAAAAAGCAGTGATGCGCCTGGCAATGCCAATGCTTTGCCCTTCGGTTTAACTGGTGAAGAGGCCTGCCAAATTTGTTGGTACGCAGGTCAAAATGAAAAGCTGAGTTCAGCGGGGTTCTATGAATACAATCCTGATAAAGATGACGAACGTAAAAAGACTGCCTCTGTAATTGCCACCATGATTTGGTATTTTATTGAAGGCTACTATCATCGGAAAAATGAGACCAATTTCAGGAGCAACGATTTTTTAAAGTATGTAGTCTCCATGCCAAGTAAGCCAGAAGTACTTACCTTCTTTAAGAGCAAGGTAAGCGAAAAATGGTGGCTTGAAATTGTTACCCACAAGCCCGGAGCAAAATACCCGCGCAATACTATTGTGCCTTGCAGCTATGCCGATTACCAAACGGCCAGCAAAGGAGAATTGCCTGATCGGTACATAAGTGCGGTGGCGAAGTTGAGTTAATACGAGCATATAACATGAAGGTAGTTCTGACTCTAACATTCTTTCTGTTTTTAATCATTTCTTTATCCGCTCAAAAGAAAAAAAATAAACTGCCCGTTCCACCTAATAGTGCAAGCATCAATGACAGTCTCTCAATAGACCAAACTGAGATTTGCAATATTCACTGGCTTGAATATCTTATGTACTTAAGTCGAGATTCAGGGCGGGTTTTATGATAAAGCACTTCCCGACACGTTATGTTGGAGTGAAATTGATACTACTGGCGCGCAAGCAAGTCATTATCTAAGATATCCAGCATACCGATACTTTCCAGTTGTTGGTGTAACCTTCGAACAGGCGATTGAGTTTTGTAAATGGAGAAGTAAGGCGGTAACTGATATGTGGAATAAGGACAATCCAAAATCGATTCCATTAGAATTCACCTACCGACTTCCTACAAATCAAGAATGGATGGCCGCTGCTCAAGGAAAGCTTGATTTGGAAAAACATCCTTATGGTTATGAAAAGTATCTTGATAAACCTAGACTCTCTAATGACGTCAATTTATACTTTGATCAACTAAATGGGGATTCGCTCAGCCTAGAGTTATTCAAGAAAAAACTCAACAATTACCGCAAGACAAGTAAAGAGCCAATTTTTAACATTCTGAAGAAAAGTTTCCTTGGGGTATTTTCTAGTAAAAAGATGACTGAATATGCCTATTCTTTACCCTCAAACTCTACAAATTGCTACCACATGATTGGCAACGTATCTGAAATGATTGCCGAAAAAGGGTTGTCTAAAGGTGGAAGTTGGGCGCACAAACTAGGGGAAAGTCAAATAGTAAAAAACCAAAAATATACAAAGCCAGAACCCTGGTTAGGATTTCGTTGTGTTGTCGAAGTCCACATTAAAAAATAAGCAGAGAGCTGATTTTTTGAGGTACGTTGTCTCCATACCAAGTAATCCTACTTCCCTTTTTTACAAATAAAGTAAGCAAAAAATGGTGGCTTGAAATTGTTACCCACAAGCCCGGAGCAAAATACCCGCGCAATACTATTGTGCCTTGCACTTATACAAGATTACCAAACGGCTAGCAAAGGAGAATGCCAGACAGATACATCAGTGCTGTGGGGAAATTAGGGTAGGCTTAAAATCGCGGATAGCCGCTTGTGAGATGGACGATTTTTTCGGCAAAGTATTTGAAAATCTTGATTTTCCTTTATTGACTGTTCCAATTAAGAAATTTAAGAAAATAGATCTCTTGCGAATTAGCTTTTCTTAATGCAATTATCTTACTCAGTATGATTCAACTCTTTGCCAATCTGAAAATGAAGTACATCGGGTAGATAAATAAAAATAAGTTGGGAAGCCACCACTGCAACTGAAAATCTCGCGTGATTGCCCAATATGAAATAGCCATAAGCCCAGATACGCTTGTCATCACTAATGAAATCAGCGCCCAGAATCTCCAGAACTCTTTTTTCTTGCCTCTTAAGTAAAGACTAAAAAGTCCAGAACCCGAGATGGCCATATCGAGTGGAAAAAAACTCCAGTTCCAGGCTACGAGTATTGGGTTGGTGTAATCGTTATACAAATAGGCTTCGTCTATCAAGTGAAATGCAGTGATCAGCCAATAAACAATAAACCCCAAATCGACCACAAGAAAAAATTTAGGCAAGTGCTTCATGGGATTACTCTTTATTGTGGCTGCTTCTTTTCCAGGTCTCAGTTATACCAAACATTGGTAAACCCACATAGCCAGTTAGCTCCAAGGTATTTTCGTTTACCAACTTTATCTGACTGTTGTAGGTTTTGCCACTCTCAGGATCATAGATAGTACCTTTCCATTTTCCATCTGCATACGCAAGACCAGAAATGATTTCGAGGCCTTCTAACTTTCTGTTGCGCTTGGCCGGATCCGGATTTTCGGTATCCGTCAGGGGCTTACCCTTCTCGTCCACGTCAGGCGTAAACCAAATCATTTTGCCGTAGAACCGGGAATCTTTCTGGTAGATTTCAATTTTCGCAGCCTTATCGGAAGTAAGCCACACTCCGATGATGCAATTTGGTTGGGCGTTGACTTGCCCTAGAGAAATAAAGATGCAGATGCCAATTATCCTTTTCATATCCTTTTTTCTATCAAAGATGAAACGGCCTGGTTTTTTAGAGGGAGAGAAAATCACTGAAGCGTAGAAAATGCGCACTGAAGCGAACGTCAGTCACTTCAATTCCCCAACCAAGTTTTAAATTCAGGAGCGCGCTCGCGACTTACCAAAACTTCTTCTTTGGTTAGCATCCTAAGTAGCACCTTAATCATTCTTACACAACGTTTTTGTATTTTTACTACGTTCTACGTTCGGTGTCGGACAGGTTTCGAAAGCCCTCAAACGCAAATACTCACGTAGTGCGACATACTAAAACCGATGAAGAAGACAAGATCAAACAAGAAATAGAAAATGATATACAATGTATTTGAATCAGTTATAGGACATTTCCCTTTTCAGTACAAGGCTATGTTCGAAGGAATTTCAACAGTCCGTTATTTTGAAAAGGAAAATATTATTCTTGAACAAGGTAAATATTGTAATCATTTGTGGTTTATCAATAGCGGAGCAGTAAAAGCCAGTCAATTCATTGATGGAAATGAACGAGTTTCTCATTTTTTTTTAAGTAATATGTTTTTCACTAACTATTATTGCTGGGTTACAAAAGACAAATCTGACATAACATTTAAAACTGTTGAGGAATGTGAAATAATAGAAATTGATTATCCTGAACTTGAAATGCTATCATCACAGCATCACATTTTTGATAGAATTGGTAGAAAAATGGCAGAGAGAATATTTGTGCAAGAATATTTGCACAAAAAACTATTTATAAACTATACAGCCAAAGAGAGATATGAATATCTCGAAAAAGAACAACCTGAGATCTTTCAGCATTTTGCACTAAGAGACATAGCCTCCTTTATTGGCATTACAGATGTTTCTCTAAGTAGAATAAGAAAAGATAGGCAGCGCAAATAACGAACTTATCATTTGTTTAGTAGTTTCTTTTTGTTGACATGTAATTTTGCACAGTTGTATTGAAAGCTTCCCCAAAAACAGTAGCGATTATAAATAGAGTTTAATCGTTAAAATTGGGAAGAAATGAAAACAACAAAATTCAATGAGAGCCAAATCGTGGGCATCCTCAAACAGCAAGAA
>JBIKRT010000107.1:0-12533 GCA_044349005.1 Cyclobacteriaceae bacterium
TGTTTGAGGATGCCCACGATTTGGCTCTCATTGAATTTTGTTGTTTTCATTTCTTCCCAATTTTAACGATTAAACTCTATTTATAATCGCTACTGTTTTTGGGGAAGCTTTCAGTGCCGTTTAGAATTTGCCTTTCAAAAGTTCGTCATGAAGCACTACTGGTTTTGGTAAAATTTTTTCGAATGGTAATAGACAGGACAGTGCAAAGCTTTGGGAACAAATCATTGCCAATCTTGAGGAGTGTGTTCTCTGAGTGATCCCTTAAAATAGTTATGGAAAACAGTGAACCCTTCACTATTAATTGATGATGCTAAGTAAGTACCAATAATGCTATCTTTGTTAATGTAGAAAGGCGTATCAAGGGCATTCAAAGACAGCGTAATTTTTAATGAATCATCATAAAGACAATAGTTATCTATAACTCGACTCTCAGATGAATGTAAGTCGCCTACATATTCTACCCTATAAGTCCTTTTATACAATAATTTATCATCTAAAAATATTTTTATCGTATCATTTTTATTTGCTCCGTAGACCTCAATAAAAAAGCTTCCGTTCTGGCACTCATGGTTTCGGTTAAAAGAAAGAAAATAAGCTATTGATCCTATCAATAACAATGTTAAACAAAGCAACAGACCCGATTTCATTTTATTGAAACTACCACCCATTAAAAATTTATCGTATTGCCTCTAATACTTCTCCTCCTGATTCGGAAATTCCTTTGCCTTCACATCAGAAACATAATGTTGCACGGCATCAGAAACAATAGTGTTTAGATCGGCATATCGTCTTAAAAAGCGGGGTTTAAATTCTTGCGTTATTCCGAGCATATCCTGCATTACCAGTACTTGGCCATCTACATCTGGGCCGGCACCAATGCCTATCACAGGTATCGAAAGCATACTTGAAACTTTTTTGGCCAGCTCGGCCGGAATTTTCTCCAACACAATCCCAAAGCAGCCACATTCTTGCAGCAACAAAGCATCTTCTACTAATCGTTTCGCCTCCTCTTCTTCTTTTGCGCGCACTGAGTAGGTGCCAAACTTAAATATTGACTGAGGAGTTAACCCCAAATGCCCCATTACTGGAACGCCCGCACTTAATATTCGCTTTACAGAATCTTTTACTTCTTCGCCACCTTCTAACTTAACGGCATGTGCGCCAGATTCTTTCATGATGCGAATGGAAGAACGTAAGGCTTCACCGCTACTTCCCTGGTAATATCCAAATGGAATGTCAACAACTACTAACGCCCTGGTAACTGCCTTTACCACTGAACTTGCATGATAAATCATCTGATCAAGTGTAATAGGCAATGTGGTTTCATTTCCAGCCATTACGTTTGATGCAGAGTCACCTACTAAAATAACATCTATGCCCGCGCCATCTATAATTTTGGCCATGCTGTAGTCATACGCTGTAAGCATCGCTATTTTCTCGCCCCTGTTCTTCATCTCCTGAAGCTGATGGGTGGTGATCTTTTTTACATCCTGCTTTTTATGAAGAGACATCTTAGCGATTTAAGATTTAGATGTGTGATTTCTGAGTTTATAGGAGATAGACGGAAGCCTTTTTGCCCAACGTTACTTGCACGTGATCGGTGAGTGTGGTGGCCAAATCATACCCTGTGTACGTTGGCAACACTGGAAACAGAGAATGGCTTCTATTAACCAGCACCGCTACTTCCAATTTTTTAATTTCTAGTTGAAGAAATGGCTTCAAACCATAAGCGAGTGTTCTGCCAGTATTTAGCACATCATCCACTAAAATGATTACCTTTTTTTTCAGTTCTTTTTCTGAGATGTCTATCGACACATCTCCCAGCTGAGTGGACTGTTTATCTAAAATCACTTTCACAACGGCAGTTTTTATCTCAGAAATCTGTTCAACTTCTTGTGCAAGAAGCTGAGCCAAGTTATAGCCTTGGCCATCAATACCTGCAAAAACAAGCGTCTTTTCCTTAAAATTGTTTTCGTATATCTCGAAAGCAATGCGCGTAATCTTCTGATTGATTTGCTTGCTATCGAGCACTAGACTTTTTTCTACTACTTCGCTCATGCGGGAATTGGTATGACTCGGCTATCTTTAAAAGTAGATAAAATTACAGTTGATTGCATGTTATCTACTACTTCAATATTAGAAACTTTTTCTAACATTAACGATTGATACGCGGGAATATCTGAGGCAACTATTTTCATGATAAAATCGGCCTGACCAGTTACATGGTGGCATTCAACCACTTCCTCAATTTTGCTGATGGCTTTAATAAATTTATCGATATTGTCTTTATTATGACCTTTCAATGAAACCGTCACAAACGTGCACACACCAAGGCCGATACTTGCTTGATCGACCACTGCGTGGTAGCTCTTGATTACTCCCGCATTCTCAAGCTTCTTTACACGCTCAAGCGTTGGCGCGGGGGAAAGGCCAATTTCGGAAGCTAGCTGTGCGTTGGTTATATTAGAATTGGTTTGCAGCAATTCCAATATTTTTCTATCCGTTGGGTCAAGTTTAATCTTCATTGTATACTAATTATTTAATTTTGTTTGTGTGGCGTTTTTAGAAATAAAATTTGCTTTATTTCTAAAATACAAAATTAATCATTTAATTAAATTTCTTAGGATTGTTTTACAACGATCTCTGCACACGGTTGAACTCTGTCATTCGCGCGCTTTCTCAAGATTTTTCAATCGCTTTTTAGCATCTTTATACGCTTCTTGTTTTCGCCCAGATTTCTTTTTTACCTCATTAAAATATTTTTTTGCTTCCTTGTTATTGCCTTGTTTCACGTTTATTTCGCCCAACTCGATAAGAGAGTATAAATAATATCCAGATTCAGTCGCTTCCGTCTGCTCTGAATAATCCACCGCCTTTTGATAGTAGGTTTTGGCTTTCATGAGGTCGCCCCTATTACCATATACCTGGCCCAGATAAAAAGAAGCGTATATTCCACTGGTAGCTTCATAGCCTATTTTTCCACTATCAATTCTGTTGATGATATTTTTTGAAGCAAGTTCCAGTTCTAAATGCATTCCACGACTATAAAGCATTCGGGCATAATACCTGTGGAAATACGGATTGTCGGGATAAGTTTGGTATAAATATTCAGCCACTTTAAAGGCTGTGATCTGATCGCTTTCATAATTGTTTGTGATCCGCATTAGCCAAACCATTGCCTCGGTACGCGTATAAAATGCATTGTAACTCACTTCTTTCAGCTGCTTTAAGCCGAGTTTCTTGTCGCCCTTTGGGAAGAACCACATAATGGGTTTAAGCGCGGAATAATTTTCTGGCACCCATACAGAAAAGTAATTATACAGCGCATCGCCAAAAAGTAATTCGGGGCTCAACTCTTCCTTCTCCTTACATTCCTCCATATACTTTAGAGCGGCTTTTCCTTCAAGGGCAGCTTTGCGCCAATTTTTCCTTTCTTCATCGGCAAATAACCTGCCTTTAAATCCATGAGCGGCCGCCAGAAAGAAGGCAGCTTCTAATTTATAGTCTTTAAAGTTCTCGCGAAGATTCTGTGCTACCGCGATGGTGCTGTCCATGTACGCCAAAAAACGAATATCATGCTGAGTGTTTTTTGTGTCGGGCATTATTTTCCACCATTCATTGAGCCCTAAAAGAAAGTAAGGAAGTGGATGCCATCCATAGCGTTTCATCAATTTACGAAACTGCTGCTCTGCCTTGTCAAACTTAAAATTATACATATCGTTCAACGCAGAAGTTGACTCGAGTTGAACACGCAAATCCGAAATAAGAATGATGGTGGTATCCTTCTTTTCTTGGCCTTTGATGGTGTCAAAAGTTAACAATAATATAATTGCAATAAATACTGAGTATAAGTTCGACTTGCAACCGATTTGAAACTTCATATAAGAACACGAAATAACACAAAAACTAACACAGTTAACTACCTTTCCACATTAATACCTTTGGTTCTATGCAAACAACTTCTGACGTAAAATCGTTATTCGCAGCCGAAAAGAAACTGACTTTTTTTCTTCTTTGCTTAGCCACCTTTTTACTTTTATACATAAAGAAGGCCTTTATTGAAAGTGAAACTGCCGCCTTTTTGTTTTTGGAAGATAGGCCCGAAGGAGGCATCCTTCAGCTACTTACAGCCATTCAATTCTTATCGATCCCCCTTGTGTACTTATGGAAGTTTACCGTGATTGCTTTTGTGATTTGGGTGGGCAGTTTTATGTTTGGCTACCGAATTACTTACAGCCAATGTTGGGGGCTGGTGATTGTTTGCGAGTTTACTTTCTTGCTTCCAGAGTTGGTTAAAATTTTCTGGTTTATGTTTATTGAAACCGATCCAAGGCTTTCGGATGTAAATGCTTTTTATCCGCTTTCGCTGATGAGCTTTTTCGATTACTATGAAATAGATAAAAGGTATGTCTACCCACTTAAGGCCCTTAATGTGTTCGAAGTTGCATATTGGTTTTTGTTAGTGGAAGGTGTTCATCACTTCGCGCGCAAGAAAAGGCAAGTTGCTTGGATAATAGTGTCGTGTTCCTACATCTTAATTTTCTTCTTGTGGCTTTGGTTTTATGTTGTAGTGTACAAATAGAGACTAACTCTAATTGGCATCTGCGGAAAAGCAGCTCATCTTGGCCTATTAATTCTTCAATTTCAGAATCTTCTTCATTACCGGCCCACTGGTAATACTGGTTACCAACGCCATGATTACAAGTGCTATGAAAATTGTTTCGTTAATTAAACCCGCGTCAAGCGCAACCAGGCCGAGGATTATCTCCATGGCGCCCCGCGCATTCATTCCAAAACCGATGGCGAGCGATTCGCGTTTTGAAAAGCCTCCAATGTAAGCCCCCAGCCCACTGCCCAACAGCTTTCCCGCAAAGGCAATGGCAATAATCACCAATGTAATAACCCAGTCGAAGTGCAGAAGAAAATTTACTTTCAGCCCGATGCCCACAAAGAATAGTGGGGCAAAAATGTTATTTATGAATTGATGTACTATTTCCTTTGCTTTTTCAGATAAATGCTCAGAATCGCCCAATGCTACGCCAATCATAAAAGCACCAAAAATGGCATGGATACCGATAGACTCTGTAAAGGCAGCTCCCAGAAAACAAAGAGCAAGCGAAAGCGAAAGCAGCCCCCCCGGCCACGCTAAATTTTTATTTACCCACGGGAGTATTTTATTTAAAATCCACCGGCCAATAGTAAGCATAAAGACTGCAAAACCGAGCGTCAATAAAAAAGTATACCCTATCGATAGGCCGGAGCCTTTTCCAATCAACCCCAGTATTACCGAAAAAATCATCCAGCCAATTACATCATCCACCATGGCAGAGGCCACCACCAACATGCCAATTTTTGTCTTGAAAAGTTTTAAATCCATCATGATTCTAACAATAATAGGCAAGGCAGTTATTGCCATGGCAGTTCCCATAAATAAGGAAAACAAAAGAAGATCAGGGTGGCTGCCTTCAAAAAAAGAGGGAAATGAATAGGGAACAATAAAGCCAATGAAAAAAGGAATAGCTAAACCCAGCAGGCTAGTTGACAGTGCTTGTTTACCTTGTTGAAGAACTATATGAAGGTCTACTTCCAAGCCTGCAATAAAGAGTAACAACACTACGGCAATTTTTGTAAACGCATCCAATCCAATGGCTGAGCCCCCTGTTGGCGGGAAAATAGAATGGAACAATTCGGGCGAAAGAGTTCCTAAAATGGTAGGGCCTAAAATTAACCCCGCAATAATTTCGCCCACTACACTTGGTTGCTTGAGCTTTCTAGCAACTTCTGCCATCAATCGTCCAAGTGCTAGCATCACGCTCAGCTCAATCATTAATTGAATCAACTCACTGTGCGATAATTTACTCATGAGTTGCCTCCTTTCCTGGGTGAACTATGAGTAGGTTACAAGGCAGGTCAGCAAAAACATATTCAAGGTCGTGGGTAAAAACCCTATCAAACAATTTAAACTTCTGCTTTGGGGCACCAACAACTAGCAAGTCAGCACTCTTACTGTTGGCAAATTTCACCAGTTCAAAGCCTGATTTACCCGAAAGCATTTTGATATTTATTTTGCAATGCGCGTGAGAAATGTTGCCTAGCATTTTTTCAACATACTCAGCTTCTTGCCGTAATAAATTCTGTCTTACCTCACTGTATTCCTCTTCCGACTGCTGATCGAACGATGCCATGGCAAGTCCGTACAACTTAATTTCCCTTACAACATGTATCCAGGGAGCTACCTCAGGGGGAGCAATTTTACACGCCAATTTTAGCGCATCTTCAATAAATGGACTATCTTCTGCATTTACCACGATATTTTTAAATGGGTGAGAAGTTTCGCTAGGATTCGTCATGACTAACAGCGAGCAATCTGCTTTGCGCATAATTTTTCGCGCAATCGTACCGATATAGTATTTCAGTAATTTTTCTTTTTTTAAAGCCCCTACAATCAAGAGGTCAATTTTCTTATCGCGACAAATCTGAAGTATTTTGTTTACGGGATCACCCTCTTCAAAAATCACTTGTGGCTGGATTTGATAAGAGGTAGTTTGTCTTACTAAATTATGAATTTTATCCAACTCATTACCCTTGCCCTTACCAATATGAATAAGGAAAAGTTGAGCATTAAAATGATGCGCAAGCAGAAACGCTTCTGATAACATTGCAGGTGCGGTTGGCGAAAATGCAATTGCTAGCGCTATTTTATCGATCGAAGGCATCCGTTTAAATATACACCAAGTTTATAGTTTAAGTAAACAATGACTTAAATACCCACCAAAGTACAAGTTGTCATCTCCCTTGAATCCCAACTTGAGAAGCAATACAACGATAAAATTAAATTCCCACTATAACAACTATTAAAGAGTAGAAACGTTGAAATAACGATTATTTCACCTCCAATCAAAAGAGAATTCATTTTCCAAAAATGACCTTTACCCAACTCATTTTCGGGACTCAAAAGATTGAGACGGAATCTCAAAAACGCAAATTATCACTCACCGCTTATTTACTTTTAGTTTATTTAGGCATTCAGATTTATTTTTTTGTTGTTTCGCAGTTCAATCCAAATAGCGACTCCTCATTTCTTTTCGCGGGCAGTATCGTCTCTATAATCTGCTTGCTTTTTCTGAGATGGGGTTGGGTAGACATTTCCATAGTAATTCATTTAATCGGGGCTTCAGCCACTACGTTCTATTTTTGCGCAATTGAACAGAACCCCTACGAAACAGCAACTTACCTTTATTTTCTCGGCTCAAGTATTGGCGCTTTGGCGATTTTTGGATATCGTGAACGCTGGAAAGGAATTTCATACACGTCTTTAAATTTTCTTTTGTTCTTATCAGCCTATTTCAATAAAGTAACTTTTACACCAACCCATCCGCACTTTTATTTGATCTCCAATTTTTCAATAATTTTGGTCTTGGGGGGAGTAATCGTTCTTTTTTTCGATTGGCTATCCATACAATCGGAGTTAAAGATTCTCAATAAAAACAATGAGCTACAGAAGTTGAACGCAGAGCTTGATAGCTTCGTTTATCGCGCTTCGCATGATCTTCGTTCACCGCTAAGTTCCATTCTTGGCCTAGCGGATATAGCCTCAAAAACAACTGATGTTGATGAGATGCGAATGTGCATTGACATGATAAAAACGAGAGTGCACATACAAGATAATTTTATTAAAGATATAATCGATTACTCAAGAAATTCAAGAGTAGATGTAAAACCAGAAAAAATACAACTAAAAGAATTTGTCTACACAATTGTGGAAACGCTGATTTTTAATGAGGGCGCTAAAGAGATAAAGTATGAAGTAGAAATTCCAACAAACTTTGTTGTAATAGCAGATAAAACCCGCCTCCGGGTAGTACTAAGTAACTTGATCTCAAATGCCATCAAGTATAGAGACACGAAGAAGGGCCATAAGTACATAAAAATCGGTGCTTTAAAGTACCCTACTCAAGTAGACATTTTCGTTGAAGACAATGGAATAGGCATTGCCGATGAAAGTCAAGGCAAAATATTCACCATGTTTTATAGGGGAACAGAACAGTCGAAGGGGTCTGGCCTTGGTCTCTTCATTGCAAAAGAAGCTGTTGTGAAAACTGGGGGCTCAATTCGGTTCAAGTCTACTTTTGGTGAGGGGACTACCTTTTTGTTTTCAGTTCCAATGAAAATCAAATCAAGCTTTTTCTAGATTTCATCTCACTAATTAGTTATTTATATCTTTGCGGCTTATGGCAACACAAGACGACAACCTTTTGAAGAAAGTGATTTCCCATGCCAAGGAGTATGGGTTTGTTTTTCCTTCCAGCGAAATTTATGATGGCCTTAGCGCTGTTTACGACTATGGTCAAAATGGAGTAGAGTTGAAAAATAACATCAAGGAATATTGGTGGAAGTTTATGACCCAAACCCAGGAAAATATCGTGGGGTTAGATTCGGCAATCTTTATGCATCCCACGATTTGGAAAGCCTCTGGCCATGTGGATGCTTTCAACGACCCGATGGTTGATAATAAAGATTCGAAAAAAAGATATCGTGCCGATGTGCTGGTGGAAGATGCCATCGGAAAATTAGAAGACAAAATTGAAAAAGAGGTAGAAAAAGCTGCTAAGCGTTTTGGCGAAACATTTGACGCCACCATGTTTAAGTCTACCAATGGGCGCGTTGTTGAGTACCAAAAGAAAATTGACGAGGCCAATATGAGGTTGAAAAACGCTATGACCAATGGCAATATGGACGAAATGAGGCTGTTGATTGTCGACTTAGAAGTGGCAGACCCAATCTCCGGAACTCGCAATTGGACAGAAGTTCGTCAGTTTAATTTGATGTTTTCAACGGAGATGGGAAGTGTTGCTGAAGACACTAATAAAATTTATTTGCGCCCAGAAACTGCCCAAGGAATTTTCGTAAACTTTCTGAATGTTCAAAAAACGGGTCGCATGAAAATCCCGTTCGGGATTGCACAAATTGGCAAAGCATTTAGAAACGAAATAGTAGCGCGTCAATTCATTTTCAGAATGCGTGAGTTCGAACAAATGGAGATGCAATTTTTTGTGAAACCCGGTGAAGAAATGCAGTGGTATGAATTCTGGAAAGCAAAACGAATGAAGTGGCATCAGACATTAGGACTTGGTTCTGAAAATTACCGTTATCACGATCACCTAAATCTGGCTCACTATGCCAATGCTGCTTGCGACATACAATTCAATTTCCCGATGGGTTTTAAAGAATTAGAAGGCATTCATAGTCGCACCAATTTTGATCTGAAAAGCCATGAGAAATTCTCTGGCAAAAAATTACAATACTTCGATCCTGAAACAAATCAAAACTACGTTCCTTATGTAGTAGAAACATCCGTAGGATTAGATAGAATGTTTTTATCTATTTTATCGAGCGCCTACAAAGAAGAAAAACTAGCAGCCGCTGAAGGTAAAGAAGAAGGCAACGAACGCGTGGTACTTTCTATACCACCCGCCCTGGCACCTAACAAGGTGGCCATACTTCCGTTGATGAAGAAAGACGGGCTTCCCGAAAAAGCCCTTGCTATCCTCAACGATTTCAAACATGACTTCCGGTGTTATTATGAAGATAAAGATACCATTGGCAGGCGCTACCGTAGAATGGACGCCATTGGCACACCATTTTGCGTTACGGTAGATCACCAGACGCTGCAAGACGACACAGTTACGGTGCGTGATCGCGATACCATGAAGCAAAAACGGATCTCCATTCAAAATTTAAAATCGCAGATTCAAGATGCTGTTTCGATGGCAAACCTGCTAAAGAAAACTTAACATGCACCCAAGCCTCAACAAAAACCTCTTCTTTGTAAAAGAACATGTAAAGATTTTTAAAGCGGCCAATAGCTTTGATATTAAAGATCTGGAAACGAAAGAAATCGTATTGCAATGCCGGGAAGAAAACTTGGGCTTTTTTACAAAAATGTTTCGCTTTACCGATTATAAGCGAATGACTCCCTTCAACATGGAAATCAAAACGGCTCAGGTGAAAAGATATTAACCCTAAGGCGGGGCGTTTCATTTATTTTATCTAAAGTAGAAGTGTTGGATGCTAATGACGTTGTTGTTGGCAAATTCAAACAGCAATTCCTTTCCATTGGCGGTAAGTTTGCCGTACTTGATGCCAGTGAGCGGCCTCTTTGTATATTGAAGGGTAAGTGGACCAGCTGGGATTTTAAGTTTATATCAAATGACGGGAAAGAGTTTGCTTCCGTTTCCAAGCAATGGAGTGGCCTTGGTAAGGAGCTTTTCACCTCAGCAGATAATTATATTTTTCAGATCAGTGCAAATGTTCCGCCTGACAACCCGTTGCGAATGCTAATCTTGGCGGCTGTTATGTGTATTGATTTAGTATTGAAAGAGTGATTGTAATTTGTAAATTTGACCATGGAAACGTTGATTTTAACTTTTAAAAGTAAGAAGAACTACAGGTTGATTAAGGAGTTGGCTGGCAGACTTGAGAAAAATAGTGAAAACGCATCTCCAAAAGCAAAGCGAAAGAGCCTGCCCGAAAGTAAGTTTCAAACGGAAGAAGAATTTCGGGCTTTAGCGGGCATTGCTAAAGGGCAATTGATAAGCAAAGAGCATTTACGAAGCCTATCGTGGAAGAAAAGAAATTGGTAATTTGCGATTCGGATGTCCTTATTGAATTTCTTGATAAGGCAAACAAAACAATCGAGAATAAACTGGTTGATCTTGGCAGGGGAAATCTTTGCATAAGTTCTGTTTCACACTCTGAAATTATTTTCGGTTCGTGGAATAAGACACATCAAAAAAAGCTGACCAAAGGACTAGAAAGTTTCACGCTAATTGAAATCAACCAATCAATAGATTTCATCCATCGGCAACTGATTGGTCAATATGCACTAAGTCATCGGCTAAGCATTCAAGACGCATTAGTTGCCGCAACAGCGATAGGTGTTGACTGCGCTTTATTTACGCTTAATAAAAGGGACTTCAAATTCATAAAGGGTTTACAACTTATTTAATGAACTGGCAACAACTACTTTCTTCGCAGCGTCCTAGCCAAAAGAGAAATTTTCACGAATTATCACGTAGTGCTTTTGAACAAGACTACGATCGTATTATTTTCTCACATCCCTTCCGCAGGCTTCAAGACAAAACGCAAGTTCATCCTTTGCCCCAAGACGATTTCGTTCACACCCGCTTAACCCATAGCTTAGAGGTTTCGAGCGTGGGGCGGTCGCTGGGTAAAAAAGTGGGGGAAATCATTCTAAATAAAAATCCAGATCTGTCTAAACATACTTCACTATTTGATTTTGGCGCTATTGTGGCCGCTGGTTCATTAGCCCACGATTTAGGAAACCCTCCTTTTGGCCATTCTGGTGAAGACGCTATTTCTGATTTTTTTATTCATCATCCTTTTGGTAAATCGCTGCAAGCAAAAGTTACCGAGGCACAATGGGCTGACCTAATAAACTTTGAGGGCAACGCACAAGGCTTCCGCATCTTAAACAAAAAAGAATACGGTTTTAAGCTCACCCATGCTACACTTGGCGCATTCACGAAGTATCCGTGCCCTGCGTTATTTAATGGACGCGACAAATCGAAAAAAAGCCAAAAGAAATATGGATTCTTCGCCACAGAAGCGACCCTCTTTAAAGAAGTTGCCGATCAAATAGGATTGGTTAACAAGGACAAATTTGTGTGGTCTCGGCATCCGCTTGCGTTCTTAGTGGAAGCAGCCGATGATATCTGTTATAGCATTATCGATCTAGAAGATGGATGTCGATTAGGGTTGTTGACTTTTGACGAGGTCATTGAGTTATTTTCGCCCATCTTAAAGGACAAGCTAGACAAGAAAAAGTTATCCTATAAATCAGGGCTCAACGAAAAATTGGGCATTCTACGAGCAATGGTCATTGGCGAGCTGATAGAAGCGACCACAATAGTCTTTATCGAAAACGAGGAGAATATACTTGATGGTACGTTTGATGAAGCACTTACCGATCAGTGCGAACACAAAGGAGCCCTTAAAACGATAAATAAAATTTCGGTTGAAAAAATTTATCGCGCGCGGCATGTGGTAGAAATTGAGGCTGCTGGCTTTGAAATATTACCTGGCTTGCTAGAAGAATTTGGCAAAGCCAGCGATGCGCTGCTCAAGAAAAATTTAGAAAAGAAATACATCAACTTGTCTAAGCTTTTCCCAATAGAAACAACCCAAGCAATTCTGGCTAAGCCCGACAATATCTATTTGCAATTTCGCGAAGTGGTAGATTTCGTTTCCAGCCTAACCGATAAACATGCGCTTTCACTTTACAGGAAAATAAAAGGGTTTGAGATTTAAAATTAGAGTTCTCCGATATTGATTTCGTCCGCCTCGCGAGCTTGATCTATAAAAAATAAAGAAACCAACGCTCCAGTAATTAGTCACTCCTTAAAAAGCCCAATGGGATTAGTTTTTGAATAAAATCGATCGAATTGAGTTGAAACAATCTGCAAGAAAGTCGGGTTTTATCTTTAAAACCTTGCAGATTTTTTATGCTTACA
>JBIKRT010000108.1:0-12462 GCA_044349005.1 Cyclobacteriaceae bacterium
TCGCTTTTTTTGTCTTTTCCATAAACAAAAAAAGTTTAGTGAAACCACTTTCACTAAACTCCTTGTAACTATATGATTGTCAATGCCCCCAACGGGGTGTCACCAACTATTTTTCAGTAATATGCCAGTTTAATTGATTGCGGTAGTGGAATAAATTCTGTTTCACCTTCAATTTTATCAAACTTTTGTTCTTGCCATTTTACCTTAGCTTGCTCAATTAACTGTCTATCTGTGGCTACAAAATTCCAATCGATAAAACGTTCCTCCGGAAAAGGTATTCCACCAAAAATATAAATGGTAGTGTTTTCGTTGATCGTAAACTGACACAATGAACTATCTACCGAAACCAATACTTGTTTTGGTTGATAGGTATGACCATCCGCTTCTACCGATCCATCCAAAATATACAAGCCTGCTTCACCTTTAAGGGCTGAACCTATGTTCACTGGTTGCCTTGATTTACTTTTGATTTCAATCATAAATAATTCACTATAAACTGGTACGGGCGATTTCCTCCCAAAGGCTTCTCCTGCTATCAGTTTATAATTGAGATCACCGTCCACCCAAGTTGGAATCTGTTCTTTGCTAACATGGAAAAACTCGGGTTTCATCTGTTCTAAGTGTTTTGGCAAGGCCACCCAAATCTGTAGGCCATGCATACGCTTTGGCAAGTGCCTAAGATGAGGCGGTGTTCGCTCAGAATGAGCAATGCCACTTCCAGCTGTCATCCAATTTACTTCACCCGGTTGAATTTCAACGGAAGTTCCAAGGGTATCTTTATGCTGTATAGTGCCTTCAAACAAAAAGGTAAGCGTGGACAAACCAATGTGTGGATGAGGACCTACATCAAAGCTTTCATTTTCGCCCAATGCAACAGGCCCCATGTGATCGATGTAAATAAAGGGACCCACCATACGCTTCTGACGAAATGGCAATAGTCTACCCACCATAAACTTGCCAATACTTACTGCCCTCTCTTCGATAATGAGTTGAACGTTCGACATACTATAATTTAATTTTTCTTCTTCTAAAGTAACAAAGTACTCTTCTCTTCTACAAAATAGTTATAGAATCTATTGGCCTTTCCCACCCTGGACAACCTCCAACTATCAAAACACAAGGAAAAATTGCCTCAAACATTGGTGGCAGTAAAGCCACTGAATACGAGCCCGAAATCATCTATAGCCTTAATTGTGCCTATTTTGATTATTTTAGAAATCTCTCTCAACACGTTTAGCACAAACTAACTAAATGATAATGGCGCATAAACACCAAAAATATTTCAAACCTCATGCAACCTGCTACGTAAAACCCACATCTTGTTATTGAAATCAACGTAAATGAAGTTGCAAATCTACCGGGCAAACGAAGAAACAGTAATTGAAGGCTGCAAAAAGCAAAATAGGCAGGCTCAAGAACAATTGTTTCATCAATATTCGGGTAAAATGTATGCGCTATGCTGCCGCTATATAAAAGACAAGATGGAAGCGGAAGATGTTCTCATTACCGCCTTCGCAAAACTTTTTGAACGCATAAACCAATACAAGGGGGAAGGAAGTTTTGAAGGATGGATACGAAGAATTATAGTAAATGAATCGCTTAGCTACCTTCGCAAAAATAAGTCGATGTATGTAGAAACCGACCTGGAGGAGGCTCGCCCGGTTGCACTTATGGATACTCATGATGCCAAATTTGAAGCCGATGACTTGCTGACATTGATTGGCGAACTACCAACAGGGTATCGGATTGTGTTTAACCTCTATGCGATCGATGGTTATTCGCACAAAGAAATAGCCGAGCAGTTGGGCATAAACGAAAATACGTCCAAATCGCAATTGAGCAGAGCGCGAACAATGCTTCAAAAACAACTCGACAATTTAAATAGGGAGTTAGTAAAAAAAATAAGCGAGCTATGAATAGTATAGATGAACTTTTTAAAAATAAGCTAGAGGACCATAGCTTGGCACCCTCCTCGACAGCTTGGGCGAAAGTGGAGGCATCAATTACAAAAAAAAACAAAACCCTCGCGTGGTTTAGGATAGCGGCTTGCCTGGCGTTGGCAAGCTTGAGTTGGTTTGCTTATGAACAAATTAGTTCACCTTCTGCGAAGTCGTTGGTTGTTTTGCCGGCTACGGTATCCGAAGTTAAAACGAAAGAACTTCCATCCGTCAAGCAATTACCTAGCGAGGCAAATTCCAAGAGTAGAATAACTAAGCAACTTTCGCTAATAGACGCGAGCAAAAGAAAGGACATCGACAAGGTTACGATGGAGAATGTCCAATCCACTGCTAATGCAGTTACCATTGCTGAGCCCGAGATGGCCGAAGTCCCCGCTAAAGAAGTAATCGTGGAAAGCAAAGAAATTATCGCACAAGTAGAAAAACCGCTTGTGATAGAATATACGCTCGAGTCAGTTGCAGATCAACAAGAAGAAGTTGCTTCGCGAAGCAAACTTCAAAAAGTAGTTGACTTTGCACTCGATGCAAAACACAGTGATGGCGCGCTCACTAATTTACGACAAGCAAAAGATGATCTGTTTGCTTTCAATTTCAAAAAAGACAAAACGAAAAATTCTAAAAACTGATGAAATTTATGCAACGAATAACAATACCTGCACTGCTTTTAATACACTTAGCATCGGTAGCTCAGAAAAAACCAGCTGATACACTTGTGGTAAAAGTAGGCCAAGCAAGCAAAGTCATTTTCGCCATTCAAGATAAGAAAGATTTGGAGACGCTGAAGAAGTACAACTTTCAATCCTTGCTAGACGACATGATTGTTAAACTGGAAAAGAAAGATACGAGTAAGCTTTCCACGCCTTCGTCAGTGTACCTAAAAGATACCACCAAAGTGGAGACAGTAAACGAACTTAACTCAAACGAAACCTCTAGCGAAGAAAGCGAGTGGGTTCGTGAGCGGAGCGGCAACCGCGGTGAGAAATCGCATCGAAATGTTGTTGTTAACAACAATTGGAATCGAAGAAATACGTATCACTCATTCAATTTCGATCTCGGAACAAATAATTATCTGGCGAACGGGAATTTTCCGGATCAAAGCAATGCACTTTACAGCGTGCGCCCCTGGGGCAGCTGGTATGTGGGAATAAACTCGGTAAGAAGAACCCACGTGGCAGGGCCAGTGTTTCTTGAGTGGGCTTTCGGTGTAAGTTGGTATAATTTCAAATTTCAGGAGCATAGCACTTCGGTAGTGAAAACAGACGATGCCGTAACTTTCGTAGCGGATACCCGTGCCGTAGAACATTTGAAAAGTAAACTGAGTGCTTCGTATTTCAATTTCTCCTTTGTGCCGGTTGTTGATTTCGGCCGCGGCCGAAGAAAGACAACTCTATTCGATGGTTCTCGGGTGGACTTCTCTTCGCGTGGTAATCATTCAAGCTCGTTTAGGATTGGCGTTGGCCCCTATGCCGGCTATCGCTTAACCAGCTGGTCAAAAATGATCATCAAGGACAGTTCAGGAAATGAGCAAGTAGAGAAAAATTCAAATTCCTATTTTCTTAATAACCTTCGGTATGGAATGCGTGTGCAGTTTGGTTTTGATGATATTGACTTCTTTGTCAATTATGATATGAATGAATTGTTTGTCACCAACAAAGGGCCCAAGTTGAATGCGATAAGCTTTGGAGTGACCTTCTAATTTGAGAATAAACATTCAAGGTTCGCGGTCTAAGTTTAGTGTAAAGCAATCTTGTCGAACCTTGAATGTTAAATTCAATCTTACTAGAATTTGTCCTTTTTATAAAATACCATCTCCCTTTCATCTCCTCTTAATCTCAATTCCTTGCAGGTTTTGCGCGATGTAGGTACCTGAAAAAAAATCCAGCCAAACGATAAAAAGAAAAGTATATTCAGAGAGTCAACTTGTGTAGCTACGTACACGCCAATGGTAACAAAACAAATCACCACTCCCGCGGAGACTCGAATTAGCGTAAGTATAAAATAGTCATCTAACTTTCTCCCTAATCCAAGTTTTTTCGAAATAGAAAGTAATCTCCTTTTTGAATACCAATGAACAATCGTTAGGACAACGGCCAGCAGTACAAATAAAGTTATATTCGCAACTTCTTCATTCACAATGACCACCGCTGAAGAACTATTAGCAAACAAGATTTTGAAGTGAATAAGCAGCTGCAAACTCAATGGTATCAGCATAACTAAAAAGCAGTAGGCCTGCACTCGATAGAAATACTCCTTAATCGAACCAAAATTCATTTTCGCCTTTTCTGTTTATCAAATTTAATTAATTAAATTGGCAGAACTATAAGTCTATGGAAGCCGTTGGAAATTTATCGCGCAAAGAGCAAGTCATAAGAAAAGCTGCAGAACTCTTCAGAGAGAAAGGGTATGCTGCCTCTTCCATGCGCGACCTTGCTCAAATGCTAGGCATTGAAGCAGCCAGTTTATATTCACACATAAAATCAAAGGAAGAAATTTTGCAAAGCCTCTGTTTTGATATGGCTTCTGAATTCAGAAAATCGTTGCAAGAGGTAGAGAAGCAAGGTGGAGATGCTAGCCAAAAATTAAGAAACGGAATTATAGGCCACATTCAAGTAATGGCCAAAGACCTAATTGCATCTGCTGTGTTTATGAATGAGCATAGGCATTTGAGCCAACCTTACCTACGCGATTTTTTATTGTTAAGAATCAACTACATCAATCGGTTCAAAGACATCATTGAAGAAGGAATGGAGAAAGGCGAATTCAAAAAAAACATAGACAAAAAACTTGCAGTAATGACGCTGTTCTCTTCCTTGAATTGGATGCCCCAATGGTACGATCCTAAAAGCAATATTGTGCCAACCGAATTAGGTGAGCAATTAGCGGATATGCTTGTGAATGGATTGAAAAAATAAAAAAGCTTCAAGCTGTTAGCTAAAAGCTTTAAGCTATAGGTATATACCTAATAGCTTAAAGCTTAAAGCCTACAACCTAAAGCCAATTAGCCTAGTATCTGCCTCTGGGAGTTCTCTGCTCTCTGCGTTCACCGCCTCTGCCTCCGCTTCTCGCTCCACTTCTACCTGCTCCACCGCCTGAAGACCATGGTCTATCTCTTTTTGGCTCAGCACTTTCTCTGCGTGGACCTTGATCTCCGTTAGTTAATTCTAACCGAACTTTTCTACCCCTTAGTTCAACACCCTGAAAAGCTTTCATCACCTCATCGGTAGTATCTTTCTCTACTTCAAAGAACGAGTAAGCTCCCTTTAAGTCAATCTTACCAATTTTATCTTTCTTTACTTCCGAAAAGTCAAGAATCAGTCCAAGCAGTGTGCCTTTATCAAGGCCATCCATTTTACCCACATTGATAAATATACGGTCGCCATTGCCATAGCCACCTTCTGATCGATCATCGTCAGCATAGGCTCTTGGACCGCGGTCAGAGCGATCATTTCTGTTCAAGTCTTTCGCATCGCGATAGTATTCTAAGAAACGGTTGAATTCAATGGATGCAAAACGCTTTATGATATCTTCTTTGCTTAAGTCTTTCAATTCATGATATACATCGGGCAAGAATGAATCAATTTCTTCATCATTCACTTCCACCTTCTTTATCTTGTGAACCAAGTCAAGTAATTTTTGCTGGCACACTTCATCGCCTGTCGGAATCAAGATCTTGGTAAACTTGCGCTTCAAACTTCTTTCAATCTGGTTGATGCGACTTACCTCACGTTTTGAAACGATGGCCAACGAAATTCCTTTTTTACCGGCCCGAGCTGTTCTTCCACTTCTATGGGTGTAGAACTCCATTTCGTCTGGCATGTTCATGTGCACTACGTGGGTTATCCCACTTACATCAATACCGCGGGCAGCCACATCGGTAGCAACCAATAGCTGGAGCGTTTTGTTTTTGAAACTGCTCATCACGCGATCGCGTTGTTGTTGAGTCAAATCGCCATGAAGCGAATCGGCATTGTAACCGTCTTTCATTAAATGCTCGGCAATCTTTTGTGTATCGATTTTCGTGCGACAAAAAATCACACCAAAAATATCGGGAGTATAATCTACAATTCTCTTCAGCGCCAAATACTTATCGCGCTCATCGATCACAATATATTGGTGGTCGATGTTCTCGTTGCCTTGATTTCTCTCTCCCATCGTAAGCTCAACTGGATTGCTCATGTAGTTCTTGGCAATCTCACGCACCTCGCGTGGCATGGTAGCAGAGAACAGCCAAACGTTCTTACTTTCAGGGGTGGTAGAAAGAATCGAATCGATATCTTCTTTAAAACCCATGTTGAGCATTTCATCGGCTTCATCCAATACCACGTATCTAATGGTGGAAAGATTTACCACCTTTCGGTCAAGCATATCTATCAAGCGGCCAGGAGTTGCCACAATAATCTGTGCTCCTTTCCTCACTTTTCTAATTTGCTCACTAATACTAGCCCCACCATAAATGGTAACGATATTAAAATTCTTTACTCCTTTCGCGAATCGTTCAAGATCGCTGGTGATCTGAACACTCAGTTCGCGTGTAGGTGCCACCACAAGAGCTTGTGTGGATCGATCGTTGTCGTCTAGTAAGTGAACCAACGGCAGACCAAAGGCTGCGGTTTTTCCAGTTCCCGTTTGGGCAAGGCCAACTAGATCGGTATTTCCTTTTAGCAAAACAGGTATTGCTTGTTCCTGTATGGGCGTGGGTGTTTCAAAACCCAATTGGCGGATTGCTTCCACCAGTTCCCCGGATAATCCCAGGGCTTCAAATGATTTCATTAATTGTTGTTTAAATTGTGAGATGGAATCTCAAAATCGGTCATTAGGACGTTAATGACATGAGTCGAAGATTTCACCAATTGTTAAGTGAGCCACAAAGATAGTTTAATTAATCGACAAGTTTTTTTGAAAATCCGAAAACAATCACGATATGTTTCAATATCTGATATTCGCACAATAAAATTCTGTCATTCTGTTTGAATTCATTATTTTAGTGGCATGTATTTGATTAAGAAATTTTGTTTCTATTTGGCATTTATGCTGCCAGCTGCAGTGATGGTAGGATTTTATGCAGGAGGTGGGTGGAATTGGCTAACACCACTTTTGGTCTTCATCCTTATTCCCATGGCCGACTATTGGGTGGGTATCGATAAACAGAACGTAAGCAAAGCGGAAGTGAAAGTGGTGGGAGAAGAATTCTATTACCGATTCGTCACCTATGTTTGGACATACGTTCAACTTGCCTTTGTTAGTTGGGCAGCTTATGCGGTGTCGATGGGCGTTTTAACAACTTCAGTACAATGGGTTGGATTTACGCTTAGCGTGGGCTTGGTTACAGGCGGAATCGGCATTACAATAGCACATGAGTTAGGTCATAAAAAATCGAAGCTTGAACAGTTTTATAGTAAGGCGCTTTTAATGACGGTTTTTTACATGCACTTTTTTATTGAGCATAATAAAGGCCACCACGTTCAAGTGGCCACGCCTGAAGATCCGGCCACCGCCAGAAAGGGCGAAAATTTCTACTCATTTTGGCTGCGATCGGTTTTTGTTGGATACCACCATGCTTGGAAATTAGAAGCCCAACGACTGAAAGATAGAAACCTGGCACTTTTTAGCCTCTCTAATCAAATGATTGCTTTTGCCCTACTCCCACTTTTGTTTTGTGGATTGCTGACAGCGATTCTCAGCTACATGCAGGCAAGAATAGTTTGGGAAGTACCCGTTTTCTTTTTCGCGCAAAGCATAATTGCATTTACGTTATTAGAGTTGGTGAATTACATTGAGCATTATGGAATTGTCCGTAAAAAAGTGAAGAATGAATATGAACGGGTTAATCCACTTCATTCTTGGAATGCCAGTCATTTGATCAGCAACTTCTTTTTGTTTCAATTACAACGGCACAGCGATCATCATGCACATGCCTCCAAACGGTATCAAGTGTTGGAGCATTATGATGAAAGCCCACAACTGCCCTTTGGGTATCCCACCATGATTATGATTGCTATTATTCCTCCCGCTTGGTTTGCCGTTATCCATCCGAGGCTGGCAGACTGGGAGCAATCGAGCGCATCAAAATAAGACTTGATTTTATTAGTGGCAAGACCAAAGACTCCGTTTCGATTCAAACAATTTTCTGTTGACGATAGCAACTGCTCCATGAAGGTGGGCACCGATGGTGTTTTACTCGGTGCTTGGGCGGATGTAACTAATTCTAATCGTATGCTCGACATCGGCACTGGGTCAGGCGTCATTGCGATGATGCTGGCGCAGCGGTCGGCTTCAACCACTCAAATTGATGCGGTAGAAATGGAAAAGGTAGATGCGAACCAAGCAAAAGAAAACTTCACTAAGTCACCTTGGTGCACTAAACTCACAGTAATCCATTCGTCCATTCAAGAATTCAAGCCGAATCAAGGCTATGACCTGATTGTCAGCAATCCCCCCTTTTTTATCAATAGTTTTCTTCCACCATCAAAAAACAGAAGTAGCGCACGCCACACTCAAACACTCGACTATACTGATTTAGTGAAGGCAACCAACGAGCTACTAACAAAAGCTGGTCGTCTCTGTGTGATACTCCCTACCCAAGAGGGTCATACATTTCAAGCAATGGCGAAAACTGTTGGCTTACACCTTACCAGAGCAACTGCCTTTTTCTCAAAACGAGCAAAGCCGCAGGAACGATGGCTATTTGAGTTTTCTTATCAAGACGTTCCCACCCGCAGAGATGACCTCATTTTGTATGACGACCGTGGGAACTGGTCTACCGAATACAAAGAATTAACGAGCGATTTTTACCTAGATAAACATTGAATCTCATACCGTTTATACAATTATTAACCACTGGTTTGTCTAATTATTTTAGTTTTGCCGTTTAATCGTAAACCGTTTGATCAGAATTTTACTTCTTTTACTTCTTTGTAGCTCTGGCGTAGTTGCCCAATTGCCCGGATTGCATATAAAAAAAGCGACAGGAACAATCCAAATCGATGCCCAAATGAACGAGGCGGATTGGAGCAACGCAGAAGTAGCCGATCGATTTAAACAATTCTTCCCGTTCGATTCTTCTTATGCGAAAGCACAAACGGAAGTACGCATGACCTACGATGACAAATTCATTTATGTATTTGCCGTAATGCACAACTTAGGGCCACGCAACTACGTAACGCCCTCACTTCGAAGAGATTTTCGCGGAGAAGCCAATGATTCTTTTGTGGTTCAATTTGACACTTACAGTGATAAAACCAACTCATTTCAGTTTGGCAGCAACCCGTTTGGCGTGCAGCGCGAAGGGCTTGTTGCAAACGGAGGTAACGCAACAGACGACTTACAGTTAAGTTGGGACAACAAATGGTATTCGGAAGCGAAGATACTAGACGACAACTGGGTGTGTGAATTTGCTATTCCCTTTAGCACCCTTCGATACAAACACGGATTAGATTATTGGAACATTAACTTCTATCGCATCGATAGCTATTACACCGAACGTTCTACGTGGTCTCCCATTCCCAGGTTCTTTCCTTTAATAAATCTTGCTTTTAGTAGACAACTTATATGGGACAAGCCATTGGAAAAGCCAGGAGGAAATGTGTCGTTAATTCCTTTTGTTGCAGCTCGAAACAATCAGAATTTTCTTGAAAAAGAACCTGCAAAAAGTGAACTTGATTATGGTGGCGATGCCAAAATAGCGGTAACTCCTGCACTCAATCTAGACCTTACCGTTAATCCAGACTTTAGCCAAGTAGAAGTAGACCAGCAAGTAACAAATTTAAGCCGGTTCGAACTTTTCTTCCCAGAAAGGAGACAGTTTTTCCTCGAGAATGCCGATTTGTTTGGTTCTTTCGGGCTAGGCAATTCAAGGCCCTTCTTTTCCAGGCGTATTGGCGTTACGCGCGATCCTAACACAAGCCAAAATATTCAGAATAGAATTTATGGTGGCTTCCGATTGAGTGGTAAGGTAGATAACAAAACACGGGTAGGCATAATGTCAATGCAAGCCGCAGAAGATCGCTCCATCAACTTATCCTCTATCAACTATACCGTGGGGGCCATTCAGCGAAAAGTTTTCTCACGATCGAACATCGGTCTTATTCTCATCAATAAAGATGCTGTAGCCGCTAAAGTTACGGATGCTAGTTATAATGCACATAATAGACTGTTGGGCATCGATTACAACCTTGCTTCGCGAGACAATAAGTGGACAGGCAAAGCATTTTACCATCGGTCATTTGATCAAAATAAAAAAGACAGTACCTATGCAGCTTCCGCAAAAATAACCTACCAAACGCCACGTTGGGAGTTAAATCTATTGACCCAAGACATTGGCGCAAACTATAACAACGAAGTAGGGTTTACACCTCGCAAAAATTTTAGGAGAGTCGCTCCCGAATTTTATTACACCACGTACCCTAAATCAAAGGTCTTCAACAACCATGGCCCGGGCTTCGATGCCGATATGGTTGGCAACGAAACGTTTGGAACAACCGATTGGGACATCAATTTTTGGTATAGGGTAGGTTTTCAAAACACATCGCTCTTTTCAGCGCGCGCAAGGCGCGAATATATTTACCTATTCAGTGCTTTCGATCCCACAAATACGGATACGACTAAGAATAAACTTTATCATTTGCCGCAGGGTTCCGATTATTATTACAACTCCATCATTATGAGTTACCAATCCAACGCCAGAAAAAAGTTTTATTATCTTTTAGCTACTCGATCAGGCAATTATTTTAATGGAACAAGAATAAATTTGGATGGCACCCTAAGTTACAGAATACAACCTTACGGGATTTTGTCGCTCGACTTTAGTTTAAACAAGATAAATCTACCTGCGCCTTATAAAAGTGCCAACCTAATCATCTTAAGTCCGCGTTTCGATTTCACTTTTTCCAGAAAATTATTCTGGACTACTTTTGTTCAATACAACAATCAAGCGAACAACGTGAACATAAACTCTAGGCTACAATATCGCTTCAAACCCGTTTCCGACTTCTTTTTGGTGTATACCGATAATTACTTTGCCACTGACGAAATCCGAGACAACGTTCAATTTATAAGTGGTCAACCCAAGCTTCGAACCATCGTTGTAAAGTTCACTTATTGGCTTAATTTGTAACGGTAAGAATCAACACTCGATCAACTAGTGTAGGCAACTGCCGCGCTGCTAACACCCCTCCACACCTACCGCAAAAAGCGTTGCATAACATCAATTTGTGTGTTAATTTACACGGCAATGTGGTATATTGAAATTAGCCCACAATACTAATGTTTTATGGAACTAACCACACAAGAAACCCTCGAAATACGCAGCGAAGAAGTACAAGAAATCATTAGCCACATGCCAAGTGGTTTGATACGCTGGGGCATTGGCCTTATTTTCTTTTTGTTTGTGGTGCTACTTGGCATCAGCTGGTTTGTTAAATACCCCGATGTAATAAAAGCCAAAGTAATTGTTACTACTAACCCAGCACCAGTGAACTTGGTTAGCCGCAGTGCCGGAAAAATACTTCTTTTAAAAAAGGACAATGAAGCCGTTACAAAAAATGAAGTTATTGCCCTGATACAAAACAACGCATCCATAACCGATATTGACTATCTGAATAGGTGTTTGAATAACTATGAGAAGGAGTTAAACAAAGCCAAGCTGTTTGCGAGCCTCAATAGAAATTTATCGGTAGGCGAACTACAAACTTATTTGGGTAGTTCTATTAAATCCTTGCAAGACCTTCTCTCGTTTGATGAATATAAACTGCAAGAAAAACAAATTGAAAATACCAGAAAGCAAATTGCTTCTTATAAAAACCTCAACGTAAATCTTCAAAAGCAATTGGACCTTATGAGGCAAGAAGGGCTGCTCAGTCACCATCAATTTAAAACCGACTCGCTTTTGTTAGCACAGCAAGTAATTGCCCCGCTCGATTTCAATAAGACGAAAAGCACTTATTTAGCGCAGCAGAGAAGTGTACGAAGCATGGAGGCATCCATCATTTCCAATCAATTGCAATTAGATGGGCTTGAAAAACAAGTAACTGAGTTGAAGATAAGCTTTAGCAAAGAACAGGCTCAACTGCAAACCACCACCGATAATGCCATTAAAGAGCTTACTGCACAACTTAAACGATGGAAGGAGAATTTCCTCTTCATTGCGCCTAGCAATGGCATAATTGCCTACATGGGAATTATTGAAAACGAACAACATATTGAAGCAGGCAAAGCATTGTTTGCAATTACGTCTCCCGCAAAGCAATTGATAGCAAAAGCAGAACTACCATTGAGTGGCTCGGGCAAAGTAAAAGTAGGCCAAGCTGTAAACATACAGTTAGCAAGCTACCCCTACGAGCAGTTTGGAATGTTGGTGGGCAAAATAGAATCTATCTCACAAGTGCCAGAGAAGGGTAAATGGCTGAGAATTTTGACAGGTTGTAAATATAGATGACTGTTTTGAATTTTGCATAGTTGAACTGAAACGGAAGCGGGCTCTGCTGAGGAGCAACCTGCCAGGGTTACG
>JBIKRT010000042.1:0-38369 GCA_044349005.1 Cyclobacteriaceae bacterium
CTTTTTTTGTCTTTTCCATAAACAAAAAAAGTTTAGTGAAACCACTTTCACTAAACTCCTTGTAACTATATGATTGTCAATGCCCCCAACGGGGTGTCACCAACTATTTTTCAGTAATATGCCGAAAAAACTCTTTTGCCTTTTGAAGGAAATCCACACCAAGCATTTCGGGCATTCGTTGATCAGACAAGAACAAGGCAACCACTTCGTTCTTGTTTTTCATTTCTGTTAACGCCCCAAGTGCTTCAATAGCCGAAGTTGTACTTACAATCTTATACTCTTTAGCATATTGATTTCTTAAATCCCGCACTACGGCTCTCAATACCTGTTGATCGTCATCGAGTGCTATTATGATTGGTTTTTGCATGTTCTTTGATTAATAACGCTAAACAGGTGCTCAAAAAGGAAAACAAATTAAAAATTCGGTCCTGCCAGGTTCTGAAGTAAGATAGATTTTGCCATTATGTTGGTTGATTATCTGATTAACAACTTCCAGCCCCAATCCAGTTCCTTTGCCTATAGCTTTAGTCGTAAAGAAAGGATCAAAAATCAGACCTTGAATTTCCTGGGGGATTCCAGGCCCGTTGTCGATAATACTTACGTTGATAAAATTGTCTTTCCGCTCCGTTTTAATCTCCAATACGTTCGTTGCTCTGCCCCCCATCGCATCGATCGCATTGTCTATAATGTTAGTCCAGACTTGATTCATTTCGCTAATAAAAATCTTTGCCTGAGGTAGATCTGCCTGATAATTCTCAACCAATTTAACGTTGGCTTTTTTCAACTTATGATTAAGCATAACCAATGTATTTCTTATCCCGATATGAATGTCAGTAAGCTGTTTCTCGGGTGCTTGATCCATGTGAGTGTAACCTTTCACGGAGCTGACTAATTTGTTGATTCTATTCGCTGCCTCTTCAATCTCACCAACTAAACGCTCGGTCGTTAAGACTTGATGCAACCAACCAATTACGGGGGCTTTGTCTTCTTCCCTTAACCAAGATTTTACCAAATCAAGGTCGTCTGGATACATTCTAAACTCAGCAAACATTTCCGCCATTTCATAGCCCTTGTCAATTCCATTTACATCCAGCCAATCCGTCAATTGATCTTCCAATTCCGTACTTTGCATCATGGAAAGTGCCGTCTTTCCATATTTTTCTATTTTTGAAAACACAAGGTCGTTTACCTTCTCAACTACATCATCGGAGGTTCTTATCTTGATAACACGCTTAAAGTTGTCTGGAATATTGGACAGGTGTTTTTTTAATTCATGAGCACTTCGTACCACGGCCGCGGAAGGGTTATTCAATTCATGCGCCAATCCAGCAGAAAGCTTCCCTAAGGCCATCATCTTGTCATTCTGCTGCTGGGTTTTTGTCATGTCCCGAACACGATCGGTCATTACGTGCACGAATACCTCAATTAAGGAATGGTGACTGCGTATCATTTCAGGAAAATGATTTTCCGCCAAACAAAACACCGCTGTTTCACCCGTAGCTATTCCCTCGGCTGGTGAAGTCTTTAGGCGCGAGAAGGGTAACTTTCCTGTAATGTCGCCTTTGAGAAAGCTAGCGATAGGCCTTAAGTTGCCTTGCTGTTCTATGTACAAATTAATTTCGCCATTTAAGATGATTCTTAGATCGGTAACTGGCATCCCTTTCTTAAAGGCTTTTTGCCCGTCTTTAAAAAAATCAACGGTTCCGTTTTCAGCTAGCCAGACAAGCTGTTGTTCAGGAACATTTTTGAATTCTTGAATTTCTTTAAGTACGCTTAAAACATCCATTCCCTATTAATTCCTATCAAATTTAAGATGAAAGTTCCTATCGATCGCTTATGCAAAATAGCCTTTTCGTTTGATTAGAATAAAAAAACCTTCGCTGTTTGGCGAAGGCTTTGCAAAAAAGAATCTAAAGAGTAAGTACTACTGAGCAATGTATTGTTGCAAATGCTCGATGATTGATTTTTGATCATTAATAACTTGACGCACTACGTCTCCTATCGAAATCATTCCTATCAGCTTCCCTTCATCAACTACGGGTAGGTGACGAAAATGCCTATCAGACATTATTTGCATGCATTCTTCGATGCTACTATGTGTGCTTACAGTAAATGGATTAGGTGTCATTAATTCACCAATCAACGTGTCCCTTGAAGATTTACCTTTCAATATCAACTTTCGAGCATAATCGCGCTCTGTAAAAATTCCTGCGAGTTTGCCATTTTCAACAATCAAGAGACCGCCAATATTCTTTTCGCACATCAACTCAATTGCGTGGTAAACGGTAATGGTAGGTTCAACCGAGAAAATAGAATATCCTTTTACATCTAGAATGCTTTTTACATTTCCCATAAACTTGAAAGGTCTTTATTGCAACCGTTTGAAATTTGGAAAGAAAATCTGAAAAAACAAAACCAGACGCTTCAAAAAGAGAAAAAATAAATTGAGAGTTCGGCTAAATTACTTGAAATAAATTAGGGAAAATACCCGCCAAAAGGACCAAACCAACTAGCACATAAATTAAAAACCGTGTCGACACAGAAATGGACTGCTCTTTTGCGTCAGGGGCATCTTGAAACAAAGCGATTATCACTTTAAAATAATAATAAACACCTATCAGTGATGTAATTATTGCCACTATGACA
The DNA here is from genome assembly GCA_044349005.1 of Cyclobacteriaceae bacterium. Lineage (GTDB taxonomy): Bacteria > Bacteroidota > Bacteroidia > Cytophagales > Cyclobacteriaceae > ELB16-189. Next base: position 2,647 of record JBIKRT010000042.1, read on the forward strand.
AATCCCATATACCCCACACTTAAGGCTAGATTTAGAACAAGATATTTCCCAATAAACCCGGCAAGGGGTGGAATACCTGCCATTGATAGCAATGCAATGGTAAAGGCCAATGCCAAAAGCGGGCTTGATCTAAATAGTCCTTTCAAATCAGTTAGCGAAATGCCTGAATCAGATTTTTCCAACTGAGTTAAAACAGTGAACGCCAGTAACGAAGCAACTGAATAAGTGAATAGGTAATAGAAGATCACACCATTTGCATCCGAGCTTCCCGTCACTAATGCGAGTAATACATAACCAGCATGGCCAACACTAGAATAGGCAAGTAGTCTTTTGATATTCGACTGATAAACGGCTGTAATACTGGACACGATCATGGTAGAAATTGCTATCGCTTGCAATGTAAACAACCATGTATTTTGTACTACAGAAAAACAGTTTAGAAACAATCTTAAAAATGCCGAGAACGCAGCAATCTTTACAATGGTCGACATAAAAGCCGTTATCGCAAGCGGGGAACCTTGGTAAACATCGGGCGCCCAAAAATGAAACGGCACTGCGGACACTTTAAATGCCATTCCCACCATAACAAGCAAAACACCTGCAAAGAAAAAACCAGGTAAAGTGGAATGGTGGTCGGCTGTGAATTGGGATATTTTTATTAAATCAAAGGTTCCTGTGGCTCCGTAAATCAGGGCAATGCCCATCAATAAAAAGCCAGTAGCAAACGAACCCATTAGGAAATATTTGAAAGCGGCTTCCGTTGAGAAAATGCTATCTTTTTTACTTCCCGCAAGGACGTAAAGAGAAATAGAAAGTATTTCAATACCTAAAAACAACATCGACATATTGTTGAAACAGGTAAGAATGACCGCACCTACCAGCGCAAAAAGTATCAATGCCGACTGATCGGTAATATGTGTTTCGTCCTTAAAATAATCATGCGACAGCCAAAACCAAAGGACGGCTGACAGGCAAATCAATACGGTAAAAGCGATAGAAATGTTGTCTATCATTACCATGTCATTAAAGTATGAATTAGTTGTATTCCAATCCAACGTGGCAACAGCTGCGGCAGTCGCGATGCCAATAGTAACTAGCACCACCAACCATTTCTTAAGATTGACAATCTCTGCAATCAACGATGCGATACCTAACCCACAAATGATATAAAGAGCATTCATATATTATTTTACCGAAGCCAAGTAATCTGAAACAATCATTAAAAGCTGATCTACCGCTGGCTCTGAAAGCGCTAATAGAGGTGCAGGATAAATACCGATAACTAGCACAATAACGGCTATTGGATAAAGAACAATTTTTTCCTGAGTGGTGAGTTCCGCAAAAGTAGAAGTCTTACTACTCTCCTCCCCGAGTATGGATTGTTGAAAGGCCCTTAACATATAAACAGCTCCTAAAATAGTACTCACAGCTGCCACTGCGCCAATCACCAATTTATAATTTACTAATGAATTGATAAGTAAAAACTCACCTACAAAACCACTTGTAAAGGGCAGCGCGATACTTCCTAACAAGATGATTAGAAATACCGAAGCAAAGGCTGGCGCTTTTGATCGAATACCACCTAAATCCGACATCACATTTGTTTTGGTACGTGAATGAATTACTTCTACAATGTAAAACAAGCCAAATACAACCACTCCATGGCTGATCATTTGAATAACCGCACCTTGGATACCAATTTTAGAAAGAGTAAAAACCCCGGCAGAAATCAGACCTACGTGTGCAATGGACGAATAGGCAATCAATCGCTTCATATCTTTTTGGACAATGGCAATAAAAGAAGCATACAGAATTCCTATTACTGAAAGAACAATGGCAGTATAACCCCATTCAGCTACACCCAGCGGAACCATTGGAAGCAGCCACCTGATTAATCCATAAATACCCATCTTAAGCATGATGGCAGAAAGCAACATTGTTCCTTGAAAAGGAGCTGTGGTATAGGTATCGGGTTGCCAAGTATGAAAAGGAAATACTGGCATCTTGATAGCGAATGCTAGGAAGAATGCCCAAAATAAATACGACTGCTCAACCAAACTTAACGACTGACCCGCTTTATACAATTCTTGTATGTCAAAAGAATGAGCTCCTTCCGTTTGATAATACAAATAGATTAGTCCGATTAGCATAAACAAACTACCCGCTAGCGTATAGACAAAGAATTTAAAAGTAACTTTCGCTCGGTTTTCGCCACCCCAGAGTAAGCAAATGAAATAAATAGGGATCAATGCCAATTCCCAAAAGGTATAAAACAAGAAACCATCGCGCGCCATAAAAACACCCACCAAGGCCATTTGCATCAATAAAATGAGTCCATAAAATGTGTGCGACTTATCTTCGTTGGTGCCAGCGTAGATAATAAACGGTACAAGAACGGTGGTCAAGAGAACCAAAAGCAGGGAGATTCCGTCAAGTCCTACTGAAAAGCTGACACCGAGTTTGTCAATCCAGGGAACGTTAACATCAAAACTGGACGAATTAGATGGATCAAATAAATAGGCAACAGCAAAAGATGCCGCCAACTCTAGTAGCGAAGCCAAAAAAGCAAACCCTTTCGCATTTTGGGGTCTAAACAAAAACAGCAAGAGCGCTGCGAAGAATGGCCAGAAAATGATGAATAGTGTCAACATAAATTACTTCGTGAAACCGCTGGCTGCCAATATTAAAATAATACCTATCACCATCGCGAAAATATAAAATCCAATATTACCATTTTGAAGCAAACGTGCCAATCTACTGCCTCCATCCACGGTTGCCCCGATTCCATTAACTATTCGGTCTATGCCCGATTTCTCAATGATTTTTTCTAAGAAATTGGATAACGCAAAAAGAGGTTTTACAATTATCGAATCATATAATTCATCAACATAAAACTTGTTGTAACTTAACTTGTGGACGCTGGATGTGGAATCTACATCGAAGGTAGGCACAGCCCCATTCTTCACATAAGAACGATAGGCGGCAAATATCACTACTAGTGTTAACCCAACCACTAAACCCATTAACATATATTCGGTGCTATGAGCTAAATGAGTGTGATTCATAAGAGCTAGCGAGTTCTCAAATACAGGGTTTAAAAAAAGTTCTAATTTATTTGATCCAAAAAGAGCTTCGGGTACTCCCATAAATCCACCAACCACTGATAAGATAGCCAACAATGTAAGTGGAATAGTTATTGACTTCGGAGATTCATGAATGTGTGCAATGGCATGATCTGAAGCTCTTGTTTTACCATAAAAGGTTAAGAATAAAAGTCGAAACATGTAGAAGGCAGTTAACAAGGAAGTCGTTAACGCAAGCGCCCAAACGATAGGATTCGCTTCAAATGCTTTCGCTAAAATCTCATCTTTGGAAAAGAATCCCGCAAAAGGAGGTATCCCAGAAATCGCCAGAACACCAATTAAAAAAGTAACAAAGGTGGTAGGCAAATACTTCTTCAAACCTCCCATTTTACGAATGTCTTGTTCACCATGAAGTCCATGAATTACGCTACCTGCGCCCAAGAACAAAAGTGCTTTAAAAAAAGCATGGGTTGCCATGTGGAAGATACCGCTGGAATAGGCGCCAACCCCTAAAGCAACAAACATAAGTCCTAATTGACTTACGGTGGAATAGGCAAGTACCTTCTTAATATCATTTTGGGTCAACGCAATAACGGCTGCAAGCAGAGCTGTAAACAAACCAACCACTAAAACTAGATTTAATGCAATTGGAGAGAGCGTATAAAGTAAGTTATTTCTGGCGATCATATAAATTCCAGCAGTAACCATCGTAGCCGCGTGAATCAATGCTGATACTGGTGTTGGTCCGGCCATCGCATCAGGCAACCAAGTATATAAGGGGATTTGAGCACTCTTTCCCATTGCACCGACAAAAAGTAATATGGTAATCAAGGTAAGAGTAGCTGAACCTTCTCCCACTTGACTGAAGACGGAAGCATATTCGATACTTCCATATGTTATGAAAATTAACACAACGCCAATAATTAATCCTAAATCACCAATGCGATTCATAATAAATGCTTTATTGGCGGCATCTGTATAATCTTTGTTTTTAAACCAAAATCCAATTAACAGATAAGAGCACAAACCAACCCCTTCCCATCCAACAAACATGAGTAGGTAATTGGAACCCATTACCAGCAAAAGCATGAAGAAAACAAACAGATTTAGGTAGCTAAAGAATCGGTTTACCGCTGGATCATCATGCATGTAACCGATCGAATAAACATGTATTAAAAAGCCAACCCCCGTTATGATTAATAACATTAGCGATGATAACGGATCAACCAAAAAACTAATCGATGCGGTAAATTCGCCTACACTAATCCAATTAAAAAGCGAAACTGTTAGAGAGCGTTGATTTTCATCCGCACCCGACAATTGAAAGAAAAGAATTACTGAAACGATGAATGAAAACAGAACGGCTCCAAAAGCGATATAAGAAGCTAACGTCTTCGGTATTTTATTTACTGTTAAACCAATAATGATGAATCCCAGTAATGGAAAGAAAGGGACTAAACTTATCAGCAAATCTGTGCTTACCATTTTAATTTGTTGAGAATGTTAATATCAGTGGTCTTGGTGTTTCTATACATCATAATTAAAATCGCAAGTCCCACAGCCACCTCTGCTGCCGCAACCGCCATGATAAAAAATACAAAAACTTGTCCAGATGCATCGCTATAATAATTGGAAAAAGCCACCAACAACAAATTCACTGCATTTAGCATTAGCTCGATACACATAAAAATGATAATCGCATTTCTCCTGTATAATACTCCTAATACTCCAATGGCAAATAGCGCAGCGCTCAGCCAGATGTAATAATCTAATGGTATCCCTTGAGCTGTCTTCATTTACTTTTTTATGTTATCTGGTTTACCAAGCATCACTGCCCCTACCATCGCTGCTAAAAGTAATATCGATGAAATCTCAAATGGCAGCATATATTCTTTAAACAAAACTCTACCAAGACTTTTTACAAGACCCACCTCAACCGGTGCCGCAGACTGAACGAGCATTTGGTCGGTTCCTTTAAGTGTCCCAACCAAAACCAATAACAAAAGACCAGCACTAATAGTAGCAGCAAACCGTATCAAATTTGACTTATGGGGTTCTGCCTCTTGGTTGAGATTCAGGAGCATAATAACATAAAGAAACAACACCATAATCGCCCCTGCATAAACAATGACATGAACAATGGCGAGGAATTGAGCATTTAACAAAACATAATGCGCGGCAATCACAAAGAAAGTAATAATTAAGTACAACACGCTGTGGACAGGGTTCTTAGAAAAAACCACCAATAGCGCGCTTAGTATGCCCAAGAAAGATAAAAAGTAAAATAGGTTAAGCGTCACCGTTCAAATTATTTATTATGAGTAAGTTGTTTTTGCTTTTTGAATTCCAACACCTCTTTAGTCTGTCTTTTAGATACATCTACACGTTGATCTATTGGTTCAACCAACTTGTCTTTGCCGTAAATGAAGCTATCTCTTCCATAATCGGTTACTACAATCCGGTCTGTCAAAAATATGGCTTCCTTAGGGCAAGCCTCCTCGCACAACCCACAGAAGATACAACGGAGCATGTTGATCTCATAAGTAGCCGCATATTTTTCCTCGCGATACAGTTTCTCTTCCCCCTTCTTTCGTTCTTCAGCAACCATTGTAATAGCCTCAGCAGGGCACGATACAGCGCATAACCCACATGCGGTGCAGCGTTCAGCACCATTATCATCTCTTTTCAGCACGTGCTGGCCACGGTAGATTTCGCTGAATTCTCTTTCCTTTTCGGGATAGCGAACAGTGGCACTGCGCTGAAACATGTGTTTAATGGTAATTACCACTCCACCCAAAATTGCTGGCAAATAGATGCGCTCAAGAAAAGTCATCTTCTTGTTGGATACGATTTTTGAACGCTGGGTTAACGCTTGCATATTTTTAGTTTCCTATTTGTTGAAATACAATATGACCGCACCTGTTATTACTAAGTTTAATATGGATAGCGGCAACAACCCTTTCCATCCCAAATTCATCAATTGATCATAGCGAAAACGCGGGATCGTCCAACGAATCCACATGAAAAAGAAGATAAAGAAAACGATCTTTGTGAATAACGCAACCGTCCCCAAGATTGTAATCATGTTTGCATCTAAGCCGAGGTCATGCATAAACGGAAAGTTATATCCCCCAAAAAATAAGGTTGAAATGATGGCGGATGAAATAAACATGTTGATGTACTCGGCAAAAAGATACAAACCCAATTTCATACTGCTAAACTCTGTATGATAGCCACCTACTAACTCAGTCTCACATTCTGGCAAATCGAATGGGGCACGGTTACATTCTGCGAAAGCACAGATTATAAAAATCAAGAAACTAAAAGGTTGATAAACCACGTTCCAAAAGTTCCAGTGGCCATCTACACCCCCACCCTGAAAAACACTAATCTCTTTCAAACTCAAGGTTCCTGTCATCATTACTAAGGTAATAATAGAGAAACCCATGGCGATCTCATAACTAATCATCTGCGCTGATGCGCGAATGGCGCCTAGTAAAGAGAACTTGTTGTTGGAAGCCCAGCCACCAATCATGATTCCGTAAACGCCAATAGAAACTACTCCAAATACATACAAGATACCGATGTTGATGTCTGTAATTTGAAGTTTATATTCAATGCCTCCAAAAGTTAACGTGTCGCCCCAGGGAATAACAACTCCGGTCATTAAAGCGGTAATCATAAACAGACACGGGCCGAGAATAAACAAGAATTTGTTTGAGACGGTTGGAATAATCTCTTCTTTCATAAAAAGTTTTAGCCCGTCAGCTAGCGGCTGAAACAAACCGAATGGACCGGCCCTATCGGGCCCGATTCGATCTTGCATAAAGGCAGCTACCTTTCTTTCGGCATAGGTAGAATAAGCAGCCATAAAAAGAGAAATAGCAAAAACTGCTACTACCAATATCACCTTGAACATGAATATGGACATCATTGCGCTAAGGTTTTTGGTGCGGGCAAAGGTTTGCCTTTTTGGAATTCAATTTGCCGGTCAATCTCCTTCTTTAATGTAGCGAGATCAATCTTTTCATAATGATTTTGCGCAATTACTGAACTACGGTCGATGTGGCGCGGGCCTTCAACAGTCCAATCAGCCAGTGTCTTATGGTCATATCTGCATTCGTTGCAGATAAACTCTTTAACTTCACCATACTGATCTTTTCTAGCGGAAACTCTAAGCACGTCATTGTCCTTCATCCAAAGTACGACTTTGCCGGAACACTTTGTGCAATTGCGATGTGCATCCAACGGTTTAGTAAACCAAACCCGGCTTTTAAAACGGAATGTCTTATCTGTAAGGGCACCCACTGGGCAAACATCTATCATGTTGCCAGAGAAATCATTATCTACTGCTTTAGAAATGTACGTACTAATTTCAGATGCATCACCCCTATTCATAACACCGTGCACTCTCTTCTCGGTCAATTGGTCAGCCACCATGGTGCAACGATAGCACAAGATGCAGCGCGTCATGTGGAGCTTTATCTTATCGCCTATGTCAATCTTTTCAAATGTTCTACGATCTTCTTCGTACCGTGTTTTCGCAGCACCATGCTCATAAGCAAGATTTTGCAAATCGCACTCGCCTGCTTGATCGCATACAGGACAGTCTAATGGATGGTTAATCAACAAAAATTCAACCACTCCTTTTCTGGCTTCTAGTACTTCTGGTGAGGTTAGATTCTGAACAACCATTCCGTCCATTACATTGGTAGAGCAAGAGGCTACCAATTTCGGCATAGGACGCGGATCTTTAGCAGACCCTTGAGCTACTTTCACTAAACATACACGACACTTACCGCCACTGCCTTTAAGAGAAGAATAATAGCACATTGCCGGGGGAACGGAAGCACCACCTATCTGCCTAGCAGCATTAAGTATTGTTGTTCCATCGGGAACCTCAATCTCTACTCCATCTATTGTAACTTTTGCCATCTTATGTGATTCAAGATTCCAAGTTCAAGATTTAAAATTCGCTTCGTCAATTGTTGAACCTAAAATTTTAAATTATCAATTTACCAATTCTAACTTCTTCTCCGACAAAAAAGGTTCAACCGCAAAGTGCTTCGGGTTCTTTACTTTTTCAGGATACTTCACGTGATATTCAAACTCTTCCCTGAAATGTCTAATTGCACTTGCCACAGGCCAGGCAGCAGCATCGCCCAGCGGGCAAATCGTATTGCCTTCAATTTTCTTGGCCACATCTACCAATAAATCAATATCACCCATGTGACCGTGGCCATGTTCTATTCGGTGTAAAACCTTTTCCATCCAACCAGTACCTTCCCTGCAAGGACTGCATTGACCGCAAGATTCATGATGGTAAAAACGAGCGAAGCTCCAAAGATTACGAACGATGCAAGTAGTATCATCCATTACAATAAACCCACCTGAACCAAGCATTGAACCAGAAACGAATCCGCCATCTGACAACGATTCATAGGTCATCAGTCGTTGTTCGCCTTTTGCCGTCTTTAAGATAAGATCAGCAGGAAGAATAGGAACTGAAGAACCACCCGCAACAACCGCTTTCAGTGGCCTATTGGTTAACATCCCTCCACAGTATTGGTCAGAATAAATAAACTCTTCTACAGAAACGCCCAATTCAATTTCATAAACACCTGGCTTTTTGATATGCCCACTGGCGGAAATCAATTTAGTTCCAGTGCTTTTTCCAATGCCAATCTTGGCGTATTCCGCGCCCCCATTGTTAACAATCGGAACAACAGCTGCAATAGTTTCTACATTATTGACCACCGTAGGACTGGCATACAAACCAGAGACAGCTGGGAATGGTGGTTTTAGCCTAGGGTTGCCCCTTTTGCCTTCTAATGATTCCAATAGGGCAGTTTCCTCACCGCAAATATATGCGCCAGCGCCCGGATGTACGTACAAATCCAAACTGTAATCCGTACCTAAAATATTTTTGCCCAAAAACCCGTTTGCATAAGCTTCATCTATTGCTTTTTCCAAAATGCCAACGATGTACATGTACTCTCCGCGAATGTAGATGTAAGAGGTCTTGGCTCCCAACGCATAACTCCCAGTGATCATTCCCTCTATCAAAAGATGAGGGATCTTCTCCATTAGGTATCGGTCTTTAAAAGTGCCCGGCTCACTTTCGTCAGCATTGCATACTAAGTATCTTGGCTTTTCCGATTTACGATCTAAGAAGCTCCATTTCATTCCAGCCGGAAATCCAGCACCACCTCTGCCTCTTAACCCCGAAATTTTTACCTCCTCAGTAACTTGATCAGGAGTCATCGTCTTCAATGCTTTCTCAACAGAAGCATATCCACCTTTTTTTCGGTAAACCGCAAAGGTTTCTATTCCTGGCTCAGCAATGTGCTCTAAAAGTAGTTGACGCCCCATCGTTAATTATTACAAATTTCAGATTTAAAATTAAACATTTACACCAAAAGATTTCAAGTATGTACTTCTTTCAGGTTGCGCTCCTAACTTTTCTATTAATAAGTCTAATTTTTCTTCTGTCAAATTCTCATAGAAATCAGCACCGCATTGCAACATTGGTGCGTAACCACAAGCACCCAAGCATTCAACAGTCTTCAATGTAAACATGCCATCGGCAGTGGTTTCCCCCGGTTTGATGTTTAATTTATTTCCAATATAGGAGACAACATCATCCGCGCCTCTCAACAAACAAGGGCCTGTTCTACAGACTTCTAATAAGCACTTGCCTACGGGTTTTAAATTATACATGGAGTAGAAAGATGCTACTTCATACACTTCGATTGGCTTTATGTTTAGAATACTAGCTACGTAATCCATCGTCTCAGGACTTAACCAACCTCCAAATTCAGATTGCGCTAGATGCAGTATTGGAAGTAGAGCAGACTTATGCTTGCCTTCCGGATATCGCTTGATAATCCGTTGTGCCAACTCCATCGCTTCTTTTGAAAATTCTATCATATTCTATCGTTGTCGTTTTTTTTCGTTGCTAGTTGATCGAATAACGAGCCACTAACAACGATCAACTAATTTTAAGCGTCTAATTCTCCCGCTATTACGTTCATACTACTCATTGTCAAAATTGCATCCGAAAGCATCGAGCCTTTAATCATCTCAGGATAAGCCTGATAATAAATAAAGCAGGGCCTTCTTAAATGCAATCGGAAAGGAGTTCTTCCGCCATCACTAATCAAATAAAATCCTAACTCTCCATTTCCACCCTCCACAGAATGATAGACTTCACCTTTCGGGACGTCCGTCTCACCCATTACAATCTTGAAATGATAAATGAGTGCTTCCATGTTATTGTAAACATCCTCTTTGGGAGGCAAATAAAAGTCTGGTACGGTGGCGTGAAAAGGGCCTTCGGGTAACTTGGAAATAGCTTGCTTAATGATGCTTAAGCTCTGCCACATTTCTTCCTGGCGAACCATGAAGCGATCGTAAGTATCGCCATTCGTTCCAACAGGAACAATAAAATCAAAGTCCTCATAGGATGAATACGGATTCATAGCCCGAACATCATAATCCACTCCCGCTGCGCGAAGATTAGGACCAGAGAAGCTGTAATTCAATGCTCGTTCTGCGGTAATTCCACCTACTCCAATGGTTCTGTCCATGAAAATTCTATTGCGCACCAAAAGCTTTTCAAATTCTTTGAGTATCGGAGGAAATTCAGTGATAAACTTATCAATCTTTGCCCACGCTTTTGGCGAGAAATCGCGCTCAAAACCTCCAATTCTACCTAAGTTGGTGGTTAACCGTGCACCGCAAATTTCTTCATAAATTTCGTACACATGCTCGCGTTGTTGAAAAAGATAGACAAAACCGGTCAACGCTCCAGTATCAACACCGATAACAGCATTACAAACCAAATGATCGGTAATACGGGCAAGCTCCATGATGATCACCCTCAAGTATTGAACCCTTTTGGGGACTTCAACACCTAATAATTTTTCCACCGTCATGTGCCAGCCAATGTTATTGATTGGTGATGAGCAATAGTTCATCCGGTCGGTAATAGGAGTAATTTGATAGAAAGGCCTGCGCTCAGCTAGTTTTTCAAATGCCCGGTGTATGTACCCTATAGTTGGCTCCGCATCGATGATCACTTCACCATCCATTTTCAACACATTCTGGAAGATACCATGCGTAGCAGGGTGTGTAGGTCCAAGATTTAGATAGGCGTATTGCTTCTCTTCCTGCTCAATCTTGGGTTCTATCGTTTTGAGGGCTTCCATATTATCTTCCAAAAAATGAATCCACTTTGTCTTCTCTTCGCTGATCTTCCAGCGGATATTCCTTCCGCAAAGGATGAATGATCATGTCTTCTACATTCAATATCCTTTTCAAGTTTGGATGCCCTGAAAAAATCACTCCGTAAAAATCGAACGTCTCGCGTTCCAGCCAGTTAGCTGCAGAAAAGATGGTTGTGATTGTAGGAGTCGATGGATTTTCAATCGGCAAAAATATCTTTAAGCGAATTCTATGGTTCACGGGAAGATTGTGCAACTGATACATTACAGCAATTTCATTCTTTTCCGGATAATGAATGCCGCAAAGCGTAGTTAGGTACTGGTATTGCGTTTCTTCATTCGAATAAAGGAACTGAATAACTTCCACTATTTTCTCTGCCTTAAGATGGATAGTTAGTAGGTTGTATGGACTTTCAATTTGAAGTATCTGATCTTCAAATTTTTCTTTTAACAGTTCTAGTGTCCTTTGCTCTTTATTCAATTCCATATTTATTCAACATGGCTTTATATTCAGGAGAATCTCTCCGTCTCAACGATTCGTTTTGAATCAGATGTTGTATTTTCAAAATACCATCAATGATTTGCTCTGGCCTTGGAGGGCAACCTGGCACATATACATCAACTGGTATAACTCTATCAATTCCTTGTAAAACGCTATAGGTATCAAATATGCCACCACTCGAAGCGCAGGCACCTACCGACAACACCCATCTTGGTTCGGCCATTTGCTCATACACTTGACGAAGCACAGGCCCCATTTTTTTGGCAATAGTGCCCATAACCATTAGCAAGTCAGCCTGACGCGGAGAGAAGCTCAAACGCTCAGAACCAAAACGAGCTAAATCGTAATGCGCTCCCATAGTAGCCATAAACTCAATACCACAACAAGAGGTGGCAAATGGCAATGGCCAAATGGAATTAGACCGTGCAAGCCCAACCACTTTATCTAAACTTGTGGCAAAAAAACCTGCTCCCTGAATTCCCTCCGGAGCTGCCGCTACTTTTACATCATTTAATGCTACCGTCTCCATATTATTCCCACTTTAAGGCTCCCCTTTTTATAATGTAGAAAAATCCCACCAAAAGCAACGATATAAAAACAATCATTTCAATAAATCCAGCCATCCCTAATTCCTTGAACAACACGGCCCAGGGGTACATAAAAATGACTTCCACATCAAACAGCACAAACAAAATGGCCACTAAAAAGTACTTAATGGAAAATGGAACACGGGCGTTTCCTTGCGATTCAATTCCGCATTCAAAGGAATCTAACTTAATGGAGCTCTTTTTCTTAGGACCAAGTAAATGTGTTGATACCATAGTAACCGACACAAAAGCCAAGGCAACGATGAACATCAAAACAATCGGGTAATAGTCTAACAGATGCTGTTGATCCATGCCGTAAAGATGGGTTTTGTATTCATAAAATCAAACCGAAAATGACCAAATCATTTAGATTTCGAACATTTTTATAACAGCATTCGGTCGGGATTGTTTTTGCCAACGATTGTAAAAATAAGGTGAATAGGCTCAATTACTTTTGAATGAGGAGATTAACGATCTCTGAATAGTACGCGCCATAATAAGGCCCCACCCAATTCATGGCGCGCACCTCTTCTTTCTCCGCGTGGTCATAGTGGGTATCATCTGTAATATAGCCAGTATAATTACCATTAAAGCTTGTTATAATTAAGTGGGTTCCTCGCATATTGGCTAGCTCACCTAGTTTTTGGCTCACCGCTACTTCACCAGAGAAATCACAAGATGTACCTAAAAACAACATATCTCCTATTTTCAAATAAGTGATGGTTGCTTCTAATCTCCCGAGTGCAGCGGTAAAAAGCCAATCACGTAGTTTCAAATTGTCGGTTATTCTAAGTTGTGAACTACCCATCGGCAAGCCAATCGATCGATATGTAATAGAGGCCGAATCTATGACTGGGCCAACCGATGCTTTTTCAATTTTGTCGCTCAGTTTTTCAGCGGCATTGTTAACTAGTTCATAGTCAGAACCTTCGATATGATCTAACCGATGACTACCCATCGTTCCCGCCATGAACATACTAAAAGCAAATCCCTTTTTCTCAAGTGCTTTGTTGGTTGCGTTAGGGTAGTCACCTGATATAATCTTAGACAGGTGATCGATATTGGTTGGATGTGCACTGTAGGTAAACAGAATAGCCTTTATACTGTCCTCTCTAAATACTTGTATTCCTCGAAGCTTCCCGTCCGTTTTCCCATGGGTTTCAAGTCGGTTTGAAACATACTCGCTGGCATCTGTCTCCCAATAAGACAGACTCGCTGGTAGCGAAGAATGGTTGGCCTTATTCATATTTGAAATGATCGATTCAGCCAATGTCTTTAACCATTTTTCACTGTAATTGCCCGCAATAAACTGTCCAGCCACAGTTTCGTTCCATCCACCAAGCCCGCTATGGGTATGACTTGCTGAAAGGTAAATAAAATCTGTTGCCGGTTTCATTCGCACCTCAAGTAGTTGTTTAAGTGCAGGAGGAAAAATCAATAAATCAATTGTGATTAGGTAAGTTGTTGTATATCCGTTGCTTATGGAAAATATTTTCGTGTAAAGTGAATCGTGAACAGAATCGAAATTATCGCGCGGGGCGTAGCCTGCCATGGGCAGGGCGTGATCGGGAATGATGCCAAAAGAACTCCAACCTACTTTTAATTTCCCTTTCGGGGAAGGGATTAGTTTGAGGGTATCAAAAGTGCTTTTCATCTCTTGATAGAAATCTCTTTCATGAAGTGGAGTTCTGTTGATGGGGCCAACAAGGCAAAACGATAGGCATCCAAAAAAAGCCAGAATAAAAAAGAACCTCTTCATGAAGGGTTAGGCTTGATCTAGCCACCAAGGCAAAGGCAACTCCAAATCGGCAACAGAGCTGATTACCAAGTCTGGCTTAAATGCATAAGTCGAAAGCTCCTCCTTTTTTGAAACTCCCGACAGCACCAGAATAGTTTTATAGCCCATTTGCACACCGCCTTGTATATCGGTATCCATTGTGTCGCCAATGATGGTAGTTTCCGCAGTTTCCAAACCAATTGATTTTCGTGCTGCCCGCATCATTACAGGGCTTGGTTTACCGACTACAAATGCTTTAATACCTGTAGCTTCCTCAATCATGGCGGTAGTCGCGGCTATTCCCAGGTTACTCCACCCCTTTTTCTTTGGCGATGGGTCGCGATTCGTTGTAATGAACTTGGCGCCTGCCAACACCATGTCTACCGCTCTGTTAACCATTTCCAAGGTAAAATTTCTCCCTTCTCCTAGTACAACAAAATCCGGCTCGGTTTCTACCATTATTATTCCATTTTCATGGAGACTAGTAAGCAAGCCTCCATCGCCAAGCACATAGGCAGTGCCGCCTGGTATTTGGCTTGCCAAGAATTTTCCTGTTGCCATCGCACTGGTGTAGACATGCTTTTCAGTAACTATGATACCCAATTTTTTAAGTTTGCGCACCACCTCCAATCTTGTTCGTTGGCTATTGTTAGTCATAAAACTAAACGGAATCTTTTGCTCCAGCAGTTTGGAAATAAACTTATCCGCCCCTGGAATCAAGGTGTCACCCCCATAGATAACACCATCCATATCAATCAATAAGCCTTGTGCCATAGTAGTAAAGTTTGAAGTCTTAAAGATAGGAAATTAAAGTTGGAGCCATAGTTATTAGTTCAGGAAAGAACGCGTGTATGATTAATCTCGCAGCGTGACTTTCTTTTTAGTATTTGGACTATCAGGCCAAAGAGTTACCTGCTCGTGTAACAATTGGGTGTTAACCTAGGTCAAAAATATTCTCATATGTAATATATTAGCATTTTTAAGAATAAATATTTGCGCGACTAACCTATATATTTAACAAAAAACAGAAACTATGAAGGTTGATTGGCTTAAAAGTAATTACATAAACATCTCATTGGCGACCACCTTGGCTCTGTTACTGGTAACAGGTGGACTAACGATGCTCAATAGAAACTCCCTTGAAGAAAATATTGCCATTCGCAAACAGGTAGAAGCTGCAAAACATGAATTTACTTACCATGTAGATCAGACGATGCGGCATATGGACGTAGGGCTTCGAGGATATGCCATTGTACATGATAGACGGTATTTATATAGAAGCCCGGAAGTGTTACGGGCAGACCACAGCAAAAACAACGCACGGCTTGATAGCCTGCTTTCTTTGCAGCAATACGCAGACCCTGCAGGAAGGGCTGCACTGCAGGACTTACGAAAATTTATGGATGACTACCTCACCTACTTTACTGAAATGGTCAATGCGTTGGACAAAGGCGATAGCGCCACCTTTAAGACACTGTTCCTATTAGACAAGGGTGCCTCGCACGGAGCTGTGTTTTCAGTTGCAAAGGGATTACTTTTTCAATTTGAAGACATGTTGGATGCAGAAGCACTTGCTAACTACAAAGCCGCAATGAATAGAAGCTTGTACCTGCAGATAATCCTTATTTTTATCGGGCTGCCATGCATTATTCTAGTTTACTATAGACTTCGCAGTGAGCGCGCCAATCAGATTGCCTTGCTTCAAAAATTGGAAGTAACCAATCGGCAATATCTTTTTGACTCAGGAGAACCAACTGAAGTAAAAGATGCCGAAAGTGTAGTAGAGCATTCTGTAACGAATTTAAAGTACGCGGCTGAGTTTCTATCAAAGATTTCGGAAGGCAATTATTCGCTTAGTTGGGACGGAATGAATGACAAAACGAAATCTTTAAACACCAACAACTTAGCCGGCAAAATCGTAGCATTACAAAGCGACTTACTAAGATTTAAGCAGGAAGAAGAGAAACGTTCATGGACAAACGAAGGGCTCGCTCTTTTTGCGGAGGTGCTGAGAACAAAAAACTCAAGTATCACCGAGTTGGGCGACAGCCTATTGAAACAAATTATTACCTACCTGAGGGCAAATCAAGGAGGTTTTTATGTGGTCAATGATGAAGACGAGGCAATGCCTTTTATTGAAATGATTTCTTGCTATGCTTACGAACGCAAAAAGTTTTTAACCAAACGATTACAAATTGGTGAAGGATTGGTTGGGCAAGCTGTATTGGAAGCTGAAACCACGATAATGAAAACATTGCCAGAAGGTTATTTAAGCATTACTTCGGGGTTGGGGGGCGCGGAACCTCATTTTCTAATTATTGTTCCCGTAAAGTCTGAAAACAAAGTATATGGAATTCTTGAAATTGCTTCTTTTCGAGTAATGGAAGAACATGAAATCAAGTTTCTTGAAAGAATTTCTCAAAGCATTGCTTCGGCAATTGCCTCAGCTACTACCAACTTAAAAACGCAACGTCTGTTAAAAGAAACGCAATTGCAAACTGAAAAATTACGCGCCCAAGAAGAAGAGATGCGGCAAAATATGGAAGAGCTGCAAGCTATACAAGAGCAAATGGAACGAGACAAGCACTTGAAAAGCTAATTGCGATAAAAAGCGAATCAAACTGCTAGAAAACAGATGTAAATTGGTTTCTGGCATCGATACTTTCTTTAGTAATCAGCACCATGCAAGCGCTTTAGTCAACAGCTACCTTTACTGCCACCGGACAATGATCTGAGCCAAGATATTCATTGTAAATCAAGGAATCCGTGATGCGTGGTTGCATTCTTGTGCTGGCCAAAAAATGATCGATGCGCCACCCAATATTTTTATCGCGGCCAAAAGTAACTTGATTCCAATAGGACCATTTTTGTAATCCGGGGTAAAAATGGCGGAATGTGTCTGTAAAGCCAACATTCATTAACTTGCTAAATCCGTCAATCTCTTCTTGCATGTAACCGGCCGACTTATTGTAATTCTCTTTGGGTCTTGATAAATCAATTGCCTGATGAGCCACATTAAAATCGCCACAAACAAGTACCGGTTTGCGTTTCTCTAGCCAAAGCAGATACTCCCGAAAATGATCGTCCCACCGCTGCCTATATCCCAACCTTGCTAATTCAGAACCTGAATTGGGAGTATAAACTGTAACTATGAAAAATGTTAAAAACTCTGCCGTAGTAACCCTTCCCTCTTGATCAAATTCATCAATACCAAAATCGTAGGTAACGTTAACTGGCTCTCGCTTTGAGATAATGGCTGTTCCGGAATACCCCTTTCTTGCTTTCGATGAATTTACAAACACATGATAACCATTCATTACTTTAAGCGCTTCCAACGCCTCTTCTGCACTTGCTTTTGTTTCCTGCAAACACAAGATGTCCGGATTCATGGCCGCTACGCTTTCCATAAATCCTTTCTTTTGAATAGCTCTAATTCCGTTTACATTCCAAGAGACAATGTGCATAGTTAATTTAAGATTTAAATTGTCAGATTTAAGATCTAAAGCTAACCAGTTATTTTAAATCTTAGATGTTTGATCTTCGTTTAACTCAGCACAAGTTGAAGCCTGTAGCTTTCAGCCTGAAACCCCGTGCTAGAACTTATACCTCACAAATGCCTCTATCGCCTCGTATTCTGCCAAGCCCAATTGATTGTACGCTTCCGCTGTAGCATGGTTGCGATCCTCAGCACGCACCCAAAACTCGCGCTTATCATTACCTGGAAACAAGGCGCTATCTTTTTGAGATTGATGTTTAAAAATTGCTCTGCGCTTACGCATTAACTCATCTGGGCTCAACGGAACTGCCATTTCAATTTGGTCGATATCCCACTCTTGCCATGCACCTCGGTAAAGCCATACGTAACAATCTTTCATCCAAGGCTCGTGTTTCAATCTTTCAACCGCTTGGAAAATGGCAGCAAGGCAAACCCTGTGAGTTCCATGCGGATCTGACAAATCGCCAGCCGCATAAATCTGATGTGGTTTTATTTTGGTAATTAAATCCACAATTATCTGAATGTCTTCTTCTCCTAATGGCTTCTTCTTTACTGTGCCTGTTTCATAGAAAGGCATATCTAAAAAATGTGCCTGATCATCAGGAATACCTGCACTGCGGCAACCCGCTTTTGCCTCTCCCCTTCTTATCAACCCTTTGATCAACAATAATTCGGGAGTGTCAACATCACCGGGCTTTTTGTCTTTTAATGCTTTTACCACTTTATTATAAAAGCTAAGTGCATCTTGTCTGCTGAAACCAAAGGCATCATTAAAGTCGCGCACAAAATCTGCAAAGCGAATAGCGTCTTCATCAAACACAGCAATGTTTCCCGAGGTCTGGTAGGCCACGTGCACCTCATGTTTGTGGTCCACAAGACGTATGAAGGTTCCGCCCATCGAGATCACATCATCATCGGGGTGTGGACTGAAAATAATGGCTCGCTTTGGAAACGGGTTAGCACGCTCAGGTCTATTGCTATCATCGGCATTAGGCTTGCCACCAGGCCAACCTGTGATGGTATGTTGCAAATCGTTGAACACCTTTATGTTCACTTGATAGGCCGATCCAAACTCGGTAATTACATCGCCCATGCCATGCTCCATGTAATCATGGTTGGTAAGTTTTAGAATTGGCTTTTTCACTTGCTGGCAAAGCCATACCACCGCACGTCTAATAAGCTTGTCGGTCCAATCACAACTATCCACTAACCAAGGTGTTTTAACGGCAGTCAATTGCGATGATGCCGCATCGTCTAACACAACCAGGGTGTTGTTATGCTTTTGCAGGAAGGTAGAGGGTATTTGATCCGTTACCGGACCTTCTACGGCTTTCTTAACTATCGGCCCCTTGCCTTCGCCCCAGGCCATCATAATAATTCGCTTAGATTGAAGAATGGTGCCTACGCCCATGGTGATGGCTTTCTTGGGAACGTTCTCTTCGCTGAAGAAATCGCTCGCAGCATCAATTCGCGTAACTTGGTCAAGCGTAATCATGCGCGTAACTGAACGCTCGGAAGAACCCGGCTCATTGAACCCAATATGACCCGTTCTACCAACGCCAAGAATCTGCAAATCGATGCCACCTAAGTCGGCAATTTGCTGATCGTATTCCTTGCAAAACGTGGCTACTTTTTCTTTCGGAAGTGTTCCATCGGGGATGTGAATATTGGCTTTTGGTATGTCGATGTGATCAAACAAATGCTCGTTCATAAAGCGCACGTAACTCTGCAGCGAATCGGCAGCCATTGGATAATACTCATCCAAATTAAACGTGATTACATTTTTAAAGCTGAGCCCTTCTTTGTGAAGGCGCACCAATTCAGCATACACTTTCGTGGGAGTTGAACCTGTGGCCAAGCCCAACACCACGTGTTTGCCCAAGGCCGACCTATGTTTAATCAGCGCGGCAATTTCATTGGCCACAAACGTGGACGCAGCGTCTGAAGTATTGAAGACTTTAACGGGGATTTTCTCGATTTCTTTTTGATCTAACATGGATTGAGGCGTTTAATTCAAAGCCTAAAATTATTGAATGAAAGATCATATTCCGCATTTTTGTGTGATAAATATGTTAACAATTTAAAATTGTGTACGCGCACATCCAGAAGTGCTTCTTAAGAGGACTAAAGAAAGTACTAACAATATTATAACACTATCAAATTTTTATATTATTTGAGTTATGGAAAAAACGTTAACAGTGATCGGTAACAGCAAAGCTGTGATTCTGCCAGCACACATGGTAAAAAAATTAGGTGGAGACAAAATAATTATTGAGGAAACTGAAGACGGGATTTTAATAAGAACAGCTACTAAATCATCTTTCCAGAAAGCAGTTGAGAAGATGAGAAAGAATAAAGCTGCGATATATAAACAAATGGAGATTCAGGCTTCAGATCCGGAAACGATTAAGTACTATCTAGACCCTGCCAATAATTTTACCGACATAGACACCGAGATAATTGAGGGATGAAACAAAGCGAAATTTGGTTGGTTGATTTTTCTCCCAGGGTAGGTCAAGAAATTGATAAGGTTAGACCTGCCATAATCATAAATCATGATAGCATCGGAGCGTTGGAATTGAAGGTTGTTGTTCCGGTGACGGATCCCGTACGATCAAAACGCGATTGGCATTTTGCTTTAAGCCCTACATCGGAAAACGGCTTGTCTAAAGAAAGTATTGCTGATTGTTTTCAAATCAATTTCTCACAACAGATTTGTTAGACGCTTGGGTAAGTTATCGCAAAATGAAATGGAAGGGATAAAATTAACCATAATGGCAGTTTTAGATTTATTCTAGCAAGAAACTATCCGGCTGAAATCCTATTGAAATTGACCTTCATCAAAACTTTTTTTAGTGCATGAACACGTTCCGAACGGAGCTTTTCCTAAAAACATTATCTCACCCGATCGAACTCAAAAGTAAGGTGTTAACCATAGGATCTTGTTTTTCTACGTCCATCGGGCAACAACTTGCTGACAATAAATTCAATTGCCTGGTCAATCCATTTGGCTCGATTTACAACCCAATCTCTATTCATAAGCTGTTGCTGTTCGCTTTAGAAAACAAATCACCGTCAGAAAACTCTTACTTGACCAACGAAGGCTTATCTAAAAATTATGATTTTCATTCTAGCTTTTCGTCTCCATCAAAGACAGCGGTTGAAGAAAAAATGCAATCAGCCATAAGTAACGCTCAATTTTTCTTACAATCAGCGGATTACATCATAATCACTTATGGAACTGCATTTGTCTATGAAAGAAAAGACACGGGAGAAATTGTTGCCAATTGCCATAAACAACCTTCCGAATATTTTACCAGACGTTTATTATCGGTTGACGAAATAGTTTCTTCATTCAAAAATATTGTTCAGTCCATCAAAGCGAAACATCCAAACATAAAATTTGTTTTAACGGTAAGTCCTGTAAGGCACATCAAAGACACATTGGAGCTGAATTCAGTCAGTAAATCAATCTTGCGGATTGCTGCGCATCAATTGAAAGAGCAACCAAACATAGATTATTTCCCTGCTTACGAACTGATGATGGACGATTTGCGCGACTATCGCTTTTATGAAGCCGATATGATTCATCCAAATCAACAAGCCATCGATTACATCTGGGATAAATTTTCTAATCAATACTTTTCAGATTCAACAAGAAATTTTATTAAGCAGTGGAAAGAAACAAAAGCAGCGTTGAACCACAGACCGTTCAACCCCGAGGGTGAAGCGCACCGGAAGTTTCTACAACAATCAATCACAAAGTTAATAGAGCTAGGGAAATTTGTTAATACAGAAGTTGAAATAGAACAACTGAAATCATCCTTTACTAAGCCAAATTATAAATCTTAAATTTTAAATCTTAAATTCAATAATGCCTAACCGACTCATTCATTCTGCCAGTCCTTACCTTTTGCAACATGCTAACAATCCTGTCGATTGGTACGAGTGGGGAATAGAGGCACTTACCAAAGCCAAGGAAGAGCAGAAGCCTATTCTGGTAAGCATTGGCTACTCGGCTTGCCATTGGTGCCACGTGATGGAACACGAGTCGTTCGAAAACCAAGCCATCGCTGATTTAATGAACGAACATTTAGTTTGCATAAAGATTGATCGCGAAGAGCGGCCCGATATTGATCAAATCTACATGGAAGCCGTTCAAGCAATGGGCATCAACGGTGGTTGGCCGCTCAATGTTTTTTTAACGCCCGAGCAAAAACCGTTTTATGGCGGTACGTATTTTCCTCCAAAAAACTGGGCGCAGCTGATCTCCAGTTTAGCGCACACCTTCAAAATAAAAAGAGAAGAGATTAACGCTTCCGCGGATGAACTTACCAACCATCTAAACGTAAATGATCTTCATCGTTTCGCAAAACAAAATTCAATAGATGTCAACCGTGAGGATATTAATAAAATGGTTGACATTTTAAGTTCAAGGTTTGACCGCGTTTGGGGCGGATTGGATAAAAGTCCAAAGTTTGTAATGCCTTCTATATGGCACTTCTTGCTCAGGCATTACGCGATTAATCCAGCATCGAACAAGCAAAGTCTTGAGATGGTTGAACTCACGCTTAACAAAATTCATCAAGGTGGAATTTACGATCAGTTGGGCGGTGGATTCTCGCGCTACTCAGTAGATGGCGAATGGTTCGCACCTCACTTTGAAAAGATGTTGTATGACAACGCGCAGTTGTTGAGTTTGTATTCGGAAGCATATTCGATAACAAAGAATAACGATTACAAAAAAGTAGTGTACGAAACCGTTGATTGGTTGAAGCGCGAGATGACTAAAGTAGATGAAATGGTTCGTGAGGACACGAACCATGGATTAGCATTTCGTGGGGACACGAAACATGGTTTAGACACGAACCATGGCTTATACTCAGCACTCGATGCCGACAGCGAAGGCGTGGAAGGTAAATTTTATACTTGGACTTACGATGAATTGATTGACGCTCTGGGCGACAAATCAAGTGTGCTGCCCGAGTATTTTCACGCCACCGAAGAGGGGAATTGGGAACATGGAAGAAACATTTTAATACGAAGTGAAAATGATGCTCGCTTCATGTCGGATTATAATATCAACAAAAATGACTTAGATATTTTAGTCGACCAAGGCAAACAAAAATTAATGGATGCACGAGCCAAACGCATTCGGCCGGGGTTGGATGATAAGATAATCTGTAGTTGGAATGCCATGGCCATTAAAGGCTTGTTGGATGCTTACAATGCCTTTGGCGATAAGCAGTTCCTGCACTTCGCGCAAGGGGTTATCAACTTTATTGAAAGCAACTTGATTGCTGATGGCAAAGTTTTTAGAACATTCAAAAACAAACGATCGACAACGGAAGGCTTTTTAGAAGATTATGCTTTTCTCATACAGGCATACATAGCGATTTACCAAAGCACGTTCAATGAATCATATCTTTATCAGGCACAACATTGGTGCGGGTATACGCTGCTGAATTTCTTCGACCAAGAACAAGGCTTCTTTCATTTTACCAGCAGTCAGGCCGAGCCTTTGATTGCTCGAAAAAAAGAAATCTTTGACAATGTGATTCCGGCTTCAAATTCTGTGATGGCGCAAAACCTTTATCATCTCGGCATCTTGTTAGATAACGTTGACTGGAAAGACAAAGCCGAAGTGATGGCAAAGCAACTCAGCAGCGTTATCACACAAGAGCCGGGCTACATGAGCAACTGGGGGATCTTATTGGAGGAAATCGTTCAGGGTATGGCAGAGGTGGTGATCGTTGGACCAAATGTCGAGTCGATCCGCAACGAGCTTATGAGACATCATTTACCTTTCGCGCTATTTTTAGGGGCAACCGAATCAAGCAACCTTCCACTATTTGAAGGCCGAGAAGCAACCGATAATAAAACAAGAATTTACGTTTGCTTTAACAGAGCGTGCCAACTTCCAGTAGAAACAGCCGATGAAGCCATCGCACAAATTACCGGTTGGTATATTTAAGAAGCAAGCTCATAACCCTGATGAAGATGTTTGGTAGCACTGTCAAAGGAATCTTTTGGCTATCTGGATCACGCAAGTGCTAACTATCCACATTTTACTTCCAACAAAGGGTCTTGAAACTGATGGGATCCTTTTTTATTGGTCATAATTTTTCTTTGAGTCTTGACAAGTAAAAAACATCTCTAGTCGGTCATTCAATTGTCTTTTTAAAATAGTTAGATTTTGTCGATCCAGAATTCTTGAAGCATTTTAGCCGCCTCGCCAACTTCTAACTACCACTCACCACACCATTGCACAAGCACGGTTAGCGGTTGGTTGTTTTTCTTTTCACTAAAATAGTCCATAGTAATATCGAAAAAAGCCCTGTTAAAAATGCAAATTGTTTCTCAAAGCTTGTTTTTGCCAAAATGTTTCCGATGGTGTTTAGAATAAAAATCGCAAAGAAAACCCACAGTATTATATTTACCACGCGATACGGAAATTTGTATTGAACTAAGTTACCCTTCATTAGTAGAACCCAACATAAAAAAACATTCACTAGAATCGAAATGGTCTCAAAGACATACATGTCTGTGTCATTTGTAAGCCTTCCTCCCCAGGTAATATTGTAAGGGATAATTTTAGTGATTATAGAAAGATGAAATAGGATTATCATCGTTAATAATCCTAAGAAAATCTTTATTGCATTGTTTGTTACAAAATTCATTTTCCAAAAGAGTTATTGACCTGGATAAGTATTTGCGTTCGAGCCGGGCTTTCGAAGGCGCTTCCCCCCCTACACAGAACGGAATGATGCGAAAAAAGTTGGATTGCGCATTTATTATGCACAAGGCTTTACTGTCGTCTCTCCTTTACGTCTTTTAAAATATTCAATGATTTCAGCTTTAGTCATCTTTGATAACTTCTCACTCATTTTATCTCGTTGCTGTCTCATGAATTGAACTGCATCAGATTGTTCTCCAATCGTCTTAATATTTTTCAAATTCTCTTGGTGAGCGTATCTCTATTTGTCTAGATCCGTTTTTCATATTAATCGTTGTACCCAGTTATTTGCTGTACATTTACAATATGCTTGAAATTCCGAACTTACTAGAAGTCAGCTCGACTTATGGTGCTGGCACCATTACGGGGGCAGACGGATACACTCACACTTCCTTTTATGTCTGCAATTTTCAATAAGCAATTTGTAAATCAACCATCGGCTTCACTTTACTTCCAATCAATTCAATTGCGTTTAGTAGTTTTTTATGTGATAGCCCTGCGTTGTCCATCTGAAAACTCAATCGTGAAATTCCGCCTAAGGCTTTACTGTGTCGGATAATCTTTTCTGCAACTTCTTCGGGGCCACCCACAAGAAAAGCACCCAATGGTCCGCGCTGGGCGTCAAAGGCAGCGCGCGTAACTGGCGGCCAGCCCCGCTCCTTCCCTATTCGTGTAAACATTTCGGCATAGCCGGGAAAGTAATCAGCTATCGCTTCTTCGGTAATATTGCCTACATAGCCTAGCGAATGTAAACCAACGCTAAGTTTTTCGGGTGCATGACCAGCCTGCTTTCCTGCTTCTCTATAAAGATCTACCAACGGTTTAAAACGATGGGTCTCGCCTCCAATAATCGCTATCATTAACGGCAGTCCGAGTATGCCAGCGCGAACGAAGCTTTCGGGTGTGCCACCTACTCCTACCCAAATCGGTATCGGGTTTTGAATGGGGCGCGGATAGATGGCCTGACTTTTAAGTGCCGGCCTAAACTTGCCCGACCACGTTACTACTTCCTCTTTTCTGATCTGTAATAATAGGCCTAGCTTCTCTTCAAACACTTCATCGTAATCCTGTAGATTTAATCCAAACAAGGGAAATGATTCTACAAACGAACCCCTGCCTACCACCATTTCGGCACGGCCGCCCGAAACCAGATCGAGCGTAGCGAAGTTCTGAAATACCCTTACGGGATCAGCCGCACTCAGCACGGTAACTGCGCTTGTCAACTTAATCTTTTTTGTTCTCGCGGCAGCGGCAGCCAAAATCACCGATGGCGCAGAATCCAGAAACTCTTTGCGGTGATGCTCCCCTAGCCCAAACACATCTAGTCCGCAGGCATCGGCATGTTCTATGCGAGCCAATAACTCACTGATTACTTGAGCACTGTTGGCCTTTCCTATGCCATCTGTAGCAGTTGCCGAAGCAAAACTATCAATACCTATTTCCATCATATTCAATTTGGTGCTGCAAGATATTGGATAGAAATTGAAACAATACCTAATCCAAACTATTTACCTTTTTGAAGAAACGCGAGCAGATCAGCCATGTCTTGAAGTGTAAGACTGTTTTCAAGCCCTTCGGTCATAAGCGATGTGCCTAAAGAGTTAAATCGCTTTATGGCCGATTTATCAATGGATACCGTCTCACCGCCCATTTTCCTGATGGTTACCGATTTATCAGTCTCGGCCTTGACAATTCCAAAATGAACTACACCACTCGTTGTCTCTAACCGATGATTGATGTATTGGGTATTTACAGCTGCATTGGGATCGAGAATATCGTGTAGCAGTAAGTCCTTACTTTTTCTGTTTATCTCAGTAAGCACTGGGCCAACGTCATTGCCCAACGAACCATATTTATGACACGTGGCACAAGTAGATTGAAAAACCTTTTCGCCTTTGTCGGGGAAGCCTTTTAATGAAAGTGAGGCTTTCATTTTTTCCATTGCTTCTTTTCGCGTGGATACCCCCGCATCGGAAAATAGCTTTTCTGCTCGTGCCCTTGTTTGCTTATCGTCCGTCCAATACAACAGGGTTCTTCTGCGTTCTAAATCAAAATTCATTTCGCCAATGTTGATGGTTCCGTTCTCAAGGCCAGTCAATAATGCATCGTGGTGAATTTCGATATATAACAATAAATCGCCCGCCCATTTGCGCGCCTGAGGCCCTAATTCCGGCCACATCTTAGTTAATCTTTTTCCGATTTCCTTTTCTTGGTAGGAAGCCAATTGCCTTAGCGCTCCTTCTTGTAGCGTTAAAGGTTCCGTGTTCTTAAGACAATTGAAAAGAACGTCTGCCTTGCTCCTGTAGGGTAAGAACGAGGCGAAGACTAACTGATTAAGCCGCACCGAGTCAGGCAGGGATTTGTCAGCAACTTTTAACAAGGCTTTCTC
This sequence comes from Cyclobacteriaceae bacterium, assembly GCA_044349005.1. Taxonomy (GTDB): domain Bacteria; phylum Bacteroidota; class Bacteroidia; order Cytophagales; family Cyclobacteriaceae; genus ELB16-189. Next base: position 29,442 of record JBIKRT010000042.1, read on the forward strand.
ACTGATGGTCGCGAATTGCGCAGAATTTGGCAGACGCAACTTTTGTCTGAGAAATGCAAGCGCAGCAATCAGTTGGTTGTCTCCCGACTGCTCTAACTTTTCAATGGAGGTAATCAATTTTGCTGGTGTGTCAAAAGTCAGCGCGCTTTTCGTGATACTTTTTACAATTTTTTCTTTGGCTAAACTTGAAAGCGAATGCCTGGCAACGCTTTTCAAAATCTCATTTGTATTCTCGACATCATTACCAGCCACTAATGCCAACGACTCGAGAATTTCAATGTGTGAAGTGTCGCTGCCAATCGAAACTAATTTTTCAAAAACCTCTGCCGGTGAATACGTTGAAGCCAGAGCGATGGACGCAGCATTCCAATTATCATTAGGCAGCTTTGCACTTTTGGCCAAGCTTTCGATGAGCCTATTTTTCGAGGATAGAAAAGATTCTTTCGATATCGTTCTTATTGACAAGGCCGCTTGCATACGCACACGTTGATTAGCATCCTCAAACAAACCAATCGTCTTTTCGATTAAGCTCTGATCATTAAAGTGATTCTCGGCAATTAGCAGTGCATTTTCTCGTATCCCGGCAGCAGCATCTGTTAAGGAGTTCTTCAGTTGACGCAGGTTAAGCTTGTTCTTACATTCCAAAATCCAAAGGGCATGCAATCTTCCCAATTCCGAATCAGAGGTTAACAGCTTCTCGAGCTGGGCGTAGTCGTTTTCCGTTAGCTCCTTCTCCATCAACAGCCGATGAGCGGTTTTACGTATCCATTGATTTGGGTGAACTAAGTTTGAAATAAGACCGGTAGTTGTTTTTGTAAAACTGGCATCGAAAGGTTTTAGTTTAATACCGCTTTTTGTAATGCGATAGATTCTCCCTTTATCCTTACCCGCATTCAGGTCAAGTGTCTTTTCGATTTCGTCTGGAATCCATTCCGGATGCTCAATAACTGTGCGGTACATGTCAACTACATACATTGCGCCATCCGGCCCAACCGCCATGTTTACCGGCCTGAATGATCGGTCATTGCTGGCAAGAAAATCCCGTCCGCTTAATTTTCTCATAGCCAGGGAAGATGATCCTTTGGTTTTTAGTTTATCTACGTGAATGAGATTCAAAACTACATCGGCTACCCAAATGGTTTGATCATATTCATTGCCCAGTCCACCACCATCATAAAACGTAATCCCACATGAGCCTGAAAAATACCCTGCTTGCTCCGGATGGTTCATTCTTGATTCCTGCTCACCGATCGGATAAATCCGCGAAAGCCCGTTTTCCTCATGGTCCGAGATGTTGAGTAGGGTGTTATCTACCGACAGCACCTGTTCTTTTTTATACCTATCGGGAAAGACAATTTGTGAAATATGGTTTAGATTATGCGTTCCATATATCCGATTCCAATTGTCAATGGCGATTCCATAACCACCGGAAGACTCTCCGATTCGCTCCATGATTTTTTGGTCGAGATTAAATCGAAAGTCTTGGCCTCGCAAGTCCATCACACTCGTGGTATCGCCCCACCAGTAAGGAGTTCCTGAGTTCCCGCCATTAGCGGCATAAATCCAATTGTCCAATCCATAAGTAAGTCCGTTGAAGTTATGTTGCAAATTTCCTTTCGAAAACCCACCCATCAGGGTATCTATTTGATCGGCCTTGCCATCCAAATTGAGGTCTTTGGCAAATAACAAAAAGGGCGGTGCAGCCACGAGTATTCCTTTCTTGTAAGGTAAAATAGAAGAAGCCAGTTGCATGTTATCCGAGAACAAAACCTGGGTTTCATAAACACCGTCTTTATCCGTGTCCTTCAATACTTTAATCCTACTCTGCTTATCTTCAAGTGGATAACCGGGCATTTCTAAAACCACCGCATTCCCTGCCTCATCGAATTCAAGATCAATGGGATCCTGAATAAGAGGCTCGCTGGCAACCTTCGTGATTTCGAAACCTGGCTCGATTTGAAAATCAGAGAATTCTTGCTTATTGCTGCAAGAAGAAATCAATAGTAAAGACGCTAAAAATAAAAAAGTATTTCTCAGGCTATTCATAGATTGATTTGGGCTATAATAGATGTAAAAGTAAAATCGCACGGGTTGCAAATACAAGGTAAAAAAATATTTTGAGCCGTGTACTTTGCTTTGATCCTGATTTCTTTCCCTACATTCAACTTATAATTCGAATTAACTTATGGAAAGCATTTTTGCCACTGAACGAGTCAAACCAATCCTAGCGAAAGTAGAGCAGTTTGTCGAGGAAGAACTTATCCCACTAGAAGCGGATCATCACAAAAGACCTTGGAATGAGACGTCTAAGTTGCTGGAAGCCAAAAGAGACAGAGTTCGAGAACTTGGGCTTTGGGGGCTGCACCTTCCGCACAACGAAGGTGGACTCGGACTCACCCTTTGCGAGTTTGGGCAGCTATCAGAAGCGATGGCGCGCACACCTTTCTATGGGCATTATACATTTAACTGCCAGCCACCCGATATTGGCAATATGGAGTTGCTAAGCAAATATGCTTCCGATGAAATAAAAGCTAAGTTTTTGCACCCATTATTGCAAGGCGAAATCAGGAGCTGTTTTTCAATGACCGAGCCTGAGTTTGCTGGCTCCAACCCTACCCGTATGGCAACTACCGCGGTGCGCGATGGAAATGAATACGTTATCAACGGTCATAAATGGTTTACCTCTTCGGCTGATGGCGCGGCCTTTGCCATTGTGATGGCAGTAACAAATCCAGAAGCAACACCCCACCAACGGGCAAGCATGATTGTGGTGCCCACCAATACCAAAGGATTTAAACTAGAAAGAAATCTACCCATTTTTGGGGATACAGGCGAAGGCTGGGCAAGTCATTCTGAAATAACCTATGCCGATTGTCGGGTGCCTGCCAGCAATTTGATTGGCGAAGAAGGAATGGGCTTTAAACTGGCTCAACAGCGCCTCGGCCCGGGGCGAGTTCATCACTGCATGCGATGGATAGGCATTGCCGAAAAAGCATTTGAGTTAATGTGTCAACGTGCCGCCTCGAGAGAGATTGAGTTAGGAGTTGCCTTAGGGGAAAAGCAATTCATTCAGGGCTTCATTGCCGAAAGTCGGGTGGAGATAAATGCCGCCAGGTTATTGGTTTTACAGACCGCCTCCTTAATCGATTCAGTGGGAGCCGCGCAAGCAAAAGACGAGATTTCCGGTATCAAGTTTTATGTGGCCAATATGGTGCTTAGGGTGTTAGATAGAGCCATTCAAGTGCATGGCGCCTCGGGAGTTACCGATGATACGATGCTCGCCACTTTATATGCACATGAACGTGGCGCTCGAATTTGGGATGGTGCAGACGAAGTACATAAACAAAATCTGGCACTCAGCATTTTGAAGAACTATGGGTTGGATGTGAAGGCAAAGCGAGTTAAGACGTAAGACATAAGACATAAGACGTAAGATATAAGACGTAAGATATTAGACTCAAGACATAAGACAATCTTTCAGTCTTAATACTTACTACTTGATACTTACTACTTGATACTTACTACTTGATACTTACTACTTGATACTTACTACTTGATACTTACTACTTGATACTTACTACTTGATACTTACTACTGAATACCAGAAAGATGGATATAAAACAAGACGCCCCGGTGGCGGTAAGGAGCGGGGAAGAAATTGACATAAAGAAGTTAAATGATTATTTGGCTTCTCATTCCCCTGAAATTGGCGAGGTGATCTCCATTACACAATACCCGGGTGGTTATTCAAACCTAACCTATTGTTTGACCACCGATAACTTAGACTACATTTTAAGAAGGCCACCTATTGGGGCAGATATAAAATCAGCTCACGACATGGGTAGAGAGTTTAGGGTGCTGTCAAAACTTATTGAATACTACCCCATCGTTCCGCAGCCATTTGTTTATTGTGAAAACCCGCAAATAATTGGCGCGCCTTTCTACATCATGAAACGAATTGAAGGTGTGATTCTCAGGGCGCATTCAACACCTAAGCTGGGCATTGATCCTGGCACGTTTAAATTACTTTCCGAACGTTTTATTGATAACTTGGTTCGTCTTCATGCCATTGACATTAATGCTACTAAACTAATTGAATTAGGCAAACCAGAAGGATATGTGCAACGGCAAGTAGAAGGCTGGATAAAGCGATACTTTAATGCCAAAACAGACTCATTAGCGGCTATGAATGGTGCAGCGGATTGGCTTGCTAAAAACATTCCGTTCTCGCGACCAGCTACTTTTATTCACAACGATTATAAATATGATAATCTGATACTTAACCCAGGTAATTTAACACAAATTATTGGTGTGCTGGATTGGGAAATGGCCACCATAGGTGACCCGCTGATGGATTTAGGTGCAGCACTCGCCTATTGGTCAGAAGCAGACGATGATCCCACCACAAGGGCTTTTAACCTTTCGTGGCTTCCGGGTAATTTAACACGGGCTCAACTGGCAGAACGATATTCAGAAACAAGTGAAAGAGATTTATCGAACATCGTCTTTTATTATGTATTCGGATTGTTTAAAAATGCAGTAATTGCCCAGCAAATTTATGCCCGCTGGAAGAAAGGTTTTTCTAAGGATCCCCGTTTTGGAGGCCTGATTGAAGTGGTTAAAAATCTTTCCACGAAAGCGATAAAATCAATAGAAACACAGAAAATATAAAGTAACGACATGTATTTTTTAACAAAACAATACCCAAAAAAAAGAGCTTTTATTACAGGTGCTGGCTCAGGCCTAGGACGATCATTCTGTTTTGAGTTAGCTGCCGATGGCTGGCTCATTGGAATCAGCGATATCAACGATGCAGAGCTCGAAACTACAGCGAAGGAAATAGCAACACTTGGCGGGAAATCCATCTCTTTTCATTTGGATGTTTCAAAACGAAATGAATATAAAATCGTGGCTGATGATTTTCTTTCTCAAGCTGGCGGTATTGACATCTTATTCAACAATGCAGGTGTGGGTGATGGTGGCCTTTTTGAAGAGTATTCGCTTGAGAATTGGGAGTGGATGATTGGCATCAATCAGATGAGTGTCATCTACGGCTGTCATTACTTTATTCCCACGTTTAAGAAACAAACGTCTGGTCACATCATAAACATCGCCAGCTTGGCAGCGGTTAGTTGTGCGCCTACCATGAGTGCATATAATGTTACCAAAGCAGCAGTGGTAGCCATTAGTGAAACTCTCTATGGTGAGTTGATAGATCATGGGGTCCATGTTTCGTGCGTTCAGCCAGCATATTTCAAAACCAACATTGCGAAGAGTATGCGCGGTGGCGTTACATTTCAAAAGACAACTCAGTTTCTATTAGATCGATCAAAGCTGGAATCGAAAGATGTTGCACAGGAAATTTTGTATCGTGCGGGCAACCAAGAGTTTTACATAATCCTGCCAAAGTTTGCCCGTAAGGTCTGGCGGTTAAAGCGCCTCGCTCCTACTTGGTTTAGAAAGAAAGTAGCAGAAGACTTTATGAGAGCGGTACAAAAGAGCTTGCGAAGAAAAGACAGCAATATCAAGAAATAGGTAAATAGATACTAAACGTTGAGCCAACAGCTACTTCCGACTGGAAAGAGATCGTTCCATTTAACTTACCAAGCGTTTCCTTTACGATGTACAATCCAAGGCCAGAGCCATCTGAAATTTCAGATGCTCGATAAAACATACCAAAGATTTTTTGATGATGTTCCTTAGCGATTCCTAACCCGTTGTCTTTTATGCTGATTACGATTTGATGACCTACCACCGAAGCCGTTATTGCAATAAATGGATTCTCAGCAGAAGGATTGTGATACTTAAAAGCGTTTGAAACGATATTACTCAACACAATTTTTAGCCGACCTGCATCAGTAGAAATAATCAGGCTGGGATCAATGTCAACGCTTATTTGCATCTTCTTGTCCACCAACGAATACGCCAGGTTATCGACTACTTCATTTACCATCACGGCCAGGGCATGCTTATCTAACAGGAGTTCAAGCCTCGCATTTCTAGAGTAGTCGGTCACTTCTTTGATAAAACCTTCCATCACCTTTATTCGATCCCTCATCATGCGATGGTATTCTTTAAGTTCGTTTGGTTGATTTGTTCGTTCAGAAAGATCAATAAGCCCTAATAAAGAGCTTAAAGGCGCTCTCATGTCGTGCGAGGCGCTGTAGACAAAGCGATCAAGCTCCTCGTTTATTTTAGCGAGTTGATCATTTTTCAACAAAATTTCTTGTTCTGCCTTTTTTCGGTCATCAATATCAATTAGCGATCCAAGCACAAAAGTGGTGTTGGTTTCACTTTCGGTTCGCACGAGCCCACTATCAAGAAACCACTTGTATGTTCCATTTTTTGTTAACAGGCGTACTTCCCCTTGATAGGGTTGATGTGATTTTATAATCTCCTGTATCTTCTGGTTAGATGCCTGCATGTCGTCTGGGTGAACAAAGGATACGTATGTTTCAATCGAGATGGGATCTAATTCATCACTCCTGTAACCTAGAAGTTCCTTCCAATATTCGCTTATAAAGATTGAATTGTCGGAAAGATTCCATTCATAAATACCTGCCTTAGCACCCTTAACGGCCATTTCAAAGCGTTCTTTATTTTGTTTTAGTTGATTAGCAGTAGAAATTAACTGTTGCTGATTTTCCTCTAGTCTTCTTTCTGAATGGTGATTTTCATTTATTAAAAAATAAACGATCAATGCGCAACTTAAAGTAGCCGCAATAAAATTGGATAGAAAGCTTACACGAATGCTAGGGTCGTCATACCCTGGCATTGGCAGCACATGGAAATCATAAATAAAGGCAAGAATCCCAATGAAAATTGAAACTGCTACAGACAAAATTCCCCAAACCCTGCGATTGTAACTAAAAAGAATAAGGGCTGCCAGACTAATTAAAATGAAATAGAAAAACAGGCCACCAAATAAGCTATCAGAATCGGCAAACAAGAATACTATTGCGTTAGAAAAAACTATTAGCAACCCATTGGAAAATATATGATAACCGAATCGATTCAAAACAAGCCCCAAAACTCCAACGCCAATCATCAAGAAGTAATACGCGATAAAAGTGTCTATCCCATTATACTCATCAACACCGACATAAAATAAAGCACTAGCAATTAGTATTAAATTGAACTGAACTCGAAGCATCGAGTACTTATAAACTTTTCTATCTGGGATATAATCTTTACCTAAAAATATTTTCTTAAAGACACTCATGTGCTGGTTTGAACTCGATTAACTTGAACTTTATAAAACGGCTCAAGATAATAAACTTGTCGACTTAATTTCGGAATAGATATTAATTTACTACCCACTTGCCATTAAAAAAAGACACGTACCGATCAAATTAAATTCAAAACTGAATCCGTTCAAATCAGTTATATATTGTCGTTAAAATAAGAGATATGCGGAAAAAAATTACCCTAATAGCAACGGTTGTGTTGTTTTGATCCTTAGCAGTTTCGGGACAAGCACCGACCAAGGATGTAAAGCCAGATTCCACAAAAAAAGGCTAAAACGAAAAAAGACCTTCACTTTGTCAAAGCTGAAGTTTAGTTTTGTTAACAATTTAATCTTGCCCAATGAAAACAGTAATTTGCTCAGCCTTTCTTTTATTCTCGACTTTTTGTTTTAGCCAGAAGATTGACTCTACTATTGTTATCGGAACGTGGCAAAGTGAGTTGGATGAAGATAACACATTTGGCTCATTCATCTTTGATAAAGACGGGTTTATTACAATTGAGTCACAAGGCATCACTATGGGAGGTGCAAACGGCATGTCAAAAGGAAAGCCGATTCAAATGATTTATAAACTAGATGTTTCAAAAAAACCGATGCAACTAGACATACTTGTACGCAAGCCTGAAACAAAAGCAGAAATGATAGCGATGAGAGCCATTGTAGAGTTTAGTAGTGATTTAAAAATGAAAATAGCCATTGATCAGGAGCAACGTCCAACAGCATTCACGCCAGAGAATTCAATGTCGTTTTCACGAATTAAGTAGACTTAGTCTTTGAATTGTTCAGCAACAAGCTTTGGCAATTCTTTCACACTCTTGATTATATGTGTATGAGGATACTTCTGTAAAGTTCTCAATGTATTTGCACCAGTTAGCACCCCAATATTGCCAATGCAGCCGCCATTATATCCTGAGAGTAAATCGGCTGGCGTATCCCCTATTTTTATTACTTCTCTTACCGATTGAATTCCCAATCTTTCCATCGCTTTAAAAATTAAGAATGGCGATGGCCTACCTGTTCCGTTGGTGTCTTCTACATCCAACGCCAAATCAATAAGTCCACGCTCTTTCCATTGCAATCCTTCCATAATAGCGGTGTTGACATCGCGATGAAAGCCAGTGTCTGTCGCGACTTTTATGCCCTGTTCGTGGCACCACTTAAACGTATCTTCTGCACCCGGCATGGCGCGAACGTTATTCTTATAGTAATCCACCATAATCACCGAATAGCGATCAAAAATAGCATTTGCTTCTTGTAAATACTCGGGGAAATGGTATGTCTCCAACTGGCTAATTTCAACTTTATGGCCGCGTGCACGAGCCAACATAAATTGGTATAGATGGATTTTGTTCGTCCCTATCGTCTTTTCGAAATCTCCCAGAGAAACATCTAACTTAAACTCCTGTGCGGCTTGCTGGAGGCTCTTTGCTACCGCATTGTCATCTTCTACGGTGGTGCCGGAAAGGTCAAAGACTACTAAACGAATTTTACCCATACTTCTCAAAAGTATCTCTTTTTGAGGAAAGCCAGCCTCAATTTTTAATTGTTTACAAAAATTTAATGTATGTATCAGGGGGAAAATCCCTCGCCTTTAGGCGAAGACTTTAGTTTAATAAATTTGTGTGATGCAAAACTATCGAAAAACATCACACAGTACTTATGATTGTAAGTACCATATTGTG
>JBIKRT010000109.1:0-12347 GCA_044349005.1 Cyclobacteriaceae bacterium
CCTTGTTCTTGCTGTTTGAGGATGCCCACGATTTGGCTCTCATTGAATTTTGTTGTTTTCATTTCTTCCCAATTTTAACGATTAAACTCTATTTATAATCGCTACTGTTTTTGGGGAAGCTTTCAACTCTTTTCCTATTTTTCTCGACTTGGTCTTTTTCTGGAGCTGTCATATAATTGAATATTACTTAATATTTTAATGTTGTAGAATATTACTCAGAATTAAAGTTTTGCCTATTTAAAATTTTTCATTAGACCTCTCACTAGACGCCCAATTAAAAAAATCAGTAATGATATTGATATTGTTAACGACAAACACCAGAATAAGAACTGCTCTGGACGCCACTTTAAAATATATAAAACACCTAAAATTAAGAGCGATACTGCGCTCAAACTTACAATGACTGATGTAATTCTGTTTACAATTTGAGCTTTCATGGAAGACGTCACTTTTACGTAAGCGCAGCAATTGCTGCTGAATTTCTCCTAGAGTTTGAACTGGACTGTAAAGAGTATTCCAAATTTCCGAGGGATGTACGAGTCTGTTTTGGTTACCTCTACTCCTTGGTCATTAACCTCCTGATAAGTAACCGTTTTGGTGTCCAAATAAGTTAGCCTATGCACAAAATCGATTCTGAAAAACCTGAAAATATTTTCTACTCCCCAACCTACTTCTAAATAAGGTTTGCCTGTAAAATACCCGGTGCTGGATGCTCTTCTTCTATTCTGCGTATACTGAGAAATGGAATTGCGGTTAGATTCTGAAAGGTCACCAAAAATCAAGTTGGTTGTTCCTACCAAGCGCCAGTCAAGTTTTTTGAGAAGTGGAAGTCGGTTGACCAAGAACCCCTCCAGAAATTGACGGTATCGAATGGTAACGTATTGATCACTGATAAACTCACCAAAGTTCATCAAGTTATAAGTGAAAGGAGAATAGATGAGCGATTCGTTACCCAGATGCACGGCCAAAAGGGGGTAGGGCAATGTGTTAAATATCTTTTCTCCCGTCACGGTAAGATTTCCCACCCCTATGGGTCCTAGTTTAAATCTCTTATCAATGTTTAATCGTAATTTGTTATACTCGTAGTCACTGCCAAAAACGTTTTTGAATCCATGCGTATATCTAAAGGTAATTATAGGCCACTTCTTTGGTCCTACGCTTATCCTTTCGTTTCCATTCTGCAAAAAAGTCTCGTCTCTCGCATACCGAGACTCAATGGCCACCTCGGAAAATTGATACCTCTCAATAATTTTTGAACCTGGATCGGAAGGATCCTGAATATGACCAAAGTTATAGCCTGCTGCGGGATCGAACGTATGATATCTTAAATTTACTTTCTGTGAAAAACCTTTAAAAAATTCTTTCTGAAACGAACCCAACGCCTCATGAAAATAATATCCCCGTTTGAAATTTCCCCAACGCGCTGCTGTCAAAAATAACGGATTTGAACCAAGTATGTCCTCATCCACGCCCAACCTGACCATGTCATCGGAATATTTTAAAGTCAATGTCGTCCATTTCTTTCGATTCAGAATATACTGGGCTCCAAGAGAAAATTTTGGCTTAGCATCTTTAAAACCATAAGCTAAAAACCCACTATACGTTACCTTTTTACTATAGTGGCGATTGGTTTTAAATCCGACCTGCATTCGTAGGCCTTCAATACTATTCCAAGCAAATGTTCTTAAATAGGAGCCTACCTCGATTTGTCCAAGATCGTAATAGCCATCGACTAAAGCCTTGAAAACTTCCGTATAAGTTTTAACAACAGGAATATTTTTGAGCGTATCAATCATTTTGTAAACGTTCTTTTCTGTGGTACTTAACGGCTCAAAGCGGAGAGAATCCCAGAACTTATCATCATCGTTTACTTGAGCGTCTTCGGCTACTTGCACCCTTTTCTCATAAAAAGATGTGGGTTTGGGTTTATTCAAAACGAAATTCCTGTTGCTTGTATAGAATTTTGCCAACATGCCTGCTGAGCCTTTCGTAACTTCGCTCACATCCACCAGTACTCGGTTTTTTATTGGTAGCCACGCACCATTTTCGTATTGCCTCAGTTCTTGCTGAATTTTTAACCTTTCGATAAAGTTAACGTTAGCCTCCCTGCCTACAGTGGCATCTATTTGCCGAAGCGCATAACCCTCTTTCGTAATCCACATAGAGCCCTCGAATGCGAGCTCAGCTTTAGATCTAGGAAAGAAATCAATCCGGTAACAGAAATCATCTCCAATGTATAAGCTATCGAGCAAATCGTATTTGTAGTAAAGCCTCCAGCCATCAGCAATTGGCGAGACAAAATTCTTATTCAAGATCGTTAACCAGTTCAGGTAAAAATTATATTCCTGAAAACTCGAACCTACTACTTGCGTGATCAATGAGCCATCTTCCACGCCAACACCACTTATCTTAGTATTTTTTACTTCCTCTGTTTTCAAGGAAGGATTGTCGCGATAATATATTCTGGAAACAGCTTCGGTAATAAAAAGCGGTAGAATAGCTTTTCCGTCTTCGCCTACTATTCGATCAATGCTGTCAAGCACCATCGCTACTTTCTTCATGAGTTTTTTCTGCCGAAACTTGTCCGAGATTTTGTCTATGTCTACCTCCGTTTTAGAATACGAGTCGTATTCATAGGCTGCAAGCTGCCGCTTATCATTCTTATCCTTGTTTTTTACGACTCGTCTTAAAATTTCAAATGCTGGATTTTCACCTGACTCAATGACTACTTCTTGAAGATTTTGAACTTCCTCTTCCAATTGAAAATCGACAGTCTGAACAAGTGCCTTGCTCAGTTTCTTTCGTTTCGACTTATAACCGATGTAAGAAGCGATGATAGAATCTGCTGGTTTGAGGAGCTTAATTTTATATTTCCCATCGAAATCAGTGTTCGTTCCAACCGTAGTACCTTTTATGGTAACATTAGAAAAAGGAATCGGATCGCCAGAATTGGCATCGGTAACTTTTCCTTGAATCACTATTTCTTGCGCATTGAGATTAAATGCTAGAAAAAGAAATAAAACAGGCAAGCTGAATCTCAACATTGCCAACGATTTTACCTTCACGAGAATGATTTTAGATAATAAAATTTAAAATTAGCCAATAATACGCAAGAGTTAAAGGAAAGGATGCACAGTGGTAATTTTTTTATTGCTGATTATTTTAGACTTTTGACGCCAATTTTTTATTGAAACAATAATTCGGCAACTAATTCGACTTAGTTATTGTTTATCTGACCGCAACGCATTTAATGAGACACACTTTACTCTTTTTACTAATTTTTAGTTTTATCGGGAGCAGCATTGCTCAACACAAAAGACGAGAAATTGGTGCCTTTCCAGAAATAGACTCAATGGAAGTTAAGGTGGATTCCTCGGAAGTTATATATAAAAATAAGTTGTTGATTTTTCCTTTGGCTGCTCTCTCAACAGAAACAAGTTGGGTATTTGGATTTGCCAACGCATTTGTTTTTAAGACCTCGAAAAAAGATAAAAAACTTAGAACATCCACGATGCCATCAGGCATTTTGTATACTCTTAACAAACAAATTTTGATTGGGCTGGGAGCAAACATTTTCTTGCCCAAAGAAAAGTATGTTATTCGATTTGAGAACTCATTTAGTAAGTTTCCGGATAAGTTTTGGGGAATTGGAAATGATACCCCCGAAAGCGGCAAAGAGAGTTATACATTCACCCAATTTTTTATCAATCCACAACTACATAGAAAAATAAAAAATAATTTTTTCGTTGGTGCTGGTTGGGACTTCCAGAGCGTATATGATATAAGCTATGAAGCGAATGGCAATTTCGCCAAACAACAAGTCGCTGGAATTTATAACCGCGAGAGTTATCGCGTTTCGGGTTATAGCGTATTTTTGATGAATGACTCGCGCAATCATGCTTACCAACCAGATAAAGGCTATTTACTTCGAATAAAATTTTCAAACTTCAATCAGAACGTGGGAAGCAACTATAATTTCCAAGTAGTTGAAGCAGACTATCGAAAGTTCTTTAATCTTAAAAACGGCAGAACATGGGGTTTTCAGGGGTTGGCAACTTTTACGTTTGGCAACGTACCTTACAGAAGCCTTGCAGTACTGGGCGGCAACTTGATGATGAGGGGTTATTATGCTGGCCGCTATCGCGATAAAAAGTTTATTGGCACACAAGCAGAATATCGGTTTCCTATTTATAAACGAATTGGCGGTGTTGGGTTTGGTGGCATAGGCCAGGTTGCAGAAGAACTTAATGACTTAAGCATCGATAAATTTAAAATTGCAGTAGGTGCCGGGCTTCGAGTATCCGTGTTACCAAAAGAAAAATTAAATCTTCGCTTTGACGTTGCCTACGGAAATACGATCAATTACTATGTAGTATTGGCAGAATCGTTTTAAATGTGTTGTTTGCTGCCCATGTGATGAGGCGATGTCTTGAATACATATAAATCCAACACAGCTTTTGTCCTGGCAAAATATTCACGTATATATACCTTCCATCCGTTTTCTTGGTTGGGCTCATCAGCAGCTATGGCCAACGCATCCATATTGTAGTAGTTACTTATAAAAAGTGCCCTATAACAATGAAAGGGTTGTGTTATAATTACAATCTTATCTTGACCAAAAATCTCCTTAGTTCGGACAATTGAATCGAGTGTTCTTAGCCCCGCAAAATCGAGCGTGATAATAGAATCAGGAACACCTGCTTTAATGAGTGCTTTTTTCATCTCGAAGGGTTCGTTGTAGTAACGAGTACGATTATCACCACTTAAAATGAAGTGCGAAACGAAACCTTTCTCGAAAAGAAAAGTGGCCGTTTTTATTCTGTTTTCAAAAAATGGGTTGGGCGAGCCATCGCTCAGTCTTTTGCTAGTACCCAATACCAATACCACATTATCATGTGAAGTAAGTTGATCGATTGATACGATTCTGTTCTGTGTGCTATTTATTATCCAGCCATTGATACCTAACACCGCGAGCGTTACCAACAGGACAGCAAATAAAAAAACCTTACCAATTTTAGTTATTAACCTCATTTATTACAAATTTAGGAGATTGAGTAGTTAATAAAAATCTAACCTGAAGTTCATACAGCTTGATTATTTGAAAGGAACTCACGTTCTAAAATATCGGGCTTTCGAATTGCCTTTCTGTACCATTCATAGCGAGTTTGTTGAATCTCTTCTTCACTAAAGCCTATATGTAAGTTAGATCTTCTAATTTTTGGCATCACCGTGTGGAGGCAAATTGCTGCGCTCACAGAAATGTTCAAGCTTTCAGTAAAGCCATACATAGGTATCTTAACTTTCGCATCGGCATGGGCAAGCGCATATTTTGAAGTGCCACTGAGTTCATTACCCAGCAATATGGCCAGTCTTTGATCGGTCGGCACATCGTCAATACTAATTCCGTCTGCGTCCGGATCGGTGGCAAATATCCTATACCCAGCTTCGCGCAGTTGCTTAAAGCACAACTCTGTATTATTCTGACCTTTTGCACTATACTTAGTCAAATTCATCCATTTATTAGCTCCTTTTAATACTTTGGTATTGAGATCATAATAGCTTTTATTCTCAATTATATGGATTTGATGCAACCCCATGCATTCGCACGTTCTAATTACGGCACTTCCATTTTGCGATTGAAAAATATCCTCCAAAATAACGGTCACGAATTTAGTCCTAAGTGCAAGCACCTTTTCAATTGTATCTCTCCTTGGTTGCGAGATAAACTGCGCGAAATAATTCGTAAGCGCTACCTTTTGATCGTTGTTTAGCATAATAAGTTAACTGTAAACAAGTAGTTAATCTGTGAAAATACCAAAAGTATCAATGCAATAACATTTTTAATTCATGCTTGAAGTTCGCACAAAAAGTAATCGTGTTTGTTGCCAGAAGATACGTCAGCTAGTTAGAAAAATATCAATCTTAGAAAAACAGACGTTTTCGTTGAATTTCAATAACTAAAAATACCCATTGGGCGAATTGCGCTGGATACTAAAATCTCCGTCTAATTTTGAATTTTAAATCTGTATTTTTGCATTTGAAAATTTTTAGATGCAATACCTTTTTCCGAAAGATTTCATCTTTGGCACAAGCACCGCTGCTACCCAAATAGAAACTGCCTTTGAACATGATTGGAAGGGCGTTCCTTCAAAAGATGGATATATCTTAGATAAAACAACCGACCACGAGTTGCGGCTTAAAGAGGATGCTCAAATTATCTCATCCTTAGCACCTCATTACCGAATGGGGCTCATGTGGAGTAAGCTTCAACGTGCGCCTTATGGCGAATTAGATGAAGAAACGGTAGCGCACTATCGGCTATTTCTCGATGATCTAAAATCGCGGGGGGTAAAAATAATGATGGTACTTCATCATTTTACTAATCCACTTTGGTTTTCAAAACTGGATGGTTGGGAAAAGGAAGAAAATATACCGATGTGGGTTGACTTCTGTAGGAAAGTTGTAGTGGAGTTTGGAGATTATGTTTCACACTGGAATACGTTCAACGAACCCAATGTGTATACGACTTACGGTTGGGTAACAGGGTTCTTCCCTCCTTTTAAGATAAATCTACTTTTGGCCGGCAAAGTGGCGAAAAATCTAGGCCTTGCCCATGAAAGTGTCTATGACTTCATTAAGAGCCATAATCCAGACCAACCCGTTGGCATCTCACATAACACAGTGGTTTTTTGGGCAGAGAACCCGCTCGGTTGGTTGCCAGCAAAACTGAGCGATTGGTGGTTTATGGAGCATATGCCAAGTCATTTCGAAAAAGTAGATTTCTTCGGGATGAGTTATTATGCTAGGCTACCACACGATCCCATGCCGATTACATTTATGGAGACCCCGGAAAAAATGAAACGATTGGGCAGGCCTTATGACGATATGTGGGAATACTACCCCGAAGGCATGAGAACTTGTATCGATCGATATTGGAACAAATACAAGAAACCGATCATCATCACTGAAAATGGCGTTTGCGATGAAAGCGATACACTACGGCAAACCGCAATTATAGATTACGCGAAAATTCTTCACAAAGCCCTGCAAGATGGCATCGACATTAGAGGATACTATATGTGGAGCACTTGGGATAATTTCGAATGGCACCTGGGGCCAACCAAACGATTTGGGTTGTATGAAGTTGACCTTAAAACAAAAGAGAGGCGGAAGCGACCAAGTGCCGATATCTTTCGAAAGCTCGCTTATAACAAAATGTTTGAAGTCAGTTCGCCTGACATGGTTTTAGAAGAATTGATGATGTAAGTGAGTTGATCGATTAAAGGAAAATGATTCAGGTCAAAGGAAAATTAGTCGATGATGAAACAAGATGCGTTCATTACAAGAGCCAACTGGATATTATCGCCATAAAGTTTAAATGTTGCGATACCTATTATCCTTGCTTCACGTGCCACTTGGAATCAACAGATCACAAAGCACAAGCTTGGTCAAGCAATGAGTTGGCGACCAAAGCAATTTTATGTGGAGTATGTAAAACCGAAATTACGATAGAAAACTATTTAAAATCGCATAACCAGTGTCCAAACTGTAATGCTCCATTCAACCCAAAATGCAAGCTTCATTACCACCTTTATTTTGATGTTTAAGCTTTCAATTTCTTTCCAACGCCCTCATGAAACTCCAAAATTTTTATTAGTACGTCAATCATAAAATCATAATTCTCCTTGCCCACAAGGGCTACATATTTTTTTGCAAGTTCAGCCATCATATTTTTACCCTCCACAACCAATTTCTTTCCTTTAGGTGTCAGGTAAAGAATGCTACTTCGGGCATCGGCACTATGTTTTTCATTTGTTATGTAGCCAAGCAATGTGAGCTCATTAACAATCTTACTCATCGCTTGCTTGGTTACACACGCTCGCTTGGCCAACTCGGCATTTGTTATACCCTGTAAATCGATATTAAATAAAAACGGCATATACGCCAACTTAAAATCGCTGAACCCTCGCTTTCTAAATTCCACACTGGCGTGATCATCGATATGCTTACGCAAACGTTTGATTAATCGCGGCCAACTGCGCTTTCGATATTCCTCCATTGTAAAAAGTTCTTGATCTAACTTATTCATGGTTAATCATCATTTTAAAATTTCGACATAATGATCCTTATTATCATAACATTGTATGAAACAGCTATTATAATCAAGCAAAGATAATAAAAATATAATTAGTCAATTTAGTTGACTAATTAGTAAACTCAGTTTACTTTTGAGCATTATAAAAAAATATGGAAACAACTGAGCTGCCTAAGAAAAAATTTAATCCTGCAAAGATTATAATTCCTATCATCGTTCTAACAGGTGCCTTTTTTGGAATTAAAAGCTGGTTACACAGTCGACATTACGAAACTACTGACAATGCTAGCATTGAGGCAACTAATGTTCCTATTCTTGCCCGTGTGGCTGGATACGTGGACAGTTTACTAGTTGCTGATTATGATGTTGTTTCTGCAGGTCAACTTTTACTTACCGTAGATTCACGTGAATACAAGATTGCGTTACAACAAGCAGAGGCAGACCAACAACAAGCGTCTGCTGAATTAGAAAATGCTCGTGCCGGACTTTTAAATGCTGAGCGGAATTTAGCATTGGCAAAGTCAAATTTAGATGTGCAAAAAGCACGCCTCGAAAAAACTCAGTCAGATTTACAACGTGACCAAGCGTTGTTTAACGATGGATCAATCACACGTAAGCAAGTAGAAGATTCAAAATCAAATCAATTAATCGCGCAACGTCAATTCAACTCAAATCAAGATCAGGTGGGCGCAGCCAGTGCCCAGATCAGCACGGCAAAAGCACAGATACAAAAGGCACTCGCGCAAATTGAAACTAGAAAAGCACTTGTAGAGCAAGCAAAACTAAAATTGAGTTTCACAACACTCATTTCACCTGCTTCTGGAAAAGTAGGGAAAAAGAATATTGATAAAGGCCAGTATGTGCAGCCTGGTCAAACTTTATTCACCCTAATAAACAATGAGAAATTTTGGGTGATTGCAAATTTCAAAGAGACTCAACTACAAAAAATGAAAGAAGGACAGGAAGCTGATTTATACTTAGATGGATACCCCGACCAAGTAGTTAAAGGCAAGGTTGTGAGTATGAGTGAAGCTACAGGAGCAAAATTTGCGTTGCTACCTCCTGATAACTCAACTGGTAACTTTGTCAAAATCACACAGCGTGTTCCCGTTAAAATTGAAATTCTTGAGGTGGAGAAATACCGCAGAATTTTAAGGGCTGGTTTAAGCCTAACGGCCGAAGTGAAAATAGACTAAATATGGATTTTCGCAAAGCAATTATTGTAATTACGGTAATCACAGCTGCCATTATGGAGCTGATTGATACCTCGATTGTAAATGTTGCGCTCTCCCAAATTAGCGGAAATCTGGGAGCTACTATTGAAGATACATCTTGGGTGATAACTGCCTATGCGATAGCAAATGTGATTATCATTCCAATGACAGGCTTTCTAGCACGCTACTTTGGCCGAAAGAATTATTACTTAACTTCCATTGTAATCTTTACCCTTGCCTCCTATGCCTGTGGTAACGCTCCTGACCTTACCACCCTAGTTATCGCGCGCTTTATACAAGGTATTGGCGGAGGCGCATTGCTCTCTACCTCACAATCTATCTTGTTCGATACATTCGATGCGCCAAAGCGGCCTATGGCTTCAGCTCTTTTTGGAATGGGTATTGTGGTGGGTCCCACTATCGGTCCTATCTTAGGTGGCTTAATTATCGATAATTATTCATGGCCATTAATTTTCAATATTAATATTCCGATCGGAATACTGGCCGCTTTTTTGACGTATACTTTTGTCGAGAAAAAGCCCGAAGAACTAACAATAGATCGAAAGTCAATTGCGATTGACTACCCAGGAATTCTTATGCTTGCCTTTGGAGTAGGCGCGCTGCAATATGTTTTAGAGAAAGGAACGAGCGAAGACTGGTTCGATTCAAGTCTGATTAAAACATATACCGCGTTGGCAACTATCTCATTGATTGGTTTCATTGTTTGGGAATTCATAACCAAAACACCTGTCATTGATTTACGGATTTTAAAAGAGCGCAACCTAGCAGCAAGTAATATCTTAACTTTCGTTACAGGCTTCGGGCTTTTCGGGTCAGTTTTTATTTTTCCTGTTCTCGTGCAACGGATTCTTGGTTATACCCCAACCGATGCTGGATTTGGATTAGTACCTGGTGCATTAGTAGCCATATTCGTTATGCCTATCATCGGTAAATCTATTCAATCTGGTTTACCCCCTCTAATATTCATAATTTTTGGTTTTATTTTCTTTATTCTACATGGCTACACGGCTTCGTTAGCAACGCCAGAAGTTGGCAACTCCTTCTTTATCTTGCCACAAGTCTTCCGTGGACTAGGTACCGCCATGCTTACTGTACCTTTAATTAATCAATCTGTAGTTGGGTTAGCACCGCAAAGCATGCCATATGCTATTTCTTTAACGAATATGATTCGGCAACTAGGAGGCGCATTTGGCATTGCCATAATGAATACCTACATCAATACGCGCTATTGGGTTCATCGTACTGATTTAGTTGCCAACTTAGATGCCACCGATCCTGAATTTAATCAACGTTTATTGCAAACCACACAAGGCGTAATTGCCACTGGTGTAAATCCATTGCAAGCGAATGAAGTTGCCCTAAGAGCCATTGATGGTGCCGTCACCAAGCAGAGTTATCTGATGAGTTACCTTGATGGTTTTTTATTGATAAGTCTCTTTTTCATTGTTGCCTCACCTTTTATATTCATGCTTAAAACTAAAAAAGTAGATGCCGCTACCATCAAAAAAGTATCTGAATCTGCTCATTAATAATTTAGCTATTATGAAAAAATCGTTGCTCATTTTAATCGTTTCAATTTGTGTTAGTTTCTCTTACGCCCAACCAACCGTTAATAGTGAACTCAAAGCACTTATACAAAAATCATTTACGTTTTTTCCGCGTGTGAAAGAGTTGGAACAACAAGTTGAGATTACTAGCATCAGAGAGGATATTACTCGTTCAGGTTATAGACCAACGATTACAGGCGCAGTAACTTACAATTATATAGACCCCATCTCAATAATTAATATACCCACCGGACCTGGCACATTTAATGAAATCAGAACGCAACCAAATGGCAATCAAAATGCAAGTATAACGGTTAACCAACTGTTGTATGATTTCGGACGAGCAAAACACAATCTTGAAAAATCGAAATATGATATTCTTATAGCAAGTGATAATCTTGAGGCAAGTAAAGGGTCGTTGGCTTCTCAGGTTGCTTCTATCTATTACAGTGTTATCTATTTACAAAATTCAATAGCCGTGCAGGATTCTGTTATCAGCTATTATAAGGAGTTTAAAATACTAATCGATAGTAGAGTAAAGCAAGGAGATGCGTTAGAGTTTGACGCGCTTTCGGCCCAAAATAACATCGATCAAGCTGAAAACAAAAAAGTTGATTTGATCAATACAATGCAAAAGCAGCTAAATCTGCTTGCCTACTCCACGGGAGAACCAACTCGTCCGAGTTCTAACGAGCTCGATTTTCAAACCGTTTTCACCAATTTCGATTCGCTTGTTCAGCAAGCCAAGCAAAAGAATAAAGAGTTATCAATTGCTAAGAATAGAATTTTGCAACAAGAACAAGAAATTCAATTAAGCAAGGCGAACCTTCTTCCAACTCTTAACTTAAACGGTGCTCTAGGTGTACGCAACGGCTATCAACCAGATATCCATCAAAATCGGTTTAATTATTTGATAGGGGCTGGCATCAACATACCTATCTATACAGGTCACAGAAATTCAAATCAGATAAAAATTGCCGAATCATCTTTAAAGGCGTTTCGCTATTCGTCAGAAGCCCAACTGGCTAACATAAATCGCGATATCAATCAGGCAATGATAGACATCCAATCCAGTAATGAACGATTAAAAAATACAGAAAGCCAAATCAGACAAACCACACGTGCTTTAGAGTTAGCCAAATCAAGATTTAAAAATGGAACGATCACTTACGTGGAATTGATTAACGCGCAAACTAATTTACAGCAAGCAAATCTTTTTAAACTTCAATACGAGTATCAGCGAACGCTGGCAAAGATCGAGTTGGCAAGGCTTACTGGCAATACCTATTGGCAGTAACATCCTGAATACTATCTATCCCGCCTTTGGTTAAAAAATATACTTTCATCAAGAGCCATTACTTAGTCGTCCCTTAAAAACTCAATTTTAGGATTAGAAGATTTTGGATTTGTGATTTTGTGGTTTTAACGAGCGAAAAAAGGCAATTAAAAAGTTGGGCTAAAAAGACAAGT
>JBIKRT010000110.1:0-12335 GCA_044349005.1 Cyclobacteriaceae bacterium
ATTAGGCTTCTTTCTAACAAACACCCTCAAAGCTACATTGGGACACCCACCAACCAAAGAAAAAACCCATTTTTAACCTGCATTCAAAGCTTTTCACTCGTTGCAGAAAAAACCGAGGAACTCAGGAGTACTTGGAGCGACCCCGTTGGATATATTGAATTTGTTAACCTTGACTTTTACAAAGCGTATCATCCTTGCTTTCATAATTGCAGCTCCGATTGGGTATTATCTAATGAATCAATGGCTGACACGCTTTGCTAATAGAATTGAAATCAACGTTTGGATTTTCTTTATGTCAGGTCTTATGGTCACATTTATTGCCGTTGTGACCCTTAGCTTACAAACTGTCAAGGCGACAATGACCAACCCAGTTGACGAGATTAGAAATGAGTGATAAAAGAAAATATTACTTGAAACCGTAGCACCAATATCAAAGCTACGCGATTTCCAATCCAAAGCTTTGATTGCCCAGTATCTTCGCAATCTTCTCCGCAGCGTGGCCATCACCATACAATCTGTTTGCGCTTTCGAAAGGTTTATTAATCAATTCCTTGAATTGTGAAATAATGAGATTTTTCTGCGCTCCTGCCAATCGGTTGGCTCCCACTTCAAGAAGTTCTATCCACTCGGTTTGATCGCGCAACGTGATACAGAATTTATGGAAGAAATAGGCTTCTTTTTGGAGACCCCCACTGTCGGTCATAACAATACTGCATTGCGCTAGTAATGCAAGCATATCAAAATAACCAACAGGATCTATTGTAGAAGCTTCAATAACAATATTTTGTGATTGAATAAATGCTTTGGTACGTGGATGAAGTGGCAGCACCACTTGCACCTGGCTGTTAATTTCATTCAAGGCTTCAATAATGTTTCTTAACCTTACGGGATCATTTGTGTTTTCAGCGCGATGAAGTGTAGCCAACACAAAGTGCTTTCCTTCTAGCTTTTGCTTTTGAATTACGGTGGAGTGAGTTTTTACTTTTTCTTTGTAATAAAGAACGGCATCGTACATAACATCTCCTACCTGCATAATTTCGCAACCGAAATTCGCAAAGCCTTCTTTCTCTAAATTGGTAATGGCTGTTTGCGTAGGGCAGAACAGTAAATTGCTTATGCGATCGGTTAAGATGCGATTGATTTCTTCGGGCATTTTCATTTCGAAACTTCGCAGCCCGGCCTCCACATGCGCCACCGGAATGTGAAGTTTAGAAGCCGCCAACGCGCCCGCCAAGGTGGAGTTAGTATCGCCATACACCAAAACATAGTCGGGCTTTTCTTTGATTAAAACTTCTTCGATTTTCTCTAGCATTCTGCCCGTCATGGCACCGTGATTCAAGCCGCTAATCGAGAGATTGTAGTTGGGCGTTGGTATCTCCATCTCATCAAAAAAAATCTGACTCATATTCTCGTCAAAATGCTGTCCTGTGTGGATGAGAATTTCTGTAAGTCCTTCTTTCCGTAAAGCGCGTGAAACCGTGGCGGCTTTTACAAACTGTGGACGAGCCCCAATGATGGTTGCTATTTTCATTTGGATTTCGTTGTTGGTTGATAGTTGTTGGCTGCGATCAACGAATGACCAACAACGATCAACGATTTAAGCAAAAGCTGGTATCCCTGTAATTTGGTTTCCTAATATCAATAAGTGAATGTCATGTGTGCCTTCGTAAGTCACTACCGATTCTAAGTTCATCATGTGGCGCATAATGGGGTATTCACCTGTTATGCCCATGCCGCCATGTATTTGCCTCGCTTCACGAGCGATCTCCAATGCAGTGTGCACGCTGTTTCTTTTCGCCATAGATATTTGTGGAGTGGTGGCTTTACCTTCATTCATTAACACACCTAACCGCCAGTTCAGCAGTTGTGCCTTGGTTATTTCGGTTAGCATTTCGGCAAGTTTCTTTTGCTGCAATTGAAAGGCTGCGATGGGCTTTCCAAACTGTATACGTTCGGCTGCATATCTTCTGGCGGAATCATAACAGTCCATAGCCGCTCCAATAGCGCCCCACGCTATTCCATATCGTGCCGAGTCGAGACACATCATGGGTGCGCCTAATCCACTTTTGCCAGGCAGCAGGTTCTCTTTTGGAACCTTCACATCCTGAAACACCAATTCGCCTGTTGTGCTTGCGCGAAGACTCCATTTCCCATGAGTTTCGGGGGTGGTAAAGCCTTCCATGCCGCGCTCCACAATTAGTCCGTGTATTCTGCCCGCTTCGTTCTTCGCCCACACCACGGCAACATCGGCCTTGGGCGAATTAGAAATCCACATCTTGGCACCATTCAATAAATAATGGTCGCCCATATCTTTAAAGTTGGTCACCATTCCACTTGGGTTCGATCCATGGTCGGGTTCGGTTAAGCCAAAACAACCGAGCCATTCTCCACTGGCAAGTTTGGGCAAATACTTTAGCCGCTGTTCTTCGCTCCCAAATTTATAAATTGGGTACATCACCAGCGACCCTTGCACCGATGCGGTACTTCTCATTCCCGAATCACCTCGCTCTATCTCTTGCATTAAAATCCCATAAGAAATATAGTCCAACCCACCGCAACCGTACTTTTGAGGAAGGGTTGGGCCAAAGGCACCTATATCCCCAAATTTCTTCACGATCTCGTAAGGGAAATAGGCTCGTTGCGCCCAATCTTCTATGTAAGGAGATATTTCTCGTTTTACAAAATCCCTGGCTGCACTTCGGACCAACTTATGCTCTTCAGTAAGTAGATCATCGATGGCGTAAAAGTCGGGATGCTCGTAATTATCTTTTTTAGAAGATTTTTTATTAAGAGTGTGGTTGGCTTCGGCAGTCATATTGTTTTGGTTATTACTTATTAACAG
Source organism: Cyclobacteriaceae bacterium (assembly GCA_044349005.1). Taxonomy (GTDB): domain Bacteria; phylum Bacteroidota; class Bacteroidia; order Cytophagales; family Cyclobacteriaceae; genus ELB16-189. The sequence goes on from JBIKRT010000110.1 coordinate 2,843, forward strand.
CCAAATTTACGGAAGTATTTTACAAAATAATGGACTCGCCTACACTCGATCAAGACCTGCACGACAAACTGAATAAACTGCGCCAAAAATACGATGTAATGGGGCAAGATTTGTCTTCTTATTTAGACGGTCTGCTACACGCTGATTACCTTACCTATTGGGATTATATTCACTTGGACACGCTTCTTAGTCTGCAAACACCTAAAACTCAATTTCCAGACGAAAAGATATTTATCATTTACCACCAGATAACAGAATTGTACTTCAAACTCATCCTGTTGGAAATTGAGCAGATTGCAACTCATAAAGAATTGACGTTGGCATTCTTTATCGCTCGAGTCGATCGAGTAATTCGCTACTTCGAACAATTGGTCAGTTCTTTTTCAGTGATGGTGGATGGCATGGAGAAGGATCAGTTCTTGAAATTCCGCATGGCTTTGCTTCCAGCGAGTGGATTTCAATCGGCCCAATACAGGTATATTGAGATTTGTTCAACCGATTTAGCGAACTTAATTAGTTACGACATGAGAAGTTCTGTGGATGACGTGTACAATTTGCACGATCAGCTTGATAAATTGTATTGGAGACAAGGCGCTACAGAACTTGCCACGCAAAAGAAAACATTGACACTTAGGCAATTTGAGCAAAAGTATACGAACGATTTTCTGGCCTTGGCAAATAAATACAAAGAAATAAATCTTAGGAAAAGCTACCTGAATCAGTTTAACCAATCGAGTGAACTTACCGATCGATTGAAGAGATTTGATTTGCTAGCAAATGTATTTTGGCCGCTAGCTCACTTGCGATCGGCAGGCCATTATCTTCAGAAAAGTCCAGAACACATTAAGGCAACCGGGGGTACCAATTGGCAAAAATATTTGCCTCCGAAATTCCGAAGAGTGATGTTCTTTCCTGAACTGTGGACTGAGCAAGAAAAGACGGAATGGGGTAAACCTGCCATTGAAGACATGGTTACTTTCAAAAGTGCTAAGCAATAAATGTAGTAAATTCGTGTGTTAGCTTTTTAAGCCTTGAACAACTATTTCCTCATAACTTTTTTGATTTTCTTTTCAATTGTCAGCATTGCTCAGAAAGCTACTCGCTATACTTATCATGATTCGCAAAAGAAATCCATTAAGGAAGCATATCAGGTAAAAGATACCATTTCCAATATCGCAAACGGTAGATATATTTCGTATTTCGTTAGTGGATCGATCGAATCCAAAGGGCAATTTCTAAACCACGAAACTACCGGAGTGTGGGAGTTTTTTTACGAGACAGGCAACTTACGTATGCGTGGTATTTTGCGTCAAAATACCAACTATGGATTATGGGAGTTTTACTTTGAGAATGGTGGGAAGAGCATGGAAGGTGTGATAAACGAGAAAAATAAGGAAGGCGAATGGAAGCTATATTACGAAAGTGGAGAACTAAAGGAAAAGGGAAATTACGTAAACAACAAACGCACTGGTATATGGCAGTCCTTTTTCGAAGAAGGCGGTAAAAAGGGAGAAGGTAATTTTAGCAATGACGAGGCCGATTATGTGGAATATTATGCGTCTGGAAAAGTGTTTTCTAAAGGGAAACGAGTTGGAGCAAAGAATGAAGGCAGTTGGCAATTCTTTGATGAAGAAGGCAATATGCAAGCAGAGGGTAACTTTAAGGATGGAAAGAGAAATGGATTGTGGAAGAATTTTTACATTTCAAAAAAGGTATCATCGGAAGGAAATTATGAGAATGATCAGCCCGTTGGAACTTGGCGATACTACCTCGAAGACGGATACTTGAGTTCATCGGGCGACTACTTAGGAGGAAAGAAGAATGGCTACTGGAGTTCCTTTAATCGAGACAAGTCAAAGAAGAGCGAGATTAATTACAAAGATGAAACAGGCGAATATAAAGAGTATTTTCCCAATGGAAAGCTAAAAGTCGTAGGCCAAATTGTGGCAGGTAAAAACCAGGGTCGGTGGACTTATTATTCCAACGATGGAAAGATCGAGGGTGAATGTAACTTTGATCAAGGCAAGGGCACTTACACGGGCTACTATCCAAACGGAAAAATGCAAACCAAGGGCGAAATAGATAACGAAATCAGAATTGGCACTTGGGAAATGTATGATCAAGACGGAAAGTTATCAGGCTATTATAAGCCGTTTTATGATAGCAATCCGTTGTTGGTTGAGAGCATATCTCAACTCGCTCAAAAGGAATCTATTTCAGTTACAACATCAAATCAAGCAAAAGTTAAAGCATCTAGGGCGAGGTATTTTGTTCCAAAAAACACGGAGTACCTCGGTGTTATTCTAGCTGGCAATCCCATCTTCTCTTTTATTGGTTCTATGCCGTTTGGCGTAGAGTTTTATAATGAGGAAAGGCTAGGGCATGAGTTCGTTTTTGAAGGCCTGCGCGATCCGTTTTTCACGTTGGACGGAAACGTGCCACAAGGGCAAACATTTTCACGCGGTTATGCTATTGCTGGTAGGCAGAAGTATTATAATCCCATGAAAATGGGCATGTGGTATTTTGGTCAAGAGCTACGCTTTACCAACAACGGCTATTTTTCGAACGTGCGACCCTCTCAGATAACCTCGGGTATTGTAACTGCCAACGCGGTAGAACAGAAGGCCGAATATGGTTGGTTAGTAGGCATGCGCTTTATGAAAAGTAATCGAGGAGACGGAATTACAGTCGATATCTTTGGTGGATACTCAATTGGCTATCGAGCCTTTCAATCAGACCCCTTATACAGCAATTATTTTGAAGATGTGCAGAAAGATAAATTCTCACAATCAATTCGATTTGGCCTAAACATTGGTTATTCTCTTTCCTTTGATGGAAGCCAAAGAAGGCCTTAATTTGCAATTACATTTTAAGGGTTAACTGCCTTTCATATGCCGACAGCTGTTTTTCAATCATTTTCTAAGGGGCTTGGAATCATCATCAGGGGTGGCAACCAACTTCTCAAGGGTAATTTCAGATGAACAAAACATTTGAAGTTGACTTATATCCAGAGGAGGCTTTTGATGAAGCCATATTTAAACCTGCCATTTATAAAAAGCTAAATTTGGCTAATGATGGAAGCACATTCTTGAAGCCACTTAGGAGATCTATTGACGCAAGAGGAAAAAATATCATCGTAAAGTTTCTAGTTGAGATGGTTGACGGAAATCTTGTACCAACCCAAGAAAATAATATTCATTACCAAGACGTACGTAACAGCAGCGAGGTGATCGTAGTAGGAGCAGGGCCCGCTGGCATGTTCGCTGCCTTGCGATTAATTGAGTTAGGATTAAAGCCTATTATTATTGAACGAGGGAAAGACGTTCAAGCGAGAAGACGGGACATAGCCGCAATTAATAAAGCACATATAGTGAATGAAGATTCGAACTATTGCTTTGGCGAAGGAGGCGCAGGTACTTATTCTGACGGCAAGTTATACACGCGATCGAAGAAACGTGGAGACATCAAAAGGGTGTTAGAGATACTAGTGCAGCATGGGGCAAATCCAGAAATCCTGTACGATGCGCATCCTCATATTGGTACCAATAAGTTGCCGCTACTAGTTTCAAAACTGCGAGAGACTATTGTTCAACACGGTGGCGAAATCCATTTCCACACGCGGGTGGTTGATATTAAATTGGAAAATGAAACCGTCATAGGAGTCACCACTCAGGATGGCAATTTTGTATCCGGATCATCGGTAATCCTTGCCACTGGCCATTCCGCGCGCGATATTTACGAATTGCTTCATAAGAAAAAAATCTTGTTGGAAGCCAAGCCCTTTGCTATTGGCGTTAGGGTGGAACACCAACAAAGTTTAATTGATAGGATACAATATCATTGCGAAAGCAGAGGAGATTATTTGCCCGCGTCATCCTACTCATTAGTTCATCAAGCAAAAATAAATGGTGTTGAAAGAGGCGTATTTTCATTCTGTATGTGCCCGGGTGGATTCATTGTTCCTGCAGCAACAAAAGCAGGTGAAATTGTTGTAAATGGAATGAGCCCTTCTCGAAGGGATTCAAAGTTTTCTAATTCGGGTATTGTGGTTGCCGTAGAGGAGACTGATTTTAAAGCGCATACGGCTTTTGGGGTTTTAGCGGGTATGCACTTTCAAGCGGCCATCGAACAAAAGGCTTGTTCAATGGCGGGTAGGGGCCAAGTAGCGCCAGCCCAGCTGCTCCAAGATTTTACCGAAGGGCGTATTTCAAATTCGTTACTAGAAACTTCCTATCAACCAGGATTAACCAGCCTTGATATGGCCAGCATTTTCCCGCGTTTCTTAACAGACGCTCTCAAGCAAGGCTTCAAGAATTTTGGCACCAAAATGAAGGGCTATCTTTCGAACGAAGCGCAGGTTATTGGTGTTGAAAGCAGAACGTCTTCTCCTGTTCGCGTGCCACGACTGAAAGAAACATTAGAGCATCCACAAATAAAACGACTGTTTCCTTGCGGTGAAGGCGCAGGATATGCGGGTGGTATTGTGTCGGCAGCTATGGATGGTGAAAGATGTGCAGAAAGTGTCTTTAACTTATACCGAAACAAAAAATGAAAACGACAGTAATAATAGGTGCTACCACCAACCCAAGCCGATATGCTTACTTGGCGGCAAGCATGTTAAATGAAAATAGGTATGATTTTTTTCCAGTCGGTATAAAAGCAGGGGAGATTTTTGGAAGGCAAATACTCAACATAAAGGAGAAGCCAGCCATTGGCGAAGTGGGCACAGTGACGCTTTACATCGGCCCCGATCATCAACCTGAATGGTATGATTATATTCTGAGTCTTTCTCCAGATCGGGTGATATTCAATCCGGGAACTGAAAATGAAGAATTTGAAAAGTTATTGATCGAGAAAAACATTGAGCCCATCCAGGCGTGTACATTAGTAATGTTGAGAACTGGCCAATACTAAACGAGGTTCTTGGCTGATTATTAAGTTATCTTCATTCAAAGGACAAGTATTTTTTCGTTTGTTTAAGAAAGACTACATTTAGTAATACTTAAAGTTTCTTGGTACAAAATTATACCACCATGATTTCGGAGCAGAAGGTCGTTAATATCAAAGAGTTTTCAGTTAAGCAAGGTAAAAAATTAAAGCTAGCGGACTACGACACGCGCTACAATGGAACTATTCATAATAAAAAAGATTCGGAGCAAATTCTTCAATCCAGTATCAAGAAGTTAGCTCTTATTCAGGATGAATTGTATGCCAATAACAAACACAGTGTCCTGATTATTTTTCAGGCGATGGATGCTGCAGGAAAAGATGGTGCTATTAAGCACGTCATGTCTGGCTTTAATCCGCAGGGGGTTAAGGTTACAAGTTTTAAGGCACCTAGTGCAGCGGAGCTCGATCATCATTACTTGTGGCGCCACGAATTGGCGCTTCCCGCACGAGGTGAAATTGCCATTCATAATAGATCGCATTACGAAAATGTATTAATAACAAGAGTGCATCCTGAGTTTATCCTCAATGAAAAGTTACCAGCCATTTCTTCTGTTGCTGACATTGATGACGAGTTCTGGAAAAAAAGGCTAAAGCAAATCAGAAGGTTTGAAAGCAACCTTACCGAAAATGGGATGTTGATCCTGAAATTTTTCTTACATATATCAAAGGAGGAACAAAAGAAGCGGTTTCTTGAACGCATCGAATCGCCAGCAAAAAATTGGAAGTTTTCTGTAGGCGATTTAAAAGAACGTGGTTACTGGAATGAGTATCAACGCGCCTATGAACAAGCAATTAGTTCAACTTCTACTGAAAATGCACCTTGGTACGTGATTCCAGCCGATGATAAATGGTACGCAAGGTTAGCTATTGCATCGGTAATTTGTCAGCATTTTGAAAGGCTCGAATTGGGCTATCCGGTTTTAAACAACGATCAGAAAGAAGAACTCAATATGGCTAAGTTGCAACTTTTGGGCGAGGCCGCCAGCCATAAGAAAAAAGCCACCAAAAAAAGAAAGAAGCAGTAACCATTTTTACCGTCCTCTTAGCTGCACGCCAAAACCGAAAAGCGGTGCATTTAATGTGTTTCGTCCAGCTATAACAAAGTCAGACGAACCAACTACGCCCACTCGTTTAGTAATTTTATAAAGTACTTCAATGCCAGGGGAAACAAATTCTCGATGGTTAGAAAATATTCCATTTTGCGACACCGGAGCTGTTTTGTCAAACAATGATTCAATCGCATTCAAGCGAGCTGTGACATTAAATTTATTTCCGAGGTAACCGACTTCAAATCCATAACGGATTTCATTTGAAAAGTCTTTTGAACGATTATTAAAAGATGTGTACCCATTAGCAAAAAATGAAGAAAAGTATTTTTGAAGTTTTACTCCAACGATTTGATTAAATTCACCATCGCCTGTTTGCAGATCAGTATCTAAGCCCACTTTATCTTTTTTAGCGAAAGGTAAACCGAGTGTAGCAAAGCCAATTGTTTGAAAAGGCAACCTCTGAAACAAATTTACTTTTACTCCTACCTCCGCATCGCCAACAGAGTTCAAAGACGATCCCGGTTCTGTTTTTCCTGTCTGATTATATTGAAATCGGTTAATTGTGCTTCTTACAAAAACGGGAACGGTGGCGTGAATAATGAATCGATTGGTCAATGCATAATCAACGGAAAAATTTGTGCTGGAAAATGAATTCGTTCGTATTTTAATAGACTCCTCATCAGAATCGAAGAAGGAGTTAGACGCTGTATACTGTTGATTAAACCGCAGCTGGTAGTTTCCTTTTGTCAATGGCTGTGTGTACCCTACAGCCCAAGCAGCAGCGATAAACGCAGTGATAAATAGTAATCTCATTGTTTAGATTTTTTATTTTAGGTCAGCAAATCCAAATGTTACGGAAGCTGGTTTGCATAGAATGATCACATATCTGTATTCGTTCAGCGTAACGGTAGGCTTAATTGAACTCACGGAGAAAGTAGCTGCTCCATCTTTAAAAATTTGACCAAGCTCTAGTCCATTTGACCTCACGGTCGATCCGTTTGTAGAGTTTGCCAAATAGATGAAGGTGCCAAGCGCGAAATCAGTATCAAAATCAGCACTTAGACTGAGCGTTATTGCGCCCGTGTTTTTTACTTGCTCCAACGTAGCAGAGCCTTTGGCAATATAACCACCTGCTTGATTGAAGTTGGCCTTTCTCAAAAAACCGGTTACATCAAAATCGATGATATTGCTTTTCACTCCGTTTACTTTTGCATGAATGCCCGCAATCCCCGAACCTATAGCCTCCACCAACCCTGTTGAATTTACAGTAAGGATGTTGCTATTCTCCGAGAACCATTCGATGCTTTTTTCAAGAAGAATAGTTCCCGCAACATTTTTCACAACCACCTCCAATTGCACTTTTGTTCCTAACGAAAGTGTAAGGCTGGTAGGTCGTTTAATTTCGACAGAAGCTACTGAACTAGGGTCGCTCACAACGGTGACTTGTATTTGAGGCCCCAAGAAATCTCCCAGATAAGGTTGAACAAGTGCCTGACCTGGTGTTTTACCAGTTACTAAACCGGTGGCGTTCACATCGGCAATAGTAGGATTGGAGGATTGCCAAAGTAAAGTCACATTCTGCTTGACACCATATTTGTCGAAATATTCTGCGGTTGCTTGAAACTTTTCGCTGGGCAAAAGAGCCAGCGTGTTAGATGCGATTATGATTTTTTCCCCAACAATCGGATCGTCAAGAAAGTCCGTTCCAACGCAGCTTGCAAGGCAGGCGAGGAGGAAAATGCAAACTGATATTTTTATTGTTTTCATAATTGGTTAATTTTCTCCAGTCTCCATCTATTAAAACGCAAGGTCAAAAGATGTGTTGGTTTTGAGATGTCGCCAATATGACTTCGGCAAAGAATAAATAGTGAAACGCTACTTTTGAATGATCATTCATCTAACAAAACAACTGCACCCTGTTTTCGAAGTCGTTGGGATTCAGTTTCAATAAATTCCTTGGAAGGCTCATTCCATTGATTGCCCTGCAAACCAAGAATTTGAAAATGTTCGAATTTGAAAATCTCTTTTGGTAGCGAAGTGATGCGGTTATTGCTGATGTCTAATTGTTGGAGATTTGGCATTGACAACGCTTGATACGGAAAGGAATCCAAATAATTATCGTTTACTCTCAATACTTTTAGCTGGGTCAGCCTGTCTAGACTTTTTGGCAAGGTGGTCAGGCGATTGTTATAGCTGTACAGCTCTCTTAAACTTTGAAGGTCGCCAATGTTTGCAGGGAGATCATAAATTCGATTATTGGCGATGTGTAGCACCGAAAGCTTTTTCCATTTCGCTATGCCAGGTTTAATGTGCTCAATGTGGTTGTAATACAGATCGATGTTTATGAGAGAGGTAAGTTGATAAAATGACGTTGGGATTTCAACTAATTGGTTCTCGTATAATGACAAGTATTCAAGGTTCTTCAGTCTCCCAACTCTCATCCCCACCTTAGAAATTGCATTAAAATTTAAGAACAACGTTCGAAGGCTTGAAAGTTTACCAATGCTGCCGCCAAGTTTTTTTATCTGATTGTATCGCAGGTCAACTTTTTTAATAGGTGGGAGTTTTCGTCCATTTACTTTTAACTTTTTCAATGAGTTATCTACCAGCAAAAGGTCGGTGAGTTTTTTGTTCTTTTTTATGACAGGAAACCGAGTGAGATTATTTCGACACAAGTCCAGTATTTCAAGGGCTTTTAAGTTGCTATAATCTATTGGAATTAGCTTTTCATTCTCCCCTCTAATGATCAATCGTGTAATTGTATTGTTTTCTCCAAATCTGAGTTGCTTGCCTGGTTTGTTGTTATAGATCTCAATTGTTTTTAATTCCTTTAATTTTTCAACTTCGCTTTGAATAGTGTCGATGGAAGTATTTACCAATTCAAGTCGCTCGATATTTTCGCATTCAAAAAGTTCAATGGGAAGTTTACCTGATTTAAGTTTATAAATAGTTACCTGCGTTGCATACTTCCGTTCCTCTTTTGTGGTGAGGCTATCAAGTAAAATAAAGCGAGGCATATAGACATATCGCTGGCCAATAGAACTTTTCAAAAGTTCATTGTATTTTCTCAATGCACTATCTAGTTTTTCGTCCATTTTTTTGTCCTCCTTAGCCGGACGTTGCAATTTCGTTGCCTTAATAATCTTGTCTAATTCCGCGAATGAAATGGAATCCATTTTGTCTCTAAAAATTGGTATTGATTGAGCCGGGGATCCAGTTGTTACCTTTTGGCAAAAACTGGAAATAGGTTTTGCCAATAGAAAAATAAACAAGAACGAAAACCTCATTGGATTGCAAATTTAATGTCTGTATCTGGGGGAAAATCCCTCGCCTTTTAGGCGAAGACTTTAGTATAATATTTATTGACTGGGTAAATGGCTGAGAATTTTGACAGGTTGTAAATATAGATGACTGTTTTGAATTTTGCATAGTTGAACTGAAACGGAAGCGGGCTCTGCTGAGGAGCAACCTGCCAGGGTTACGTTCAACCGACT
>JBIKRT010000176.1:0-3355 GCA_044349005.1 Cyclobacteriaceae bacterium
CTGTGATCGCGCAGTCATTTGAACGCATTCACCGTTCAAATCTTGTTGGAATGGGCGTTGTACCCTTCGTCTTTGAAGAGGGCACCAGTTGGAAAACGCTCGGCCTTACAGGAACCGAAACAATTGCGATATCTGGTCTGACGGACGTCAAGCCGCGTCAAAAAATGGAACTGGAAATCAAGGATGCGGCGGGCGTGACGAAAAAAGTTCCGGTCATTTGTCGGATCGATACGCTCGAGGAAATCGAATACTTCCGAAATGGTGGCATTCTCCATTTCGTGCTGCGTCAATTGGCGAGCTAAGTATCGCCCTCGAAAACGTTGCCCAAAACGAAAAGTGCAGCTGACAACATCCGAGAATGAAGTGTTGTCAGTCCGACTTCTTGCCTAGAATGGCAAGTTCGTTTAGCACCTGTTGAAATGTCGTCCGTTTGTTTACGCAAGGATTGCGCGCTTATGACCTATGTCGTTGTCGAAAACTGCATCAAATGCAAATACATGGATTGCGTTGAGGTTTGCCCCGTCGATTGTTTTTATGAGGGCGAAAACATGCTCGTCATTCATCCTGACGAATGTATCGACTGCGGTGTTTGTGAACCGGAATGCCCTGCGGATGCGATCAAGGCCGACACTGAAAGCGGACTTGAAAGCTGGTTGAAGCTTAACTCGGATTTTTCGCGTGTTTGGCCAAATATCACAGCTAAGCGTGATGCCGAACCGGATGCCAAGGCATTCGACGGGGAAGATGGAAAACTCGAGAAATATTTTTCCTCAAAACCGGGGCAAGGTGACTAAAAAGTTTCGGATGAGATAAGGCCACATTGGAAGTACTTGGAAAGATGATCATTTTCTGATATGCATAGCTCATTCGAGCAGGTGGATATCAAAGTCCGAATTTTGGTTGACTGTCTTTAACGGCGTGACTCCTTTCATCTTTGATGCAGGGGCTACTTTGGTTTTTCGACGCTAGCCTTGATACAGTTTGATCACATTCTGCCTTAGAACCGAACACGATCTTCCGCGAGTTTTGGCGGGATTAACAGCGTTTTCCCGTGTTTTGGCACGGATCATTAGGAAAGTTGATGCGATCATGACGACAACCACAAAAAAAGTTTTACCTCGGCATGGTTTTAAGAACGGGGAGTTTGTCGTTTATCCAACGCATGGCGTCGGTCGCATTGTTGCGATTGAAGAGCAAGAAGTTGCGGGTTTTAAGCTTGAACTGTTCGTTATCGCTTTTGATAAAGACAAGATGACATTGCGCGTTCCGACCGCAAAGGTGACTTCTGTTGGCATGAGAAAGCTCGCAGAGCCTGAAACAGTCGCAAAATCTCTTGAAACAGTTTCGGGACGCCCAAGAATCAAGCGGACCATGTGGTCACGACGGGCGCAGGAATACGAAGCAAAGATCAATTCCGGCGATTTGATCCAGATTGCCGAGGTTGTTCGCGATCTTCATCGTTCTGAGTCACAGCCTGAGCAGTCCTACTCAGAGCGTCAGCTTTACGAGGCTGCATTGGACCGTTTTGTGCGTGAAATTGCAGCGGTGAATAGCTCATCGGAGCCTGAAGCCTTGAAATTGGTTGAACTTCAGCTCGGGAAGGCCGGAAAGCGTGCTAAAGCGGCTGAAATCGAGCCTGAAATTGACCCGGAAATCGACGATGAGCAGGAAGAAGCTGCCTGATTTCCATGTTTGGCTGTTGGTCCCGTAGCTCAGCAGGATAGAGCGACGGTTTCCTAAACCGTAGGTCGGATGTTCGAGTCATCCCGGGATCGCCAACAGCAAAATCCCATACCACAAAAAGCCTGCGTATTTGCTTTTTTTGAGCAATACGCAGGCTTTTGTTTGTAAATTTACGATTCAGACTGCCAGGGGAATGCTCTGAGAGACATTTCTATGGTCAGAGATATCGGATGCGGTGCTCTTTTTTAGATTTTCGATTTGCTCTTTGAGATAAAGCTTTTTTCGCTTTAATTCCTGTACCCGAATTGTATCAGTCAACGGATGTAATTGTTCATATCGGATTTGTTCTTCTAAAGCCACGTGGCGTCGTTCTAGCTCTATCAAATGCGATCGGATCGTCATTAGAGTCCTCCAGAAGTGAGTCGAACTTCATAAGTCTGTCACACTTCGAATAAATGTCCACGACAATTGCTGACAACAGCTAGTCCTCTGAATCTAAAATTCGCAGCATAATGTGCGTTCGGTTTTTTGACAGAAGCGCTTGACGGACGCGAGTATCTCATCGGCGGACTTGGTCCATCGATACGGCTTTGGGCTTTCGTTATGACGCTCGATGAAGGCGCGGATGTCCGTTTCCAATTGCTTCGTTGAGGTATGGACACCACGTCGCAACTGCTTTCGGGTCAACTCAGCGAACCATCGTTCGACCTGATTGATCCATGACGCGGATGTTGGCGTGAAATGCACATGATAATGCGGCCTGCGCGCCAGCCACGTTTTGATCATCACAGTTTTGTGGGTGGCGTAGTTGTCCATGACTATGTGAACATCAAGTCCGTCTGGAATTTGCGCGTCGATCTGTTTCAGGAAGTCCAGGAACTCAACGGCTCGGTGGCGCTTGTAGCATTTTCCGATCACAAATCCTGACGCGATGTCGAGCGCGGCGAACAGGGAGGTTGTGCCGCGGCGGACATAGGAATGTGTCCTCCGCTCCGGAATTCCAGGCATCATCGGCAGGACCGGTTGCTCGCGATCAAGGGCCTGTATTTGGCTCTTCTCGTCGACGCTGAGCACGATCGCCCGATTGGGCGGTGACAGATAAAGTCCAACGATGTCACGTACCTTGTCGACGAATAGCGGATCACTGGAAAGCTTGAAGGTCTCCGACCGATGTGGCTGTAAGCCGAAAGCTGTCCAGATCCTGCGGACCGTCGTGTGCGAGAAGCCAGTCTCCTTCGCCATTGATCTGATCGACCAGTGCGTTGCGTCCTTTGGCATTGAGCGGAGCGTCCGCTCGATCATTGTAGCGATCTGATCATCATGGATCGTTCGTGGCCTGCCCGTGCGAGCCTCGTCCAATAGCCCTTCGATGCGATCCTTCAGGAAGCGCCGCCGCCATTTGCCCACTGTATGTTCGTGAAGGCCAAGTTCGCCTCCAACGGCCTTGCTGGGCACGCCATCAGCGCATCGGAGAATAACTCGACACCGGTCGGACAAGGACCGAGCCACGCGATGGCGGCGAACCTGTCTTTCGAGATAATCTCGTTCCTCCGAACTCAGAACCAAAGGGGCAATCGGGCGCCCAGTTGAATTGGCCATTATCTCGCTCCCGCTAAACCAAGGAAGCGATATCGTATAATGAAATGAACTTCAGTTCCAGATGACTAGTCCT
>JBIKRT010000111.1:0-12142 GCA_044349005.1 Cyclobacteriaceae bacterium
AGCATAAAAAATCTGCAAGGTTTTAAAGATAAAACCCGACTTTCTTGCAGATTGTTTCAACTCAATTCGATCGATTTTATTCAAAAACTAATCCCATTGGGCTTTTTAAGGAGTGACTAATTATTCTCAGTTAAACGAGAATGTACTAAAAACAAAAAGCCCGAAATTGCTTTCGGGCTTTGCTGTGGAGCCGCAGAGAATCGAACTCTGGTCCAGAGAAGATGAACGCGTACGTTCTACATGCTTAGTTGACTTTAATTGTCGGGGCTAGCAAGGCAGGCAACAGCCATACTCGCCCTTAGGTATTGTTTTCTCGACAGCCCACCATACCACAGGGCGGCCCAGTTTTGCATTTCGACACCGCGGGTTCAACCCCTGCAAAACGGAGGAGTTGAGCGATGATGGCCTTCCGACACTATGCCGGAACAAGCTAATCTAACCTTGGGTCAGATTAAGCAGCCATGGCGTAGTTAGACTCGCCTGCTAGTTGTTGGAACTATCTTTCAAGGCTCTCATCCCATGAGCCTGCATGCTGGCATACACTATCACGCATCCTGTCAAAACCGGTCGGCCCCAGTTTTTTTTGAATTCAAGATTGCAGATTTCAAATCAAACATTAGAACCCTGAAATCGACTATTTACTAAATGGGAGACAAAAATAGACTAAAAAAAGTTCATCTGGCTAATTGCCAATCTTTGATTTCATGTCAATCAACGGGTTTGGAGGTAATTTGAAATTAGCAATCTCTAATTCCTATCTACTTTTTCTTATATCTCTTCCCCAACGAGGAGACAGCAGCAACATTAAAGAAACCAACTGCTTTTGAACCATTTGGGTTGACATTAGTAATGTTAGTTGAAACGTTAGAAAGTGGTCTAGAAAACAATTCGGAAAACCCACCAGGTCTATTTGTTTGAAGCTCCACTTCATCGAGGTAGGTGAAGCTTGCATAAGTAATAGAATGAATCTGCACATTTACAGAATCCCCATCAGAAAAGGGTGAAAGGTTGCCGGTTCCACCAGGCGTTTCATCTGCATCAACTGAATTAATGCGTCTTCTAACGGGAGGAATAAACACAACGCCATCAGCTTTCCCTCCTGGATCAAAACCAGCATCGTAAGCGAAATTGAGTTCGGTTGGTTTATTCAACAATACACCGTTTTTAAATGATTTAATCCAATAAGTATCGCCTACGCCTTCAGGGTCTGTGGCCCAAAAATCCCCGCGTGTTATCATTTTCGTTCCACCTGTTTCTTTCTCTGTTTCAAAAGTGATGCTATCAATAACGGGCACCCTACCCATTTTTGATACTGCTTGAAATGTTTCGTTTTTATATTTCACGGTAAGTGAATAGCTATTGCCTATTTTGCCAAAAACCTCATTCCCTGAGGGCTTCCACACATAATTTCCAGCGGTTTTATCGCTTTCCTTGAAGGAATAAATTTTTCCTTGATTGTCGGTAACGGTAATACTTGCGCCCGACACACCAGTAGGTAATACATTTTCAAGGTAAGGTTGTGTAAGTGAGAGCGCAATTGTTTGTTCTCCTGCCAAATTGTTAATCCATGCATCTACAACAAGAATAGGATCTGCCTTTTCAAGTGTAGGGTTAATTTTGTCTTCGCAGGAGAATAAGATTCCAGCAAAAATAGTAATGGTGAAAAATGCAAATATTTTATATGCGTTTAACTTCATATCAATCAAAATTTAAAGTTGTAAGAAATGGAAGGAATTACAGTGCCCACAATGGCAAGCTGTGTAGCCTGAGAGGTCAACGCCTGACCCGAAGGAAACCGCGCATCGGTTTGTGAGAAATAAATGGAGAATGGATTCTTGCGGGCGTACAAATTATATAATCCAAACACCCAATAATCAGTATTTCTCCTGATACTTCCGTCCCTATGGGTCTTTCTTCCCTCAAAACGAAACGAAATATCTAGCCTATGATAGTCTGGCAAGTGCACATTGTTGCGCGATTCCTGCGCATTATATGGGATTAACACACCTTGCACCACATAGCGAGAAGTGGGGAAGGTAGTAGGTGTACCCGAGGTGAACACAAAATTTCCGGATACCGACCAGCGTTTACTGATATCATAGAAGCCAGCGATTTTTAAATTATGTGTTTGATTAAACCGAGTTTCATACCATTCACCTCTATTTATCCCATCGGTTTTTAATTCAGACCGACCGAGGGTATAACTAACCCAGCCTGTAAATTTACCAGTCTTCTTTTGGAGATATGCCTCCAAGCCATAGGCTCTTCCTTTTCCAACCAATAAATCGCCTTCTAAAAAGCGATTGATCAAAAGATCGGCCCCATCAATATAATCTATCTGATTGCTTGTGTAACGTAGATAACCTTCCAGTGAAAACTCATATTTTCTTTCTTCTCCTACTTCCTTGAAATAGCCTAGCGTAAATTGGTCTGCCGTTTGGGGTTTAATATTATTACTTGTGGGTGTCCATACGTCTAGTGGATTACTGGCTGTTGTATTTGATATCAAATGAAGATATTGAGCCATACGATTGTAGCTCCCTTTGACTGAGCTGGAAGGGGAAGTCTGAACTTTGAAGGAAACTCTTGGCTCGAAATTGCTATACTGGGCAATGGTTTCACCATCAGCATATTTCTTTGAACCAATCACCGACCTTCTTACGCCTGGAATAGTATCGTTGTAGGTGTAGGTTGTGCCTGGCCCAAGGTATTGAAAGTTAGAAAATCGCAATCCATAGTCAATGGAAAGCAAATCAGAAATTTTTTGGCTATTGCCGATATGAACGGATGCTTCCAGATTGTATTTCTTTTCAACGCTAAAGTCAACGGATGTTCCATTGGTAACGCCAAATGCATTAGCAGGCTCAAAGGTATAGTAGGTAACTTCTCCACCGAAGTTTAACTCATTGTTACTGTTAATATAATACGTGAACTGTGGCTTTGCAATAAAGTTAGAGATCGATGAATTCCATTTGAAACTGTTCCGGTCGGTATTTCCAAAGGCAAGGCTATAATCATA
Source organism: Cyclobacteriaceae bacterium (assembly GCA_044349005.1). Taxonomy (GTDB): domain Bacteria; phylum Bacteroidota; class Bacteroidia; order Cytophagales; family Cyclobacteriaceae; genus ELB16-189. The sequence goes on from JBIKRT010000111.1 coordinate 3,020, forward strand.
TTGACTATATACCAATGTTAAATTTGAGAACAGTCGCTCATTAAATAAATGGTTCCAACGCAGTGTTCCTGTTTGGTTACCCCAATCAAAACCTTGTAGCCTATCAAACTTAAATACATCGCGACCAAAATAACCACTTAAAAATACTTTGTTCTTTCGGTTGATATTGTAGTTGGCTTTTAAAGTGAGGTCATAAAAGTTAAGCGCCCCACCATCCTTTAAAAATTGCAATGTTGGTCGTGCTAAAATATCGATATACGATCTACGCAAGGCTACAATAAATGATGCCTTGTCTTTCACAATGGGAGCTTCAATAGCTAGTCTGCTAAAAATGGTGCCGATACCTCCATTTGCCTCAAATTTTTTGCTGTTTCCTTCTTTCATGCGCACGTCCAAAATGGATGCAATCCTTCCACCATAGCGTGCGGGCACTGCTCCTTTATACAATTTTACGTCTTTTACCGCATCTGGATTAAACACAGAGAAGAAGCCGAACAAATGCGAGGAGTTATAGACGGGCGCTTCATCCAATAGCACTAAATTTTGGCCAACACCACCGCCACGCACGTTAAAACCAGCCGCGCCTTCGCCTACGGTGCTAACACCAGGCAGTAGCAGAAGGCTTCGTATTACATCTACTTCACCTAATAGCGTGGGTATTTTGGTGATGGTTTTTATATCCAGTTTATTGGTACTCATTTCCGTGTTGCGAACCGTGGGCTGGTCTTCCGTATCTTCGACTACCACTTCTTCTAACTGAGTGCTTTCTGGGGCAAGTTCTATATTGATTTGTTGGTTTTTATCCAGCGCAAAAGGGCGGGAAACAGATAAATATCCAAGATATGTTACACCCAAGGTATAATTGCCGGGGGGCAGAGTGATGGAATAGAATCCATACTCATTAGTGAGCGCACCATTGTTGATCTCTTTCACGTAAACGGACGCTCCAATCAGCACCTCACCGTTGGAGGCATCTTTTATGTATCCATTTACAGTAAATTTTTCTAGATTTTGACCGAAGGCAGACGGAGCACAAGAAACAAAAGTGAAAACTAACAGCTTAAAAAACTTCATTTTAATAGTTTAGGTATTTTGATCGATAACAGGACAACTGAAAAGCATTTCACCCTCTCCAAATTTAGCACGAAGGTATATCGTTTAAAAAGGAAAAATGTTACGTACGAAGACAACAATCTTTCAAGATTTAGATACTAGAAGTAAAGACGATTATGAATTGGATTTATTGCACGTCAAACCTACTTCATCAATAACCAAATAATCACGCTTAGAAACCGATTGCGTGGCAATCATCTCAGCTAAAAATCCCGTAAGGAAGAGTTGAGTGCCAATTACCACTGCGACTAGGGCCAAGTAAAACAAAGGCTGTTCTGTGATATCTCGCTTAAGCGGAACTTTGGAAATAAAAAGAGCATCGAGTTTATCCCAAAAAAGTTTGGCGGTGAAAATGATGCCCAACAAAAATGAAATCAGCCCCATGGTGCCAAAAAAATGCATGGGCTTGCGCCTGAATTTTCCCACGAACGTGATAGAGAGCAAATCTAAGAAGCCGCTAAAGAGCCGCTGCCAGCCAAACTTGCTATGCCCGTATTTTCGCTCGCGGTGCTCTACCGCTTTTTCGGTGATTTTGGTGAAGCCCGCCCACTTAGCAATAACGGGTATGTAGCGGTGCATATCGCCATAAATAGAAATGTTCTTAGTTACAATAGAATCATACGCTTTCAAACCGCAATTGAAATCGTGAATATAAATGCCCGATATGCGCTGAACGACCCAATTAAAAAATTTTGAAGGGAGTGTTTTAGAAATCGGATCGTGCCGTTTCTTTTTCCAGCCAGAAACGATCTGATACCCCTGCTGTGTAATCATGGCGTAAAGTGCTGGAATTTCATCTGGGCTATCTTGCAAGTCGGCATCCATAGTAATTACCACGTTGCCATGCGCCTTTCTAAAGCCTGTTTGCAAGGCGGCAGCTTTCCCAAAATTTCTATTAAACTTTATTCCCTTAAATGCGTGATTGGCTTCGCTGATTTTTTTTATTTGGTGCCACGTGCCATCGGTGCTGCCATCGTCAACAAAGATAACTTCATAAGAAAAGCCGTGTGCATTCATCACACGGCTTATCCACTGACACAGTTCTGGTATTGATTCTTCTTCGTCCTTGGCGGGAATGATGAGAGAGATATTTAGCGCATTACGCATTAAACAATCGCTTCAGGGTTTTTCTTTTGCGTGAAGATGGTTACTATCAAACCAATTACCAGCACACCAATTATCCCGAAGAAAAATCCTGTGCCCAGAAACACTTCTGGGGTCATGAACTTGCCCGAGATTTCCATGGCTTGGTCGATTTGTTCATCAGACATCCCACCCTTCTCTTGCATCGCCTTCAACTGATTTTCCTTTATTGTATCAAACATACTTCCATCAATGAATTTTGTGTAGATGTAAATAAAGATGCTTGAAATAATGGATGATGCTAACCCATACCAAAACGCCACGCCCATCCCTTGTCCGAAACTCATGTAGCTATCACCATCGTCTTTGAATTGCTTTTGAGCCAAGAAAATGAACCCAACGATAAACACATATTGCAGCCAGGATATTGGGCCGCTTGTAAAATCAATTTTTAACACATTATAAACTACAAATAGCGCAACACCAATGCCAGAGCCAATTAAGCCCCATTTAATGCCGATTGATCTTCCACTCGCAGGTTTTACTTGTACATTTTCTTCCATGATTTTTTAAAGTTTTGGTTGACGTCTTAAAATTACTGATATAATGATGCTAAAAAAAGCACTGATGAGCAAGCCTTGTTTCCAATAAAGTTTTGCCACATCGCTTCCTTTAGTAGCAGAAAGTGTCGCTAAATTACGATCGTAGGCTTCTTTTCCTATTTTATCAATAATTTCTTTTGGCGGAAACTTGAGAGCCGCTTCTTGCAGTTGTTGAACATACTGGGTTATAAACGCAGGATCGATGGCCGCCACCGTAACCAAAACAGCATAACAAAAGAGTCCCCAGATCAAGGTAAATTCTATCGTTAAAATCAGTCCTTGCCAAAAATGTAGAATACCCCCGAAATAGAAATCGCGAAATTCCTTCAGCATAAAGTAAAACAACACTGGAAATAGAATGATGCGGAAATCTAAAAACAACGGAAACAATAGCGGATGTTTGCCCAAGTAGAAAAGCGACACCACCAACACCATGCAGATAACACCGCAGATGAAGGCATATCGAACAGGGACTCGATACAAAGCAGGAATTTTGTCCCAATTAAGCATCGATCCAGTTTTTTGAGTTGTTAAACGTTGCTACCACTTTACCCTTTAGCTTTTTGCCCAGCCAAGGCGAATTGTTTGAACGTGACAAATTCTCCGATGCAGAAAAAACCCATTCTCTAGTCGGATCAAACAGGGTGAGGTTTGCTTTCGCATCTACCTCGATCGTGGGTTCTGCCATTTTAAAAAGCTTGCGCGGATTAGTCGTAACCTTTTCAATCAATTCTTCCATTTCTATGAATCGGCCTAACTGCGCTAGTTGCGAGGCGAAAGTAGGGAAGTTAATGATACCGAAATCTGCCTGGTCAAACTCAACTTGCTTGCTTTCCTCATCTTGCGGCAGGTGGCCAGAGCAAATAATATCGATGGTGCCATCTTTCAACCCCCTTATCAAGGCATCTTGATCAGCCTTTTCCCGCAAAGGAGGATTTACCTTATAGTGGGTATCAAAATCGTGCAATAAACTATCGTCAAGCAATGGTTGATAACTGATGACTGAACAGGTAACATACAAGCCCTTCTTTTTTGCTGCACGTATCAAATCGACAGTTTTTGCTGTTGATATTTTTGCCACATGTAAACGCCCCCCCGCATAGCTCAATAGTTCTATGTTTTTGCCTACGGCCACTTCTTCGGCAATGCGGGGCATGCCTTTCAGCCCAAGCAATGTGCTGTTTATGCCCTCGTGCATCTGTCCGAACAGATTCAAATGCCTGTCTTCTGGCTGGTCAATCAATACGCCATCAAATTTTTGAAGGTATTGAAGCGATTTCAAAAAAATATCGGTATGCCAAATGGATTTCAGGCCATCCGTGAAGCCGATGGCACCCGCTTCGTTCAGGTCTATCATTTCGGTAAGTTCCTCGCCTTTGTTGTTTTTGGTGACAGACGCCATTGCGTGAATTTGAACGAGTCTACTAGTATTGTTTTGAATGATGTAGCTCACCTCATTTTTTGACTGAACTGAGGGGCTGGTATTGGGTAGTACGGCCACTTCGGTGAACCCTCCCGCTGCCGCTGCTTTTGCTAGTGAATGTAAATCTTCTTTATGCTCGAGACCCGGATCCCCCACAAAAGCTCCTACGTCAAACCAGCCTGTTGAAAGCACCATACCTTCTGCCAAAATCGTTTTGTCGGTCGAGAAATTCTTATCACCTATCTCCACAATTTTTCCGTTTTGGATCACCACATTTTTCACTTGCTTGTGAAAACTTGATCGTTTATCAATTATCTCAACGGACTTAATAAGTATTCTCATACGCGCTTATTTCAAAAATCGAATCAATAGAACCTCTGCAAGCAGAAAAAGTAAGGCTATAACTAGTGCTTGTTTCCATAAACTAACACCCAAATATCTCTCTTTTATTTCGGTACCAAAAGCAGCAGCATCACGTGCTTTAAAGAGGGAAATGTTTTTTCCGCCCCCCAGGTTGGCTTTCATTTCTTCGCCATCAATTTGATTTAAAAGAGATTCCTTCTTCGACAGATTCAAGCCTAATAGATCGAGCGTGTCTTCCTTCAAAGTAACATAATAGAATCCTTGGCTGATCAGATGCCTTGGCAACTCGAGCAACACGTTATCACCATTTCTTCGTTGGGTGGGTATAATTTCTTGATCGCCCAGCATTTTAACTTGACCTTCAGAAGAAAGGCTGTCGCCTCGGATGGCAACAAAACTATCGTCCAACGAATAATAGAGTTGGTGATTCTTTCTCTTTCCTGATGCTGCCAACCGGTACATAATGGGTACAAACAAAGCATGGTTGTTAAAATCGGTAAAGTCTTTCTCGAGAGGAGACGCAAACAGAATGGTATTGCCAATTTTGGAAAGAAAGGGTTGGCCATCCTTGAGCTTCAACAATGCTGATCGGTCGATGCCCCAATCCATCAGTTTCTTCCCCATTGGCATTGCCAGCGCACTTGTTTTATCTTCAACAATGTTGTTAAAAAATGGATTTTGAAAATCGGGTCTCTCCATTTCAAGCGACTCGGATTTCAGAACCAGCGACAACGGATTTTTGGTCAAAAATTGGTATGAGGAAACGGCCAGCTTTGGCGAAGGAATCAATAAAACTACCCCCCCCGCCTGTTGATATTGTTTGAGAGTTGATTGCAAGGCAGCATCTATCGCATTTACCTGGTTTATCACGATCAAATCTGCCTCTTTAATTAGGCTATAGTTTATGTTCGAAGCTGAAAAACTTTGCTCCACAAATAGCTCTTTATTGCCAAAAACAGCCTCCACAGCCGAAGTGCCTTTCCCCTCTTTGATCTCGGCTACCTTAATTCTTTCTGTAAAATTCAGTGCGAACAAAAATTCATTATCAAAACTTACGGGAAAATCGTTGATCGCAAACTTGGCTTCGTTAAGCTTTTTCAAACCCGCTGGCAAGTTGAAACTGGCTGATGCTTCGCCATTGGGTTCAAAGCTAACCGTGGTAGTTGCAGATTGACTTCCATTGATAATCAGCTTTACCACCAAATCTTCCCTTTTGGCGGTACCATTGTTTTGGAGCTTAGCGGTAAGGGTACTTTTTTCGCCACTAATTGCAAACGGATTATCGCGAAAAACCGAATCAACAAAAATATTCGAAGACTTTTCATATTGAATCGGGATCAGGTGCCATTGGTTAGAAGAATCCAAAGCCGTTAACTTGCCCAGCGTTGATTGCTGAAAATCAGAAATCCAAAAGACGTCCAATGACAAATTATCCAGAGCCATCCTAGCTTTTACTTCTTCAAAAGACCTTGCCACAGATGAAAGCCTCAATTGCGAGAGCAAATTTTCAATTTCTGATTTCGTTTTAAAGGTGTTGGAGAAGGGGGCAAAATCGTTGGTTATGAGCTTAAACCGAGCCTCGAGAGGAAAAACGTTGATAATCTCTCTCAATCGTGCTATTCCATCGTCTAATCCGCGCGTTTTTTCGGCTACTCTGCTCGACATACTTTGCGAGTTATCCAAGTAAATAATAACATTATGGCCAGCAGTTTTTTGTTCCTTGGCAGGAAAAAAAGGCTGCGCAAAAGCAACGACCAGAAAAAAAAGGAATAACAGCCTACAAGCAAGCACTAACCAGTGTTTGAGCCTTCGCTGCTGTGTCGTCTCCTGTTTTATTTGTTTCAGAAGTCGGTTATTAGAAAAATAAACCTTCTTAGACTTTCTAAAATTAAAAAGGTGAATGATAACAGGTATCGAAAGAACCGAAAGTGCCCATAGAAAAGAAGGAAACGCAAAACTCATGGGCGACAAAGCTAGCAAAAAGTAAGCGTGATAAACGGGCTAACCAGTCAATAAAAAAAGAGTCCGATTTAAATCGGACTCTTAGTTGGCATTTACATAACTATCGATATCAACTTCTATTGCTGTTTTCCTCCGAACATGACCAGGTCATTCATAGCAATCTCGGTGATAAACTTCTTTTCGCCCTTGTCGGTCTCATAATTTCGATGGACTAATTTCCCCTCTATGGCTACCTCCTGCCCTTTTCTAAGGAATTTCTCTGCCACATCGGCAAGTGCACCCCAAATCACAACATTGTGCCATTGTGTGTCCTGTACGCTTTCACCTTTCTGATTTTTATAAGATTCTGTGGTGGCCAAAGAAAAAGTAGCTTTTTTGTTTTTGCTGAAAGTTTTTACCTCAGGATCCTTGCCCAGACGACCAATTAGTTGAACGGAATTGCGTAAGCTTTTCATACTTGTAAGTGTTTAAATTTTTAAATGATTTTAGTTACTGCCATCGAGTTTGTTTCGATTGACGATGCAAAATTGGGAGGTCGAAAAAATACGAGTCGTTTGTTATTCGGATACTTTCGATTATATTCGTTTGTAAACGTTTAATTACGGATAAAATGGCCAAAAAAGCTGAAAAAACGTGTTTGGAGTGTGGTGAAAAAATCATTGGAAGGGTCGACAAGAAGTTTTGTTCGGATCAATGCAGGGTAAGTTTTAATAATAAATTGAATGGAAATTCAACCAACTACATTCGAAATGTAAACAACGTGCTTAGGAAAAATAGGAGAATACTTTTGGATCTCAATCCTACCGGAAAAACTAGGACAAGTAAAGACAAGTTGCTAAAAAAAGGGTTTGACTTTAACCACCACACTGGATCGTATAAGACGAAAGATGGCGCAATATATTTCTTCTGTTATGAGCACGGATATTTGGAAATTGAAAATAATTTCTATTTATTAGTGGTAAAAAATAAACCCTATGAGTAAAATCCTAATAAAGAAAGCTGCTGTTAGCAAAAAAACAGCCTCAAATAAGAAGAGCGTTGTTAGCAAATCTACCAAAGCTTCTGAGTCGCTAAAGTTTCTTCCTGGCGAAAAATGGGCAGAATTAAGTTTGCCTGGAGTTAAGACCGTTAAGTATTATGCTGTTTCAAACCATGGACGAGTTATTAGTTACGAAGATAACCTAAAACAAGGGGCTCTTTTGAAGCCCGGATTCGTTTCTCGGTTTCCGGCAGTAGTAATAGGCCGCACTTCAAATGGTAGAAAAACACTTACGATCCACCGTTTAGTTGCAACCTATTTTCTTCGCCAGCCGAGCCCTAAACATAATTTTGTTATCCATTTGGATCATGTAAAGCATAACAACCATTATTCAAATCTAAAGTGGGTAACACATGAAACTCAGATCGATCACGCAAAGAGAGATCCGATTTGGCTCACTAAGAAAAACCCTATGCATAAACTAAATGCAGTGAAAGTAAAGGCAATTAAAGAAAAAATGCTTGCTGGCAAGAAGATTAAAGTACTGGCGAAACAGTATGGCGTTTCAGAAATGCAGATCTATCGAATTAAATCGGGTGAGAACTGGTCTCATATCACGGTAGATTAACTATCTTTTCGATCAGTAAAGGTAATGGCAGATTGGACGCTGAAAGGCAAAAAAGCTCTTGTAACGGGTGGAACAAAAGGTATTGGCCTTGCCATAGTAAAAGAGTTTTTAGAACTAGGTGCGGAAGTACTGGTAGTTGCAAGAGACACTAAAAGCATACAAGGAAGGCTGAAAAATTCCGCCAACCTTTTTACCATCGATGGCGACTTGTCCGACCCGCAATTCAGGATTCAGCTCACTAATAAAGTTGCTGAAAATTGGGATAAGTTGGATATCCTAGTCAATAATGTTGGTACTAACATTCGTAAAAAATTTATCGATTATTCGGAAGACGAGTATAGAAAGCTGTTTGAGGTTAATCTTTTTAGCTTGACAGAAATCACACGGCTTTCTTACCCCTTCTTAAAGAATTCGACCGCAGCGAGTGTTATTAATATTGCTTCGGTAGCAGGCACTTTCGATGTGCAAAGCGGACCTCCCTATGGAATGACTAAAGCCGCAATCATTCAACTAACCAGACACCTTGCTGTGGAGTGGGCGTCTGTCGGAATTAGGGTAAACTCAATTTCTCCTTGGTATATTCAAACGCCTTTGACTGAGTCTGTTTTGTCGCAGCCCGATAGGCTTCAAAAAATAATCGATAGAACACCCCTTAGCAGAGTCGGCCAGCCAGAAGAAGTAGCCAATTTAGCCGCTTTTTTAGCCATGGATCTTTCTAGTTACATTACTGGGCAAGATATTATGGTAGATGGCGGAATGAGTGCTAAGGGGCTTTAGGTTAAAACGTGATTATGGATAAAGTTGTAATTAATAGTTTCAAGGAATTTGAAAATTTTGTGGGTAAGGAAATGGGGGTGTCTAATTAGTCGTCCCTTAAAAACTCAATTTTAGGATTAGAAGATTTTGGATTTGTGATTTTGTGGTTTTAACGAGCGAAAAAAGGCAATTAAAAAGTTGGGCTAAAAAGACA
>JBIKRT010000177.1:0-3326 GCA_044349005.1 Cyclobacteriaceae bacterium
TAACGGGCGACGATCTCCTGCTCTGCGCGCGCGATTCGGAGTGCGGAAACGAACGGGCCAATGCAAATGTCCGCCTTGACGTGACCCCTTAAATTCCCTCCATTTATAATTAGAGTCCGGCCCTTGATGAGCCTAGCCCCTTTTTTGGTCCGACCTTTATGAGAAAGACCGGTTCTTTTTGCATCAGGGCAGGCATGCCTGCCCTGATGCAAAAGCGCGCTCCATTGGGGTTTGGTTACCAAGGGAGCTGTGTGGTCGGACCTCATTATAGTCTCTCCGCCACGCCTCACATTTAGCCTGTGCGTCGGCCAAGCTCAAGAACCAGTTTGCATTCAGGCATTCCGCCCGGACACGGCCATTATATGATTCTACATAGGCGTTATCGGCAGGCTTATACCAACCTGCATTGATCACAACCAATGCGCCCATTTGCGTTGCCCGATGGTCATGATGCGCCAAGGTTGGTCTGCGCGTTTGTTCCACGCCTCGCAGCAGTGGTCGACGATATCGTCATGGGAGGTAAACACCCGGTTGGATAGCCAGTTGTCGCGCATGAACTGCCAGATATTCTCAACCGGGATGAGTTCGGGCCATTTGGCCGGGAGCGCGATGATGCTGATATTGCCGGGCACGTCCAACTTGCCAGCCATATACCAACCGGCCTGATCCATCAGCACGAAAGCGCAAGTTCGTTTTGGGCGTAGTGGCGAGGCCGCGCTGTCAGCTTGACATAGCCCAGTCTCTTTAGCTCCCGCCCCACGGTCGTTGCATCAAGCGAGACAGCAAATTCGTCATAAAGCCACCGGGCCAGATCAATCAGCCGCCAGCGAACAACGCCATGGATCGAAGGGATCGGACCGCACTCGACCATTTCGACAAGCGCTCGGCGCTTAGCATCATTGAGCAGCGACTGTCTGCCCGGCGCCTTGCCATCGACCAGCCCGCAGGGACCGCGGGCGTTGAAGCGAGGCACCCAGTCACGTACGATCTGCAAACCCACACCACCGATCCGCGCCGCCGAAGCTCGGCTGCCAATATCGTAAATTTCCGCCAATGCCAAAAGCCGCCGGGCCTGGTTCGCGCTTTTCGACCTCAGCGCCAGTTGCCGCAACGAAGGCCCGACAAAATCATCCCGCAAGCTAATCGCTGCTCCCATGTCGCGCCCTCCAAGCCAAGGACACCATAGAATGAGACTTTTTACCGTTTGGGAATCCCAAATCTGAGTCAGACTCAGCGCAGCTTGGTATAAGCAATTTTTTACCAGATTTCCGGGGTTTTTAAACTCCACACGAACTTCAATGTACATGTAAATGGTGCCCTCGGGAGGAGTAAGCTCGAACCAAAACAGGGACTCGAACCTTGCTCAACAAGAGGACTCAAACAGCCTATTCCGCGCGTTGGACGAATGGAACGCAATCTTAGACGGGCTGCAAAATCCATCCACAAGAAAGGCGGCTGATAATCTGCCGCAGACAAAGGCAAGGCCATCGCCGCCTGTCCGCCGTCGTCATAAGAAAATGGGAGGCAAGGCATGACCAAGCCTCCGCACCCACTTCACCCCGTCTCGCTGCGCATGACGTTTGAAGAGAAAGCCAATCTTGAAAAGGCGGCGGCGGGAATGTCGCTCGCCGCATATATAAGGTGGAGATTGTTCGCGCCGGATATGCCGCCGCCGCGAACGCGCGGCAATTTTCCCCTGAAGGATCACAAGGCGCTCGCGCAATTGCTCGCGCTCCTTGGTCAATCGCGACTGGCGAACAATGTGAACCAGCTCGCACGAGCGGCGAATACCGGAAGCCTTGCCGTTACACCTGACACAGAGGAAGCGTTGATGTCCGCGACTGCGGATATCAATCATATGCGCCAACTCCTGATCCAAGCATTGGATATCGATGCACGGCCATGATCCTCAAAGCCTCAAAGCGCAGCGGTGGTCGTCAGCTTGGAGCACATCTGCTCAAGACTGAGGAAAACGAGCATGTCGAAATTCATGAAGTGTCGGGGTTCATCTCCGACACTGTGATGGGCGCGATGAATGAGGCTTACGCCGCATCGCGCGGAACAAGGTGCAAACAATATCTTTTCTCGCTCTCGCTGAGTCCACCTGCGCATGAATCCGTGCGCGTCGAGACATTCGAAAAGGCACTAGCTGATGTCGAAGAGCGGTTGAACCTAACAGGTCAACCGCGCATCGTCGTATTCCATGAGAAAGAAGGGCGTCGCCATTGTCACGCCGTCTGGTCACGCATCGATGCCGAAACCTTGACAGCTAAAGAATTGCCGTTCTTCAAAAACCGGCTGAACGAAATCGCAAAGCAGCTCTATCTCGAAAATGGTTGGTCGATTCCAAAGGGCTTCGCCAACCCCAAGCTGCGCGATGCGCGCAATTTCACATTGGATGAATGGCAACAAGCCAAACGCGCGGGTCTCGATCCGCGCGAACTCAAATCCGCCGTGCAAGAATGCTGGAAGCAATCGGACGGCGCGGCTGCATTTGCGTCCGCGCTCGAAGAGCGCGGCCTGTTTCTCGCGCGCGGTGATCGTCGTGGATTCGTCGCCGTCACTATTGACGGCGATGTGTTCGCGCTCGCGCGCATGATCGATGCAAAATCGAAAGACGTTGCATCGCGCCTCGGTGATCTCGCCAAGCTGCGCAGCGTCGATGAAACAAAACAATTCATCGGAGAGCAAATCGCCCCACGCCTCACCCGCGACGTTGCAGAGGCCAAACGCATCGCCCGCCACAACATGGAACCGCTGATAGCCAAGCGCGAAGCGCTCAAGGTTCAGCATCAGGCTGAACGCCAAGCCTTCGATAAATCCATCACCGCACGTTGGAACGAAGAGTAACGCATTCGCGCATCACGTCTGCGCAAAGGTATTGCCGGTGCGTGGGATTTTATGACGGGGAAATATTTCAAAACCCGCAAGCAGAATGAGATGGAATCCAAATTTGCGCGGACACGCGATAGCCATGAGCGGCACGTCCTGATCCATGCGCAGCACAAGGATCGCCAAGCTCTTCAAGAGCTAATCAAAGAGAATCGCCGCAAGGAAGCTGAACGTATCCTCGGTCTGTATCGGGACGCCGCCAAGTTCCGCCGGATGCGCGAAGGTGAAGCTGAGCGCGACAAGGATCGCGATCGTGGTTCAATCACCCTCAAACCCAAGCGGGATCGTGGGTTGGATTTGGGCTAGATTTCCGGTTGAATTTTTGCCTGAATTTCAATCGAAATTTTCACTTCAACGATCATCATGATTTTCATAACATAAAAGGCGATATTTTCTCCAACATAAAAGACGATATTTTTATCGACATAAAACGC
>JBIKRT010000165.1:0-3318 GCA_044349005.1 Cyclobacteriaceae bacterium
ACTATATAGAGAATCAAGATAAAGAAAAGAAAGATGAGGACTTCACTGTTTCCGATGGCCTTTAGTCGGCTTCAAGCCGAAGTGATCTCATCAACCCCTCGCCTTCTAGGCGAGGGTAGTTTAGTTTAGGTACTGAGGTTTCTAGCAATTTCAATCGATAGCACTGAAAGTAGTCAAAAAAAGTCTGCGCCCGCACGTTGTTTAGAATAATTCTAAATAACATCTTTGCGTTCTCAAATTTAAAGAAACACAACACCAATGTATAGATTTATCCTGCCAATTTTGTTGATTAATATCGTACCAATCAATACTATAGCTCAAAAAAAAGATACCACAAAAGCAATTATCCTCAACCAAATAGAAGTAACTGAGGAGCGTTCTTTATTAGGAAATACCAAGCTCCCTGACCTAAAAGACAATGTAATTTATGCAGGCAAGAAAAACGAAGTGATTCAATTGGCACAATCACATGCCGATCTCAGCACCAACAACGCGAGGCAAGTTTTTGCCAAAGTGCCGGGTATAAGTGTTTGGGAAAATGACGGATCGGGTATCCAGGTAGGCGTTGCTTCCCGAGGCTTGAGCCCCAACCGTTCGTGGGAGTTCAACGTAAGGCAAAACGGAAGCGATATCAGCTCAGAAGCATTTGGTTACCCTGAAGCCTATTATACCCCCCCAATGGAAGCGCTTGAGAAAATCGAGGTTGTCCGGGGAGCCGCATCGCTTCAATACGGGTCTCAATTTGGAGGTCTGTTAAATTATCAGGTAAAAAAGGGAAACCCTGACAAACCGATGTCGATCGAATCACAGCAAACAATTGGTTTTTTTGGTCTGTACGATACCTACAATGCGATTGGCGGAGGTAATGGAAAAGTTTCCTACTACAGTTTTCTCCATTACCGTTCGGCTGATGGCTGGCGCGACAACAGTCAATACCGAACCCTTACGGGATATGCATCCATCGGTTATCAATTCAGCACTAAACTAAACATTCAGCTAGATTATACCCGATCATCCTTCAAAAGTCAACAGCCCGGTGGGCTTACCGATCAGCAACTCGTGGATAACCCAAGGCAATCGTCAAGAAAACGAAATTGGTTTAACGCTCCATGGAATATTGTCTCTATGACTCTCAAGTACGCCTTCGCACCTAACCTAAATCTTCAGATTAAGTCATTCGCCACCATTTCAGAACGCAACAGTGTCGGTTTCACGAAAGCAATAAACGTGGAAGACGCGATTGATCCTAAAACGCTTCAATATAGCGCCAGGCAAGTGGATCGCGATTACTATCAAAATTTCGGATCGGAAGCTCGGCTTTCTTGGCGATACTCTATTCTTGGGAAAGAAAGTATTCTCGCTGGCGGAGTGAGAGTTTATAGCGGAAACACAAAGAGAAATCAACTTGGCATTGGCACCACTGGCAGTGATTTTGATTTAACGCTCGCTAACCAGGAATTTGGAAGATCATTACAATTTACCACCGCCAATGTCGCGTTCTTTGCAGAAAATATTTTCTACTTAAACAAACGCTGGAAGGTAGTACCAGGGATAAGAGTGGAGAATATAAAAAATACAGCTGGAGGATACATCAATTCAACTTCAACTGGAGGTATAAATTCTGATTCAAGAACACGGAATTTTGTACTTCTTGGAATGGGCAGTGAGTTTCTGGTTAGCCCTACAACAAACATTTACGGTAATTTCTCGCAAGCTTACCGACCCGTCACTTTTTCTGAACTTACCCCTTCTGCTACTACTGACATCATTGATCCCAACTTAAAAGATGCCAGCGGGTACAATATCGATTTAGGTTATCGAGGGTCAATTAAAAGTTTCCTGAATTTCGATGTTGGTGTTTTCTACCTTAACTATGAAAATCGAATCGGAACTATCAGCCAAAACAATCAAGTTTTTAGAACCAACATTGGCACTTCGGTGAGCAAAGGAATTGAGTCGTTTATTGAGCTAAATGTGATAAAAGCAATTTCAGAAAATTCGAAGGTGGGAGACTTTTCTCTTTTTGCTTCCAATGCGTTTATCGATGCCACTTACGTGAAATGGAATAACCCTGCCATTTCAGGTGACCCCACGAAATCAATAGAAGGCAAACGCGTTGAAAATGCACCGAGCTTTATTCATCGGTTTGGCGCTACGTATGCTATCGCTCACTTTTCTGCCACGTGTCAACTAAGCAGTGTCAGCGATGTTTTTACTGATGCTGCCAATACAGAACTCCCAAATGCAATTGCGACCATTGGAAAAATTAAAGGCTACGAAGTATTGGATGTTTCGGCACAGTATAGATTCCCGAAGAATATCGCGCTGAAGGCCGGAATCAACAACGTCACAAATGGCAATTATACAGCGAGAAGATCGGGTGGCTACCCAGGCCCGGGAATATTACCCGGAAATGGAAGGACGATTTTTGTTGGAGTGGGTGTTAAGTTTTAACTAACTTTAATTCGATAAAAAATTTACATTAGTCTGAAATACAAAAAAAAGGTTGTTCGTTGCTGTTTAAGAAAATCAAAAATGAAAATCGGCAAAATAAAACTCCTAATTCCTCCAATAGTACTTGCCATCTCGGCATTTGGACAGGCAACCCAGACCGTACATCTCAAGCCCATCCACAAGCAAGGAGTTAGCTATTACTATAATTTTAAAAAGGTAGATGGCGGTGCTTTTGGCCTGCAAATACCGCTGCAAAGTCTAGAAGATGCTGAGGTTGACTTGCGCTACAAGAATTTTAAAACGCTAAGACTGATTGGTACAACTGCCGTTTTTATTCCTGCCATTTATCTGTTTTCTTTACCATCATCCAACAATACGATAGGTGCCAGAAGTTTTGATCCAAAAACGTTTTTGATTGTATCTTTTGGTTCAGCAGCAGCAATTATTGGTTTTGAAATTGGGGCTAAGCGGCAATTAAACAGAGCTATCGACAAGTATAACACGACCATCATGAAAAGGAATTCTATTGGGCTTCGCCTAGAGCCAGTCCAAAACTCTGCCGTGCTCGGTATTGGGTTTTCGCATACGTTTTAGTTAAAATAAATGCCTACCTAGGGCGAAATACTTTGGATAATTAAAGTCTTCTTGTTTCCTTTGCTGCACAATAAACGAATTGAACAGAAAAAACAGTTTGAATCACCACCATCTACTAAGCAATTTAGTTGTTGAGGCCATGCTCCTGAGTTCCTCGCTGGGACACCCGTCATTGGTTTTAGATGCTGAATAATTTTAACAGGTTTTGTTGTTCGGTGTTAGGCAGGTATAGTCTTGATTCCTTTTGCTTTGAATAAGGTGTGATTATAG
>JBIKRT010000112.1:0-12054 GCA_044349005.1 Cyclobacteriaceae bacterium
TGTAAGCATAAAAAATCTGCAAGGTTTTAAAGATAAAACCCGACTTTCTTGCAGATTGTTTCAACTCAATTCGATCGATTTTATTCAAAAACTAATCCCATTGGGCTTTTTAAGGAGTGACTAGGTATGCTACTTTGGTAGGTCAGCATAGATTGATTCTTTTTACAGAATTAATATTTACCGACTTTGACGTAAATCTCACAGGTCATAGTGACAATGTCAAAAAAAAAGCTTTCCACGATTTTCTTATTTCATTTGATGAAAAGTCACGTGTAATTGAAGTAAAATCTAACATCTATTATGTTTCAATAGAAAAGTTTCAAAAGGAAGAATTTATTCATACACTTTTGAAAGAATTGAGCTTATGACAAATCTTCCGTTGACTATTCAAAAACAAGTTTTGTAGAAATATTTGCTTTCGAAGTGAGGAATACGCTGCGCTATCAATAATTTACAACCGTAGAAACTACCTTGTCATTATATTTTTTAGCAGCAAGTCTTGCTTTAAAATTTCGAAACGACTCATAGGGAGCTTGCGCGCAGACCATGTTCACCATCCAAGCAGGCACCGCACCACCTGGATTTATCTCAATTGAATAATCTATATTGACGCGATTTTTAGACAACGGAGTCAGCACCCACAATGCTTTTGAAAAAGGCACTCTTACAATTTGCTTATTTTCTGGCAGATATTTTGGCAAACTATTGCAATTCAATGTAACTATTTTTGTTTGCTTATCCTGCGATAATTGGATGCGAATGATAAGATCGCGGTTGGCAATTGGCCACGGAGCATCGACTTCAGAGTAAAACGTCACATCTTCATCAGTTGGCTTTTCTAATTTTTTAGCGCTAATCGTGTTGAACTGCCACGTGTCGTACTTTTCCACATCCATGATAACCGAGGCTACCTGCGACAGAGTAGCCTCCATTATCACCGAAGCGCGAATTGTTTTGAATCGGGAGTTATCATTGTTGCACGTATACACTTTTATGCTGTCCTTTTCTTTTCGGAGCACGCACTCTTTTTGAGCATAGCTTAGTGTGCTAACTATAAAAAGAAAAAAAATGCAAGTCCGTTTCATTATTGTCTGGTAATTCAATTTCCACAAAAGTCTAAATCCATACCAATGGGTTGCCCCGGAGGCGGAGCGAATAAAAATTCAGCCTTAAACTCTTTTGGATTTTCCTGCAGCGATTTAAGTTGGGTGACCAGGTAAGCATAATGAGCTTTCCATTCTTCATCAGCTGCAATGGCGATTTTCAAAGCTAACCACGTCTTTAGTTGATCCAGCTTTAACAGTGCGATTGCTTTGGTTTGCGCAGATGCATCTTTATGTTGACTAAGCGCAGAAAGGCTTACAAATAGTGCATTGTTGGTTACCTGCTGAATGGCACCTTCATAACCTATTTTTAAAGGTGATTTAAAAGTAGCATTGATCAATTTATCCATAATACTTTCTAAGCTCGGTTGGCTGGAATTCCGTGCGTGATATTCCACCAAACGATTGGCACGTTCCGGATAAAGAACCAATCCAAAAGTCATATCGGCAGCGGCCTCCGCAATTCCCAATGCATCAAACGTCAATTCTGTCCTGATTTTTATCACTTCACGATGGCGTTCGTAACCCAATGGCCGTGGTGGAATTATTTTGAGTAAACTCTCAGGTAGCATTAATGAAGAAGGCGCTACAGACTTTAACAATGCATTAAGAGCTTTGTCTTGCTGGGCGACTGGAATAAATTCCGTGACAAGCTGCCCATCGCCCTTTAGTGCATATCGATAGTTCAAACCACCTATTAGTTTGGAAGCGGCTTCAGTTTGGTACCGGTGGTAAAAATACATAGGGACTAACGCTTCTTCTAACATCGCCATGGCGGTTCCTTTCGGGATATTTTTCTCGCCAAAATTCTTCAACACAAAAGATCGGAGCTCCAACATTCTATTTAATTCATCGGCAGCATCCTTACCGTTATCCCACAAGTGGGTGAACGGGTGAGCACTCCCTTGCGGGCGAGCATCTTGATCGGACAGAAAAGTTAATCCATCTCGCAATGAGTTTTGAATGATCTCATACAAAGCCTTTTCCTCATCGGTTCCTTTTGGGAAATCCTGATAACCAAAAGTGATGGCTACTTTATCCCACGCGCCTATTTCTTTTGTGTACGCATCAGTAACATCTATTTTGCCATTGACAAGTTTGACATTTGGCTGGGGATAATCCATTACTGACGCCCTGCCCTCCGCACTCGAAGAATATGCATGGGCGAGCCCAAGCGTGTGCCCTACCTCATGAGCAGAGAGTTGCCTTAATCGCTGGATCACTAGTTCCTCCAAATCCTTTGAAACTGGTTGGCCATCTTCATAAGGTGCAAGCAATCCCTCGAATATCAAGTAATCCTGACGGTCGCGAAGCGAACCCAGTGAAACATGGCCTTTTATGATTTCGCCAGTTCGTGGATCAGTCACTGAAGATCCATACGACCAACCTCTAGTAGAACGGTGTACCCAGTTAATCACATTATAGCGTACGTCCATCGGATCGGCATCATCGGGTAATACTTTCGCTTGAAAAGCGTTTTTAAATCCGGCCGCCTCAAACGCTTGATTCCACCAGCTTGCACCTTCTATTAGCGCGTTTCTAATTTGCTCTGGCGCACCTGGATCTACGTAGTAAATGATTGGCTTTACAGCTTCACTTACAGTTGCTCCAGGATCTTTCTTTTCTAACCGATGGCGGGTAATAAAACGCTGCTCGAGTGGAGTGGTAAAATGGGTTGCATAATCATAATAGGAAGTGTTAAAATAGCCAGCTCGTGGGTCGAATTTTCGTGGTCTGTAATTACCATCCGGCAATTGAACAAATGAATGATGCTCTCGCACCGTAATGGCCGAAGGAGTTGGCGTTACACTTCTAATGAATTCACCGGTAGCCTGCCCTGTAAAAGTAAGAATTACCTCGAACTCAGAATTTTGAGGGAAATTTTTGGTGCGCTCAATGTAAAATGCAGAACGAGATTTGTCTAATGAATAACTTCCTTGGCTACCAGACTTTAGCCTTCCAATGACATCGTGTGCATCTTGTAGCAAAAAATCGGACGCGTCAATTAATAGCCTCCCTCCTTCTTCAGCGACAATCGTAAATCCAAACAAAACGGATTGAGCAAACGACTGCTCCACTGCTTTTACTTCGGCTGCATTGTTGCTGTTAGCCCTATAAAAACTATTAGGTTCAATAAGCAATACTTTGGGGCCACGCCTTTCAAATTTAACCACGCGTTCCTTCCCTAGTTGATTGCGGTCAAGCCCGATATCATTAGATCCAATGGCGGCTGTTAATGACTCGACATAAAGAAATTCCTGATCCAGCTTATTAACGATGAGGAAGATTTTGTCGGTTTTTTCATCATAATAAAAATCAAAAAAACCAGAATGTTTTTTCATTCCAGTTACCTTGGAATCAATCCCAGAGGCGGCAGGAGGTTTAGAAATAATTTCAGGTTCCTGCTTCTTTTGGGCATAACTGATTTTAATACAGAAAACGATAAGGGCAAACGCGAAAAGTCTCTTCATAAGGCAGGGAATTTGAAATGGAAAGCTATCGATTAATTAGAGGTAATCCAAGAGTGAACCGATTCAAAATACGGCCACCCTATTCATCTTTCTCAATAAAATCCAAGTCTTTGCCAAAGGTCTCTTCTGTAAAAAGTGAAGCTGTTATTGCAATTGTCATCAGAATCACACCAGTGACCCAGCCGCCCGTAACGTAACTACCGAACAAATTGCGTGTAAATTTGAACAGTAAGATAATCAATGGCAGGGCACCGCGAACCATGTTAGGAATGCTAATGGCAGCCGAGGCTCTGAGGTTTGTTCCAAATTGCTCAGCACTCATGGTAATATAGACGACTGTAAAACCGGTTCCATAACCTAGGCCGGCACATATCAAATAGAACCGCATGGCGCTGCCACCATCCTGCAAAAAGAATAACGTTGTAAAGAGTATGGTGATCGAATAAAAGATATAAAGAGCTTTCTTTCTGCTTTTTAATTGCTGGCTCAATAGCCCAACGGATAAATCGCCAAAGGCTATTGCCAAATACAAAAACATAATAGCCTTTCCTGGGTCAATGTCATTGATGCCAAACGCCTCACCAAATTGGTCAGAAAAAGTCACCAACACGCCAATGATGTACCAGGCGGGTAGGCCAATTAAAATACAGCGGGCATATCGGTAAAACCGTTGCTTATTAGTAAAGAACATAAGGAAATTTCCTCGTTCCACATTGTCTTGCCGTAGTTGCTTGAACATTGTACTCTCATTTACCTTGACGCGCAGGACAAGCAATATCAATCCCAGCCCACCACCGATATAGTAGCATGTACGCCAAAAGAAAAGCTCCTTCATAAAAAAAGCAGTGACAGCACCCAGTATGCCAAACGAAGCAATAAATGCTGCGGCCACACCCCTTTTTTCTTTGGGTAACAGTTCGCTCACTAAAGTGATGCCAGCTCCTAACTCGCCCGCCAATCCTACCCCCGCAATAAATCGTAAAACCAAATACTGTGTGGTATTGGTAACCATGCCATTAAGAATGTTGGCGATGGAGTAAATAAGAATTGAACCAAACAGCACATTGAGCCTACCTTTTTTATCGCCAATGATGCCCCATACAATACCTCCAACAAGTAAACCAACCATTTGAACGCTAATGATTAATTCACCCTGCGTTAATATCTCTTCAGAGGTCAAACCGAGGTCAGCTAAACTGGGTTTGCGGATAATGCCAAAGAGCAACAAGTCATATACGTCTACGAAAAATCCAAGCGCACTTACAATGACAGCGACTTGAAATAGGCTTGTGTTGTTTTTTGTCATAAGAGGAATCGGACAGATGTAAAACCGAAGGTAATTAACAAATAAGCGAAAAATTTAGAAAACCGTTTTGAAAATTAAACATATTTCTACATTTGTAGAGTATACAAACAAATTGTAGAGTAAAATGAAGTTGACTAAAACCGAAGAGCAGCTAATGGAATTGATTTGGCAAAAAGAAAAGGTATTCATGAAAGAGCTCATAGATGGCTGCCCTGAGCCAAAGCCTGCTACCACAACCATTGCTACACTTCTAAAGAGAATGCAAGACAAAGGGTTTGTAGGCTACGTAGTCTTTGGCAACTCTCGTCAATATTATGCGCTCGTCAAAAAGACCGATTATTTCTCGAAACATGTGAAGGGCATTATCAAAGACTATTTCAAGAACTCTCCCATGCAGTTCGCATCTTTCTTTACCACGTCAACTAACTTATCAAGCGCTGAATTGGAGGAACTGAAAAAAATAGTGGAACTCGAAATAAAACGAAAGAAAAAATGATAACGCAAATTCTTAACGCAATACTGTGCTCCGCGCTATTTATGGTAGTGTATAAAATTCTGTTGGAACGACAAAAAATGAATGCGTTCAACAGATTCTTTTTGTTAGCTAGCCTATTCTTATCAATCGGTATTCCTTGGATTACGCTTCCTACACAAGCGCCCAATAAAACAATCACCAATGCAATAATCATCGAAAACGCTAGAGAGCAGGTAAATGCGTTAAGTTCTCCTATTCATGCAAATGTTGTCCCGGTCAACGCAGCCGATTGGCAGGCAATCGTCAGGTGGTGCGATTTCGCGGTTTCCACGATTCTGTTGCTTCGATTTTCGATTAATCTATATAGGATGGTTTCAAAAATTATTGACAATGAAAAAATAGCTTTCCAAAACCTGACTTTTGTTTTGATCAATGAACGTAGTGTTTCTTATAGCTTTTTCAATTTCATTTTTATTAACAAAGTCGATTATTACAATGACGCGATCGAACCTGAAATACTACAACATGAGGCGTGTCATGCCAAGCAATTGCACTCACTTGATATTGTTTTGATCGAATTGCTTCAAGTGTTTTTCTGGTTTAACCCTGTGTTACTTTTTTACAAAAGAGCCATTCAACTTAACCATGAATTTCTAGCAGATGAAACTGTTTTAAAGAATAATAATCTCCATCGTTATCAACACTTGCTTATCGCGAAAGCAAGCACAAATCAGTACGCTGTTCTAGCCAGTCAATTCAATTATTTAACAACCAAAAAACGATTACTTATGATGACCAAAACTACATCCGTCAAAAAGGCAAGCTGCATTCAAATGGCAGTTGTGCCAACACTTGCTTGCGCTATCTTTTTATTTAGCACAAGGGCTGTTGCTCAGGAAGCTACCACGAAGAGTAACGACAAATTGAAAAAAGTTAGACCTAAAGCAACCACTGAAGGCGCATCGGAAGAATGGCTTGCGGAATACGAAACGCTTTCAGTAAAGGCTAAAACAGCAAAAGGCAGAATTCCTGAAGATGAATATGCCAGGCTACAAAGTATTTTTACAGCGATGAGCAAAGAACAACAAGAAAAGCAATCGGTTCTGTTTATTAAGCTGCCTCCTTTGGGTAAGAATGTACCAACCGAAGAAGAATTTGAAAGTCTGAAAGATCCAAAGAAATATGGCGTATGGCTGGATGACAAAAAAATAGAAAATAGAGAATTGGATAAGTACAAGAACACCGATTTTTCAAACTTCGGTGCCAGCATTTTAATGAAGAATGCTCGTAGGAATGTTGATTATACTTTTCAAGCAAATCTTATGACAAACAAATATTATGACGAGTACATAAAGAAAGAACTCTCAAATAAACGGCTGACAATGATGATAAAAAAATAAAATTGAGCAGCCCATCCTTAATTATGGGCTTAAGCGAGCCTTGTGGATGCATATCGAGCTTTGCTTCGGCTAGGTCTTGCAGTGGAAAGCCCGAAGTGGGTTGGGTCGAGCGTGAACGGACTTGGAACGAATAGTCCGCCTGGCCGCCAAATATGGCTACATCCCAATATTCAGATCAACGTAAGGAGCAGGATAATCTATATCTTTGCTGTTTTTACCCATGTCCATCAACGAAGAACTCAACCATACACTCGAACTCATAAAAATTGAGAGGCAAGCTGATCTTGAACAATACCGTCAAAAGATTTTGTTGCTGCCGTTGCATCGCAAAACAAAAGAAGGCAAGTGCTGGTATCCCGTGCGGGTAAAAAGTGCCTCCATCGGCATGGGCGAACGCTACCAAATTGAAATAGAACGCACTAATCATATCGATGAACCGCATGTTTTTGGAAGCGGGAAATTAGTAAGTGTTTTTTCGAATGCTGGCAACACACCTGAGAAAGCCAACATAGGGGGAGTAATAAATTATGTGCGCGACAACCTGATGGTAATTACCCTTAACGGGGATGACTTGCCTGATTGGATTCACAGCGGCATGATTGGTGTAGACGTGATGTTTGATGAGATGACCTACCGCGAGATGGAAACCGCAATGAAGGCAGTGATGAAAGCAGAAGACGGTAGAATAGTTGAGTTGCGAAATATATTATTAGGTGAAAAGAAGGGCAGTTTCTCTGATCAAAAGCTAGATTTAGCGTCTCTAAAAAATCAATACACAAAGTTGCCAAATGCAAGCCAGGCGTTGGCTTTAGAAAAAATCATATCAGCACAAGATGTAGGCATTATTCATGGCCCGCCAGGCACTGGCAAAACAACCACGTTGGTCAAGGCGATTAAACTTACGGTGCAATCAGAAGGGCAATCACTGGTGTGCGCACCAAGTAATGCCGCCATTGATTTGCTAGTCGAAAAGCTAAGTGACGAAGGTTTGCGCGTACTGAGAATCGGGCACCCTGCTCGCGTTACAGAATTATCGTTAAGTAAAACTCTTGACGCCAAAATAGCCTTGCACCCAAACTACAAAGAGCTACGGGTAATGCGCAAGCGCATGCAACAACTGCGTGACATGGCGTATAAATTCAAACGCAATTTTGGTCATGCCGAAAAACAGCAGCGCAGCAGAATGATTGACGAAGCAAAAGCCATGAAAGCCGATGCCGATATGCTGGAATTTTATATTGTGAATGATCTACTCCAAAATAGCGATGTTATTGCCTCCACGTTGATAGGATGCACCAACCACTTGCTAAAGGGCAGAAGATATAAGACCGTGTTTATTGACGAGGCAGCCCAAGCGCTTGAACCCGCGTGTTGGATACCGATATTGAAAGCCGAAAGAGTAGTATTTGCCGGAGATCATTGTCAGTTGCCACCCACTATCAAATCATACGAAGCGGCCAAAGCAGGTTTGGCTAAAACCTTGTTTGAAAAATGTATTGAGCGACAGCCGATTACAGGCACCATGCTAAAAATTCAATACAGAATGCACGAAGATATTATGGCATTTTCTTCCCTTCATTTTTACAAGAATGCGCTCATCGCGGATGAATCCGTGCGCCTCGCCACCTTACCTACTTATCTCCCAATTGATTTTATTGACACCGCAGGGATTGGGTACGTTGAAAAACAAGACCCTGAAACGCTCAGTCGATTCAATAAAGACGAGGCAAAACTATTAATTCGGGAAATTGAAAAGATAGCCGAGAATATTACCATTGAAGCGTGGTTGGAAGCCCATTACACGCTAGGTATTATTACCCCTTACAGTGCCCAAGTGGATTATCTGCACAAGCTATGCGAAGCAAGCGATATTCTTAACGAGATACATCAATTCATTTCCATCAATACGGTGGATGCCTTTCAAGGACAAGAACGCGATATCATCGCAATCAGCTTCGTGCGCAGCAACGACAAAGGAGAAGTAGGCTTTCTTTCCGATATAAGAAGGACCAATGTGGCCATGACACGTGCAAGGAAAAGGCTAATCATGATCGGTGATAGCGCCACGCTCGGCTCGCATCCGTTTTATACAGAGTTACTTGAATACGTTCAGTCAAAAGATTTTTACCGGAGTGCATATGAGTTGAGTCAGTAGACAAACTGTCGATGGTCGATGGACTATTGTCCATTGAACAAATTATCGTATAATCGCATTCTCATTTGCTAAATCTTTTATCTCAAGTCTTACATCTCATGTCTAACGTCTAATTATGAAAACCAAACTAATCTTGTGGAGTATCACAGTTGCTTTAAGTGGCTTTTTATTT
The DNA here is from genome assembly GCA_044349005.1 of Cyclobacteriaceae bacterium. Taxonomy (GTDB): domain Bacteria; phylum Bacteroidota; class Bacteroidia; order Cytophagales; family Cyclobacteriaceae; genus ELB16-189. The sequence goes on from JBIKRT010000112.1 coordinate 9,083, forward strand.
GGCCTTGATACTGCTGTTATTTCAGGCGCTGAACAAACCATTCAACAGCTTTGGAAATTAGACAACGTCATGCACGGATTGGCCGTGTCTATTGCGCTGTACGGCACGGTGCTAGGCGCGATGTTAGGTGGTTATTTTGCCGATTCGTTGGGAAGAAAGAAAAGTCTGTTTTGGGTAGGCCTTTTGTTTTTTGTGAGTGCACTAGGATCCGCATTAGCGCAAGATGTGTATACGTTTATGATCTTTCGTTTAATTGGAGGATTTAGTATTGGCGCTTCGTCTGTTATCTCACCCATGTATATTTCAGAAATCGCCCCGGCTAAAAACCGAGGTAAGTTGGTTGCACTATTTCAGTTCAACATTGTATTTGGTATTTTGATTGCCTACGTATCAAACTACTTCTTTCAGGAACTTGGTTCAGAGAATTCATGGCGGTGGATGTTAGGTATTGTAGGCGTACCTTCGTTGATCTTTACATTCCTTACCACCCTAATTTCAGAAAGCCCCAGATGGTTAATTTTGAAAAAGAACGACTTATCAACCGCCAAAGATATTCTCAGGCAAATCGATCCTGAAACAGCAGAAGCTACTTATCAATCGATCATTAAATCCAACGATGAATCAAAAGGTAAAGCCAAGCTAGCATTTTTTTCAGCAGCCTACTATTGGCCAATCTTACTAACCTTTCTCATGGCGTTCTTTAATCAAGCATCGGGCATCAACGCCATCATTTATTATGCGCCACGTATTTTTGAAATGGCAGGTTTAGGTAAGTCTACCGCCTTACTTTCATCGGCTGGTATTGGCATTATCAACTTGGCGTTCACCATGATTGGATTATCGTTGATCGATCGCTATGGCCGCAAAACCCTGATGTACTTGGGCTCAGGAGGATACTTACTTTCTCTGGGTTTAATTGCACGAGCATTCTACACGGATTCTTACGATGGCATTACCCTATTTGTATTCTTATTCATTGCGTCACATGCCATCAGTCAAGGCACAGTGATCTGGGTTTTTATCAGCGAGATATTTCCTAACGAAGTGCGTGCCGCTGGCCAATCAATGGGCGCTTTTACACACTGGATTTTCGCGGCCATATTGGCTAACGTATTTCCAATCATTGCAGGGCAATTTGGTGGTGCTCCGATATTTCTATTTTTTGCAGTGATGATGTTCCTCCAACTGCTCTTCGTTCGCTTTATGATGCCAGAGACAAAAGGCGTGGCGTTGGAGGATATGGGGAGTAGGTTGCACTGAAATTCACAATTCATGTGATGACTCGAAGCAAGTGCACGACTCAGCATTGGTATGTTTATTTTTTGATATAAGTCTTACCTTCAATTTTATGGAGACGAAGAGAACAAAATTTAGATTTACCAACTCCCGATAAATCTGAGTCTCAATGGCTAGAAAAATTTCAAACATTCACCAGGATCTTGAAAACGCGAAGTTTATCTAAGCTTTCGTTTGATCAATCAGTTCCAATCTTTTTACAACTGAATTTGGTTTAAGAATTGTTCCAGGCGAAAGCACCGCATTGGCGCCTATCTTTGAATGATCACCTACCACCGCTCCGAATTTTGTAGAGGAAATCGTTTGAGAGATGCCATCTGCTGTAATTGTTATTGATTTATCCTCTCGTTCATTAAAATGATTGGCTATGATGGAACCCGCCTCAAAGTTTACGTTGCTTCCGATGATTGAATCGCCAATAAAGTTGAAGTGAGCAACAGATGTGTGATTGAAGATCGCGCTGCTTTTGATTTCGCACCCAGGCCCAATAATCGTGTTATCACCGATATAAACGCCACCACGAAGATAAGCATGCGCAGCAACAAAACAGTTTGCCGAAATAATGAGGGGACCTTTTAGAAGTGCCCCTTCTTCAACGATAGCTGTTTTATGAATGGCGATTGTGCTCATGATGATGTAGTCATCATTCAGCCTCGCTATCATTGCTAATATTGAAGGGGAAAGGTCAGCTACAAAATTCCAAGGTAACGTATCTCTATCATCGTTAAAATGATCGGTAAAACAATTAATATAGTTTTCAATTGTAATCATGAAAGAGTTGACTGCTAATTAGATAAAATTGCCATCATTAAAAGCAAAGTTGGCAAATTTGATTCTCCTACCCTCGCCTTGCATATCAATTTTGCCAACATAAAACCTACAAGTGCCGAAATTGTATCCAACTATGCCGAAATTGAAGCCAATCCCTCCAACATTGGCTTCAATAGTGGCGAGATTGGAAGCGAAACTGCCATTATTGGATTCTCCTGTTAATTCGTTGAATTTTTATGCTTGTAAAAAAAGCATGAAGTTGTGAAACCAACGGTTTTTCGGTTTCGTATAAAATCATAGAACAAAACAAATTATCAATCATGGCAAAGTCAACAAAAATGAGGGTAGATATTCCAACGAATACTGCCGATTTACTCAATTTGGCTACCGAAGTGTATGCCAAGCACCAAGAAAAGGGGGCTGCAAGCCCACTGAACGCAATGGAAGACAATAGCTGGACAACCGATGGCCCTAAAGTGGCTCAAGCACTTACTCTCCACACTACTGCCGAACGACTAAAGAAAGAAATGGAAACCGCCTACAGAGAACGCGACCTACTGGCTGCCGATGTAAAAAGGACCCTGCTGGCCAGCCGCGATACGCTTACAGGTATATACCGCGAAAACATGAAACAGATGGATGGGGCAGTGGGGTTTTGATGTGGGAGATAGTGTGAAAACAACAGCAGCCACTAAAGCCAAAAAGGCTGGATTATAAGGAAGATTGTTTATTGTTAGGGCATAAAAAAGAGGGCGGAAGCCCTCTTTTCTGTTTACCTTATCAAGATACATTAATGTTTCACCTGAATTTGCGATTTGGTAATTTCAATACCGTCATTCACGTGAAGAAAATATAGCCCGTTTGGCACTTCCGTTAAGTCTAATTCGAGCTTGCCATCTTTGCTT
>JBIKRT010000113.1:0-11969 GCA_044349005.1 Cyclobacteriaceae bacterium
GGAAAGTAAATCCACTTGTCTTTTTAGCCCAACTTTTTAATTGCCTTTTTTCGCTCGTTAAAACCACAAAATCACAAATCCAAAATCTTCTAATCCTAAAATTGAGTTTTTAAGGGACGACTAACTATTCATTTTCCGGTTCAGACTTCTTTGCAACAAAACTCGTTATTTTCTCAGCAGCACTTTTTCCAGCTACACTTGCTAACTCTTCCACACTGGCATCTTTAATTTTTGTCCACGATTTAAAATGGGAGAGTAGCTTATCCGCTGTCTTTTTGCCGATGCCTTCCACTTCTTCCAACTCTGTTTTGAAAGTGCCTTGCGCACGCTTTACCCGATGGAACGTGATGGCAAAACGATGAGCTTCGTCCCTTATCTTTTGGAGTAGCATTAACCCAGGCGATTTTTTACTGATGTGCAAGGGCGTAGAATCTTCAGGGTAATAAATCTCTTCCAGTTTTTTGGCAATACCGATAATCGGAATTTTACCATAAAGCCCTAGTTCTTGCAACGCTTCGCAGGCGCTACTTAGTTGCCCCTTGCCTCCATCTACCACAATTAAGCTGGGGAAAGCACTTTCTTCTTCTAGAATTCGCTTGTACCTTCTACCCACAATTTCTTTCATGGAAGCAAAGTCATTTGCCCCAACCACGGTTTTGATATTGAAGTGGCGATACCCTTTTTTATCGGGCTTGCCATCCACAAAGCGCACAATGCTTGCCACGGGCGAAGTGCCCTGAAAATTTGAGTTATCGAAACACTCAATTATTTCTGGCCACGTGTTCAATCGCAAATCTTGTTGAAGTATGCCCAACACTTTATTTTTCTTTTCTTTTTTCTCTGCCTTTTCGGTTTCCCGTTTGGCTTTTGCGAAAAGCGCGTTCTTTAAAGAAAGCCCAACGAGCTTGCGTTTGTCGCCTATTTGCGGAACAATATTTTCAACCTCTTCTTGTTTGGTGCTTAAAGCAATATTTGAAAAAATAGTGTTGTTACCGCTCCGATATTCTGTTCGCATCTCCTGCGCGGCTAAACTTAATACATCTTCATCTGTTTCTTCCAGCTTCTTTTTTACTTCTATATTTTTAGAGAAGATAATAGCGCCTTCTTTTATCTGCATGTAGTTGATAAATGCTTCTTGCTCGTTGCTGGTGATGGTGATTACATCTATGTCCGTAAGTTTTTTATTCACCACCAATGACTTGGTTTGGAATTTTTCAAGCAACTCCAACTTATGCTTGTAAAGAGCTGCTTTCTCAAATTCCATTTGCATGGAAGCTTCTTCCATTCGCATAGTAAAATAATTTTCTACTACACTTACATCGCCTTTTAGAATGTTTCTGGCAAGTGCAATCTCTTCCAAATAAGGAGCTTCGTCTTGTAAGTTTTCGCACGGGCCTTTGCAGTTGCCAATGTGGTACTCTAAGCAAACCTTAAATTTTTTTTCAGCGATGTTTTCGGTTGATAACAATAATGAACACGTGCGGATGGAATACAATTGCCGAACCAGCTCAAGCACACTTTTCATGGAGACCACGCTTGAATATGGCCCAAAATATTCGCCTTGTTTGGGGATATACTTGCGGGTATAGATAATCCGCGGAAAGCGTTCTTTTAAAATAACTAAATACGGGAAGGTCTTATCGTCCTTTAGTAAGATATTGTACTTCGGCTGATTTTGTTTGATGAAATTATTCTCCAACAAGAGCGCATCAAACTCGGTGTTGGCCAGCGTGAATTCTATTTTCGAGATTTCAGAAACTAGCTTTTCGGTTTTGCGATTGTATTGCGACTGTTTATTAAAGTAACTACTAACGCGTTTCTTAAGGCTCTTCGCTTTGCCAACATAAATCAATATTCCTTCTTCGTTGTAGTATCGGTAAATACCGGGTGAATCAGGTAAAGAAGCAACTTGATCTTTTAGGTCTTCCACCATTTTAGCGACAAGCCATCAATTTTTTATGTCGAATGGAACATCGTCCACTTGTACCGAATCGGGTACGTCTCTGTGGCAATCGAATGATAGATCCAGTCCACTTGCGGGTTTTTTGAAATAACCTTTTTTTATACCTGTGGCGGTATCGGCATATACTTTTTGCATATAGGTAGACCAAATTGGCCTTGCCGTTTTTGCGCCTTGACCAAAGCCCCATGACGGGAAATGAATGGCTCGCTCATCGCCACCTACCCAAACACCCGATACCAGATCGCGGGTAATACCCATGTACCATCCGTCAGAAGCATCATCGGTAGTTCCTGTTTTTCCTCCAATTTCGTTGCCCACCCGAAGATCGCCCGGTAAACCATTTGAACTTCCTCCTTGTTCCTCCACACCACCGCGTAACATGTACACCATTTTATAAGCAATTTGGTCGTTTATTACTTCTTTTGTTTTAGGGATAAAGTTTTCGATTACGTTGCCGTTTTTATCCTCGATGCGAGTAATGAAGATGGGTTCGATTTGAACGCCACCGTTTACAAACGTGCTATACGCACTCACCATTTCATACAGCGAAACATCACTAACACCCAGGCAAATGGAGGGCACCGGATTTAGATAACTCTTTATGCCCATGTTGTGCGCAAAATCAACCACATTTTGTGGGCCTAGTTGCTGAACTAACTGGGCAGTAATTGAATTAACGGATCGAGCCATGGCTTGCCGGATAGTCATTTCCTCACCGGTTCCGTTCCAGGGCGGCTCTGAGTTTTTTGGCGTATAGGTTCCGCCTTCTGGAAGTTTAAATGTGGGCGAAATATCTTTTAACGTTAAACAAGGTGAATAGCCCGACTCGATGGCAAGCCCATAAACAAATGCTTTGAATGTAGAACCAGGCTGCCGCGTGCCCTGCTTAACGTGGTCGTACTTAAAATACTTATGGTTAATGCCACCCACCCAAGCTTTAATAAACCCCGTGTTTGGATCGATGCTCAACATGCCTGTTTGTAAAAATCGTTCGTAATAATTCAGCGAGTCCATACTGCTAAACAAGGTGTCGCGCTCGCCTTTCCAGGTAAAGATGGTCATGGCTTTTTTCTTGTTAAGCATGATCTTTAAGGAATCGGAATTCTCACCATATCGCTCAGAATAAATTTCATAAGCGTCTGTTTTTTTAATTCGTTTTTGCAAAAAGTCTTTTATCTCACCCCAATTTTCATCTACCCAAGGGTTACGTTTTCGTGCTTTCCATTCCCTATCAAACTGAACTTGTAAGGAGCTCATTTTTTCAGTCACTGCTTCTTCCGCATAGCGCTGCATTCTACTGTCAATGGTGGTGTAAATTTTCAAACCTGAATTCCACAGATCAATGCCTTTCTCTTTGCACCAATCCATCAAGTGCTTGCTGGCCATCGTTCTAAAATACGTTGCCAATCCCTGATTCTGGTTTTGTACTTTATAGTCTAATTCAATTGGTAGTGCTTTTATAGAATCGAATTGGGCGCGTGTTTTAATCTTATATTTTTCTTTATAAATCTTGTATAACACTTCGTTTCTTTTTTTTAATGCGTTAGCTAGCTTGTATTTCGGATTATAAAATGAAGGGGCTTGCAACATGCCAATAAGTAAGGTAGATTCTTGAAGATTTAATTCGCTAGGCAATTTATTAAAGTAGGTTTTGGCGGCCACCTTAATACCAAAAGCATTGCTGCTAAAGTTGGAAGTATTTAAATACATGGCAAGAATTTCTTCTTTAGTAAAGTTTTCTTCCAGGTTTACCGAAATAATCCACTCTTTGGTTTTTTGTACTAGTCGTTTAGGGTATTTACCGAGTTTGGCAATAGCACCATCAAGGCTTCTGTCTTCGGCTTTTGTAAAGAGATTTTTGGCGAGTTGTTGAGTGATGGTGCTTCCACCACCTGCAGGGCTAAACGTTAGCAATCCTCTTATGGCTCTGAGGTACGCTTTTAGATCTAAACCGCTATGGTTGTAAAAGCGGATGTCCTCAGAAATGACCAGGGTATTTCTTAACTCTTCAGATAGCTCATTGAACGCTACTTGTGAGCGGTTAAAGCGTGCGTAGCTGCCAAGCGAAACTCCATCGGCAGAAATCAGCTCAGAAGCTAGGTCATTGGTGGGGTTTTCGATGTCTTTTGTATTTGGCATTGGCCCGAAAAGCCCAAATAAATCAATGCTTACCGTAAAAATGTATAAGGGCAGCCCAAGTATGAAAGCAATCAATAAAACCCACACATACTTTATGGCGCGATTTACCCACGGCTTTTTGCTTTGAAGCAGGTTATTGATTTTCTTTTTTGTAGTTTCTATCAAAGAAGGCGAGGTACTCATCCAGTGCTTTGGTTCGGTAAAACAGGTCGAAATTATTTTTTGTGATTACAAAGTTATTGAAATTATGATCTGAAAAAGGTTTGAGATTGGCTAATCGGTTTTTGAATCTATCCAAATACTCCTGCGCTGCTTGCTGGTTATCGAACCCGGTAACAAAAGTTACAGAGAGCTCGTCAGTGAAATTTAAGCTAGTGGTAATCAATTTTTGGCCTTTATTGAACAATTCCACAGCGGCTGACACCTTGTCAGCGATTTTATCGGCTGTTTTATAAAGCACTGAGAAGTAATGCGGATCGTTTGGTGCTTTCACGTAACGTATCCCTTTGGCTTTTTCAAGCTTCTTTTGAAATTCGATGGAAGCGGCAAGCAGTTGATCGGCATAGGGTTTTAAGCTGCCATCAGGGTATTTTTTAACAAACTCACCCAGCTCAAATTGATATTTTGTTATCTCCTCTGTTTTACCGGTAATCAAGATTTGAAGAAGCTCCAATTGTTGCGAAAAAGTGGTTTCGCCCACTTCGCGTGCCAACATGATTTTTTCTTGCGACAACCTCAAGTTTCCGGCTTGAAAAGCAGCGTAAGCTTCTTTGTAAATCAATTTCTGCTTTTCGGCAGCAACGCTTGTTTCTTTTAAATAATCTGGGTTAATGAGAATGCGCGTGTAGGTAGAATTTGGGTGCTGATCTTTTAACAGCTGAGAAAAATTTCCTGCTTTTTGATCTCCTTTTTCTTTATAGATCAAATACAATTTATATAACACCTCGGGCTCATGGACTGATTCGGGAAATCGCTCAATAAGCTTTTCATAGCTAATGGCCGCGTTCTCTTTTTCCTGCAATTGTAGGTAGTATAAATCGCCCAACCCGAAATACGCTTCTTCAATTTTGGAAAGTGCTTCCTGCTTTTGTTTGTCGCTTCTAGGAAGTTGCGCTAAAATTTTCGCGGCCTCATCAACAGGTTTTTCTTCCTTTAAAGCAACTTCCTCTTTTTCTAAGCCAACCTTTTTCTCGTTTTCGCTGGGTGAATTTGGCTTTTCGGTGGAGGCGTTAATAATGGCTGCTTTGCTTGATCTTCTCCAATTATCTTCTAACGCAATAGCACCCCACACGCGCTCAAATTCAGTCTGACCAAGGGCTACGGCAGACGAATTGCCAAAATACCATTCAGAAGTATTGCTGTCGTCACTATTGAAGAAAGGATTGCTGCTTTGCGGGTTTGAATTGCTGGCATTCTGTTCCACCTTCTTTTTTTTCTTTCTGCGCCCTTCCTCTAGTTTCTTCTTGTTAGCAAAAATCGAATCCAATTGGTTTTTTAATTCGCTCGAATCCATAGCGGCCATTCGCAACAGGCTATCTTGAAGAACAATCGTTTCAGTATACTTTACAAAATCGCCAAGCACTTCTTGCCGTCTTTTTATGGAGGCGTAATTTTCGAAATCTTTTGGTAAAGAACTTATGGCGCTATCATAGTAAGCTTTTGCTAAACCGTATTTCTTTAGCGAATCGAAATACAATTGACCTGTTCGCAAAAAAGCACTGCCCTGAATTCGTTTTATCTTACCAGCGTGTGCGCAAAGTTTGTAGTTTTCTATGGCTTCATTCACGTTACCCTGTTTTCTTTCAAACTCCCCCATTTCGTAATAGATCTTGTCTTTAAACTCTTGGTTTTTTGTGTCGGCCAAAAGCTTTGTGAATTGCTTTCGAATGGTTTTAATGTTCTTCTTATTGTTTAGGTTAGCTACTTGCGCCATGTTTAAACGAGCATAAAAATCAATTTCATATTCCGGATTGGTGAGCAAGCATTTTTTATAATAATTGTAAGCTTCTGCCCCGAAGCCCAGTTTCTGATAGACCTGACCAACAATAAAGTATATGCGGCCTTTTCTGTCTTTCCTCAGTAGAAGCGAGTCGGCCTTTGAAAGGTTACGCACCATTTTGTCGTAATCATTTTTTAGCTGGTAGAAATAGGCTTTTTCTAAATACAGATTCTTTTGGTTTTTTTTCGAAAGTTTTTCCTTCTCCAAAAAATTGAATACCTCTTCGGCCCTTTCGAAGTCTTGTTGTTCAATAAAAGTTCTGATAAGGTAGATGAGTGCCTCATGCCTCACATTGGCATCTTTGCTTTTGGTGTTTACGAATTTAAAAGTTTGGATGGCATTTTGCCAGTCGCACGCGTAGAGACGTGCCAAGCCCACCTGAACATAATTATTATCTACCCATTGACTGTTTGGATGGCGCTGGATGGATAGTGAAGCCATCTTTACAATCTCTTCCGTATCCTTGGCGTAGGTTTTAGCAAGCACTGTGTCTAGTTTAGGGAACAGCCTTAATATTTCACTAGGGTCATCATCCAAACTTTTAAGGATGAGCTTGTTTACCTCTTGGGCTTTTTCTCTAGCATAATAAAAGCCGTTGTAATGGGCATTCATGTTGTGCCAAATGTCGGCTGTAACTGTATTCTGGTTTGACGAGCACCCAGACCAAAGCAGCAGAGAAACTAAACCAGCGATGAACAGAAGAAAAGGACTGCGTATTTGCAACTTGGCGGTATAATTTGAACTACAAACGTAAAAAACAGTCGGGCAATATTATAATGACCTAGAATATCTATTTTTGCCAAACTTGAATGAAACAAAAGAAAACACTTTCCGAAAGACTTACTACCAAATATCAGCTGGTAATCCGCAATGACGAAAATCTAGCAGAAAAATCAACGATTGGCTTTACCTATGCGAAGGTTCTTATTATATTAGTTACAGCCTTTATTATTATTTTTTCATCCAGCCTGTTCCTTTCAAAAACGCTGCTGGCAAAATGGTTTGACCCAAAACATGAGCAGATGGAGCAAAACAAGAAACTCCTAAGTTTAGCGCTAAAGGTGGATTCACTTGCCGTTGAGGTTGATCGGAAAGATAAATTTATCTTGAATTTCCAGCGTATTTTAAGTGGGGATACTACGAACGATTTTTCAGACCCTGCGAAAAGCTTTGAGGGAGTTGAAAAGCCGTTAGCCACTACTGGGAAAATTAGATTAGCTGCCACCGACTCCGCTTTCAAAAAAGAATTTGAACAATCCGATCTTTCCGTTTCCATAAAGGGTAATCGCGATTTAGAACAGACCTTTTTCTTTACTCCAATAACTGGTTTTGTTTCTGACAAATACAATTTGAAGAAAAGCCATTATGGCATCGACATTGTTGCTAAAGCGAATGAGCCAGTGAAATGTATTGCTGATGGCACTGTAATAATAGCCTCGTGGACACAGGATTCAGGGTACATAATAGCCGTTCAACACGCAGGGAATCTCATTTCGGTCTACAAGCACAATGCTGGACTCTTGAAAAAAGTTGGTAATTTTGTAAATGCGGGAGATATCGTTGCAATCGTTGGCAATAGCGGAGAGATGACAGATGGACCCCATTTGCATTTTGAACTGTGGTATAATGGCAACTCGTTGAATCCCGAAGAATTTGTAACCTTTTAATTTAAAAACATGCTATCATCAAAAGAACAGAAACGCGCTGCTGACGAAATTAGTAATTCGAGCAACGTTATTGGGAAGGGGACTATTTTGGAGGGAAATATCGAGACCTTCGGTAATCTAAGGATAGAGGGGAAAGTGATCGGCAATATCCGATCGAAATCGAAAGTGGCATTGGGGAACAGCAGTCAAATTGAAGGCAATTTATTTGCTCAGAATGCAGATATTGAAGGGCATGTGAAAGGAAAATTAGAAATAGCCGAAGTTCTGGTATTAAAGGCCACCGCTGTGATTAACGGTGATATCACTACTGGTAAACTAGTGGTTGAATCAGGCGCTGTTTTCAACGGGACTTGCAAGATGGGGGCTACTATTAAAGACTTTAAGTTAACTGAAAACGGAACGAGAGGCTTGCGCCAAGAAGAAGCAAAGGCGCTTTAAATTAGTAGTTGAAATATAGCAGCCTCGGGTTTCAATTTTTAGTAGTGTTAGGCCTATCTACTTGGTTAGGCTGGAAGCTTGATCAATTTTTAAATTTAGAATTTCCACTTTTTTTCATCTCCTTTCTGTTTCTCTCCTTTTTTGCGATGATGTACAAACTTTACAAAGACTTAAAATCTTAACGTAATGCAAAGATTTTATTTTGGTGTTATCCTGCTGGCAGCTTCAATAGGTGGTACAATTGAATTGGGAGTGAGTAAAAATTGGTTTTTGCGACCCACATTTGGTTGGGAGATTATTGCCATCTTAACTTTTTTCACGGGCTTTGTTTTTTTCAAGTTAGATAAAACTCCTCGTCCGAATTTTACTCAAACTTACCTGCTTACCATCGTACTCAAGATCTTGTTCGGAGGCATTTTAATTGCCTTCATTCTCTTTATGGATGCGCAAATGGCCGTTGAGAATGCGTTGGTGTTTATAATTAGTTACTTGCTTTTTACGAGCCTAGAAGTATTTTTTTTATTTAGGAAAATCAACAAGACTACTAAAACCAACGGATGAAATTGCATAATCAACTTCGCTATCACTATAGAACAACAAAAAACAATTACTAAAGCATGAGAAGATTTACTGGGCAATTGCTTATTCTAATTTTTGCTTTTTGTGTTAGCAACTGTAGAACAGCCAACAAACAAAAAGCGAAAGCCGATGTCAAGCTATTGGTTACTAGCTTCGACAAATCAAGCTTGTTGAAAGAAATAGATACCACGTTGGTTTTTGAAGATTCGGCTAGTAGTACCAATGTTCTTGAATTAGACACCACTCAAAAATTTCAAGAAATAGATGGTTTTGGATTCGCTTTAACAGGCGGAAGTGCGCAGTTGATAAAAAACGGACTATTGAAGGCTCAAAAAGATATCTTGCTTCAAGATCTTTTTTCAGCAAACGGAATTGGTGTAAGTTATATAAGGATAAGCATGGGCGCGTCTGATTTGGATGATCATGTATTTTCTTATTCTGATTTACCAAAAGGCGAAAAAGACCTTCGTTTAGAAAAATTTAGCATCGCTCCCGACAAGGAAAATCTCCTCCCGATTTTAAAGGAGATTTTGACAATTAATCCTGATTTAAAAATAATGGCCACACCTTGGTCGGCACCATCGTGGATGAAAACCAACAATAGCTCAAAAGGAGGAAATTTGAAGCCAGAATTTTACAAGGTCTATGCCACCTACTTCGTAAACTACATCAAAGCGATGGAAGGCGAGGGGATCAAAATAGAAGCCATTACCCTCCAAAATGAGCCCGAAAACCCAAATAATAACCCAAGTATGCTGATGAATGAGACCGAAGAGGCGCTTTTTGTCAAGCAATTTCTTGGGCCGGCATTTCGTGAATCAAACATTAAAACCAAAATAATAATATTCGATCACAATGCCGATCACCCAGCATACCCGCTAGCTATTCTTAGCGATAAAGACGCTGCTCAGTTTATTGACGGATCTGCTTTTCATCTTTATCTCGGAGAAATAAGCGCCCTTTCGAAGGTGCATGAAGCGCAACCGAACAAAAACATCTACTTTACCGAGCAATGGACTGGAGCCAAAGGCGATTTTGGGGGAGATCTAAGCTGGCACACCAAAAACGTGGTAATTGGAGCTACACAAAATTGGGCGAAGACGGTAATTGAATGGAATCTTGCATCCGACAGCAACTTTGGCCCGCATACCGATGGAGGATGCACAGAATGTTTAGGAGCGATCACAATTGATAAGGGGGTTAAAAAAAATGTTTCCTACTATGTTATTGCACACGCCTCGAAATATGTGAAGCCTGGTTCGTTTCGTATAAAGTCCTCCGAAAACGTGGCTTTCCCCCATGTCGCTTTTTTGACCCCAGAGGGGACAATGGTTCTAATCATCTTAAATGAGGCCAACGAGCCAGCCTCCATTTCTCTAAAAATTGGAACTAAATTTATATCAACCACTTTAGCCTCTCGCTCGGTCTCAACAATCGCAGTCCCTTTATAAGGTTCGGTTTTACTGCCTTTCAAAAGACTCAAAAAAAAGCAGTTAAATTTTTTTTTGGGTGATTAATCAATACTTTTGCAACCAAAATTAAAACGACCTAATCGAAGGCTCTGATGCAAAAAGTTTTACTCGCCCGAAAAGCCCTTTTTCTACTACTGATTTTTACGATTAGCCTGTTTTCAGCGATTAAATTATCAGCTCAGCACAAGGAAGAGACTACCCACACAGAAGAGCCAGCAGACACCCTACATTTAGAACACGCTTCGGGGCACGAAGAGGCCAATATTGGCGATGTAATTTTGGAACACGTACTAGATAATCACCAATGGCACATTACAGACGCTATCGTAATACCGCTGCCTATTATTGTCTATTCAGAAGAAAAAGGCCTTGACTTCTTTTCGTCTGGAAATTTCTTTGAACACCATGCGCCTGTAGAATACAAAGGATATAAATTGATCGGCAACAAAATATTGCTCGTTGAATCGGGCAAAGAAGTACTTGATCTTTCCATCACCAAAAATGTGCTGATGCTATTAATTAATGCAAGCATCTTACTTATCGTACTGATTTCAGTGGCTAAATCGTATACCAGCAGAGCAGGTAAAGCACCAAAAGGGCTTCAATCTTTTATCGAGCCAATTGTTTTATTCGTTCAAAACGATATTGTAAAACCTAATATCGGTGCGAAATATGAAAAGTACCTTCCCTACCTTTTAACTCTATTTTTCTTCATATTATTTGGAAATCTCTTAGGGCTTTTGCCTGGGGCAGGTAACCTAACGGGAAATATCTCGGTAACGTTAGTGCTAGCTTTAATTACCTTCTTTATCACGAACCTGAGTGGAAACAAAAGCTATTGGGGGCACATATTCTGGACACCAGGAGTACCTCTTTGGTTGCGCAGTATCATTTTGCCGGTTGAACTTATTGGTGTTCTTACAAAACCATTTTCATTAACAGTTCGATTGTTTGTTGCTATTACCGCAGGCCATATTGTTTTGCTGGCATTGATTTGCTTAACCTTTATTTTCCAGAGCTGGGTTGTTGGCTTTGGCTCGGCTGTTTTTGTTACATTGATTAGTTTGATTGAATTGTTGGTAGCGGGTATACAGGCATACGTTTTCACTCTGTTTTCTGCGCTGTACATTGGTATGGCTGTGGCGGAACATGGTCATGACGATCATCATTGAAAGTTTCAAGTTCCAAGCTGTAGCGTAGGACATGAAGCCGAACAAGGTTTAAATAGTATTAAAGATATCCAGGATAGTCCTGGTTTTTGTTTCACTTAAATATATAACGTTATGTTATTTTCACTTTTGTTAGACGTTAGTTATGCCGTTATGGGTGCTGGTATTGGTGCTGGTCTTGCTGCAATTGGCGCAGGAATCGGTGTAGGCCGCATTGGAGGTTCTGCAATGGAGGCGATGGCTCGTCAGCCTGAGTCTGCTGATAAATTGCAAGGCTCCATGCTTGTAATTGCTGCTCTCGTTGAAGTGGCTGCGCTTTTTGCGCTTGTTATCTGTTTGCTGATTTCGTTGAAATTGACAGCCTAGAACAAATGAGGGAACCCGCCTTAGGCAATGGGTCGGGCAGGTTCCTTTTCTTTAATGTATGTATCAGGGGGAAAATCCCTCGCCTTTAGGCGAAGACTTTAGTTTAATAAATTTGTGTGATGCAAAACTATCGAAAAACATCACACAGTACTTATGATTGTAAGTACCATATTGTGT
>JBIKRT010000005.1:0-116463 GCA_044349005.1 Cyclobacteriaceae bacterium
AAATCCACTTGTCTTTTTAGCCCAACTTTTTAATTGCCTTTTTTCGCTCGTTAAAACCACAAAATCACAAATCCAAAATCTTCTAATCCTAAAATTGAGTTTTTAAGGGACGACTACTTAGGTGAAAGACTATGTGGCAGATGACGAACAGACAGGAAAAATGTTACTCTTTGGAAAGAAAAAAATATAACTCTTGATGGGGATCAGGACTCAATTCATTATAAGGCGAAGTAAATGTGATACGAAATAATTGGATTTGTTAAAACGTCCACTTTAAATGATGACGAGTCTTGCATTTCTCTCCGACTTGCATACAACGTTTGGCTATTGCCAGATTTTTGAACCTGACATCGATATTCTCATCGATTAGAATCTTCATGCGGCAAGATCTGATAATAGCTTGTTTGCAGCCAGTTCGATCACGCCCTCAGCCTGTTCTCTTGATACCGAAGGAAACCCAAATAGAAACTCTTCCAAGGAGCTTTCTTCGAGATAATCGAATAGCGTTTTTACGGCAACCCGTGTGCCTTTGAATACGGGCACTCCGGCAGCTATTTCGCTGTCAATCGTGATACATTCGTTTAGTGGCATCATAGTTTATCAAAGTTAGGATTTATTCAGGCCATGGACAAATATATCAACTTGACTGAAGATGAGCGGACGCTCAGAAGTTTGGGGTCTTAGCGGACGCTAAGACCAGAAGTGGGAGTTACTGTCCAAAGTGACAAACTTGATAGCGAAGATAAACTTTAAACTTACACGTCAACCCGCCATTGATTATAGCTTTTATTGGCGGTAGTTTTTTTGTCGTAAAACAGATTCAAATTTTCATTTTTTAATATTCTAAAAACTGAATACATACTGGTTTTTCTATATTTTCGGTCAAACTTGATTTTGTCAGTAGTCCGCTTTTTTCATCAACCATATAACTTATGATATGATTTGATTTGAGTCCAAATCACCTACCAACAAATATTGTCCTGAAGGCGTAAGATTAAACTCTCTTGGATTTTTTCCATTTGTTGGTGTAGTCGTAAATGTTGTCAGTTTACCAGTTTCCTGTTCAATTTTATAAGAAAAAATGCTGTCATGTCCTCGATTGCTTCCATACAAAAACATTCCATTTGGGTGAATTCTAATATCTGCTGGATAA
This sequence comes from Cyclobacteriaceae bacterium, assembly GCA_044349005.1. GTDB lineage: Bacteria > Bacteroidota > Bacteroidia > Cytophagales > Cyclobacteriaceae > ELB16-189. The sequence continues at coordinate 1,154 of JBIKRT010000005.1, forward strand.
TTTGTTATCGTAAATTCTTGTGGAATTGTAGGATATGTTTCTATTTCAGACAATTCTCCTGTTTTTTTATTGAAATGAAACGATGAAATAGTAGAAACCACCTCATTAATAACAAATAGATAGGGAAGTGTTGGGTGAAATGCTGCGTGCCGTGGTCCAGTCCCAATCTTTGTAGTAAATGGTTTGTTTGGTTTTAATTTGCCTTTTAAATGGTCAATTTTATAAATCGTTATGCTATCATTTCCTTTATTGCAGACCACCGCAAATTGATTGTCGGGGCTAATATTTACAGCGTGAGGATGTGAACTTTGTTGAAAAAATGGGTGCGTTCCTCGTCCTTTTTGAATGTCCAAATAAGATAACGGATTTATTGTTCCATCGTTTTTGATTGAAAACAAAGCAACACTTCCATCGTCATAACTTGCTACAACTTCATAGTCGCCTTTATTGTTAATAATAGTATTGCTAATACAATCATACGAGCCATGATTTGTCAAAATGATAAATTTCCCAGTCGTATCTATTGTTATATAACATGGAAAGGCACCCATTGAAGGTTGTTTATTTAAAAAAGTTAATTCTCCGTTATTCTGATTTATTGAATACGCACAAACAGCACCGCCTTTGCCAGCAATACCCCCAAAATTTTTGATTTCATCAACCGCATAAAGATGTTTTTTGTCAGTCGAAATACAAATACTTCCAATATTCATTTCGCTATCAATCTGACTAATTTTTTCAAGTGAACCATCCACAGTATTCAATCTGAAAACATGAATTCCACCGTGTCCGCCACCGTTTGGGCTGTTTTTTGTCCATGAACTGACATAAACAAAAACCTTCTGTTCAGAGGAAAACAATTTATTAAAGTTAGTAACTGGTATACTCAACATACTTAATGTACCGAGTTCTAAAAAATTTCGTCTATTCACTGTCGCTTTTTTTAGTTGTTGAGATTAGATTTGAGTCGCTCATAAAATTCCCCTGCTTGGCGTAGTCTCCCGGCTACGGCAATGCGTCTGCAAATCTAAGATTTGCCAAATACAAAATTTCAAAAATTAAATCGGTGGAGATAATCTACTCAAATCAGAGATTTGATCACACCGTGACGTAGCCGGAGACTACACCAAGCAAAGGCAGAAACTACAAATTTACAGGGGAGCCAACCATTGACTATACATTTTGTAGTACTTAGCGCTTATTACTCTCAGTCGCATTTGTTTGCCACCTAATTTTTCCTCAACTGGTCTTAGCGTCCGCTAAGACCTATAACGTAACAAGCATCCGCTTGTGTAACCTAAATGCACATTAAGGCAACTATAATTAACTTGACTGAACGTGAGCGGACGCTAAGATTAGGTGGGGAACATTTACAAAGGGCGACACTTAGTTATTTAACTATTACATTCCAGTCTTCTGATGTTAATTCGATTGTTTCCATAGCTTGATAGCAAAGTTTTTGAATACTCTGAGCAGACAAATTCATTTCAATGTAGTAGCCATTTTGAAGCTGTCGAATAGCTCTAAATTTATTTTTGTCTTTGCCTAAATATCTTGGGAAATTATGAGCCAATACTTCGAATTTCTCTGGCTCAAGGTCAGCAACAGTATTTAATGTCTGTTCCATAACATCTCGCCAACTATCAACTGGAATATGTTGTCCGAGGATACTTAATGACAGAGGAGTGGTTCCCTTTACTTCTTGCAAGTCAGTTGGAGAAGTATTTTCTTGCCCAAAGTATGTCCAAAGTTCAATAGCCTGTTTCGCCAATTTCTCTGCACGCTGCTCAATTTCGTTTCTTGTCCAATGAGAAATTTCAGAAAAATAACTATTCAGCTCTAAATGAGATTCTTCAAAAGTTTTTTTCTTAGTTGGAAAACTATCATTTGATAGCTCTGTATTGTAGGCTGTTAAGGTTAAGTTTCCAATTGTATGAAGAAATAAGTCGTGTGTTTCTTCCCATTCTGCTCCTAGTTCATTTTGCCACCATTCAGATAGAGTTTGAGGCATTATATGTTCAATAGATAAGTTATCGAATGGAACTCTCTCTTTATGAGCAAAACTTTCTTCAATTGTCTCAAGAATGAGTTTTGTTTTTATTTGTCTGTCGCCACCGCCATAAAATTTGGTCTCCCTGAAACGCAAATAGAATTCATTGTCTTTTGGATACCCCCTGCCTTGCAAAACAGTCTTAAAACCTTCCACAATATTATCAGGATATTTAGAAATAATTTGAGGATAAACTATTGGGAAGATTTTGTTTAGTGTGTTAGAAGGTACATTACATACAAATCTGCGGATCAGATAATTCTCTAAAGTTTTCAGAATAGTAACAAAGTCGTCCTTAGTAATTTTTAAATCAGCATAGTTGCTGTAAAAATTTAAAAGTAATGGATAAGCAGTAGTAACTTCGATTCTATTAAGTCTGCTGAAATATTTTTGCAGCTGAAATTCGGGCTCAAGTTCAGGATAAATTAGCCTTTGGTAATAGATTGAGAATTTTTTTAATTCGCTTAAATAGTCAGTTGCATTGGATGTAGAAACACTTTCTTTTAATGCATAGTAAACATCACCTTGTTTGATTATACTGCCATTACGCATCAAAAAGTGTCGGATAAATTCAGTCAAGTTTTCACCGAGAGCAGCTTGCATTGGGAGCCAATAATCTGTATAAACTTTTTCTTGCTTATCAACGTGAATTCGCATAAAGAAATAATTGCGAATTAAGTCGGCTTGTGTCAAAGGCCTACCTTTGGCATTTAAGCTCTCAAATACTAAATAAGGATTGTCATCCGTGTCAAGAACAATGCTGACAACAGAAAAATAGCTTGTAATTATCTTCTTTAATTTCTCTGGCTCAAGTTCAACTTGCTTAAGTTTTTTCTCAAAAAACACGTACGCTCTTGTTATTTGATTTTCCGTTTCATTTGAATTACCATTTATAAGGTTCTCAAATATGGGTCTATCAACTTGCGTAGGCATCAACTTATAATAGTCATTGCCGTCTTTATATTGATTTACAAGCAAAGTATTGTTTACTTCGTCTGCAAATCTTAGATTTTTATTTTCCCTTGCTTTATTACGCAAAAGTGCGAGCAAAATAAAAATTGTTGTTAGTCGCTGTTGACCGTCAATAAGCAAATATTTTGCAACACCTTCAGGAACGGAAACTGTCGGCATATTTACTATAGAACCAATGAAATGCGTTCTTGGATTTTCCATTTCACAAAGCTCAACAAGGTCTTTCCAAAGAACTTCCCATTCTTTTGGTGTCCAACTATAAGTTCGTTGAAAAAGAGGAATAACATACTGCTTGGTTCCTTCAATTATGTCTTGAAGTTTGGTTTCTTTCGCTTGCATTATTTGACCTTTTCTTTAACATCTTTTATATCTGATCGGTGAACCGATCAGCAATTTACATTTTACCCTTAGTCTTCACACCTTTCAACAAGGTACATTTTTTAAACCATAAAAAAAGGCCAAGCCTTTCAGCTTGGCCTTAATAACCAATTAACATTTTACGATACTCCAATGCTGGCAACATCACTCCACTGGCCTACCGGTTCGTCTGCCACTATGTACATGGCGCGGTATTTCCAGGTGGCAGGGGCGGTAATGGGTGTGGTGTCGGTATAGTGCGGCACGGAGTCAATAGACAAAAACTGCCAGAAATTGCCCTTGTTGCTTTCTAGGCGTATGGAGTAGCCTCCCCCACTTCCCAAGTACCCGCAGCCACCTCACACTTCCACCTTCCCAGTTCTTAACTCTGGCCACAAGCAAATAGCCGCGGCAACCGAACAAAAAGCATCCTCACGCAAGCCTTTTGCTTCGAAGCCGGAGCAAAAAGCTCCCTTTTCGGAGTTTTTAACTTCGCTGCCCGAGTTAAAAGCTTGCATGGCCGAGTAAAAAGCTTCGAAAGGGGGGTGGAGGGGAGTACTTCATAGGTGGGTAGGGGTACTTCTTTTTCAACTGTTGTTTTTGGTGTTGGGCAATAAATGCGCTTTGCACAGTACAAACCTCCAACGCTTTACAATAAAAGTCAACGTGGTTTTCCACGGTATACATACCCGTATTTTCCACGGTATCGGTTACCCGTGGAAAAACACGGTAAGGTACCCGTGGAAAATACGGGGTTGGAATGTCAGATTTTTTTTGTACCGGCCCGCGCTTCTCAAACTGTGTACGTTGCCTTTGGTGTTCTTCACGTCAAGAAGTCCAACAAGGGCGGGGAAAAATTTCATTCGGGGAAATGGATTAAACAAAAGTAGATGGCGTGCTAAGAAGCGTATTTTTGTCGCGGACCATTCATCCTTCTCTATATGCTATACGGCAATGAAAATTTCACTGTAGCACCTGCGCCATCTTTGCTAGTAAGTTGGATAGTACCGCCAAGTTTTTTCACATCTGATTTTACAAGATAAAGCCCTAAGCCTTTTCCTTCAAGATGTGTGTGGAAGCGCTGGTATGGTTCGAAAATTTTAGTCTTATATTTTTCAGAGTCGAATCCAATCCCATTGTCCTGCAGAGTCCAAATCAATCTTCCACTTTCTAGTTGAATGCGTAGCTCGATATTCAAGGGGATAAATGGGGAACGGTATTTTATTGAATTAGAAATCAAATTGGTGAGGATGCTGCTCAAAAAACTAGGAACCGTTTTGATGATCGGAACATGAACATGAGTGGTAAAACTGCCTCCAATTTTTTGTATTTCATTTAGAAAACTTGCTTTTATGTTCTCGATAAAAGGCGTCAGTTCAATTGTTTCTTTTTCTTGTTTCGTTTCCTCAGACGCCATCAATACTTCGCCAATGTCGTGAACGACTAAATCCAAATCTTGAGTAGTAGAAATCAGTTTGTCTAAAATCTGTAGATTTTCTTCTGGTTTCGAGCGATCAAAGATTTTCCCAAGGCCAAGAATGCGGGCGACTGGACCACGTAATGTATGGGCAGTCATAAAACTGAATTGTTCAAGTTGATGAAACTGTTCTTGGAGTTGTTCGTTGCTTCGAGCAAGTTCTGCTGTTCGTGCTTGAACTGCTTCCTCTAACAGGATATTATAGCGACTGATTTTTTCTCTGGAAGCGGCCAATTCTATATTTTGGGTTTCCAAAACTTCATTCTTTAATTTGATTTCTTTCTGTTGAATGATCAATACTTTATTCTGCCCTTCCATTTCTTCTTTTTGCTTTTCTATAAATTGATTTTGGTGATGGAGCGTTTTGTTCAATGCCTTAAATCGGTGCGTACTAAATAAAAGACCCACTATGGAAATAAACAAAATGGCACAGCATCCGATAATTACGCTCCGTTCTGTTGCTCTGTAATCAAGTTCTCGCTTTTGAAGTTTACTTTCGAGAGCAAGAATTTCATTTTCCTTGCGCTGCTTTTCTAATGCATGTTTTGATTCCAAACGGGTTATCGCTCGAATCTTTTCGTTGCCAAGAAGCGAATCTTGGGTAGCAGTGTAACGTTTTTGAAATTCATAGGCTTTTTTGTAGTTACCCATGGCTGCGTATGTCTTTTCCAAGTATTCTTCTGATTTTGCAGCGACAGCCGTTAGCTTGTTTTCTTTTGCCAGTTGCAAGCTCAGTTGTAGTTTTTGTACCGCTTTTGCGAAATCTTCCTTGCGAAAAGACAATTCTCCATCGGTTAAATAGGTATAGGCGTAAGCCAACGAGTTATTAACCTTCTTTGCTAAGGCATAAGCTTTTGCCAGATACTGTTCTGATTCCTTATATTTTTTCATCATGAACAGTACCCAACTAATATCACACAATGTAGCAGAGTTTTGTAGTGCGGTATTGGACTGCTCTCGCAAAGCCAATGCTTCTTTAAAGTAAAACAGTGCGGAGTCATAGTTTTTTTTCTGGCGATAAATAATACCGATCGATGAAGAGGTATAAGATAATAAGGCGATATATCCTTTTTCTCTTCCTAAAACGCGCGCTTTCCGGAAATACCCCAGTGCTTTTGCTGTATCAGCAGTAAGGCTATAAACAGCTCCTATATTTTGCAAGGCAGAAAACTCCATTTGGTCTCGAGATCGATCCAGTGGTATTTCATGACCACGAATTGCGTTTAAGACTTCAAAATAAATACTTAGAGCTTTGGAGTAATCTCCTTTCATTTTATAAATGTGGCCCACGTTAATTAACATTTGTGCACTCAAGCCATCATCTTTTTTCTGCTTTAGAATATTTAGTAGTTGCGTATAATTTTGAAGGGCACTATCTAACTTTCCTTGCGTGTAGAGGAGTGCAGCTCGATTTGCCCTGACTTTGATTTCAAGTTTTGCGTTTTTCGTTTTTCGGGCGAGGCTCATCGCTTTTATGTAGTATTCAAGGGCACTGTCCGCCATACCAACACGGTTATAGGAATTTGCAAGTCCGAAGTACGTATCACCTTCTTCTTTTTCTAAAAAGAGCGTTCTGGACAACGCTATTGCTTTTCGGTTATAGGCAAGACTTGAATCTGCGCTAACCTCAAGGTAATTGTCGGCTATAGTACGGAAAAGACGAAGGCGCGTGCTGTCATCCGCGTGTTGAGCAACTACTTTTAGACTGTCTAAATTTGGCTTTACTTGACCAACGGAAATTATGGTACCGAAAAAAAACACATAACACACAAAAACTATATAGAGAACTTTCTCTATAACCATCCAATTCTTAATCGAAAGGATCGGGCACTTCATCGTTTTTTTTTTGAATTGCGAAAAGTAATTTTTGTATTCCATTTTTCAAAGCAACAATCGGGTAAAAAGCTGCTCCAGGGAGCCGTAAATTTGAAGCAGCATGTCTACAGCCTTTACATCTTTCTTCAATTCGGGCACATCAATGAAGGAAGGCACAAATTGCGGTGGTGGCGAAGTCCAACGCTTTTGAACCGTTACCTGATAGATGCGATCAAACTTCTCATAATAACGATCAAACGAATATTCATCAACAATGTTGCAAGCCAATGGCCAGCACGCTTGTGAGGGAGATGGTGAGGCCAAACAAATTGATTGCGCAAAAGATTTGTAACGTAAAATGCTTCGAAGCCCAATTTTGAAGTAGTTTGATAAAAATGTTTTGAGACTTTAGATACGGCTTAATGAGTTACACTTAATTTTTGAAACAGGCGAATAAATTCTTTCGCTTCGCTTTGCGATTTGAAGGGAAGCGCAAACCAAGCTCTCTTAAACGATGAGTCAGTTGTACTTCTTATCGTTGTGTTTTTTTGCAAAAAGAACTCTACTTGGTAGTTTCCGTTTTCATGTTTCAACTTAACATGGGTGTTAGTTGAACAGGGAAAGAGCAGATCGCCAATTTGTAAGGTGCCGTCAGCGATAGTGAAAGTAACTTCCTTTGCTTCACGGATTCCTTCTTTAGTAACCTGAATAAGCTCAGCTTCCGTTGATTGCGCTAGCGATGCGACCGCCATAAAATTTAAGAAGACTAAAAGTAGATTTTTCATAGGATAGTTTTTGACATTTGAAAGTGTGGAAGTTCTTGGCTTTTGTATTTTAAATGTTTCACTCGCTTCTCAAACTCTCCACCGGATTACTCAACGCTGCTTTAATTGCCTGGGAGCTGACGGTAACAAGTGCAATTATAACGGCTAGACATCCGGTAACTAAAAAAATCCACCAATGAATTTCTGTGCGGTAGGCAAAACCTTCTAACCACTGGCTCATGGCATACCACGCTAATGGTGCACCAATTAGAATAGCCAGTAAAATAAGTCGCATAAAATCTTTGGATAGAAGTTGCACAATGCCAGCTACTGAAGCGCCCATTACCTTGCGAATGCCTATTTCTTTGGTGCGTTGCTCTGCCGCAAAGGCTGCCAACCCCAGCAAACCCAGGCAGGTAATAAAAATGGAGAGCCCGGTAAAGTGCGCTAAGATGTTACCTGCGAGCTGCTCACTTTTATATTGCTCATTTAACTGTTCATCTACAAAGCCATAATTCAACGGATTTTCTTTATCAAATCGTTGATACAGTGCAGGCAGCTTTTCAATGAAGTTCGCCACCTGATTCGGTTTTATTTTTACAAGCATATTCCAGTAAAATGTTTTTGCCTGATAGCGCATGATGAAAGGTTCAATGGGCACATTCATTGGGCGAAAATGAAAATCGCGCACTACGCCAATAACTTTTCCTTTCGTTCCCCAAAAGCCAATTTCTTTGCCAATGGCATCGTCTCCGGCAAAGCCCATATTTTTAGCTGCTGTTTCGTTGATGATGTAGGCTGAGGAGTCACTCGCTACGGCAGGTGAAAAGTTTCTGCCATACACCATTTTCATATCCATGAGTGGGATGAAATACGGATCGGCATTCATTTGGGTGATCGCTAGTTCTTGACCTTTTTGCTGACCTTCCCATTCTATGTTTGAATAATTGTTGTTGTTGACTAAGATAGAAGTGGCAGCCGATGCCCCGACTACTTCATGTTGCCGGATCAGTTCTTCCCGAAATACCTCTTCATTTTCTCTTAAGTTGCCGCCAAGCCCCACATACATCAATTGTTCTTTTTCAAAACCGAGATCTTTCTGTTGCATGAATGAGAGTTGTTGATAGATCACTACTGTGCCAATCATTAAAATAATGGCAATACTAAATTGTGCTACTACCAGTACTTCACGGAAGCGACCACCAGCTCGTTTCGGAAGAATTCCCCGCAATGTTTTGATTGGCTGAAATGACGAAAGCAGCGAAGCAGGGTAAAGACTTGCTAGAAATCCAATGATAAGTGTAAATACAAGAAGTAGTGCAAAGAAAATTTTATTGACTGGATGGAGCGTTAACTCTTTGCCCGAAAGACTGTTGAAATAGGGTAGAAGTAAATCAATTAATCCGCGCGATAATAATGCAGCACATCCAACAATAAGCAGTGATTCTCCGAGAAACTGCACGAAAATCTGAGCGCGACTGGCACCGATGGTTTTGCGGATCCCCACTTCCTTGGATCGATTGGTGGATTGCGCAGTGGAAAGATTAATAAAGTTAAAGCAAGCGATGAGTAAAATTCCTAAGCCGATGATGACGAAGATTTTTATAAACAAAAGATTGCCTTTTTTGGTCCACAAATCATAATCCAGCGGATGAAGATATATTTCAGTGAGTGGCTGAGTATAAAGGTTAAAACCAGCTTCTTTGTCGTGGTTGCGAAGAACATTCTTAATTTTGGTGGTGAAGGCTTCGATCTGATGATCATGCCTCAGTTGCACGTAGGTGATGAAGTTGTAGCTGCCCCAATTGTAACTCCAACGGTCGCCCAGTAAATAATTAAAGGATAGTAAAAAATCAAACTGAAACGAAGAGTTAGAAGGCGCGTTTTGAACAACACCTGCCAGCACAAAATCGCTTTCATTGTTTAGGCGAAAGGTTGTGCCTAATACATCGGCTCTGGTTTTCCATTCTGCGCCAAAGTATTTTTCGGCCATTCGTTCATTGAGCACTAGGTGATTGGGTTGGGTGAGTACGGTTTTCACATCTCCCTACACCAACGGAAAATCAAATATGTGCAACAGTGAATTATCGGCAAAGTAGATTTCATTTTCGGCAAACAGTACGTCTTTTGTTTTGAATACACCACTCCATTTACCTACACGAGCTGTGTTTACAATTTCAGGAAAATTAGTTTTTAACTCAGGTGCGAGTGGCCCTGGGGTAACCGCTCCGATTGCCGTTGCTTTGTCTTGCTGTGTGGTGATGCGGTAAATATTTTTAGCGTTCGTATGAAACTGATCATAATGAAGTTCATCCCAGGCGTATAGCAGAATGAGTGAACTGCATGTAATGCCCAGTACCATACCCAACAAGTTAATGGATGAGAAAAATGGAGAACGCAGCAGGTTACGGAAAGCGGTGGTGAAGTAATTACGAATCATATAATTGATTTCAGGGTTCTATTTTAAAATTGTTTTAGGTTACAAGTTTCAAGTCTCATGTTACAAGTGACATGTTCCCCAACTTGCAACTTGTAACCTGTAACTTGTATATTCTATTCACTTCTCAAACTCTCCACCGGATTACTCACCGCTGCTTTAATAGCCTGCGAACTGACTGTCGCAATTGCAATAACAACTGCCACTAAGCCCGCGATTCCAAAAATCCACCAAGTAATTTCAGTGCGGTAAGGAAAGCCCTGCAGCCATTGATTCATGGCGTACCACGAAAGGGGAGTGGCAATGAGAATTGAAATGGTCACCAAAATCAAAAAGTCTTTTGATACCAATTTGCTGATCTGAAAAACACTGGCGCCCAATACTTTTCTGATGCCAATCTCTTTTATCCGTTGTTCCACTGTAAATGAAGCTAAGCCAAATAAGCCGAGGCAGGCGATAAAGATTGCTAGCAAGGATGCAATGGTGAAGATGAGCCCGTATTGCTGCTCAGCCTTGTATTGGTTGTTGTAATTCTCATCCACAAAGAAAAACTCAAAGGGATTGCCCGGAAAATATTGCTTGTATAGCTTTTCCAGTTGCTTCATGTTTTCTTGAATGTGGTCAGTGGAAATTTTGACCGTGAAATAATGTGCATTATTCATGGGGTAGATAATCAGTGGCTCAATCGCTTTGTGCAACGACTGATGATGATAGTCGTTAATTACAGCTGCTATCTCATATTTTTTGTTCCCTTCTTTTAGAATGAGCTGCCCGACAGCCTTATCTGCAGATTCAAAGCCCAACAGTTTAGAAGCTCGTTCGTTCACTATCATCTTGTCGTTAGCATTAAAACCTTTGCTGCAATCCTCTTGGATAAAATTCTTTCCGGCAAGAATTTTAATTTCATACAAAGGCAAAAAGCGTTCATCAATGTACATAATAGAATAGTTGATTTTTTCATCACCTGGTTGAGGATTAGCTTTTGTAAAGCCACTGGTGGAATAATTATACCAGGCACTTGGCACACTGCCCGACATACTTTGATCGGCTACAAAAGCTTGTTGGTTTAATTCATTCCTAAATGCGCGTGTTCTTGTTTTAATAGTGGTGTCCGCAATAACTTCTGGTCCAGATAGCACTACCAGCTGGTCTACCTTCACGCCAAGGTCTTCGTTTTGCATGTAACTCAATTGCCGATAAAGCACCAAAGTGGATGCTATAAGAATGATTGAAATAGTAAATTGAAAAACAACTAACGATTTTCGTAACAGCTGTCCGCGATCGGAGTTACTGAAAATTCCTTTTAAGGTTTCCGAAGGTTTGAATGATGAAAGGGCAAAAGACGTGTAAGCCCCAGAGCCCACGCTGCCAACTACAAGAAGCAGGAGACCCACCAGCCAAAATTGATTTTCGGATAATGCACTCAACGAGAGATTTTTTCCAATGAGTTCATTGTACATTTTTTGAATGATGTTTACAATTGCCAACGCAATCACAAATGCACCAAGGTTCATTAGGAGCGATTCGCCTAAAAACTGTCTAATCAATTGTGCTTTGGTTGCGCCATTTACTTTCCGAATGCCTACCTCTTTTGCCCTTTTCATTGCACTGGCTGTGGATAGATTGATGTAGTTGAACCAGGCGATCACTAAAATTAAAATAGCAATGCCTTGCAGGATGTAGATGAATTTCAGATTGCCCGAAGTTCTGTAGTAATCGAATAGCGAAGAGGGCAGGTGCATGGACGCCATTGGCTGCAACCTGATGATTTCTTCGGCTTCTGGCCTTAGCTTCTTTTTAACTTCATTCAGTTTTGATTCGAATGCACGATAGTCGGCAGGATTGTTTAAGAGCAGATAGGTTTCGATAAACTGAGTGTCCAGACTTTCTAAGCTTGCCCACGAGTTTCCATTAAGGTTAGCGGGGTTTGCCAGCGTTTGAAGCGAGAACACCATGTCATATTGCAGATCAGAATTGGCAGGAAAATCCTCATAAACTGAAGTAACAGTATAAAGGGTTTTACCGAATTGATTATTCAGCGTAAGTACTTTGCCAATTGGATTGTCTTGTTCGAAATACTTTAGGGCACTCGCTTTAGATATCGCAACGGTATTTGGTAGTTCGATGCCATTTGCGTTGCCAACTTGCTGCCCAAATGAGAACACTTGAAAGAAGTTACCATCCGCATATACAATCTTCTCTTCGCGAAATGATTTGAGCTCTTTTTTATTTTCTTTCTCAAAAGTTACCACGCCCTTGCCACTTCCTGCAATTACCCTGCAATACGATTTTACTTCTGCGAACTGGTCTTTTGCTAATGGCCCCAAGGCAGGCGGTACAGATTCCCACGTATGCGTTTCCCCCTGAAAGGAAACTTCTAATAGAATTCGATAAAGGTTGGGCAGGTTGGCGTGAAAACCATTCACGCTCTTTTCAAAACTAATGTATTGAAAAATCAATATGAAGGCGGCCATGCCCAATGACAAGCCAATCATGTTGATAAAAGAAAAAACAGGATTCTTTAAGAAATTTCTTCTGGCAATGAGGAAGTAGTTGCGTAGCATAATTGAATAGTATTGCTTCCACTATTCAACAACGATGCCACCAAAAAAGGCTTAAAATAAGCTCCAAAATGCATTTTTTAAACCCACTTCCGTTCGATTTGAGTCATGATCGTCCGCATTCGGACGGATATGAAAGTTGTGTTTAATCCAAGATTAGCTTATTCGTACTTCCAAAAAAATGATTCTAAGCTATTTTTGAAATAGCGCTGATATGCAGAGCGCGTAGTAATACCAATTGGGCCTTCGTAAATTCCGCCTATGTTCCCCATGTCGTCTACCAGCACTTCAATCACATTAGTAATTCCTTTTTTGAGCAAGCCATCTGGAATTGTATAAACCCGCGTTCGGTCATACGAACCACTTCGGCCGTATTCCCTTCCATCATTGGTTTCGCCAATGAGCTTTCCGTTCAAATAGGTTTTGTCAAAGTCATCTATTTTTCCAAGTACTAAAACAATCTCCTCGTCTTTGTCAGAAAAAGTAGTTGGAACGGTAAATGTCTTTCGGTACCACCCGTAGCCATCGTATTTGAAATAGCCCTGGTGTTCCCAAGCGGATGGCACCATTATTTTTGTCCATTCGGCATCAGCGCCAAGCGGCTTTTCATTTCGTGTTGTTGTGAATTGCCAAAGGCCGGCTAAGTCAATCAGCATTCTGCTTTTGGGTGCGCGGTAAACTCCAAGTTCGCCATCAATGATTCCCCCGCCTTGTGTAACATCAAAAACGCGGATAGCAATTAAGTTGTCGCCATTGAAGTTGAGTCCTTCGTTGTCGATGGTATATTTTCGTTCACTTTGATACGCGGTTTTAAATTTAGGAGGCATCGATCCTGACGCACCTATTAATTTTCCGTTTAAATAAACCTCATCACAATCATCTATGTAGCCAAGGTTTAGGTAGTAAGTTTCTTCTTTCGATAATTTTTTTCCGTCAAACTTTTTTCGATACCAAGCAAAGCCATCGTAGCCATTAAATCCTTCTTCCTCCCACGCTGAGGGAACGCGAATGTCTTCCCAGTCAGTGTCAACATAACTTGAAGTAGCCCATGTTGATTTATCGCCTACGCGAAATTTCCAGCTTCCGTTTAGTCTGATCGCTTGCCCTTTTACATTTACAATACATAGCAACAAGAGGCAAAGAATTAAAAATGAAAATTTCATATAGCGCAATTTTGGTTCAAAAATACACATGTTTGAGTGAAGGTGAGCAGCCTGACAAAAAGCTTGCCCACCCTCCTCAAACTCCCTAATTCAATGCAACTGTTGGGTAATTGTAAGTAGTCTTTTCAAGTTGCGCTGACCACTTTCCGTTTTTGGCGGATACCATTTTATAAGTAGCGGATAGCTCTTCGCTGGTGATCTCTATCCAAAAGGCGTTGCCTCTCATTTTTTCTACATCATACTTTTTCAAAAAACCTTTTTTGAAATCCTTCCCACTAATTTGGTCTATTTTCTCAAACCCTTCAGCATTGGTAAACTTTACCTCGACTGACTTCGTTGTTTCATAATTATAAATCAGTTTGATCAAATCTCGTTGACCGGCCGAAACGATTCTTATTTCGGGGCTTTGTCCTTGGGCTTTTGATTTGCTGACTGCTAATGTGCTGATAGCTGCTACCACTGCACCGAATACCAAAATTCTTGTTTTCATATTAGTTGTTTTTAGTTTTTTGTTTTTCTGTTCCACACTACAAATAACGGGCATGTCTGTAGCGGAGATGTCACCTCTTGGTAAACGATTGTAACAAGATGTCACAAGATATCTATGGTCAATAGAGGAAAGTTTTCGGTACAAGGCGTTGAAGCTTGCTTCAACGAATGTTATCGAATGGGGACTGAATACGATAGACTTAACGCTACTGATTAAACAACCATTTTATAGCCCGTGCCGTGCACCGTCAGAATCACTTTTGGTTGATTGGGATTGATCTCTAATTTTTGGCGCAACCTTACTATGAAGTTGTCTACCGTGCGGGTAGTGGGTTGCTCGTCATAACCCCACACCTTTTCCAGTAAATCATATCGAGTGACCACTTGGTTTTTGTTTTGTTGCAGGTAGGATAGTATCTCAAATTCTTTGTGCGAGAGTTTTACTTCAACCCCATTTTCTTCTGCATAGAAGGCATTGAAGTCGATCTTTAATTTCCCTATACTCGTTGATAACGTTTCTTTGCTCACCACAGATTGGCTTCGCCTCAAAATTGCCTTTATACGAGCGAGTAATTCTCGCAAGCTGAATGGTTTGGTGATGTAATCATCCGCTCCAAATTCAAGCCCAAGTATCTTGTCTATTTCTTCACCGCGCGCTGTAAGTAATATTATTGGCGTAGAAATACCTGCTGTACGTGCAGCTTTACAAACATCAAAGCCCGAAAGCTTTGGCAACATAACATCGAGCAAAACAAGGTCAAATTTATTCTTCTTTATTTTAACCAATCCTTCTTCACCATCGCTTGCCAGTGCTACTGAATAACCTTCTATTTCAAGATTATCTTTGAGTCCAATTTGCATGGAGGGTTCGTCCTCTACAATTAAAATAGTTGCCATGTTTTATTTAACTAAGGGTAAATAAAGTAAAAAAGTGGAGCCTTGCCCTAATTCGCTGTTAACGATTATTTTTCCGTTCTGTTGTTCGATTAATTGTTTTACAAGAGATAGACCCAGCCCAGTGCCTTGGCTATTGGCAAGGTTGCCGCTCGAAACTCGATAGAACTTGTCAAATATATGTTTTTGATTTTCTTTGCTTATGCCAAGGCCAAAATCCTTGATCGCTAACACGCCCGCATCCAACTCGTTGGTCAGTTGTATCTCAATTCTTTTTTTATCTCCACTATACTTAATCGCGTTATCAATTAAGTTGATAATTATTTCGGTCAGTGCTGCTTTATCGGCTTTCACGTTCACTTCTTGACTTTCGTGAAAATAATATTCGAAGCCCTTATTTTTAAGATGAAAATCATACGTTTTAAGAATCTCCCTTATCTCAAATTGAAGGGATACTTCTTCTATGTGCAGCGTTTTCTTTCCTGCCTCGGCCTGACTGAAATTTAGAATCTTATTTACGATCCCCGTAAGGCGATGAGTTTCTTTTGAGATGATAGAATAATACTCTTGCTTCTTTTCTTCAGTTTTCACACGACCTAACTCTAGGGTCTCTGCAAACATACTAATGAGGGCTAGCGGAGTCCTTATTTCGTGTGATACGTTAGCCACAAAGTCTGATTTATTTTGAGCAAGTTGCACCTCGCGCTTTAAACTTCTAAATGCCAAAAGCACAGCAACAACCAATACCACATCGAGCCCTATCAGCAAGATAAAATTGGTGGTGGTGCGTTCTCTTACAATCTGCTTTAACGAAGCGCCTTTCGTGCGAATACCGAGCGCATAATCGGGGAAGATCCACAGATCTTTAGTAAGCAGGGCGGAATTCATCAAAGTAGTATCTCGAAGTTCTGTTGAATACACTGTGACATTCTTTTTCTTATTGTACGCAGTTAAAATGAATTGGTCTTTTGATATGATTTGAAGGCGTGGACCAATTTGATCTTCAATAAAGTTTTCTAAGTTAATAACGAGACCAGCAACGTGTGAACCTGACGCGCTTTCAATGATAAAAATGATGAGTTGGAATTTCCCATCTCCTTGCCAACCTGTTTCAATCGATTCGGCTTTTTGAAACCCACTTCTTTTGTATTTTATCAGTTGTTGGATTTGGGAACTATTTTGAGAAAGTGCAGTTTCAATTGGCCTACGCAGCGAATCTGCCCGCAGGCTGTCGAATGAAAATGCCTTCAACGTAGGCCTTTGATTCACGGTGTCAATTATAAACGACATTTGAATGGCGGTATTTGCTAACAACAACTGCATCGGCTCAGACAACGAATCAGAAAGACCATTACTTTCATAATCCGATTCAACTTTTGAAATCCATCCATTCAGCGTATTGTCGGAATATTGATTGACTGAAAAAAGAATGGCTTCTAATTGTTTTTGATAGATGTTCTCAATCATACGTTCGTCTTTTGTTAATGACGAAATCTCGTACACGGAAAAGAACAAAACCGGAATAAGAAAAACTACTGAAAGGATAATACCAATTCTTTTAATAGGATTCATACCTCGTTAATGAATCACAATCTTACAACTATTTATTCAGAAGTAAGATTTCGCACAACCAGTTCAAAAAAAACCTTTACCCAGATGTGTTAACGGCCCTATTCAATTTGAAAAATTTATTATTGACGTTATGAGATGCGGCATTTTTCAGTGTTCAGTTAGGTAGGTAAGAATTAGTGTTTTTTGGCGTGTCAGCTTCGCTGGGCTTTACCTGATATCAAATGCACACTAGTTCGTATCAAATCATTATGCCCAGCTTCCAATACAAATAGCTCTTTGTTATCTAATTTATCCAGAAGCAGCTTCATATTTTCCGCAACAATTACTTTATCAAATTTGCCTACAATCATAGTAACCGGAATGCCCTGTTTATTGATTAAGTAGGATAGGGCGTCAAGCTCTACTTTTATATGGCGGAAAAATACCCACGAATTATACACTTGTTCTCGTTTCTCTTCTGTGTTCATCTGGTTCTCCACAAAACGAATAATGCCCTTGTCAACCAGATTTAACTTTCGCGCCATTTTTATCAGCCAAAAAAAGCGAGCTGGTTTCTTTATCATGCTTTTAAATAAACTTCGGGTGGCTACCGGATAAGTAGCCAGGCTATACCAAAGGCTCGTCTTAATTCCATCGGGCGCCAGTAAGAACAGTTGTTTTACCCTTTCGGGGAACCATTCCAGCGTGACCATAGCAAATTTGCCTCCGAGGCTAAATCCGGCAACGGCAAACTCTTCTAGGCCTTCTGTTTTCAAAAACACCTCCATAATATGTTTCCATTCGCTTTTTTCTAATGGATCATTTTCTTGCCAGCTGCTTTTGCCATGAAAGAAAAGATCGAAGGAGTAGAGGGTAAATTTTTCGTTTAATGCGGATGTCCAATCGTAAAATATGCCCGCATGCTGCCCAAAACCATGAAAGAGCAGGAGGGGAGTTGCCCCGGATCCACTCGTTACGTAATGCAATCGACTGTTTTTGTATTTAATAATCTTTCTAGAATCAATCATTCAGACAAATATGGTAAAAATCAAAATTTTGGAACCAACTAGATTTTTTTCAAGTTGCTACAATATTCCCGACCCAAGGCTCGACTATCCTTTTGTAAAGCAAGCAGGGCCATGGATTTAATCATGCAAGAACTAAAAACGAACACCTTTCTCAATGAGAAGGACAAATTATTAGGATTCATCCGCAGTAGGGTATCGACTGTGGAGGAAGCTGAGGATATACTTCAGGATGTTTTTTATCAGTTTGTTGCAGGTTTCGAAACCATTGAATCGATCGATCGGGTTACCTCTTGGCTTTACAGTGTGGCGCGCAATAAAATTATTGATCGCTATAGAAGAGATGCAGCGCGGCCAAAACGAACCGACTTTGAGTTGGCGGCAGGCAAAGATGACGATGCGCCTTTAACGCTTCAAGATATCCTCCCTGACTTTGATAATACTCCGGAGTCTACTTTGTTACGGGAAGCTATCTGGGATGAAATTACTGAAGCATTGGCAGAGTTGCCTCGCGAGCAGCGTATGATTTTTATCCAAAATGAAATGGAGGAAAAAAGTTTCAGGGAGATATCAGAAGAAACAGGGCTCTCTATTAACACACTTCTTTCGAGAAAGCGCTACGCCATATTAGCCTTACGCAAGCGGTTGCAGAAGTTCTATGACGATGTAGTGAGTGATTGAAAATTCAAAAAGTTCAGATTCAAAATCAAAGAATTTGAATGCGATTGACTTATAACTATTAACGAATTAAAAAAATGAAAAAGGTATTGTGGATTGGGGGGATGATTGTGTTGGGCGTTGCGTTTGTAGCATTGCTGGGGTCGGTAACCATGGGTTTGTGGAATTGGTTAGTGCCGGAGCTGTTTGCCGGCCCCACCATCACGTTTTGGCAAGCGTTGGGATTGTTTATACTGAGTAAGATTTTATTCAGTGGCTTTGGTAAAGGCGGAAACCACAGAAGTGGCCCTTGGAAAAACTACTGGAAAGAAAAATGGAGCGGCATGACACCCGAAGAACGTGAAACGTTTAAGAGAAAAATGAAGGACAAATGGTGTTCACCTTCGCCAGCTCGATCGGAGCAAGAGTAATCCAAGTGAAAAAAGGATAAATGAGAAATTGTTTATCCTTTTTTATTGATACTGTCTTTTGACCGATTAAAAATTTCTGCCGAAGAAAACGAAAAAATGATTTCAATCGGTTTCGGAAAGGAATCAAAAAATTATGTAAAAAATAATTCAACGAAATCGGAACCATAACGGAAAATTAACGTTTTGAAAACCGAAGAAACTTTTAACTAAACAAAAGTTTCCATAGTTTCGCCCCCGTTATGGAAGAAGTAAACAGCAAAGAGAAAATCCTGATCGAATCGGAAGCACTCTTTATGAAGTTCGGGGTAAGGAGCGTTTCTATGGACGACATTGCCAGGCACCTTTCCGTTTCGAAGAAAACTCTTTATCAGCATTTTGCTGATAAAGACGAACTGGTAACCATGATGGCGCAACGCCACATGAAGCAAGATAAGGAAACGTTTGAGGCAATTTCAAAGCAATCAAAAAACGCCATTGATGAGTTGGTGAAGATTTCTGAGTTGATGAAGCGCGATTTACAAGACATGAATCCGTCTTTACTTTTTGATCTTCAGAAATTTCACACCAAAGCTTGGAACGTGTGGCTAGACTACCGGGATAATTACGTTAGGAAATCGGTGGTAAGAAACCTAAAACAAGGAATTGAAGAAGGTTATTTCAGGGAGGAGCTCAACCCGGAAATAATTGCTACGCTGCGAATAGAAGGCCTTGAACTGGGCTTCGACACAAAGAAGTTTCCACAAGGTAAATTCAATTTTAGTGAAGTACAGCTTCATATTTTCAACCATTTTATTTACGGGCTGCTCACGGATAAAGGAAAAAAGCTTTACGAAAAATATAAAAGTTAAAATAACGTCAACCAATAAAATAACACCACCCAACTATTTATGAAACGATTATACGTGTTTGTTTTTTACCTCTGTTTACCTGCGCTGATGTTAGCGCAAAATGCCCCCGCGCCAGCCAGTGCCAACGTCTTTACGCTGGAACAATGTGTACAATATGCGCTGGAGAATTCTATTAATATTAAGAATTCTTTTATCGACCAAGAAATTGCGAAAGCGAAGGTTAAAGAAACCATAGGTATTGGGTTGCCGCAGATTGATGGAAGTATCGGTATAAATGAGAACACGAAGCTTCAGCGATTCTACGGAGTATATGACCCAGATCAGCCTAGCTTCGGTGGTGATTTGAGTAAAGTACCAGGTCTTAAGCCCGGTGATGTGTATGCCTCACGGAACTTTTTTCAGTTGCCCGTAAATTCAACTGCTACAGTTTCTATTAGTCAACTCTTGTTTAATGGTTCTTACTTAGTAGGTCTTCAAGCTTCTAACACGTTCAAGGAGTTATCCGTAAAACAAGCGGTGCAAACGAGAGAGCAGACAGTCGAGCTGACTACAAAAGCTTTTTATTCAGCGCTTATTAATCGTGAACGCATGACATTGTTTACCAATAACATTGCCCGTGTAGATTCGCTTTTAAGAAATACAACAGCACTAAACAAAAACGGCTTTGCCGAAGAAATTGATGTAGATAGGATTCAGGTTTCACTTAATAATTTGATTACTGAGCGCGATAAATTTGAAAGACTGCAACAACTTAGCGTTGAGTTGTTAAAGTTTCAAATGAATTACCCGATGGATCAGTCTTTAGAAGTGCAAGGTGATCTTTCTGTTTTAAATTCTAGCGCGGACATCAATGGGTATTTAAAAGACTTAGATTACAGAAGTCGTCCAGATTATCAGGTGTTAGAAACGAATAAAAAACTCCAACAGCTTACATTAAAAAATAAGTATGCTGCTGGCATGCCTGTACTAAGTGCCTTTGCAAATTTGGGTTATGGAACTCAGTCAACAACAATTGGAGGTATCTTTACAACAAACACTAACATTGAGGATTTTGGTACAATTGGGCCTGATAAATGGTATGGCCAAGGGTTGATAGGGGTTAATCTTAGTATCCCAATTTTCAGTGGTTTGCAAAGAACATATCAAGTTCAACAAGAGAAGCTCAACCTTCAAAAGATTGATAACAGCTTCAAAATTTTAAAATCAAGCATCGATCTACAGATCAAGCAATCGGTCATAAGTTATCAAAACAGCCTTCAGGCACTTGAATCTCAAAAACGAAATATGACGCTGGCTGAAAAAGTGGCGCGTGTTACTAAGATAAAATATGGTCAGGGTGTTGGCTCAAATCTGGAAGTTGTGGATGCTGAGTCTTCGCTCAAAGAATCGCAAATAAATTACTACAGTGCTTTGTACGATGTGCTTGTGGCAAAAGTAGATATGGACAAAGCCTTTGGTAAACTCGTGCAAAACACTCCTTCAAAATAATTCCCAATTTCAAATCTAATAACCAATGAAAAATAAAATTTACTCAACGATGTTTATTGCTGCTATCGCGCTGATAGTTGCTGCGTGCGGAAAACCCGATCCTAAAGCCCAACTAGAAAAGTTAAGAGCGGAGCAAGCTTCGTTAGCAAAACAAATAGCAGAGCTTGAGAAAACTGTTACTCCTGATTCAATTAAAGTGAAGTTAAAGGAGATCGCTGTGGCCGAAGTAAAACCTCAAAAATTTGATCATTTTGTTCAAACACAAGGAATGATCGAAGCAGTTGATAACATTATGGTGAGCGCAAAATCGGCTGGGGTTTTAACCCAGGTTTTTGTTAGAGAAGGTGATGCGGTAGTAAAGGGGCAAACGCTTGCTCAAATTGACAACTCACTCGTGCTTCGCGGAATTGAAGAACTTAAATCGGGACTTGAATTGGCAAAGACCGTTTTTGACCGCCAAAAAAATCTATGGGATCAAAAGATAGGAACCGAGATTCAATACTTACAAGCAAAAAATAATAAGGAGAGTACTGAACGCAGATTGGCAACATTGAATGAACAATTAGATATGTCAAAGATGAAGTCTCCGATCACGGGTACGATTGATGCAGTTAACATAAAGATTGGTGAGAACGTTGCCCCTGGCGTTCCGGCATTTAGAGTGATCAATACTAATGACCTAAAAATTGCATCTAAAATTTCGGAAGCGTACGTGAACAACATAAAGAAGGGCGACCGTGTTCTTATTTCCTTGTCGGATTCAGATAGAAAGTTTGATGCAAAGGTTACGTTCGTTGGGCGTAATATCGACCAGCTTACACGCTCGTTTCCAATTGAAGTGAAGGTGCCTTCTGCAGCCGATCTAAGACCTAACATGACGGCTGTAATCCAAGTTATCTTTCATTCTGAGCCAGCTGCATTGTGCGTTCCCATCAACCTGGTGCAAGATGTAAACGGTCAAAAAGTGGTGTACGTAGCAGAGATGGATAGCGGCAAATTAGTAGCGCGCAAACGAGTAGTGGAGGTGGTTGGAGTTTACAACAACCTGGCCCAGCTCAAAACTGGTGTAAAGGCTGGTGACAAAGTAATCACTGTTGGCTACCAAGGATTGAATGATGGTGAATTAGTTAAAATTTAGACATAAGACTTTTGACATAAGACATAAGATAAATCATGTCGGTCTTGATACTTATGTCTAACTACTAACATCTATAAAAAAATGAAAGACTTAGAAAAAGAATTTAAACCCACCAGTTGGTCGATTGACAACAAGGTGGTGATTTACGTGGCTACTGTGTTCATCTGCCTGGCAGGTATTATGACTTACAACAGTCTACCGAAAGAAAATTTTCCTGAGGTAGTGTTCCCGCAGATATTTGTTTCTACCGTGTATCCAGGAGCGTCTCCATCAGACGTAGAAAATTTGGTTTCAAAGGAAATTGAAAAGCAAGTGAAGTCCATTGCTGGTGTAAAGAAAATTACCAGTAATTCAGTTCAAGATTTCTCGAATGTGATTATTGAATTCCAAACGGATGTTGAAGTAAAAGAAGCAAAGCGCGAAGTGAAAGAAGCTGTCGATCGCGCCAAACCAAGCCTTCCATCAGCTTTGTTGGATGATCCTCAAGTAATTGATATCGACATTTCAGAACAGCCCATCATGTTTATTAACCTGTCGGGTGATTATGATTTGCAGACGTTGAAGAAGTTTTCTGAGCAAATGCAAGATCGCATTGAAGCGCTAACAGAGATAAGAAGAGTTGATATAGTGGGCGCACTGGATCGTGAGATTCAAATCAATGTAGATATTTATAAGGCTGCTTTAGCGGGCGTGAGCCTTGACGATATCAGTGGTGCCATTGGGTACGAAAACAGAATTGTTTCCGGAGGTCAGTTGGCGATAGGCGGAATGAAACGTTCATTAAGTGTAAATGGCGAGTATCTTGACGCAGAACAAATTGGTAATACTGTTATCGGGTCAATTAAAGGAGGTAAAATTTATTTGAAAGACGTTGCAGAAGTTATTGACACCCACAAAGAACAAGAGAGCTATGCACGCCTGGACAAAAAGAATGTAATTACGCTGAACGTTGTTAAAAGAGGCGGTGAAAACTTAATTAATGCTTCGGATCAGATAAACGAAATTGTAAAAGATTTTCAAAACAACATCTTGCCTCCTGGTGCCAAGATTACAATTACTGGAGATCAATCTGAAACAACACGCACAACACTCGATGATCTAATTAATACAATCATTATCGGATTTGTGTTGGTAACTATAATTCTCATGTTCTTCATGGGAGCAACCAATGCCATCTTTGTCGGGTTGTCGGTTCCTATTTCTTCGTTTATCGCATTCCTTATGTTTCCAACACTAGGGTTTACGCTTAACTTAATGACCTTGTTTTCATTCTTATTGGCGCTGGGCATAGTTGTGGACGATGCGATTGTGGTGATTGAGAATACCCATAGAGTTTTTGATAACGGTAAAGTGCCTATTCGCAAGGCAGCTAAGATTGCTGCAGGAGAAGTGTTTTTGCCGGTGTTCTCAGGAACGATGGTCGTACTCGCTCCTTTTGTTCCGTTAGCCTTCTGGCCAGGTGTAATTGGTAGCTTCATGGTATTTCTTCCAATCACTCTGATTGTTGCATTGCTTGCATCGCTATTAGTAGCCTATATTATTAATCCTGTGTTTGCGGCTGATTTCATGACAGTTCATGATCATGATCACAGTCGTAAGAAATTTACCAAGGGGTATCAAATCACCGCTGTAATTTTTATTGCACTGGCTGCGGTATGGTATTTAACAGAATCATTTGCACTTGGAAATTTCACGCTGTTCTTATTAGCACTCTATTCACTTTACCGATTTGTGTTGGAAGAAGTGATTTCCAATTTCCAAACCTACGGATGGCCAACAGTTCAAAATGGTTACAAGAACATGATCAGCTGGTGCTTGCAAGGGTGGAGGCCAGCGTTAGTATTTGGTGGAGTTATCTTTTTATTCATATTCTCGATTTGGTTTACAGACTATCGCAAACCCCCAGTAGTATTCTTTCCGAAAGGAGATCCTAACTTTATATACACATACATACGGCTGCCAATCGGCACTGACCAACGTGTGACGGATTCCATCACAAGCATTGTTGAGGACAAAGTCTTTGAAGTAATTGGTAAAAATAATAGAATCGTTGAATCCATTATTTCAAATGTGGCCATCGGTGCTTCTGAAGATCCATTTGGAGGTACAAATGCTCAACCACACTTGGGTAAAGTGTCCGTGGCGTTTGTTAAGTTTGCTGAACGCGATGGCCAGTCATCCAAAGTATATTTAGATAAAATCAGGAATGCAGTAAAGAGTATTCCCGGTGCTATCATTTCGGTAGATCAGGAAGCCGGTGGGCCGCCATCAGGAAAGCCTGTGAACATTGAGGTTGCGGGTGAGAATTTTGATTTCTTGATTGCTACGTCCAATCGTCTAAAAAGGTACTTGGATTCATTGCAGATACCTGGCATTGAAGAATTGAAATCAGACTTTCAAAGCGATAAGCCCGAAATTGCTATTAACATTGACCGTGAAAAAGCGAATCGTGAAGGAATATCAACGTTACAGATTGGTGGCGCGTTACGCACTGCTATCTATGGGTCGGAGATTTCAAGATTTCGTGATTTGAATGATGACTATCCAATTCAATTGCGTCTAAAAGAAAGCCAGCGCAATGATATAAACACGTTGATCAATTTACCTATTACTTTCCGCGATATGGCCACTGGTGGGCAAGTGCGGCAAGTGCCTCTTTCGTCAATAGCGAAAATAGGGTATACGAATAGTTATGCAGGTATCAAACGGATCGACCAAAAACGTGTGATATCCATTTCATCAAATGTGCTTACCGGTGCTAATCCAAATGAAATAGTAGCTGCAATTCAAGAGAGCTTAGCATCCTTTGATAAGCCAGATGAAGTTAGTATTAAGATGACTGGTGAACAAGAAAATCAGAAGGAAACAACCGATTTCCTTGGAGTAGCTGCGATGGTTGCCTTTGGTTTGATTTTTATGATTTTAGTTATTCAGTTCAACTCAACAAGCAAGCCTTTGATTATTATGGCTGAGATTCTTTTCAGTATCATAGGCGTATTGATAGGATTCTCTCTTTTCAAGATGGAGATATCGATTGTGATGTCAGGCGTTGGAGTATTGGCTTTGGCAGGAATTGTAGTTCGCAATGGAATTCTACTAGTTGAATTTACCGATTTATTGATTGCACAAGGGATGGAGCTGAAACCCGCAATTATTGAAGCTGCAAAAACTCGTATGACTCCCGTGTTGCTTACAGCTATGGCAGCAACGCTTGGATTGATTCCGTTGGCAGTAGGTTTCAACATTAACTTCGTAACGCTGTTCTCGGAGTTTAACCCTCATATTTTCTTTGGTGGCGATAACGTTGCCTTCTGGGGGCCACTTTCTTGGACGATGATCTTCGGGTTGATTTTTGGTACTTTTTTAACCTTGTTTTTAGTTCCTGTTATGTACCTGTTCGTAGCTAAAATCAAAGAACGCGTATACAAGAGGAAACCAGTTCTTCATTCGTCCGACAATTCTTCAATAGTTGTAAGCTAAATTTTATTTGATTGCCCCGCCTAATACGGGGCAATTAATTTTCTTATTATGAATCGTTTACTTCCTGTTTTAATTTTCACGGTTTTTTTCCTGCTTGTCGATTTATATTTATTTCAAGCGGTGATTAATGTAAGCAAGAGCTGGTCAAACACATGGCGGTCGGCTACCCGCTATGGTTTTTGGATACCGACTGTCATCAGTATACTTGTTTTGTTGTGGTGGGCGTTTGGCGATCTGTATCGCTACAGTGCTGGAACTCGCAACTGGATTATTACAGGATTGGTGGCCACGTATTTCTCAAAAGTGTTTGGCATTCTGTTTTTGTTTGTCGATGATTTACAACGCGGCTTTCGCTGGATTGTAAGCTTGTTTTATAAAGGCTCGACATCCGATTTAACGGGAGATACGATTAGCAGGTCGGAATTTTTGTCGAAGGCAGCCCTTGCGGCCACTGCGATTCCATTTGGCACCATGACATTTGGAATTATTACCGGAGCGCATGACTATCGCGTAAAGCGAGTTACAGTTAACCTACCTAATCTCCCAAAAAGTTTTGACGGCTTAACAATTGGTCACGTATCGGATATCCACTCAGGAAGCTTCTGGAATAAAACCGCGGTTCAAGGCGGTGTTGACATGATGTTAGGCGAAAAGCCCGATGTGATTTTTTTTACCGGGGACTTGGTGAACAATGAAACATCGGAGGTAAAGGACTACATCCCGGTTTTTGAAAAGCTTAAAGCTCCACTGGGGGTTTATTCAGTAACGGGCAATCACGACTATGGTGATTATAAAACATGGGATTCGAAGGAGGCGAAAGCTAAAAATTTTCAAGACTTGATTCATGCGCATAAATCATTAGGCTTTGATCTGTTGATGAATGAACATAAGTTTCTTCAGCAAGGAAGCGATCAGATCGCCATCATAGGAAATGAAAATTGGGGCGGAGGGAGGTTTCCGAAATACGGAAAACTAGATCAAGCATATGCGGGCACGGAAGAAGCATCGGTTAAACTTTTGTTATCACATGACCCAAGTCATTGGGATATGCAAGTACGTCCGACCCATCCAGACATTGATTTGATGTTTGCAGGCCACACCCATGGATTTCAATTCGGTGTTGAGATAGGAAATATCAAATGGAGCCCCTCGCAATATGTATATAAGCAATGGGCTGGCCTCTATCAGGAAGGAAAGCAATATCTGTACGTCAACCGTGGTTTCGGATATTTGGGCTATCCAGGTAGAATTGGCATGCCGCCCGAGTTGACAATAATTAAATTAAAGACAAGTTAACCCGCCAATGCCAAATAACTGCTTGGCGCTTTGCCTGTAATCTTTTTAAAAACTCTGTTGAATTGAGATAGGTTTGTAAATCCTACTTTGAAACACGTCTCGCTAATTCTTATGTCTTTTGTTTGTAAAAGCCTACAGGCATTGCTTATGCGGATTTCATTTAAGAAGTGCGTGAATGTCTTTCGAGTTCTAATTTTGAAATATCGGCAAAACGCTTCTTCAGACAAATTCGCTATGGCTGCGACTTCCCTGACGTAGATCTTTCGATGGGACTGCGTGAAAATAAAATGGATTACGTCATTCATCCTTTTTCCTTCTATCGGATTAAATGTTTCTGCCAGTTGTGAGATACCCAAATTCGTTAGTTCATTTGATACAGTTAAGATCTTCAACGTTTCGAAAAAAGTAATGACCCTGTCTATCCCTTTTTGCTTTTGAAGCTGATGCAGCTCTTTTTCTAAGAGTTCTTTTGTCTTTCCAACTATCTTGAAACCTCTTTTACTTTTTTCAAGAAAATCTTTCGCCACCTTCATGTCATCCAGCTCCCAGAAGTGCTCGCCCAGATATGACCTATCAAAATAGAGCGAAATGGAATGTGCTTTAATTTTACGTTTCGATTTGTAATACGACTCATCATTTCTAAAAACGTGAGGTTGCCTGCTTCCTAAAAGATACATTTCGTTAGGTGCAAATCGACCCACGTAGTCACCAGCTACTAAGGTTCCTTCACCTTTTATAACATAGGTAAGTTGCAGCTCAGTGTGTTCATGAAGTTGGTTGTAAAAATGATGGAGCTTATCGATCTGCACTCTCAACGCCTCCCGTGATGTCTTTGGAATATTGAATGATACGATCTTCATAGGCGACAATATTGATGTCTTTTTAGTAAAATTAGATTAAATTATGTCAAAATAGTATTGGTATTGATTAAATCTTGAATTTAAAACAAAGAATCATCAGAGTACCTTTGTCTCCACTAAAAATAAGCAGCATGATACACTGGCATGGCGTTTTTCCCGCACTTACAACCAAGTTTACTTCCGATGATAAACTTGATTTTCCCTTGTTTGAAATGAACCTTCAAGCTCAGCTGTCAGCGGGCGTTCAAGGAGTTATTCTTGGCGGCACATTGGGTGAGTCCAGCGTGCTTAGCAATGAAGAAAAATTTTCGTTGGTAAAATTTGCTGTGGAGAAAGTGGCAGGGGCAATTCCTGTAGTGATGAATATTGCGGAGGGTAGTACACGTGAGGCACTGAAGCTCGCGGCTGAAGCAGAGCAGAGCGGTGCCAAAGGGCTTATGATGCTACCTCCCATGCGATACAAATCCGATCATCGCGAGACCGTGACCTATTTCAAGACAGTGGCGAAGGCAACTAAGTTGCCAATCATGATTTATAACAATCCTGTGGATTATAAGATCGAAGTGACGTTAGAAATGTTTGATGAATTAGCCGAGTGTGAAAACATCCAAGCGATTAAGGAATCTACACGGGATGTTTCCAACGTTACTCGCCTGATCAATCGATTTGTCGAACGTTACAAGATACTGTGCGGTGTCGATACGTTAGCGTTGGAAGAATTGGTATTAGGAGCTCACGGCTGGGTAGGAGGGCTGGTCTGTGCGTTCCCAAAAGAAACCATGGCCGTGTTTAATTTAATTAAGGCTGGAAAGATGGAAGAAGCTGTAAAAATTTATCGCTGGTTCTTACCGCTGTTAGAATTAGATATTCATCCGAAATTGGTTCAATACATCAAGTTGGCTGAGGCCGAAGTGGGATTAGGTTCTGAGTTTGTTCGGGCTCCCAGACTTACTTTAATTGGAGAAGAAAGGGAAAGAATTTTGAAAGTGATTAGAAAAGGTATCGAGGCACGTCCGGCAATTTAATTTCAGCAGAAATGAAATTCATTGATAGCACGCTAAATGAGGTTGACGCTTCCGTCAAGCTTTCTGAAAAAGCGTTTCAAGATTACAAGACAGTTGACGCCAAAAAACGCGCGGCTTTTTTACTGGCAATTGCTGATGAAATCGAAGCGTTGGGAAATGAACTGGTGACTACCGCTATGAGAGAAACTAACCTCCCGGAAGGGCGGATAATAGGTGAGCGCGGCAGAACTACAGGTCAATGTCGCATGTATGCCAATTTAATAGAAGAAGGCTCTTGGGTAGAAGCAAGAATTGATACTGCACTTCCAGACAGGTTGCCGTTGCCTAAACCCGATATACGGAAGATGTTGGTGCCGTTGGGGCCGATAGTTGTTTTTGGTGCTGCTAACTTTCCACTTGCCTACTCGACAGCGGGAGGCGATACGATATCAGCATTAGCTTCCGGTTGTACCGTGATCGTGAAAGCACATCCTGCGCATCCAGAGACTTCCGCGCTCGTTGCTGGTGCAATTGAAAACGCGAGAATAAAAGAAGACATTCCAGCAAATGTCTTTATTCATCTTTACGGTGCCGATTTTCAAGTCGGAAAAGCGTTGGTTGAACATTCGCTGGTTAAGGCTGTCGGATTTACTGGTTCTTTTGCTGGCGGCAAAGCGCTTTTTGATATAGCGAATAAAAGGCCTACACCGATTCCAGTGTTTGCAGAAATGAGCAGCATTAATCCAGCTGTGCTGTTGCCAAACACATTAGCATCAGACGCTGAAAACTGGGCTCAAAAATTAGCTTCATCACTTACATTAAACGTGGGTCAGTTTTGTACTAGTCCAGGGTTACTGATAGGAGTAAAGGATGAGCACTTAGACAAATTCATTGCCGCATTGACGAAAGCGATCGAGGGTGTGTTACCGGGGCACATGCTGCATAGCGGAATTTCTTCTAATTATTCAAGAAAAGCTGAGCAGGCTTTATCGCAGCCATCTGTTACCAAACTTTCTAAACCAGAACAAGAATTAGTTACCCAGCAGGGTACGCCCATCCTTGCTTCTGTTCCTGCTTCTGAGTTTTTGAAAAATCCACTGTTAGAAGAAGAAGTTTTTGGGCCATTTGCATTAATTGTTGAGTGCCGTGATAAAGATCAAATGGTAAGCGTAATAGAATATTTGCAGGGGCAACTTACCGCAACGGTAATTGGTAATGCAGATGAGCTGATCCACAACAAGGACGTCATCAATTTGATTTCCCAAAAGGCAGGGCGATTAATAGTTAATGGAGTTCCTACGGGTGTGGAGGTTTGCCCATCGATGAATCATGGAGGACCTTTTCCCGCTTCCTCAGATTCTAGATTTACGTCAGTGGGCATAGATGCCATCAAACGATTTGTAAGGCCGCTGGCTTTTCAGAATTTTCCGCAGTCATTGCTTCCAAAGGAACTTCAGGATGAAAATCCATTGGGCATTTGGCGATTGTTTAATAATGAATGGAGAAAATAGCCATGGCTAAAAAGACATTTTTTTGCATCGATGCACATACCTGTGGCAACCCGGTTAGAGTAGTTGCTGGCGGAGGCCCCATTTTGATAGGTAAAAACATGAGCGAAAAGCGCCAACATTTTCTAAAGGAATTTGATTGGATACGCAAAGGCTTAATGTTTGAGCCACGTGGTCACGATATGATGAGTGGCAGCATCTTGTACCCTCCTTCCGATCCTAAGAATGATATTGGAGTTCTTTTTATAGAGACCAGTGGTTGCTTACCAATGTGTGGGCATGGTACCATCGGTACTGTTACCATTGCCATAGAAGAAGGATTAGTGATACCGAAGACCCCCGGAGTTTTAAACTTGGAGGTACCTGCTGGATTAGTGAAGATTGAGTATCAGCAAGTAGGTGGAAAAGTAAAATCGGTTAAGATTCGAAATGTTAAAGCCTATCTTGATAAAGAGAATATAAAAGCTCAATGTGCGGATCTAGGCGAACTGATATTTGATGTTGCTTATGGAGGAAATTTTTATGCAATAGTTGATACCCAACCTAACTTTTCTGGAATCGAAAATTATACAGCCGATCAATTAGTGAGCTGGAGCCGTGAACTGCGAAAAGATATCAACCGAAAATATTCCTTTGAGCATCCCGAGAATTCAACGATTAATGGATGCAGTCATATCTTATGGGCTGGAAAAACGATTGACTCTACTTCCACTGCTCGCAACGCAGTTTTTTATGGGGATAAGGCTATTGATAGATCGCCCTGCGGCACCGGCACATCAGCGAGACTTGCACAGTGGCATGCCAAAGGCAAGTTAAAGAAGGGCGAGGAATTTATTCACGAAAGTATAATTGGTTCTAAATTTATCGGTAGGATAGAGGAAGTAACTGACTTGGCTGGAAAGCCTGCCATTATCCCTAGCGTGGAAGGTTGGGCAAAAGTCTTTGGGTACAATACAATTACAATCGATCCTGAGGACGATCCTTATGCTTACGGATTTCAAGTTATTTAATGATAGGGTGGGTAATGAGTAAGACAGTAGGCATTATTGGCGGAGGTATAATTGGATTGAGTACAGCCTATTATCTTGATAAGGCCGGCCATAAAGTTACCATCCTGGATCAAGGGAATATGCAAGTAGGATGCTCAACTGGCAATGCGGGCATGATTGTGCCGAGTCATTTTATTCCCTTAGCAGCTCCTGGTATGATTGCCAAAGGAATTCGCTGGATGTTTAATTCTCAGAGTCCTTTTTATGTGCGCCCTAGATTTAGTGGCGATCTGCTAAAGTGGGGCTATCAATTTTACAAGCATTCAACCAAGCAACATGTTGAGCATTCGATTCCTGCATTGACAGAAATTAATGCGCTGAGCAAGGCAATGTATCAGCAATGGTCAAAAGAACTGCCCTTCGATTTTGATTTCCATGAACGAGGTTTGTTGATGTTGTATAAGTCGGCTACAATCGAAAAGGAAGAAATTGAAACAGCTCATTTAGCTAATAAAATAGGGGTAGAGGCACACGTGCTGGATAGCAAAGCGGTTCAACAGCTTGAGCCAGATGTTAAAGTGGACGTGAGGGGAGGAATTTATTTTCCAGGAGATGCTCATCTAACACCCAGCAAGTTATTTTCTGGAATGATTTCTTACTTGAAGGGCAGAGGAGTAAATTTTGTGACAAGCTGCGAAGTAAATGATTTTGAAGTAGCAAATGGATTGGTAAAAAGGGTATTTACTTCAAACGAAACTTTTGCTTTTGATGAGCTTGTAATTGCGACCGGCTCCTGGTCGGGAAGTGTGATGAAAAAACTACAACTTGACTTGCCCATGCAGGCAGGTAAGGGCTACAGTTTTACCATTCCTGAAGTGGAGAAAAATGTTCGGGTGCCATCTATTTTCTTGGAGGCGAGAGTGGCGGTTACTCCTATGGGAAATGATTTGCGATTTGGAGGAACAATGGAAATTGCCGGGGTTGATCATTCAATTAATTTAAATCGGGTGAGAGGAATTGTTGCATCGATCCCCAATTACTATCCTGAAATGGACGTAAAAATGCCCGATGTAAATAAGATTTGGCATGGCTTAAGGCCGTGCTCGCCCGATGGGTTACCTTATATTGGTAGGCTTAGAAGTTTTAATAATGTAGTGGTTTCCACAGGACATTCTATGATGGGTTTAAGCCTGGCACCAGGTACCGGAAAGTTAACTGCTGAACTAGTTGAAAGACAACGACCAAGCATGGAACTAGACCCGTTTAACGTGGAGAGATTCAACTAGCTGCTCAATAGGCGCGCACTAATTTGCCTTCCATATAGTTTACAAACGCCCGATTTGACACACGCTGGCCTCCTTTGGTGGGAAAGTCCCCAGAGAAATACCAATCGCCTGAATGATTAGGAATTGCTTTATGGAGATTATCAATATGCTGAAAAACTACTTTTACCTCCGCCTTCATATCGCTTGGCTTTACAATCTCAGAAATCTTATCGGAAATTTCATCGTAGGTAAATTGGTCGTACAATTCTTTTACATAATTGACGGGATTCTTCTCGTTTTCAGATTGGAGGCATTTTTCATACACTTCACCCAAAAGATATTCTTTGCCTTGTTCTTTAATCAATTGTATCATTGCCCTGAAGGCCACAAAATCACCCATTCGGCTCATGTCAATTCCATAACAATCCGGAAAACGAATTTGAGGTGCGGATGAAACTACAACAATTTTCTTAGGTGACAGTCTATCGAGCATTTTAAGGATGCTCTTTTCGAGCGTGGTTCCTCGCACAATAGAATCATCAATTACCACCAGCGTATCTTTGCCTTTGTTTACTACTTCATAGGTAGTATCGTAAACGTGGGCCACTAATTCATCTCGTTGACTATCATCAGTGATGAAGGTGCGCAACTTTGCGTCTTTAATAACAATTTTTTCAATCCTTGGTCTGAACGATAAAAGATCTTCGAGCGAATCAGCACTTGGTTTTTTATCAATAATGATATCTTTTTGGATACTGATGAGGTAGTCTTCTATTCCCGCCATCATTCCTAAAAAAGCGGTTTCGGCAGTATTAGGAATGTAGGAGAACACCGTGTTTTTCAGGTCGAAATTAATGGCTTTTAAAATTTGAGGAACGAGTAATTTTCCCAGTTGTTTGCGCTCGCGATAAATCTCTGGATCGGTGCCTCTGGAAAAATAGACACGTTCAAAACTGCACGATTTTTTCTCGAGTTTAGGAATGACTGAATGTTGCCCGTATTCACCGCTTTTTGTAATGATTAACGCGTGGCCCGGCTCGATTTCTTTGATCTGATTGTAATTAATATTAAACGCTGCTTTTATGGCAGGTTTTTCTGAGGCAACCACCACCACTTCATCGTCTGCATAAAAATAAGCGGGACGAATGCCAGCGGGATCTCTTACCACGAAAGCAGATCCGCTGCCAGTAAGCCCAGCCATGGTATAACCCCCATCAAAATCTTTACAGGCTCTTTTCAAAATCCGTTGTAAATTGATTTCGTTTTCAATAATATCTGAAATTTCCAGATTGCTGTATTGGTCTTTGTATTTTTCGAATTGAGCCTGCACTTCTTCGTCAAGAAAATGGCCGATTTTCTCCATCACCGTAACGGTGTCAACTTTTTCTTTTGGATGCTGACCTAATTCAACAAGTATATTGAAAAGCTCATCCACATTGGTCATGTTGAAGTTGCCAGCCATTACCAAGTTTCTGCTTCGCCAGTTATTTTGCCTTAAGAAGGGATGCACATTTTCAATGCTATTAAATCCGTGGGTGCCGTACCGCAAGTGTCCAAGCCAAAGCTCACCACTAAAAGGCACGTGTTCTTTTAGCCAGTTTTCATCCTTAAACTTTTCTTTTCCTGCCTTTTGAGCCTCTTTATATTTTTTACCTATCTTTTTAAAAAGGTGTGCAACCGGTTGCGGTTTCATCGACCGGTACCTAGATATATACCTAAAGCCTGGTTTTTGATCTATTTTTATATTAGCGATACCCGCCCCATCTTGGCCCCGGTTATGCTGCTTTTCCATTAGAATATACATCTTGTTCATGGCGTAGGTCGAGCCATATTTCTCGATGTAATAGGAGAGGGGCTTGCGCAATCGCACTAAGGCAATTCCGCATTCGTGAAGGATAGAGTCGCTCATGGTGGCTTAAAAACACAAAACTAATCCTATTAATTCAGGGTATCAAGAAAACTATTTCAGGGCTTTTTATCTGAGGTAATAAATTAGCAGTAAATTCACATTAAAGAATGTGCCTTTTGTTGAAATTACCTTTCTAAATTGCGATAATATTTAATTTAACTGTTTACCAATTGGTATTTATCTTTCTTGGAATAGAATTAACAACTGAGTTAATCATTGAAATAGTCTTAATCAATGGCTTTTTAGTTGCCCTTGGAGTTTTCGGGTTTAAGAATATTCGGAAGTACATAGCCGATATTCGGGCTCAGTTAAAGCGCATTCGCGAAAAGCGAAAAGAGCTTTAGTAAATGTCAGAAGTTAAGTAGGATGAAAGATTTTCTTTGGTGACAATTTCTAGCGGAAATAAGTCTAGCGAAGGGGGTACTTTTTTAAAAAGAAGAAAATTAGCTAAGTGACTTACCCCAAGCGATGTTTGGCGTGTTGGGTTTTGGTTGATCAAGAATTTTATCATTCCCTTTTTAAGATAGGTCAGGTTTTGCTCCAACAAATCGTAACCTATTAATCGAATATCGTTTCTGTTGTATTGCTCTAACAACCCCGCAACCAAGGCAGTTTCCTTTGAGGTGGTGACCAAAATACCGGCTACGGTGGTGTCAAACGCAATGTTTTCGACAGTTTTGTCGAGCGATGATTTTTTGGTGTGGCTTACATTTATGGAAACAACTTCAACCGAAAATAAAACCGATTCGCAATACGCCCTAAAACCCTTTTCTTTTTCACTAAGATGGGGCGAATTATTAACATCTTCTTCTATGTGCAAAACGACTATTTTTGTTGGCTCTTGCCGGCCCAGCAGCATTAGTTCGCCTGCTACCTTGCCACTTTCAAATAAATTTTGCCCGATAAAACTGAGCGGATGTGCTTCATTTAAATTGGTGTTAAAGAGCACATAGGGGATGTTGTTTTCCTTCCAATATTTAAAAAACGCGCGCGCTTCGTGTAAAAAAATAGGCGCAATCAAGATACCGTCTGGTGCAGAATTCAAGGCCTCTTGCGTAGTTTTTATAAAGGAACTGCCGCTTAACTTATCAAATAGAAAAGTTCTCACGGTTACCCCGAACTGGCTCCACTCTTCCGCTCCCGAGTCTACCCCCTTTTTGCATTGTATCCAATATGGATCGTCTTCTTGATTGGGTATTATTGCGGCCAGTGTGAATGATTTTTTTGAACCAAGAGTCCGCGCAAGCAGATTAGGTTTATAGTCTATTTCCCCGAGTACGGCATTTACTTTGCGCAGTGCCTCGTCTGAAACTTTGCCTCGGTTGTGGAGCACACGATCAACAGTTCCTGTAGATACCCCCGCTTTTTTCGCAATGTCTTTTATTCTGAAATTTTGGTTGCTCATTTCGCGGGTTCTTCCTCTATTCTCTCTAATTCGAGGAAGATCCTTTCCTCGTCTTTGGGGTCGGTAATAGTGAGTTTGTTAGAAGAAAAATTATATTCACCCACTATCTGCAAATCGTGCTGAAGTGCCTTACCATATAGGAACAATGAAATCGTATTGTTGCTGGTTACCATTTCCCAATTGCCCCGAGCAGCTTTTCCGTCATTAAACATGACATAACCCTCCGGATCGAAAACTAAAACAGTGGAAGGCTCTAAAACACGGTTTTTCGTTATGTTTACGGAGATAACTTTCCACTTACCAATCAGTTTTTTAGGCCCATCGCAACCCACGAGTGCAATAGCAATTACTATTAATAAGGTAAAAGAACGGACTAGTTTCATATCGATTGGGTCACTTTAACAAGTTGCATACTTGAATTTTAAATTTAACAAATTTAGAGCAGCTAATCATTAATTCAAACCTTTGCGAGCGTGGTTTTCGCTCTTACACTTTTTGGCTATCTTTAGTCGACAAATCAGACCATGAAGAATTTCAAAAAGTATTATCTTATTTCCACCACCCCAGATCAGGTTTACCTGGCCCTTACCGTTCCGTCTACGCTTTTGTTATGGACGGGCGAAGAGGCAGAAATGTCAACCGAAGTGGGCAGCGAGTTTTCTTTATGGGATGGCAGTATTGTAGGCAAAAACCTTGAATTTGATAAAGACAAAAAAATAGTCCAGCAATGGTATTTTGGAGATCAGCCTGAAGACTCTATCGTAACGCTTAAACTCCACCCTCATAAGGCGGGCACTTCCGTGGAGTTGATCCACACAAACATACCCGATGACGATTATGATAATATAGTAGAAGGCTGGAACGAAAGCTATTTTGCTTCACTCACCGAGTTTTATGAAGAATAGTCCGCCTTCAAAAAAACACGAAAACACGTTTGCTTTCTTAGCTCCTTTGGCCACTATTGAAGGGAATTATGTAGAGCACGGCATATTTTTGCCAAGCGAAATAGTTGCGCAGCTCCCGGCCAAACGATTGCGTGTGAAAGGCACGATTAACGGAATCGCTTTTGCGTTAGCAATACAATACAGAAAAAGTGGCGATCGATTTTTTATGATCAACAAAAAATTGGTAAAAGAAGCTTCCCTAAAATTGGGCGCTAAAGCTCAGGTTAATTTTAGACTAGTTGACCCTGATTTGGTTGAAGTGCCAGAGGAACTGGCGGCTGTACTGGAGCAAGACGAGCGTGCAACCAGCGTATGGGCTAAGTTTCCAAACGGCCTCAAAAGAAGTTTAATTCACTACGTAACCTCAGCCAAAGGAACAGACGTGCGCATTAAGCGCTCGCTTGAACTCATGGAAAAAGCAACCTTGGGTTTACTTTATATTCAGAAGGGGAAGAAGAACAAGAAAAATTCTGATAACGAGTAAAATTTGGCCGAAAAAGCGATGGCACCAAATGCCGTAATGCTGTGCATTGCAAATGATAATTTTACTAAATTGTAAATTAGTAAACACTTGTATTTAACACTCAATGCCTCTTAGTCTCAACGAAATCCGAAAACGCGCAACAGATTTTTCCAAAGAATGGGAAAATGTGACGGACGAGCGTGCCGAAGCACAAACTTTTTGGAATAACTTCTTCACTATTTTTGGGGTGTCGCGCAAGCGCGTTGCCAGTTTTGAAAAACCCGTGAAGAAGGCCGATGGACATCAGGGATTTATTGACCTTCTTTGGAAAGGTATTGTACTTGTTGAACACAAAAGTAAAGGCAAGGACCTCAACACAGCTTACAAGCAAGCCAAAGATTACTTCCCGGGGCTGAAAGACGAGGAGCTGCCACGTTATATCATAGTTTCTAATTTTCAAGACATTAAGCTTTTCGATCTGGAAGGTGATACCGAGTCTGAATTCAAATTAAAAGACCTCTACAAAAACATAAATCTGTTCGGGTTTATCAGCGGCTATCAACAAAAGATTTATAAAGATCAAGAGCCCGTGAACATAAGGGCGGCCGAACTAATGGGCGATTTGCATGATGCGCTTCTTGCGAATGGCTATGAAAGTCACGAGTTAGAAGTAATGTTGGTGCGTTTACTATTTTGTCTTTTTGCCGAAGATACTACCATCTTTGAAAAGCAGCAATTTACAGAATACATAGAGTTGCGCACAAACCCAGACGGTAGCGATCTGGGCATTTATCTAGCACAGTTATTCCAAACGCTAAATACTGCCGAAGACAAAAGACAGAAAAACCTGGACGAGCAAGTGGTAGCTTTTCCGTATGTCAATGGTTCGCTTTTTGCCGATACTATTAATCTGGCCTCTTTCAATAGCGAGATGCGCAGCAAATTGTTGATGTGTTGCTATTTCGATTGGAGCATTATTTCGCCCGCCATTTTTGGCTCTATGTTTCAAAGCGTAATGAATCCAAAAGAGCGCAGAAACTTAGGCGCCCATTATACAAGTGAAAAAAATATCCGTAAAGTAATTGATGGTTTATTGTTAGATGAATTAAAAGAAGAGTTTGAGACCATCAAAACCAACAAACCAAAACTCATTAAATTTCAAGAGAGAATCGCTAAACTTAAATTTCTCGATCCGGCTTGCGGCAGCGGTAATTTCTTGATCATCACCTATCGTGAACTGCGCCTGTTGGAAATAGAAATCCTTAAAATACTTTTCAAAGGCCAGTATGTTACAGATGTAAGCACGCTAAGTAAAATAGATGTAGATGCTTTTTATGGAATAGAGTACGAAGAATTTGCTTCGCAGATAGCCCAAGTAGCGATGTGGTTGATAGATCATCAAATGAATATGAAGCTCTCGGCTGAGTTTGGTGAATATTATAAAAGATTGCCATTAAGGAAAAGTGCCACTATTGTACATGGAAATGCATTGCGTATTGACTGGCAAAGCTTACTAAATCCAGTAAACAGCATTTTCATCGAAGCAGACCATGTAAATATTTATAAGGTGGAAGAGCCTACCACAACATACAAAGTTGCAAATGTTAAAGCGAGAACAGTTACAATTGTTGATGGCGCCAGGCCAGTGGGAGTAGAAAAAATTACATTTGATTATATTTTGGGAAATCCTCCATTTGTTGGAACTGCTTATCAAAGCAAAGAGCAAAAGGAAGACATGACAATAGTTTTCAATGGGGTAAAGTCATATGGAATGCTTGACTATGTTTGTGCTTGGTACCTTAAGGCAGCTTCCGTAATACAGAATTCAAAAACTCAAGCCGCATTTGTGTCAACAAATTCAATTTCTCAAGGTGAGCAGCCAGCGGTGCTTTGGAATGAGTTATATAAACTTGGTGTCAAAATAAAATTTGGTCATCGTACATTCAAATGGAATAATGAAGCAAAGGGTAAAGCAGCCGTTCATGTTGTAATAATTGGTTTTGGTGTTAACGAAAGTTCTAACAAAACGCTATTTGAGTATACTAACATTAATGGAGAGCCACTTGCCAG
Source organism: Cyclobacteriaceae bacterium (assembly GCA_044349005.1). Lineage (GTDB taxonomy): Bacteria > Bacteroidota > Bacteroidia > Cytophagales > Cyclobacteriaceae > ELB16-189. The sequence goes on from JBIKRT010000005.1 coordinate 40,464, forward strand.
AAAAGTTCGAAATATAAATCCTTATATAGTTGCTGGCGATGATTTAACTCTTGCATCCATTTCAAAACCTATTTGTACTTCACCCATTATGCAGTCTGGTAGCGCATTAAACGATGGTGGATTCCTCATCCTTACTGATGATGAAGTAAGAAACTTGTTTAAGTTGGATACTAAATACAAAAAGCTTGTAAAAAAATTCTACAGTGGTCAAGATTTTTTACATGGTTCGAATCGTTGGTGTTTATGGTTAAAACATGCCGACCCTTCTGAATTAAAAGGTGATTTGTTTATTACTGAAAGGCTTAAAAAGGTGAAAGAATTTCGTGAGAACAGCACTAGAATTCAGACGAAGCGCATGGCTGCCTTTCCATATTTATTTTCTGAAGAAAGGCAGCCAACTTCTGATTTCCTTCTGATCCCTAAAGTTAGTTCGGAAAATCGGGTTTATGTGCCAATTGGGTATATGAGCAAAGATGATATTATAACAGATAAGAATTTTTTCGTTTCCAACGCATCTTCCTTTCATTTTGGCATTCTTACTTCATTAATGCATATGACCTGGATGCGATATGTTTGCGGCCGTCTCAAGAGCGACTATAGCTATTCAAACACAATCGTCTACAACAACTTTCCCTGGCCACTAGATTTACCAAAACAGAAAATTCAAGGTGTTGGCAAACTGGCCGAGCAAGTTTTAAAAGTTCGCCAGCGGTATCCTAAAAGTTCATTAGCCGACTTATATGACCCGCTTACTATGCCCTCCGATTTAGTAAAGGCCCATCAAGATCTAGATAAGTTTGTTGATTCATGTTACCGCCCACAGGCTTTCGATACCGAAATGCAGCGCATCGAGTTTCTTTTTGATCTGTATAAGCAATATACCCAACCACTTTTTGGTTCGGAGAAAAAGAAGAACAGGCGGTAGCTTTTTACACTGCACCTGACAGCACCTTGTGAATATCTGTTTTGTAAGATTGGACTCCCGGAACTAATGAGCATAGGATACCTAACACCAAACTTCCCGCCAATATTAGCCATTCGTTGCTAGTAAATTCAAAAGCATTAATATTTATTCTTGCAAAATCGGTTGCTAGAAGGGGTAAGCAAGAAAGTGCTGCGTGGCCTAGCAGTAGTCCAACAACAGAACCAGCTAAAGTCAAACTACAACCTTCTAATAATACACAAGCGAATAATTTTGAGCGCGTAGCACCCATTACCCTCATAATTGCTAAGTCAGGTTGTCGTTCCTTAATTGAGTTGTATAAACCAATGAAAATACTAAAAGTGGAGATAGTGATGAGCAAATAGGCAAAACCCATTATCACTTCTACACCCACACCAAGAAGGGAAAACAGCCGTTTGGTTTCAAATGCTGGTGATGCCGCTTGAAGGTTACTCTTTGTGTTGATTTGTCTCGGGAGCTGAAAGGCAGCCATGTAACCTCGATATTGAATAAGCAATGATGTGATCTCTCGCGTAGTATCATTTGCTCCCACACTGGGTACAAGTAGTGAAGTACTCACCATGGATTTTACAACACCCTTTTTTTCTCGTTTTGCCGATTCATTTTGATGGTCATCATGAACTTTCCAAACACTTTCTATACTGGTAAGAATGAGATTGTCCAACACACTTTCGGAACTTTTCAATATCCCTTTTACAACAAAACTATTTTCTTCGTGCGTCTGGCCCTCTGGGCTAAGTCCATGCGAACTTATCAAGCTATCTCCTATTTTAAGCTTTAGCACGTTAGCCACATTTTCGCCAATTGTTACCTCAAAGTTGTTAGCCCACCAGTTCCCAGTTGAAAGTTTGGCATTGTATAAATTTGGGTAATCGCGTGTTGTGCCGATGATTCTATAATTTTGAAAGCTGTCCCCTAAAGCCAACGGAATTGCTTTTTTTACCAGCCTATTACGGGCTAGCTTCTCTGCCTCGCTGAGTTTGATATTGCCAGTAGGAAAATCAATATGAAAAATATTGCAAAGAATTAGTTGCAACGGACTTCCCTTTGCGCCCACTACTAAGTCAATACCTTTGGAATTATCTTTGATATTTTGTTCGAGGCGATCGGCCGAAAGAACTAATACGGTTATCACTGCAATTCCCAAAGCCATAGGCAGAATAGTCAACGCGGTGCTAAGTGGCTTGGCTTTTAAATAGCTCCATACGAGGCGATAGTGATTCATAGTTGAATATGCTTTGTGAATTTAGACTTTAATCGCTGATCATGGGTTGCTATGATGGTAGTGGTATCGCTTCTGTGGGTGGCTTCTGAGAGTAGATCAGCTATCAGCTGGCAATTTTTGTCATCCAAAGCAGACGTTAACTCATCGGCTAACAAGATGGAGGGTTTATTCAGAATAGCTCTGGCAATGGCTACACGCTGAGCCTGCCCTTGACTGAGTTCATGTATTTTGGAATTTTTCTTCCCCAATATGCCTACGAATGCCAATACTTGCTCCACTCGCTTTTCGTCTTGCGTAAAACCCGCTAAGAAGGAAGCGGTCAAAAGATTCTCTCTTACAGTAAGCGCATCTATCAGGTGGTTTTTTTGAAATATAAAGCCGATATGTTTGGCGCGAAATTGATCCAGCTTTGATTTGGTTAAGTGCGTTACGTCTGTGTCATTGATAATAATTTTTCCGCCACTAGGTTTAATCAATCCGCCCAGCAAGTGAAGTAGGGTGGTTTTGCCGCTTCCTGATTCACCAAGTAGTAAAATTGATTCGCCCTTACTTACGCAAAAGTCATGGAAACAAATTTCGGTCCTTTGATTGTATCGGTAATGCAAGTTCTCTATTGCTATCAAAGTGGCCATGTATCAGTAAATTTTGCACCCAACTGGAAACGTGTTATTTCTGCTTCATTGAGAAGGCATGCTTCCAGTTCTCGTCTTACTTTTTCTTTATTCAATTCTTGCCCGATGATAACAAGTTCGTTCAATCGATCGCCCCAGAGTGTATGCCATTTCCCTTCAATATGTGCACGATCTTGCAAGTAGGCAGGGCTTTTCAGCCGTTGCGCGCGTGTTTTGCTAACCCACCATTTTCCATACATTTCAGCTTTAGAAGAGCCCCCTGCTTGGCTCCAGAGAATAGCATCTTCAGGGCGGGAGGCCAACCAAAAAATTCCTTTGCTTCTGATCACATTCGCTGGCCAATTGCTTTCTATAAACTTCCAAAAACGTTGTGCTTCAAATGGACGAGGGTCTCGGAATACAAATGAGCGGATGCCATATTCTTCCGTCTCCGGTGTATGGTCGTTGTTGAGTTCTTTTATCCAACCAGCTGACTGTTGTGCTTTTTCAAAATCAAATAACTTGGTATTCAAGATTTCTTTTGGAGGGATTTTACCAAATAGAGATTTGATAACCTTAGCGTCAGGGTTTAGTTTTATTAGTAAGCCTTCCAGCAGTTTAAGGTTTTCGGGTGAAACTAAATCTGTTTTATTTACTACGATTACATTGGCAAACTCTACTTGATCAGTCAATAAGTTTACAACGCTTCGCTGATCCTGGTCATCGTTCGTCATCTTGCGTTTGAAGATGGTATCTGCACTACCAAAGTCGTTGAAAAAGTTAAGAGCATCTACTACTGTCACCATAGTATCCAGTGTTGAAAACTTAGTGAGATCGAGCAGGTCTTCACCAGAAGCAAAGCTAAAGGTTTGTGCTACTGGAATTGGCTCGGAGATACCAGTGCTTTCAATCAATAGATAATCGAATTTGTTTTGTTTGGCCAGCTTTTCCACTTCAATCATCAAATCTTCGCGTAGCGTGCAGCAGATGCAACCATTGCTCATCTCTACTAATTTTTCTTCGGTGCGCGAAAACTTAATCTCGTTTTTTACCAGTTGTGCATCCATATTTACCTCACTCATATCGTTTACTATTACCGCGACTTTTAAGCCCTCGCGGTTGTGAAGAACATGATTTAGTAGAGTTGTTTTTCCGGCACCTAGAAATCCGCTAAGGACTGTCACGGGGAGTTTTTTCTGCTTGAATAAGTTCATGATTTTAATTGTTTGTTAATAAAATGATTTGACTATGTTAAGTTTTTTACTCATTGATATTCCTCCAGGATTGCAGCCAGGTTTACCTTCTGGTATCGGTTTGTTTAGTTGCTCATAGTAGTTACGCCATGCATCAATCGTTTTGCCCGTAGCCGGATCTTTGAACGTCATGGGTTGTAACTCGAAAAAGGGGACACTGTCATTTGCAAAAAGAAAAGCATCGTAGATGAGCTCGCTGCAGTAATACTTTCCATTGTTGTAAATGAATTCTTGATCGTAAGGAATTCCAAGTTTAGTTAGGGCAAACTTTATTACTGGCGCTATGAGTCGCTGAAACTCTGGCTTCACCCTTTCAACAAGAATTTTATTGTTGCCATTTTGATCTACACTACGTTCTATGAATTTGTCCAATTTAGTAAGATGGACGTTTTCACCGATTGCCTCGATCACATACGCAGAATCATGCAAAATGTACGTTAACCCCACGTGTGACAATGATTTTTTTTTCACACTTTTTGTTACCTTTTTAATGGCCTTGCACAAATCGCCACAGTCATAATCTTGGAAGAGAATATCACCTTGTTTAAAAACAAAGCCATCCAATTCAAATTTTTGTGCATGACAGATACCGATTATTAAAGACTGAAAAAGAAGTAAACGATAGAATGTTTTCATATTTTAATAGTTGTTTTAGTTCAAACAGTTAAAGCCGTGTTTACTTCCCTTAAAGACCTTGTATGTTTTTCTCTATGACTATAATACTTTTTGGTGCAGTATTTCTTAATGGTCATTTTATAATCTAATTAGGAATGATCTCTGCCTCAGTGAGAATAAAATTCATGTGATTAACATCTTTGGCATTGAGTTTTAGTTTTCCTTTTACGGTGATAACCTGATCTGTTCTCAACTTTGGTAACTTAGTTTTTAATATGACTTCAGCAACTGATTCAGGTCCTGCAGCTCCGCAAAAAAAGCAAGAAGAGTATGGATTCTTCGATATGATCAATTGCCTAGCTGGCATATCGAGCGACATATAATAGCCTTTCAGGGTAATATCAGAACCAATCAACGATTTAATTTTTGGTTCAAAGGTTGGTATTAGAAAATATTCGTTGAGCTCTTTCATTAACGTGGCCGTAAACTTCACTTTGGCAAAAATGGGCCAACCATCAATAGCGGTCTGTGCCCAAGAAAGATGACATAAAGCAAAACCGAGAAAGAGTAATATCTTCTTCATTACATTTAAAACTGTTTCAAGTAGGTGATCTTAAAAACCCCTTGTTGATTATTTAACCGACTTGTGATGTTCGTTTCTGCATTAGTGAAATCCTGTCTGTTATCATTTAAGACTAAAAAGATAAAAGACAATGGTTTATACTCCCATTGCAGACGGGTGTTTAAAGTATTGCGATTAACAGCTGTGTTGTATTGATAAAAAGTAATCCATTGCACACGTGGATTTAAAGCCAGACGTATTTCTGCTGTGGCCAGATCTGTTGTTACGTTGGAAGATGAAATGCCTAAATTTCTTATTTCATTGTGCCGATAACTCAACGTTAGCGCCACATGTGGATCAGGGGCAATTAGTGTGCTAGCAGAAATAGATTGTAGCCTACCATTAAAATATCCTCCGTTGTTATACTCCGCTGAAAAGAAAAGCTTGCGTGAGTTATCTGTTTGGAAATTAATAGAATGATTGTTGTACGCATACACGCCTGCTGCAATCTCAATGCCTAGTGGACTAAACGACTCAATCAGGTTTTGCCAGTTGGTGACAAAACTGTACGACAATCTGCCACCGTTTTGAAAATTCAAACTAAATGGTCGGTAGGAAATAAACCCCTCGCGAAAACTGAGATCATTGTAATAGTGATAGAAATAGGCAGTTACACCCGGTGTATATTGGCGAATTACTTTTTTAGGCAACCAGCTGGGTCGCAGCTTTAAACTCACAGCCGGGCTGGTCAGTACATAATTGGTTGCATCCACAAACCCGGAGCGTGGATCGTATTTATCTGAAACCACCGCTTGCACATGGCCTGCATAAATGTCGTTCGTATCATAGTACGCCCACATGGAGCCTGACCAACCCTTGTTGTTTATGAGTCCTGAATTATTAGATCCCGAAAGCATCCAAAATGCATTCAGTTTTTGATTGGGGCGGTACAATCCATCTATGGTGATGGTGGAGTTCGCATTTGTTCGACCAGCCGTATCTGCTTCATCGTATCGGAAAGTTGCTAATCCTCCTATACGTGTACCTTGATCCGTGAGATTGTGTGAGTAGCGCATCACGGCAAAGTTGGCGGCTGGATTTACTCCCTGCGCTCGCTGGCGAATGGCTAATGCACCGATATTTCGCTTGGGGCTTCGGTTGGTGAAACGAACTCCAGCTTCAATAGGTATTGGATTTCCGTTGTCATCTAAGCCAATTCGTCTACTGAAAAAAGGCTGCAGCGCATCTAATGCTTGCATGGTATATATTTCATTTCCTTCCAAAAAAAATTGCCTTCGCTCCGGAAATAAAACAGAAAAACGTGCCAGGTTTACCACTTGCCGATCTACATCTACTTGCGCAAAGTCAGTATTGTAGGTAACATCTAACACCGAGTTAGTGCTCAATGCCCACTTTGCTTCTCCACCTATTTTTACATCGCTGTTTTGTTTCGTTACCCCTTCTTTGGTTTCTCTGTCTGCGCTTACCAGCATATAAGGATTTAACTGAACGTTTACTCCGTTATCGGGCGGAAGCTCAAGTCCTGTAAGTATTGCTTCGTAGGGCATTTGATAAGGAGTAAAGACACGAGGAATTGCTGGGAAAGTCACATTTTGATTGAGCCTGCGCATGCATCGCAGCAAAATGATCCCCATCCGGTCGCTTCCTGTCTTGTAGCGAATCGATTTCCAGGGAATGGCAAACTCGGCCGTCCATCCCCAATCGTGTATTTTGGTTTTTACACTCCACAACGAAATCCACTCGCGATTAAAATTGCTTCCATCGCTGATTAACAATTCCCGCTGCGCCCCGAATGGATTAGTTTGAAAGGCCGCAGCATTTCGCTTGTCGAGCAACCCATCAATGGCGATACCAAACAAATCATTTTCATCAAAAGAAAAATCGCGTTGCATGTTGGGTACGCGAATACCTTTTCGGCCTGCCGAATCGAAACATATCGCGCTTACATATAAATTTTTTTCATCGAATAAAATCCGCACTTCTGTTTTCAAGGAAGCTGCCTCCCCTTGGCGTGGTTCGTATTGTACCAAATCGGCAACTGGTTTTACATTTTGCCATGAAGGCTCATCCAACATCCCATCGATGGTGATGGAACCCACAACTTTCTGGCTCCGAATTTCAAGAGGTGTTTCCGGTGGCTGAAAGGTAGCTTGCGCAAAGGCTACTGAAGTAGAGAGCCATACACAACCCAGTAAAAATGGTTTTATCGAACAAATGTGCGTTTTCATATATCGATCAAAATGGCTTTATTTATCAACGTTCTTATAGTTAAACACATTTTATGGGTTGCAGGTGATCAACAAAAATCATCCTACAAAATATTCTGTCAATAGTTTGTCACTTTCCTCTAAGTAATTTTTTTCTTTGACGTAAAACCACTTGGTTGCCTTTTCGTTTTCCGAATTGTAGGCAGGTGTAAAAATGTCAACCAATTGAGAAAAACTGTTTGGCATCACTTCGTGTATATTACTATCAGTAGAGGTAAGAATACTTACCTCGCCTGCTTTCAATATTTTGTTCTTTTGTTTTTTTAAAATACAGGGCTGCATATAGTAGCTTGTATCACCGTTCTTGTATTCTACTTTTTCGCCTACATTCTTGTCAAAAGAATAGTTGCTTATATCCATTTCACCGCTTACCACATTGATAACACCGCACATTTCAGGATGGTCGTGGTGGCTGATGTATTCCCCTTTTTCAAATTGAAATAGTGAAACCTGAAAATCTATTTCGGTATGCAGCAAAGTATGTTCAAAGAGATCAGGCCTGTTATTTTTATAATTATCAATGGCAAATTTTACGTTTTCAAATTCAGGGAAATTGCATTGAAGCAATAGATTTTTTACAGCCGCCAAATATTCAGCTTCCTTCCACAACTTGGTGTTTTGAACTTTCGCTAATGCTGTAATTTGAGAAAGGAAAGCATCCCAGTTTAATTTAGGATTAGTCCCCAAGTGGCCATTAAAAGCATTTGCTTTTAATGCTTTTGCCGATATGCTGTTTATGCCTAACGAAATGCCTGCAAATGTCAGCAAGCTCATTCTAATAAACTCTCTGCGTTTATAGTTTTCCATAATCACTAGTATTGATAATTCGAATTTGGTCTGAGCGTGAAATCAAACCTGGGTTTATGCCTTGTTTGCCTTCGGGAATATCTTTACCCAATTCTTTGTAATGCTTTATCCATGCTGGAAAAAATGCTTTCGAGTTTGGATCTCTAAAAGTCATCGGCTCTAATTCAAAAAAGTCTTTCTGGTTATTGGCTTCCTTGAATGCTTGATACAATAATTCACTACAATACCATTTATCATTTTCTAACAAAAATTCGCTGTCGTAAGGTTGCCCTATTTGTTTTTTGGTAAAAATCATTGCATCATTTAGTAAACTTTCGTGATGGTGCTTTACCCTTCCGATGGTCACGTTTTTTATTGATGCGGTATCGCCACTTCTTGCAAAAAAGTTGTTCAACGAATTGATTTGCACTTTATCACCAATGGCTTCTATTACTTTTAGTGTATCGTTGCTATTTACCACTATTGCACAGTGCGAAAAATCTTTTCCATTTACACCATCAGTAACTTTTTCAATGGCATCGCACAATTCGCCACAATTCAGGTTTTGAAACAGCAAATCCCCTTCCTGTAAACTTTCGCTGTGATTATTACAACTTGATGCAAGTGCGCAGCAGTACAAAAACAGAAAAATAGTGAGTATTCTAACTTTCATCTTCGTTATGATTAGAACAATGCTTGCAATACTTCATGTTAAGGAGATGTCCGATAATAGTCAGAATCCCAAAAAAGTAGCCAGTGTATTCTAACCAGTGATAGTCTTCTTCAAATAGGTTAGAAAATAGAAAGCCCCAAAAGGAAACCCACAGGAGCAATGAGATTTTTGTAGTGTTTATGTTTTCAGTGGCTTTGAAAATTGATGAGAAAGAGATTATTAGAAATAGATATTTGAAAATTGGATTTGTTATAAAGCCTGCGCCAAATGCTATAAGAAATGGCATTGCAATACAATGCACCAAACAAAGTGATGAACTAAGAATACCTATTAAGTCTGCTTTGTTGATTTTTGAAGTACTATTCATTGTTAATCATATTAAGTCAATTGATATTATTTGAGTAATGCTATTTCTTTTTTGATTTTTTCGCTGTCTGTTTTATAGCTATTGGCACATATCCAATTTCCAAACCCTTCGGAGGTGTTACTATTAAGTTCTTATCAAGGCTTACTAATTCACCGAAGGTGGGTTCCGGTATGTATTCTCTGTTAATAGGCCATGCCGCATGAATCTTTTCAACCAATGACTGTAAAGCCATCCTCTTTTCAGCTGGCCACTTGAATTGACCAAAAGCGGGTTGATCTATGAACCTATACCAATAGTAAGTAACTACGGAACCATCATTTAGTGATGCTATGTAAGGGCCTTTGGCGGATCCTGGTGTTGTCCAACTGCCTTTTTGAGGAGAAGAATATCCACCTGCATTGAGTTGTATAGGAAACTCAGCCTCCACTAAGCCTAAGTTTTTGGGAACGTCTGATGCTTGAATGGGAACCATTTGGTCACCCACTTTCTTATAATATTCCGGAAATGAACCGGGATTGGAGACAGCATCTTTCCAGGAAAAACCAAAGGTGCTATCATTTACGAATGGCTTGAAACTACTTCCTAAGCTCTGAATCTTTATATCATTAATCGTTAGACTGTAAAAAGCACTATCCATCTCCGGCTTAAACATCCCCGATGAATTAAACCGACCGCTTGCAGGAATATTGCTATTTCGCCATGCGAGTATGTCATTCCACAAGGCATCTTTATTGTAGTACCTTAAGTCCTGAACCAGCGATGCCTTTCCCTGGGCATCAACCGGAAAATTTATTTTAGGAATTTTTACATACAGTGTGCTATCGCCATCATATTGCCTGAAAGTTGGTGCGTTACCAATTTCCATCGCTCCGCTGCTAATGACACCCACTCGTGCATCCAACCCAAGACCTACGACTTCTGGATAAATCGCTGAGAATTTCGCCCATGTTTCAGGAATGTAGAAGGCAATGGGTCCTTTAAAATTTTTTGTGTTAATGAAACAGGTCCAGCTTTGGTTGCCAACAGGAACTTTTGAATCATGATGAGCATCCGTAAAGGGTAATGCCATGTAGGAATACCCCATAAATTCACCATTTGGGTCTCCTTCAAAAGTGAGTGCATCAGGTGGAATCAATAACCGGTTGCTTAATTGGGCAACGCCAATAAGGCTATCCAAAAGTGCTTTATCATCGTAAAAGAAAGACCAACCCGGACTGGCTACTTCATAATCATAACATTGAGGCGTAGCGTTCATGCTAAATTTAGGCGGCCCATACCGGTATTTGTTCCTTGCCCAATATCCCAGGCCTCCTTCCAGAGTTTGGAATACTCTTGAATACGTAGGGCCAAATGCCTCAACAGAACGAATCTCTGTACCTGGCGGACAGAAGACAGTTGAATCATTGTCTAAATTGTTAGGCATTATCCATGTTCCGGGTAAACCGATTTGAAGACTCTCAATCGGTTGATCTACCAGTTTCCAGGCAGCTGTGTAAAAGGACACTCCCATTCCATAAGCTGGGTTTGGGCTTACCTTGTATCCCAAATAACCATACAGACCCCAATTAAAATAATCGGCTTTTAGCGGTTTCTGTGCCTCGGCATTACCGAATAAAATACATAGGCCTACAATGAACTTGACCGCTTTCAATCTTCTCCAGCTAAACTGGTCAAGTGCTTGTTTGGTGAACCGAAGTTTGAATTGCTGTGCAAATGAAAACGAACTAAGCCCAGTGAAAAACCCCGTGTAGAAAGCAAAGAGTACTTTCATGTTTTGTAATCCCATCTTAACTTTATGATGCATGCTAAATCTCACTTAGACGTCAATTCTTAAAACTAATCTCCGCGCGCCTGCATGTTCAATCGCTGGCGACCGATGCACAATACCTTTGCCCGTTCTTTGGTGCGGAAGTTCACCCTTTAATATTGCTACATCGTAGGAGTTGAGTTGATTGATGTAGCTCCAGTCTTTTATGATTTGTTCGTTCTCGCCCAAGCCTAAGTATTTTCGGTTTACATTATCGTTGTACGTCCACTCGGTGCCAGGGCCAGCATACGAGCAAAGCAATCGCAAGTCATAGCCATCAATGTGAAACTTCCGGCAGGCATCGTTCGCAACTGTTTTTAAATGAACTCTTACGTACTCCGCATTGCAAATGGCTGCAAACTGATAAATCAATTGTTGTATGTCTTCTATCAAGGCACTTAACTCGTTAATAGGAAGAACGCTTTTCGCTACAAACATTTTTTCAATCTGCGCACCTACTTCTGTATTAACTTCCACGGTTGACTCAAATCCGGTGAACGAGCTGTTTACAAAACTGTCCACCGACTGTTTTAGGCCAGTGCTGGGCATCCGCTGATGGATGGCAATATTGATATGTGGCTGCCGAATACCATCAAGCGATGAAAGAGTAGAAGCATTGTGAAAATGCTCTTTTTCTTTTGTCCAATTAAGTAGTGATGTGAGCGTCATCGTTATAGGGCTACCATTCTTTCAAAACGATTCCTTCGATACACCCACAGACTTCCGGCAGTAGCCAGTGTTAAGAAGAAAAGAAGACCCATCAAATCAGCATTATAATGCGAGGGCACGTTTGCAGTAGAATAACTGTGTTTAGGCAGCGAACCAAGCTCATCCGATTTCATTTTTTCGTTTTTGAACATGCGCGGAATAAAATAGTGGCGCCACGTATCGGCAAACGCAATCACCTGATTCCGAAAGTCGGTGTAATGCGCTGGAGAAGTTCCGGCCAGATCATTCAACCCGTCTTGCAATAAAATAGCAGGCGATAAAAAACGCAGGCTATTTACCCATGCCTGTTGCTTTTCAAGCGCCTGATTATAATCATCCAGAATCGGTTTCACCGATTTGTTGACAACATCGCTGGATGCAAAGTACCCCAGCCACCAGCTGTACTGATTTTCCTGTGTGCTGTCTTTAGGTGTCAACTCAGGGTGATCGCGGTAATAGGATTTTAGAATTTCGTCTGCCTTCTTTTCTGCACTAGCTTTTGCTTCGCGGTATTCATGAATCATAATGGTGCGCGATGGCACTGGATAAAAGGAGTTTGTCGTTTGCGAAATAATGGACGGGATCAAAAGCACAAACACAACCCACACAGCTATTAATGTCACCGCATTGCTGCCGGATGAGTTCCCCAACAGGTTTATTAAAAACGAAATCAAGAACCAAAAAAAGATATACACGGTGACGAGCAGAATTAATTTCGTTGCTGCTCCCATATTACCCAACCAGTCAATATCAAAAATGGTCAATGAAATAAGAATAGAGACAACAACAATACTGGTGAGAATAAAAAAGCGGAGTAATAGCTTCCCAAATAGCCATTGGTACAAGGATATGGGCTGTGCCAACGTTAAGCGCAACACACCCGATTCTTTCTCGGACGAAAGCACGTTGTAACTAAACCCCAACACCAGCAACGGAAGCAAGTAGATGCAAACGAAAGCCAGATCAAAACTGCCAAACAAAAGTTGAACGGGATTTGAGAGTTCCGAGAAGCCGAGTGTATATGCCTCGCCATAAATTTTTGGTTTTGCATAGTGCGTAAATAAGTCGCTTTGGCCGGTAGAAACAACCGCCAGTGGTTGAGCATCCATCGCGACAACACGTGGGGCATCCCACCCAATGTTATCCAGTGCGCGTGGGTCTTGCCATGGCTCGGGTGCCGGTTTTAGATTTTTATTCAGCGAGTCTATCTCAGCTGCCATACTCCGATCCAGCTTCCCCATTTTTTCTTTTTCTTTGGTTATGGTGACCATACGATCCTCCACTTTTTCCTTTCCATTGCGCACCGCAAACACGGTGATGCCCAAAAACAAAATCAGCAGAATCATCACCCACCTGTCGCGTAGCAAGTTGGCCCATTCGTATTTGATTGTATGGTTTAACATAATTTTTTGACTTACGATTTGAAGGTTTCTTGATACTAGATTGTTTTCATTTTAGTGACCGCTCCGTACAATGCGGCAAATGAGAGCAACAGCCACGCTAGCAGGGTGATGAGATTACTGGTGTTCTGACGGATCACAGTGGTGTACGCAGCCGGCTCATATTGAAAGTCAGGCACCGAAGACCACAGTTTATCATCGGCCAGATAATCCCAATCTCCGTATTTTGAATTGGCTGCCATATCACCATTCATTTTTCCTACCAATTCAATGCGGTAGTTTTCAGCAGCGTTGGCGAAATCCCAATGCGAGGTGTAGTCTGTGCGGCAAATGGCCATCGACAAAAAGCGTGTGGGCAGAAAAGGAGAAAGCGCAGCCGTGCTGCGATACACGTTGGTCTGATTTACATACGTGTCTTTCAACAATTGATAATGCTTGAAATAAATATCAGCAGTATGCTTCTCGCCTTCCTGCATCAAAAATCCATCCCAGTTGAAGGGCAATTGCTGCACGCTGTCGACACCATATTTTTTTAACGTTTCTTCTTCCAGTTTCTTCGCTTCGGTATTCCACGGATTGTGTCCATCCAATCCTTTCTTTTTGTCAACCGCAATCTGTTCTTCAAATTCCACTTGCGTGGGATACGGGTACAGTTTATCCGCAATGGCGGTTGAAATCTTGGGCATCGCTAAACACGATACCATCCAAATTCCCAACAATGTCACGAACGCTACGTTTGATTTTTTAAAAAGAGAGGAAACAAACAGCGTGATGTTGATGAACACTGCATAATAGATCAGGTAAACACCAAACAAGAGGGTGAGCGCCCAAAAACTAAACTGCCCGTAATCTTTGATGTTGGCTAAAAATAAAGCGGCCAACACATATACCGGAATAGCGATGAACAAAACTGGGAGAAATATGCCCAGCCATTTGCCCATCGTTAATTTCCACGTGCTCACGCCCTGACTTTTCAATAATCGTAGCGTGCCACTTTCGCGCTCGCGCGTGAAGGCATTGAACCCGATCAGAATAATAAAAAGTGGAACGATGAAGATCAGTACAAAGTCAGGCGTGAGATCACCAAAGCGCGACAGGGCGGTTTGATCTTGTGCGGCCGCATATTGTGCTTCGTTGCGTTTATGTGCTTCCAGATAAATGCTTACTCCCGTGTATTTATCTACGCCATTATCAATCAACGAAAGCGGATACTTTGGTTTGAATGCATAGGTGCCGTAGTGCGCTGCCGAGTGCGGATTTTTTTGTCCCTGTTCCACCCACTCGCTGCGTGCATTTTTTTTGGCTTCGCTGTGCTGGGCATTGACCGATGTGTAGTAGCTTTTGCTCACAAACAAGGCGGCCAGCAACAAAGCAAAAAGGGTGATGGCTGTAATGCGAAAGCGTCCCTCCCGAACGATTTCTGTGAGCTCTTTGCGTGCGATTTTAAAAATCATAGTCAGTTACCTTTTAATTCATGTGTTTCAAATACAATTTTTCTAAATCCGTATGGTTGATTTGATCGGTGGTAAGTTGTTCTACTAAACTTCCTTCGCGCATCATGCCAATGTGCGTGCCCGTTTCTTTGGCTCGGAAAAGATCATGCGTGGCCATCAGCGTAGCCACTCCTTTCTTGCTCAGCTTGGTCAGCAATTCCGAAAACTCGTTGCTTGCTTTCGGGTCTAATCCTGAAGTAGGTTCGTCCAGCAGCAGCACTTGCGCATCTTTGGCCAGAGCCAGGGCAATGCCAACTTTCTGGCGCATCCCTTTGGAGTAGGTAGAAATTCTCTTGTCGTGTGCTTCGGCTTGCAACCCGGCTTCCGTTAAGAATTTCAGAAATTCTTCTTTCGGATATTTTTTGTTGGCAAGCCCGCTGAAATACTCGAGGTTCTCTAATCCCGTCAAGTTCGGATAGAGCATCAGATTCTCCGGAATGTAGGTGAGTAGTTTTTTAGTCTCAATCGGCTCTTTCACCACATCTTTTCCTCCAATCAATGCCTGACCTCCGGATGGTTGAATGAAATTGAGAAAGAGATTGATCGTAGTGGTTTTGCCTGCGCCATTCGCGCCAAGCAAACAAAAGACGTCACCTTTATTTACAGTAAAGCTGGTTGGCTTCAGTGCCTCTTTGCCCTGATACGTTTTGCTAAGTTGTTTTGCTTCTAGCATATCTTTATTTTTTTTGATTTATTTTCGATGTCATGCATCATTCGTTTTTCTAAAATTGAAAACACCCCAACTCGCTAACCCAAAGGTTAGCAAGAATAAGGGCAGCAGGGCGAACATAATGTTTATATTGTTTTCTGCTCGTGTGTATTCGGGCTTGAACTTCTTCCAGTCTTCACTTTTCACGGGAGCGTTTTCAAAGATTTTTGGGTAGAAATAAAGCCTCAGCCGTTCGTGAAATTCTGTAGTTTGGTCAAGTAGTTGAAGGTGACTGCTCAAACTTGTGCGTGCAATGTCATTAAAAAGCAATTGGGTGTGCATGGTTGGTATGGCAGTGGCCAACCACCTGCTGGCGTTTTCGCGCTGCTTGATTTTCGCCCGCATCGCCATGCGCTCTTTCAACGATTCATCATCTCCCATTTGTTGCATGGCATAGTACCACGTCCAGTTAAAAGTTTCTTGTGGCACTCCGTATTTTTTAAACTGAGGGTAATGCGTATAAAACTTATCCATGGTTATCTTCTTATCAGTGTCCCACTTTTCATGATACCCCTCACGCTGCTTCACCATCGCTGCAAGCGATTCGGGCACCGGATAAAGATTAGCTACATAATTGTTTACTGAGGCAGGCAATAGAACAGCGAGTATTAACCATGCTGAAAGCAAGGTGAGTGCATTGAAACTGGAATTCTGTTGAAAAGAAACAACCCAAAAGCAAAAGGCAAACCAAAATGTCGTGTACAATATGGCTACCAAAATAAATGTGATCAGTTGCCTGTTGACCGGTAGCGACAAAATTAGATAAGCGAAGAGTAAAATACCTCCTAGCATGCAGTAGGTCAGCAACATTCTTACTGATAGTTTCATCCATAAAAACCGAAGGGTCGAATTGCTTTGAACGGCAATCAAACGCCAGGTTCCTGCTTCTTTCTCTTCGGAGAGTAAATTGAACAAGAACGCAATGACGACCAACGGGAACAGATAAATGATTACAAATCCAAGATCTAAATTCCCTGATTGTAAGTTTGAAGGGTTGTTTAAATCCGTGTCATGTAATTGTGCCTCCAGCGTGCGAATAGTTATACTTTGTACGCTCGGGTTCACATCCCGTTGTCCAATCGACAAGCCGGCAATCCTGTCAGGTTTGTCAATTAATGTAAACCGAAGATAGTAGAGCAATAAGCCTATCTCCCTATGCAGTTCAACGTTGCGCGCGATGTGCGCTTGTTGATGCTGTGTTACATTCGCCAATGTGCGTTCTTGTTTTTGTAAAAATTGTTTTCCAATTAATACACTCATAATGCCTAACGCCAATAGCAAGAGCAGAGATAGCTGCACTACTTTTGAACGAATGAATTGTTTTGCGATTAATAAATACATATCTACAACGTTTTTACTTTTTTTGAAACGTAGACAATTAACATGAATGAAAATGCAGACCACATCAATAGAGCTGTTATTGTGAGGTATTCATTTCGGAGTGCGGATGAAGTGGTGACAAATCGATAGTTGAAGTCTGGGAACTCTTTCCAGTGTTCGTGACTAATAGTATAAGGTTTGTCGGTGGGACCTAGTTTTACATTGCTAATATAGCGCATCTGTAGGTCATTCATTTTTTGCGCCAGTTGATAGCGGTAGGCTTCGGCCTGTTTTTGAAAGTGGATATAAGATTCAAAATCCGTTCCCGACAAGGCCATTGATAGGTAATGAATAGCTGCGTAGGGATCGACAAAGCCCATGAAGCGGGAAAAGCTGTTTTGCATTTCATATACCTTCAATAAGTTTGAAAATTCTCGCGTGTAAATGGTTGAACTGATTCGTTCGCCCTCACGCATCACAAAACCACTGTAGTTGAAAGGTAGTTTATGAACAGAATCCACTCCGTGGGCGCGCAATACAGAGTCTTTTAAAGCAACATAGTGTGGGTCGTCTGGGTTGTGGCTGTCACCTTCTTTTACCAACTGTTTCTCTATTGTCGTTTCAAATTCTATTTTAGAAGGTGATCGGTAAACATAACCTCCTATAGCTTGTGTGGTTTTGGGCAGCACAATGAAAAATACAAGCCATATTGCCAACAGCTTCATGAGTGCGTGGTTAGAGGTGCGGCTAGTGGCCGATACCAATACCGTGAACACACATAGAATTTGAAAGAACACCAAGTAGCTTGCCATCAAGACCAAGTAGCGTAGCCATGTATCGGTGGTCAAGGCAATTTCGGCACTTACTAGCAAAACAAGTGTTACTATGCCTACGGGTATAAAAAAGAGCAATGCCAAACTCATCAGTCCCAGCGATTTCCCCACCAGCAACTCGCCCCAACTTACACCTTGCATCAACAATACTTTCAGTGTTCCATTTTCTCTTTCTACTGCAACAGCGGCAAATCCTAAAAAGAAAACAACAAGGGGAAGAATAATTTGCAAGATCATCGCCAGGCTGATCTCGCCAAAGCGCAATAACCCTGTAGAGAAACTTGCTTCCGAAAAGTTGACTGTGTTTTGTTTGTGAGCTTCTAGGAAAACGGCATTGCCCGCATAGCTCTCCATCCCCACATCAAACATACTCAGTGGGTGCTTAAGCCGAAATGCAAAAGCGCCATAGTGCGCCATGCGATGTGGATGTTTATCGGGATTGTTCTCCCATCCTTGCCTTGCTTGTTGCTGATAATGGAGACGGATAGTGTTTTGAATTCGGTAGGTTTGCCAACCACTATAGGCAGCATAGCCAGTTATCATTGCCATAGCCAATAGCAACACATAAAAGGCTGTTGACTGAAAGCCATTTTTCCAAAACTGAATTGCCAGCAAGGATACTTTTTGACCCCTCATAGTAGTTAAAATTTATAAGTAGCGGTGAGCATAAAATTTCGAGGTGCGCCAGGAAACAAGCGCAAATAATTTTGGGCGCCAATCCAATACGTAGTATCTAACACATTATTGATGTTAAGGGCCAATTGCATGTTTGCTTTTACGGGTGTATAATAAATCGCCATATCCATAATTGTATAGGCGGGCACTTCAAATGCGCGAGTAAACCAAGGTACTTTGCCACTGCTGTATTGTACCCCTAGCCCGATACCTAAATCTCGCAAAATGGTTTTTCGCGAAAAATTGTATCGAGTCCATAGATTGGCGCTGTTCGAAGGTGTATTTTCTTTGCGCTGATCGACCAGTGCTACATTGGCGTCATTAAGAATACGTGCATCAATGTAACTATACGAAGCGTTGACTTGCCAATTAGGTAATATGTACCCTGCCATCTCCCATTCAAACCCGCGGCTTCTATCCGCTCCGCGCTGCACCAACGAGTCTGGAAAAGCAGGTACGTTGGCATTTATAAGAATATTTTTTTGGTTGATTTCGTATGCTGATACCGTCATGGTAATGCGGTCGTTGAAAAATGTCCCCTTGCCACCAACTTCTTTCAAATCACTGATAAGCGGCTTGAACCTAGATGCGGAGGTAGGAGTCCAAAAGAATGCGCTCGTGTTAGGCATGAGTGTAACCGTATTGCTTTGAGGCTGGTAGCCTTCCAAGTAGGTAGCATACACGTTTACCTGTTTAGTTACTTCATAGGTAATACCAATTCGAGGAATTAAAGCCGTGTTGGTAAAGGACCGCTCATTCGGTGCTTTGTAATTGGTAATGTCTTCAAACCATTCATTTCTTAAACTTACTAGTGTTGAAAATTTGCCCAACTTAAATTGCTCTTGAATATAGAGTGAACTGGTGGTTGTTAATGCTGAGGGTATTGCTGTTCTGGATCCAATTACATAGTCATTTACATTTCGAATAGTGTACGAAGGATTGCTTAGATTAAAGTGGTTGACGTTAGGCCTTGGCAGTGTTCTCCCATCTATTACAATTGTTTGATAATTTGCCGCATTCGCTAACACAAACGAGTTAGCCACTGCACCGTTGTTTAACAAAAATCCGCGTGCATCATTTTGACCGCCCCCTTTCATTTTGTTCCAACCGCTGTAATCAAAGCCAACTAACAATTTGTTGGACGCTTTGCCTGTATTGAAGTCAAAATTGAGATATGCATTCAGGTTATTGACATCCCAAAATTGCTGCCGTTGAATAAATCGCATAGCGGCCAGGTTATTGACGGGTTGATTGTTAATATCTACAGCAAAGGCATTCGTAGTGCGGTGTTCCTGAAGATTTTCTGTCCAGGTTTGTTTCATGTAAGATGCGTTGAAACTAATGCGGTCAGTAAACTTGTGTGCAAGGCTTGTCATAATAATAAGTTCTGTTGATTTGAAAAAATCATTAGAAGCACCTAAGTTCAAACTAATCGGTGTGCTGTTTAAATTCGTAACGCCAGCAGTAGCTCCGAAAATCGGTTGCCCCCTATCCAGTGTGCCATTGCTATTACTATAAATCATTTCTGCATTAATGGCAGTTTTGTTGTCAGGGATGTAACTGATGGAAGGCGAAATAAGAAAAGCATTGTTTTTCACTAAGTCCCGATACGATCGTGCCTCTTGCAGACCTCCATTTATTCGGTAGAGCAATGTTTTGGAGTCATTCAAAGGGCCGGTGAAGTCCAGCGTTGATCGAATTGTGCTGAAACTTCCCACACTCATACTTATCTCTTTGCGGTCGGTGGCAAGCGGTTTCTTTGTGACCATATTGATACTTCCACCTGGGTCTACACTTGAGAATGTAACCGAAGCCGGCCCTTTTAATACCTCTACGCGTTCGATATTAGACGTGATAGGTTGCAGAAAATAGTATTGTCTTGTTCGCATCCCATTAATGATTTGGCCTTCTTCGTTTTGGCTGATGCCCCGTATATTGTATTGGTTGTAAAAACTGGAAGGAGCGACACCACTTACAATCTTCACAGCATCGGCCAATTGAAATGCCTGCCGATCGGCAATTAATTCTTTTGTAATGGTTGATAAGGATTGCGGTAAATCCTTATTCTTGATGGCGGTTTTGGTTGCTGAAAAGGAATAATCGCTTGTATAATCACGATCCAGACGACCTGAAACCTCTACCGTTTGCAGCTCTTGTGTGTACTCCGTCAGCGTTATAATTCCTAAATCATACACTTTGATTATTGAGAAGGAATAGGATTTGATGTACGGGTCATATCCAACAAACCTCACTTCCACATCATAAACCCCAGCCTGTGGTATCTCTAACTTAAATATGCCTTCCGAATCAGTAGTAGTTCCTAGTGTATTGGTTCCGTCAGTTATCGATAGGGTTGCACCAACAATAGCATTTTGCGATTGGTCAATCACTTTGCCTGTGATGCTGATTTGAGATAGCCCCCAATGGCTATAAATAAAAAAAAGAAAAAATAGTAATTTTTGTTTCATTGATATATAAGTTTTAAATGGTTTCTAAATAAAGTTGTTGTAGTTGGTTCGCGTTGATATCGCGCGTGGCTAATGTGTGTACGAGCGATCCTTCTCTCATTATGCCAATGTGTGTACCTACATTAACTGCGTTGAATAGGTCATGCGTTGCCATGAAGATGGACTTACCTTCCAAAGCCAGTTCCTTGCAGATTGTAGTAAACTCAGCAGTTGCCTTTGGGTCAAGCCCGGAAGTGGGTTCATCCATAAAGATCACGTTCGCTTTTTTTGCCAAGGCAATGGCAATGCCTACTTTTTGTCGCATACCTTTGGAGTAAGTAGCTAGGCGACTGGTATGAGCAGATTGTGGCAGCCCCGCCTTTTTTAGAAAATGATTCAACGCATCGCTTGGATATGAGAATCCAGCCAACCTGCTGAAAAAGTCTAAGTTTTCGATGCCCGAAAAATTTCCATAGAGCTGCACCACCTCTGGAATGTAAGCGGTCATTTTTCGCGTTGCGGAGTCGTTCATCTTTACTTCTATATTGTTAATTAGAGCCTTTCCTCCGCTGGCTTCTATGAAACCCAGAAACAAATTGATGGTAGTGGTTTTGCCTGCGCCATTCGCGCCAAGCAAACAGTAAATGCTTCCGGGAGCTATTTTAAAGTTAATGCCATTTAGAGCTGTACGCCCATCATAGATTTTAGATAGATTGATTGCTTCTAGCATAGAGTAGATTTTAGAAAATGAAATAAGGACAAAGTCAAATGTCTCAGACCATCTGCTACATTGAGTTTACTGTGCCTTTTAGTGGGCCATGCAGTAAAGGTGACTAGCGGATAGGAAGAGGTGGAGCCCTAGAACTTGAGAGTGTTAGGTCAATTTCGCTAAAGGAAGAAGCAAAACTGATGACAGCATTACTGGAATGTGCTGCAAAGAAGAAAGTTTGATTTTCTTGAAAAACTAGGCCATGTAAAAAATCAACGGCACAAACATCGCAATGCTCTCCGTGTGGAGAAAGTGTGTCTTGGCTAGTTGGTATTTGTTTGATTAAGGTGTGTTCTGTATGATCTGTGTGAAAAAAATTTACCGCTACCTGACTGAACAGTAGAGTAAGCAATAAAAATATAGTTGCGTTGTTTTTTTTCACTTCACGAAAGTACATAATAATTTTAAAAAAGAATAGAGAGACTATGATTGTTGCCTCCCTATTCCAATTTTATTGTGTCTTATTTTACATTCAATGCAAAAGTCAAATCTAAATCGGTTTCACCTGTTTTTGAATCCGATGTATCTGATTTTAGGTCAGGTTGATGCTTAAGTAAAATCCTAAACGTTCCTGTTAATGTCGCTCCAGCCGCTGGTGTCGAAGAAGTCCAGGTGGTGGTTAGTCCCAAAGATCTGTTATTCTTATCTTTTGAATTCGCAGCACCTGTATAATTAACATCATCTGCCCTATTGTCAATGTTGCCGTCTCCAGTTGGGTTAGAGAATGTGTTGTTCGTCCACGCGAAAAAGAATTGATGTTCATCACCTTCTTCCTCCACTTCTTCTGTCACTTTATAAGCAGGGTCAGTAGGTTTCGCCAAACCATTTATCAGGTCAATAGTTAAAACATACGTTTTAGTAGGAAGTAAATTTATTCCTCCATCAACCTTGAGATCCTGAACTCCTTCTCCATCCGGATCGGTAGCCGTTGCAACCACGGGAGTGCCACCTCCATTTGGCGTAAAAGTAAGCGTGGCTTTTGTAATTAACTCGGGCACATCCTCTGGTTTTGGATCATCTTTTTTACAACCATTAAATTGCGCAGCAAGTACCACTAGGCAACCGAGGGTTAGAAGTTTTGTTAATTTCTTTTTCGAGTTGATCAACTTGTTTTTCATAATTATTTATTGTTTTGAGTTAAAAAATACATTTTAAAGAGAAAGTGTAGTTCGTTCCAATTTCATTAGCATAGTAGCGAAAACGATTGGTGTACTCTCGATACATATTGTTGGTAATGTTTTCAACAGCAAGCCGAAAGTCATAACGCGTTTTTGTGTTAACTACCGAAAATCCAGTTGCTGCGCTAAGAAGAAAGTATCCATCTGGCGCAGCCATAAAATCGAAATTGGTTGAGTTTGTCGCAAACAAGTCAATACCTTGTTCTTTGGCATTAATGATCTCTCTTACACTGATAACACGGGGTGCTCTACTTTGCATGGCCGTATACTTCGGTTTTGCTTCGATATAGAAATTTTTCAACCAGAATCTTTTTGGCTCATACCGAATTGATAGATCAAAACGATTGGAAGGAATAAAAACTAAAAAGTCATTATTGCGTTCATCGGTTGCACGCAGCAAGGATGCTTTAGGATTTATTTTTGCGGTAGGCAGAATTTGCCAGACAGCGGACAAGTCTATTCCAATAAACGATGCATCAGTTTGCGTATAGCGGAAGTAAGGGTAAACCCCTCGAATATTTTGTGTCACACCCATCGGTTTTAGAAAGATGTAATTGAAAATATAATTTAGGTATCCCGTAGCTTCCAATTGGAAGTTGCTATTTGTATATTGATACGTAGTTACCCATTTTAACGCGTTCTCTGTTTTGAATGAAGCATCTTTTAGTGGCGTGACTTCATTAGTTACATCGTTTAATAAGAGCCCGTACTCAATTGCTGCCGCGCTTTGATGGGTGCCTACGCTGTAAAGCTCCGCCACATGGGGTGGCCGCCAAGCACTGCTTACGCTCATACTAAGAGATTTATCTTTAGCGACCGACTTTGTTGTGCCGATCGTTGCGCTCGGGTTATTGAATACCAGCTGATCTTTGTAAAGCGTATTCTTGAAGTCAAAACCGCTAACGTTGTATTGCCGATAGTCGTACCTCGCTCCCAAGTCTATAATCCAATCCTTTACCTTTACCTTTGAAATAGCAAAAACTCCTGCCGAAAAGTTGGTGAAATCTGGAATAAATGGAATACGCTGCGTGCCAGGTATGTTTTCGTTGTTTTGAACCATACTACTCAATCCCCAACAAAATGTACTATTATCTTTTGTTGCCAATTCAAACTCTGATTCTATGGTATGCGTGTTCAACTGTAGATTGATGGAGGGTATCTTAGATAGATCTCCTCTTCGAATGTCAAACTCTTTGCGGTTATTGTTTTGAAAACCATATTGCACACGCCACTCTCCTTTTTTTGTTTGAACATGGGCATTTAGCTTTACAAGGTTATGGCTCACTTCTTGACGAGGTTCCCCGATGGTATAGCTGAAGCCAGTTGTGTATTGTGGCACATCGCGTTCCATAGCCGTAAGTAAGTCGCTGATACTGCTGATGGAAGTACCTTTTAAAATACCCAGTTCGGTGTTAAAGTGACTGAAGAAAGCATCTATGCCAACCCTTTTTTTATGGTAGCCAGCTGCCGCGGAAAAGTTAAGTTCTCTCACGCCAGAATTTGTAAGATAATAAGTAGGGGTTTTGAAATCGCCAGCCCGTTTTGTTGTGCCCTGCATTCTCCAACCCCAGCCAGCGCGTTTGTTCAATCCTCCTTCGAGCGTTCCTGAAATGGTGCCTGATCGGCCATTGCTCTGCCCAATAGTTTGCAAAGAGCCTTTCAGGCCAGCTTTTTCGGGAAGTGCTGGTGGGTTAACAATGACCACCCCACCTAACGCATCGGAGCCGTATTTTATAGCCGAGGCATCTTTTACCACAATGATATTGGAAGCAATAAATGGATCAATTTCGGGTGCATGCTCTGCTCCCCATTGTTGGCCTTCCTGACGGATTCCGTAATTTAGAATAAGCACCCGCTGGCTGTGAACGCCATGAATGACTGGTTTGAAAATGCCTGGACCTGATTGGATCGAATTTACTCCCGTGATTTCCTTTAGCACTTCTCCCAAGGTTTTACCTGCCGCCTCGGCTAGTTTCTTTTCATTCAGCATCACCGAAGTTTGAACGCCCTGCAACTTTTCAGCCTTGTCCTCTACCGTTACTTCTTTCATTATTTCGGTATCAGTTTCAAGGATGAAATTCTGCACCGTATTGCCAATTACATCTACATTGAGTGTTACACTTTTATATCCAATAAAAGAGCATGTGATCGTATATTTTCCTTCACAAATTGGTTGGAAGGAAAATGCCCCATTGCCATCGGTTATTGTGCCTTTGTTTAATTCTTTAATAAAAACATCTGCAACTGGAAGTAGTTCTTTTGTTGAACTATCTTTTACAGTGCCTTTTATTGTGAAGAAACAAGGCGATTGCCCCAGCACGTGCGTGGAAGGAAATAGATTGATAGCTAATAACAAGCAGATGCTTATTTTCAAAATAATTGAGATTGAAAAAATGGTAGATAAGTTTAGCCACCTAAAGCTTGGTAGGTGAACAACTTAATTTAGTGTGTGCAGAAAATAGCCCCAAATAATGGGTGCATGTTATGGTTGAAATGGAGGTGCCCTTCCTGTTGATAGCGTTAAGCTCGCAAAGCTCCTCATCGCGCGAGTGGGCGCATTAGCGACAACGGCTGTTAAGTGATTAGCTAATTCAGTCGGGTTAACCAACTCTAGGTTGACTAAAACATCTATCGAGCAAATCTTGCAATGATCGCTGTGCTTTTGAACAGATTCTGTTTTCTTCGAGAGAATCTCATGAAAATTATGTCCATCATGGAACAAATTAACTCCTAACTGGCTAAACAATAGTCCACCAATTAATAGATACGCGCCCGCAAAATGAACCTTTCCTCTTTTCAATTTACTATTTTACTATACAAAGATTAACAATGTATTTGAGCTTTACAAGTTGATATAGACTACTGGTAACTGGCTAAAACTCAAAAACCCGGAATAACCGGGTTTTTGTATCAACATTTTAGTTCGAATTAAAGTTTGCCTGACAACTCTTTGCTGGCTTTGAACTTTGCCACTTTCTTCGCTTTAATTTTGATTTCAGCTCCTGTAGACGGGTTACGGCCTTTGCGCGCTGCACGTTTAGAAACTGAGAAAGTTCCGAAACCAACCAACGTAAGGCGATCGCCTTTCTTCAAGGTTTTTGCAACACTTTCCATAAATGCATCAAGGGCAGCATTTGCGGCAACCTTTGTGATACCAGCATCTTCTGAGATTTTAGTAATCAATTCTGCTTTTGTCATAATATTGGGGTAATGGTTTGTTTATGTTGCGCAAATATAAAGGCTTTTTGATTTTATCAAATGAATTTTGATAATAGTTTTTATTTAAATCACTTGCCAGCTTGCTTTTGCGCAGATTTTGTGATCGACTTGGCATTAATTCTTTTCACTAAAGCCCAGTATTCCTTGCCATATCCGACTAATATTTCTTCGAATTTTTTAATGCTCCTTAGCGATTCTATATAGCATCTTTCTCCTTCCGAGACCAGTTCACAATTGTTTCTTAGACCAACGACTTTCGAAGTGCCTCTTGCATCATTGGCGTAGCGTGCAAGTGTAGTTAGATCGTTCTTCGCGTTAATTGCTTTTCTAGCCGATACTTGGAGCAAGTACATGTTTGTTCCATCCTCCTCCTCATGCCTCACATCTACCCATCGTTCAAGTTTGCCTTTATATTCGGCAATTCTAGTTGCTTTCGGTATTGCAACCTTGGTGAACAACCCCTTACCTGCGTTTGGCAACATTGACTTTTTTACATACAAATACTTTTCTAATAGTGCCATTAAGGAATCTGTCGACCTAAGATGAAGTTACGGCCTACTTTTGAAGATTAGTTACAGGCGATTTTGTCACTAGCATATAGTTTTGAATTTTACTGCTCCAGTGATAACCAAGTGAAAAAGGTAAAGGCTTTTTATTAGGCGTTTTATAAACAGAATCTAAATCTGCCTGATAGGTATAGGCGCCAAAGTCTTTCACAGGTTTTGTATATTCACCAAACAATTGCACTTTAAAATCCAATCGGTTCTTTAAAAAGCGATAGGGCACTCCTGTATCATCTTGAAACAAGCTTTTTGTATTTGCTAACACAAAATTCCTCATCGCAGCAAAGGTGGGGTTTGTGAGTAAATAAGAAGCCGACTTTAAAAAAGTATTGAAGGGGGCTTTCGAAGAAGCAAATTTCAGGAACTCTGGCTTTTTGAGTAATCCTTTATCAGAAAGATCCAAATTAAAGTAAAAAAGTGTCTTTAGCTCTTTAGTCTTTATATCTCTAAACTTGATTTGAACTGCGGGGATTCTTTTACCTAGCTCACTTTCTGTTAGGTCTCTGAGCTTTCCATCGGTATCTAAGCTGATAAATTTTTGCTCTAATAGCTCATGTCCAGATCGCTCTATGAAAAAATACAGCGCAGGCAAAACACCACGAACCTGCTTTAAATCACTCTGCATATGGGTTGTGATAAAGTAGCTTTTGTAGAAAATATCGCGGAGCGAATGATGCAAGCTGTCTAAAAATTTATCGCGTTCTTTATCTTTAATTTGATTTAGGTTAGGGATATCGATTATAGGCTCAAGCGCGCCTAAAATAAATTCTTTCGTGTGCGGATAAAGGTAGTGTGCGTGTAAAAAATCAGGGCCCGAAAAAGGATAGAATAGCGGAAGCGAATCGTTTACCGATGATGAAAAAGTAGCCAACTCCCAATCTTTCATTTTACTTAGTCGATTATCATACATTTTTACCCAACCAGTGTCCACCGCTGTTTTGTATTCTTTCCAATAAGGATCGTTTTCGAGAGCGGTAAATGAATTGTTCCCCAATTGATTTAATCCTGCAATAAACCTTCCCTGATAATCTAACAATGTGTCTTTGTAAACCAGTTGATCTTCGGTTTTCTGTGTTTCGACAGACAACGAATCTCGTTTCGTTTCAAGCGAATCGATTACGTGGGTTGCTTCTTTTTTTGTTGAACAAGAAAGAATAATTGCTGAAAAAATTAAAAGGACTAACTGATTTCTAGTTTTCACGATTTTTGGTTTTTGAAGCCGCAAAATATAAAATTAATCCCGGAACAACCGTGGCAAGAGAATAGAGAATAATCTTTGGATCGTCACTAGTTACATAATAGATCATCCAACAAGTGCAAGTAATAAAGATCAGTGGAGGCAGTGGATATAACGGAGTACTGAACGTGCGCTCGCTTGCCGATACTTTTTGACGCAATACAAACACGCCAATCACGGTTAACAAAGAAAAAATAGAAAGGCTGATCGAAATGTACTGAATGATTTCTTTAAACGAACTTACCAACACAAGAAATATGGCCCAGCCGGCCTGAAATAGTATAGCAATGTAGGGCATATCAAATCTATTTTTCTTAGTAAATGATTTGAAAATCGGATAGTCTTCGCCCATGGCTTCAGTAACACGCGGCCCAGCAATGGTCATCGCGCTAAGCGTTGAAAGAAGTGCAATGCTAAAGATTCCTGAAAAGAGAGTTCCCGTGTGTGAGCCGAATAATTTAATAGCCACGACATTGCCAATGTCGTTCTGTCCGTTAAGCTCATCGAACGTGGCGGAATAAAGGAACATCGCATTCAAGGCAAGGTAAACGATAGTAACAGTAAGCGTGCCAAGTATCAGTGCCCTCGGTAATGTTTTGGCGGGATTGTCGAGGTTACCCGCTATGTATGCCGCAGCATTCCAGCCCGTGTAGGCATATACCACAAACACCAATGAAATGGCAAAACCAGGACTTGCAATCAATGTCCAATCTCCCGCGCTTGGAAGGAAACTAATGTTTGAAAGTAGATTGGGCGAAACAAAAAATGGAGCGATGCAAAAGAACGCAATGAGTCCAAGTTTTATGGATGTCAGTACTTTTTGCGTTTGACCGCCTGTTTTTACACCGAACCAATGGATGGAAGACACGAGCACGATGGCAACTATTCCAACTACCTTTACCGGAATACCGGTGAGGACTTTGGAGTATTCACCTATGGCAATCGCAACGGCTGAAATGGCTCCAGCAAATCCGACTAGCAAACTCATCCACCCACCAACAAAGCCCAATGCGGGGTGAAAGATCTTACCTAAAAACAAATATTCACCGCCCGATTTTTCTAACGTGGTAGCAATTTCGGCATACGTGAAAGCACCCGACAGCGCAACGATACCGCCTACCAACCATAACATCAATATAACGAAGCCAGAAGGCAACGGCCCCACTTGATAGCCGAGCGATGTGAACACCCCTGTTCCAATCATGTTGGCAATTACCAAGGCGATAGCAACAGACAAGCTATATTTTTTTGTTTCTGTCATAGGGTTCATCAGGGTGAATCTGTCGAAGTAAGAGTTTTGACAAACTCAATCAGGCTTAATTATTTTTTATCTACCACTAACCTATTTTCACGGTTAGCAATTTCCCAAGCCGCATAAAATACATTTTGGGCTCGTTTGGTTAGTAAAGGAAAGTCAATCTTGCTTACTTCATCACTTGGCCGATGGTAATCTTCATGAATTCCATCAAAGTAAAAAATAATGGGGATTCCGTTTTTTGCGAAGTTCCAATGGTCAGATCTTCTGTAAATGTTGTCGGGATGATCTTCTGCGTTATAGGTATAGTCGAAAGCTAGTTTGGTATAGGTTTCATTTATTTTTTCGCTGAGTGTATGCAATTCACTGGAAAGTTTGTCGGATCCAATTACGTAAACATAATCGCCTTTGTCTTTGTGCTGTGGATCTGACCGGCCGATCATATCAATATTCAAATCAACCACCGTGTTTGCCAAAGGATATACAGGGTGTTGAACATAGTATTCAGATCCCAGCAATCCCATTTCTTCACCCGTTACAGTCATAAAAACCATACTTCTCTTGGGGCCATGGCCGTCTTTTTTGGCTTGCGCAAATACTTTTGCAAGCTCCATCACGGCAACGGTTCCTGAGCCATCATCATCTGCACCATTGTTTACTTTGTCTTCACCGGAATTCGTTCCAATGTGATCGTAATGCGCTGTGACAATTACAATTTCGTCTTTCTTTTCTGTGCCTTCCAAAAAGCCCAGTACATTTTCCACTTTAACGGAATTAGACTGGATCGTAACATTATATGAAATCTTTCCTGGTTTGATTTTTTTGAGTTGCTTTTTGGTGGAGTCAGCAGCTGCCGTTTTCTTCAATTGATCGAACGTAGTGCCAATTAATTTTTCTGCGGCAACTTGGTCAATAACAAACGTACCTTTATTAGCGCCACCTTCTGGTTTTGTTAAACTCAACCCACCCGATACAAATCCCTTCATTTCCTCAACGAATTTCTTATAATCGTCATTTGATGATTCTGCAACAATAAAAACAATAGAAGCTCCTTTTTCTCTTGCTAAATTGGCTGTTGAGCGAAGTGTACGAAATGACGTGAGATCTCTCTGTAATAGCAGTACCGCCTTGCCTTTAATGTCAACTTGATTATAATCGCTTGCGGCACCTTTTCCAACAAATACCAGATCAGTGGCCACTTCGCCATTGCTATCAGCATTGCCCAAATAAAAGATATCAGAAAAATTATCAAATTGTGTAGCTCCCGATTTGACATAAACTTTCGAGGGAGCGGCTGAGTAAAGATCAAATGACTGGTAATAGCTTCCATTTACAGGCGGAGCTAACCCTATCTCTAAAAAATGATTGCTGATAAAAGCTCCTGCCATTTTCTGCCCGCGAGTTCCTGTTTTACGACCCTCGAGCGCATCGGAAGCAATGATTGACAAGTATTCTTTTAGTTCTGTAGCTGAAATTTGATTGCCATAATTCAATGCTGTTGGATTGGTTTGGCCCAATGCTGAAAGCGAAAGAACTAGAGCAGGCAGGAAAAGAAGTTTACGCATAACGTCAAAAATTGAATTTTATTAAATGTTTAATTCGGGCAAAGGTAATTAGGAAAATGGGAAGTTTCTAAGGCTTAATTCAAGGTCCTTAAGGTGTTAAGTTTTTAAAAAAGGACTATCTGATTTTTTTAAAGAAAAGTGTAGCCCCTCGAGAGCCAGGATTGTAAAAATCACCGATGATTATTCCAGTTGGAGTTACATTGAAATGATACTCATTAAATGCACTGTTACTCGAAGCCCACCATCGCAAAGAAATTTTGTCGGATGATATTTTATAATCGTAACCTCCGGAGAGGTATTTGGGTAATAGTATCCCGTTTCTTAATTCTTTTCCTCGATTCAATGACAAGTATGAATAATCACCAAACGTGGTGAAAATGATCGTGTCTGTTTTGGAATTGACTTCTACCCATTTTCCTTCTAAAATATTGGTGCTAGGTAAATCTTGATACGTGCAACCGAGTGTGATGAACGTTAGACAAAAAATAAATAGCCTTGCCATCTATTCGGTTATTTTTTAATCGCAAATTGATCGCTGAATGACGGTATTTCCGATGCTGAAACTCTTCCATTTGTGCTTCCACTCTTGGTGAATATTTGTTCTTTCCAAGATTTGCCAAATGCATAAGGACTTGAAAAGCTATTCAAGGAAATATATTTTATGTAGGAAGCATAATCCGTTGCGATGCCAAAATTGGAGACTTCGAGTGTGTTGGAAAATTGGAGGTCGGTAATGTTTACTCCGGAAGCCGCTGTTCGCACATTGGTTGGTAATTCTGGTAATGTAATTGTCTGACTCTGCCCCGATGAACCGACCATCGCCCAGTAAGCAGATATCCCTAACTTATCATTAGCATATGCCCAGGTCGCGTTATACGTTTGAATGTCTCCAAATGTGCCAATGCTGGCTGATAGCGGGCCATTGCTTTTAAAATCTACTTCAGCCTTTAATGGAGATAGATCACTCATCTTTCCGCTGTTGAATGCGTTTATTGTTAGCTCATCGTTTTTGTAAAAAGAAAACGAGCCATAGGAACTAAAGTCTTTTCCCGGATACTCTATTTTTATTTCGCCATTTTTGGAGAAGAATACACCTAAATTGTAATACTCTTGAAAACCCGATTGCGTGAATCCATACAAGCGAACATTTCCTCTTTTGTTAACCCCATTTTGGATAATTATTTTTTCGATGCTCAGTGGCACAGTCACGTCAGTCATTGAAATGGTTTGTCTTCCGTTTGGCTGAATTCCTTTTACAATCTTATAGTTATTAATCGGCTTATTAAACTCTCTTACAAAAAGCTGCGATGGACTTTTGGTAATGCCCAATTCGATAGTACTCCGATCATACAAGAATCCATCATCTCCGCTGGTGCTCAGGAAATAATAGGGGGTAGCAATATCTGTGAAGTCGAAGTTGATGGTAGTTATGGTGGCGGGATAATCGTTACTCCTCAGTAGCGTCCAACTACCTCGCGGAACTTCTTGAAAGCTATATACGCTGATCGTATTTGGACCTGACACGTACGCTTCACTCAGGGTAAAATTCTCGTATGGAAAATCATCTTTTGAAATTTCTAACCGTTCGCCATTCTTAATCTCACGTGAACTAAAAGTCTTTCCATCTTTATCGGCCAAGAAAATGAAACAGCGTGTGCCTGCTTTTATTTGGTTATTATCGGCCTTTACGAGCAAAAGTGAATTTCGTACCGCTATATTTATTTGCGCCTTCGCGTTGCGGTTCAAAGATGTGGCTCGCATCAAGTATTCGCCATCTTTTATTTTTTTTGTATTCAGTTTAAAAATATAGGGTGCTTGGTTTATTTCGCCCACCAGAGAATCGCCTAGAAAAAGGGATATTTTGTCTCCGTTTTGCACCGATGTTTGTAAATCAACGGTTATTTCATTCCATAGAATTGACTCATTTTTTGGAAAAGAAAAGAATAGCGAAGGAACTTCAACCGCGGATTCCTTGCATGAGTATAAAAAGCAAAGGCAGGTAATTAATAAAAAGACAACAGCTTTAGTTCTCATATCAGAAAAACACAGTATAAACTTAGGAAGAATTGGTTAAATTCTCTTTTTATTTTTTAGGCATCAAATGCTACTCCTAGTAGAAACAGGATTTTTGAAGTAATTGTTTCTTCACAAGTAATCGAAGTCTACAATTCAGACTTAAAAATCGATAAAAGCTGAAACTGATTCTGGGCACGGACAAGATTTTGATCGGGATAAGTAACATGGTAGTAAACATTGCCATTTAAGTAGTCGGCCAAAAAGCGCAATGCCATAATATACGTCATCATCAAGCCCGCAAAAGGTATGGCTTCTTTTTCCTTCTCACTTAAAACGCTATCCATTTGCGATAAATAGCCCTCGATCAAAGCGTTGTAGATGGATCGCCTGAAAGTTATCTTCCTAAAGTCTTTCTCTTCTTCGCTTACTGGGCTTACAACTGTTCTCACCAGATCACCCAAATCGTAGATAAAATAGCCCGGCATCAGGGTATCCAAGTCAATCACGCAGAATGATTCTTGCGTAGAACTTGAAAACAGGATGTTGTTGATTTTGGTGTCGTTGTGCGTAATCCTGATTTGGAGCGCATTTGAATTGATCAGCATATTGTATTGATCGACCAAATAAGCGAAATAATTTGCTGATTCGATTGCCTCTTTTGCAGCTTTCTTTGCTTCGCCTGATGCTTTCTTCAACGCCATCTGAAATTGAAAATACCTCCAATTAAGATCATGAAATTTCTCTATCGTTGGTTTGAACAAAGAGGTATCAATACTTCTTAAGTTCTTTGTAAGTTCCGCAAATCCCTTGGCACCGTTGTACGCTTGAGCCTCGTTTTGTACTTCGTTCAAGGTGATTGTTCCGTCCATGTATGGGAACAGCCTCCACGGAAAGCCCTCGGCATCATAAACCATTTCTTGGCCTTCAGTAGTTTTAATCGGTGATAAGAAACGGTATTCTGGGAAATGGAGTTTTAAATAGTCGGAAGCGATTCGTAAGTTTTGGGCAATTACCTCAGGTTTAGTGAAGACCAGCTTATTAACACGTTGTAGTATAAAATTCTTATCTCCCTTTAAGAAAAAGGTTTGATGGATGTGCCCTGTTCCAATGGATTCAATAATATAGTTAGATGACGTTAAACCAAAGGCAACAATAGCGTTCATTTAAATAATAGAATAACAGAACCAAGCACAACGATTTATTTCCAAAGATTCGATGGATACACGCCCTGATTGACAAGCTCTTTTATTTGGCCAGAAACTAACTCTTTGTCCTCTTTGTAAGTTACTCCAAACCAAGTTTTCCCACCTCTTAGAATGTTGATCTTTCCTAAATCTCTTTTTATAATTTCGTTTGTAAGAAGGGCGATGTAAAACTCAGCGGTCGGGTTGTTGCTATTTTTTTCGACAAATTCATGAAACATCTTTTCGGCTACATCAAATGCACCAGACTGAAATCCCCAGCAGTTCATAGATACCGGCAATTCCCCGCTCAGTTCTCGGTCACCACTTTCCTCTTTTGAAACGATACGACCATTTTCAAGCACTATTTTTGTTAGCTCGTTCATGGTTTTAAGGTAGCCCTGTGCATCTCTCTCTTCGGCCACGCCACGCGATACACTTCCGTGATCGGAAAGTACGTTCTTTAATGTGTAGCCCACCATAGCGTGATGATTTGCCGGAGCTTCTTTCAAAAATGCCGCTAATGATTCGAATGCTTCTTTGCCATAAAAGTCATCAGCATTGATCACAGCAAAAGGGCCATCGATCACTGGTTTGCCGCAGAGCATAGCGTGGGTTGTGCCCCACGGTTTCTTTCGATTAACAGGTGTGAATTTTGGTGGCACGAATCGTTCTAAAGACTGTACCTCAAAAAACACTTCCACTTTTCCTTTCAGCTTGAGCAGAAACATTTCTTCTACCGTTTCTTTAATCTCATCTCTAACAATAAAGACGATTCTTCCAAACCCAGCCCTTATGGCATCAAAGAGCGAATACTCCATAATGGTTTCGCCATTTGGGCCGAAACCGTCAATTTGTTTTATACCACCATAGCGGCTGCCCATGCCTGCCGCCATCACCAAAAGAGTAAGTTTTTTATCTTGATTCATTGATCTTAATTATATTTCACCTATTATCGTAACCTTTTTTGCAGAACAAAAATATGGTATTAAGTTCATACCTAGGTTCAATTTAGTTTTATTTATTAACCCCAACCCACTTTTAAAATGACCTCCACCGCAAACACCTCTCAGTATCAAACAGGTAAGAGTTACATACAGTCAATCACTATCATAGGGATTTTGTTTTTTATTTTTGGATTTGTAACCTGGATTAATGGAACGCTTATTCCCTATCTAAAAATTGCCTGTGAATTAGAGAGCGATTTTCAATCTTTCTTGGTAGCTACGGCTTTTTTTATCGCCTATACGGTGATGGCAATTCCTTCTTCCATGGTGCTGCGCAAAACAGGTAACAAAAGAGGAATGGCTATTGGCTTATTTATTATGGCAGTGGGGGCAGCCCTCTTTATCCCAGCAGCAAGCACAAGAAATTTCAATCTGTTCTTAATTGGCTTATTTATTATTGGAACCGGATTAGCATTGCTTCAAACTGCGTCAAACCCCTATGCTTCAAAAATTGGCCCAATTGAAAGTGCTGCGGTTCGCATTAGTATTTTAGGAATTAGCAACAAAGTAGCTGGTCTAATAGCTGGTTACATTTTTGGTTACATTGCATTGAACGATGCCGATGCTTTAGAGGCAAGTCTTCAAACTATGGATGCGGTTTCTAAAGCGGCTACACTCGATGAATTGGCGAGCAGAGTGGTTGTCCCTTATATTATAATTACGGCTGTTTTAGTTGTGATGGCTATTTCAATATTGTTTTCCTCGTTACCGGATTTAAATGATTCTGAAGAAGCCGAAGGAAGTCTATCAACTACAAAAACGAGTGTTTTTCAATTCCCTCATCTTCTTTTGGGAGTGCTTGCCTTGTTCTTGTATGTCGGTGTAGAAGTAATGGCTGGAGACACAATTATCAGTTATGGGAAATCGCTGGGTATTGAGCTTTCATCGGCACGGTTTTTCACTTCGTGGACGTTGAGAGGCATGATTGCGGGATATGTTATAGGCATTTTTACAATACCTAAATATTTGTCGCAGACTACAGCGTTGAAAATTTGTGCAAGCCTAGGGGTGCTTTTTACCCTACTTGCTTTAGTTACCACTGGCTACACTTCGGTAGCTTGTATTGCGTTACTTGGCTTAGCCAACTCTTTGATGTGGCCTGCCATTTTTCCGTTGGCAATTGACGGTTTAGGGAAATACACGAAAATAGGATCTGCGCTTTTAATTATGGCAATTTCTGGAGGTGCTATCTTGCCGTTGGTCTACGCTAAGGTCTCGGAAGTATTAAATTCTCAGCAGGCGTATGGAATCATGATTCC
The DNA here is from genome assembly GCA_044349005.1 of Cyclobacteriaceae bacterium. Taxonomy (GTDB): domain Bacteria; phylum Bacteroidota; class Bacteroidia; order Cytophagales; family Cyclobacteriaceae; genus ELB16-189. The sequence continues at coordinate 76,449 of JBIKRT010000005.1, forward strand.
TTGTTATTTATTCATATTCTATTACGCAACCAGTGGTTATAAAGCCGGGAGAAAATGAGGTGTAAAATCGCTTTAGTAGTATTCATTTTTTCAACTTCAGTTTCTGCACAGTCGCTATTTGAGGTTTCTGATTTTACAGCGGAGAATCTTTTTTCCACTAACATAGAAGGCCCCAATTATAAAAACGGAAAATTGTATGTCGTCAATTTTAGTAAGGACGGTACCGTGGGTATAGTTAACGGCAAAGGCGAGGTTTCTCTTTTGGTTGAACTACCTCAAGGAAGTATTGCCAATGCTATTCAATTTAATTCGCTGGGCGAAATGTTGCTGGCCGATTTCAAGGCACATAACATTTTGAAAGTGAATATGAACACAAAGCAAGTTTCGGTTTTTTGTCATAACGATTTGTTTAATCAACCGAACGATATTTGTATAAATCGTAAAGATCAACTCTTTGCATCTGACCCCAATTGGAAAGAAGGCACTGGGAAACTTTGGCGTATTGATAAGGACGGCAAGTCAGTTTTATTGAAAGAAAATTTAGGAACTACAAACGGCATCGAACTTAGCCCTGATGAGAAAATACTTTACGTGAATGAAAGCGTTCAAAAGAAGATTTGGACTTTTGAAGTTACCGATAATGGTGAACTTTTAAATCAACAGCTGTTTTATGAGTTTGTTGATTTTGGTTTAGATGGCATGAAATGCGATGAAAAAGGCAATCTGTATGTGACGCGGTACGGAAAAGGTTCTGTGGTTGTTTTATCCCCAAAAGGAAAACTAATCAAGGAGATTTTTACCAAAGGAAAAAATACCAGCAATATTACTTTTGGTGGTGCTGATGGGAAAACTGTTTTTGTGACGCTTCAGGATAGAAAAGGCGTTGAGATGTTTAAAGCGGAAACCAAGGGGAAAGTTCTTAAGCAATAAATTTATCGATTATGATTTTTACTTGCTTCTCCCTTTCTTGATAATTGCCGCGAACAAGGGTATAAGAAAGAGTCCTTTTTTCAAGTTCTGACTTAAACAGTTCAAACATTTTGGTTCGATCAGCATCGCTTCCTAGATCGCGCATTCCATCGGCTATCCAAGGCGTATCAACATCAAAAAGAAGATAATGATCGTAGTTAACTTGTTTCTCCAATTCAAAAAGAATGGATGGAATTGTTTTTAGATAGTGCTGACTGTAAATCTGAGTAGTGAGTACATCTGTATCGCAAAACAAAATTCTATTTGCGTCTTTCGCCTTTTCAATCACTCTTTGGGTTTGCGCTTTACCAATCGAAATTATATCATCTACCGAGAACGAATTCGAATCTATCATTTCTCGTGCCACTTCAGGCACGAACTGCGTTTTGTAAACATCTGCGAAATGTTTTGCCAGCGTTGATTTACCAGTGCTTTCCGGTCCGTAAAAACAAATCTTTTTTACTCCAAATTTTTGATAATGGTATCGAATAAAGTACCAACCCGCCAGGCAACCAACCCCGTCTGAGGCCATATCCTGAAGATCGTATGAACGATTGGGGATGAAATAATATTGGACTATTTCCATCAGAACCCCATATAAAAAGCAATTCATTGCTATGCTGATGAAAATGAAAAATCTTTTCTTCCTTGGCATCGAATGAAAAAAGAAGGGCAGGCTTAAAAAAATGACCAGCACTGCAAAAAGAATTACATGAATCCACTTGTCTAAGAAAATAACATTAAACCAGGTTCGCTCTGGTAATGCTTTTCCGGGCAGGCAAAATAGAATGGTAGCGAATAATAGCCAACCAATAGCTGGCCAAAATGATTTAACCTTTATGGGCAGGAGCATTTTTTTTTATTTTCTGATATTCATTGTTCCAATTCCAAAGTCCGTAGCCTGCAATGAAACAAAAGATAAAATAGAGAATACTATAGAATTTAATATCTCGGATGAAGTACAAATAGGTGGCAATGGCGTCCACCAAAATCCAGACAGCCCAGCATTCCACTTTTTTTTGCACCATTAGGTAAGTTGCGGCTATGCTCAGTACCATCACCAAAGAATCTAGGTAAGGTGCTGCACTAGGTTTACTAAAAAGTGCTGGAAGTAAATGATGGAGATCGGAAGCCAGTAAGCCAAGCAATGCGGAAGAACTAATTGTAAGACAAAATAGCCATACCCACGTTTTTGCTTTAAGCCAGCTTACTTTAAGTTGTTTCTGTTTGTCTTCTTCGCCTTGTTTTGGGTTCGCCCATCTCCACCACCCCAAAAGGTTGGTTACAAAAAAGAAGACCTGAAGGAACATATCAGGATAAAGTTGTACTTGATAAAAAAGAAAAAAAGACAAGATAACATTGATAATACCAATAGGCCAGCTCCAAATATTAGCCATCGATGATAAGATTACCGCTACAATGCCTGAAACCCATCCGATAAACTCTAAATAGCTGAGCGGATAGTTGAGAATAGTGATAAAAATGGAGTCTTTGTCGAGCCAGTGGAGCATGCTAGTAATGATTCAAAAGTACAAGAATTTTTTGACGGATTAGCTACAGGTTGTTGATTACGCGCTATTTTGAAAGGCGGTAATTCAAAATTTGAAGCCAATAGTCCTTCTGTATATCTCAAATTCATAAAAATTTTGTAACCTTTCTTCTACCTTCTGGTAACTAACACAAAACCGACAAAAAAGCAACAAGTGCATGACCGATGAAAGTTTAATGGAAGCCGTGAAGCATGGCAACTTGCAGCAGGTGTCGGTGTTGTTTGAGCGGCACCACAAAGCCATTTTTAATTTTTTGGCTAAGATGGCTAGGGACAGAGAGTTGGCGGAGGACTTAACGCAAAATGTATTTCTTAGACTAATAAAGTATAGAAACAGTTACCAAGAGGGCAAACGGTTTCAGTCGTGGCTGTATCAAGTTGCACGAAATGTTTTTTCTGATCATTATCAACTCAATAAAAAAATGTATTCAAAAGGTATGGATGTTGAGAAATTGAAAGATACGCTGGCGGATAAGAATGAATTGCACGACCAAACGGAGCGTGAGGTGCTGCTGCACAAGTCGCTTGCCTTGCTTGCGCACGAGGATAGGGAGTTGCTGGTGCTTACGCGATTTGAGCAGATGAAGTACGAGGACGTGGCAGCCGTTATGGAAACAACGGTGGCCAATATAAAAGTGAAAGTCCACAGAGCCATCGGCAGGCTGCGCCAACATTATTTTGAACTAGAGAAAACAAATTAAAAAAATCCTTTGCTTTCCGCAGGTGGCGGACAGGAGGTGAGGTGTATGGAAAAAGAAAAACTAGAAAGCTTATTGATTGACTATTTAGATAATATACTTTCAAAAGAAGCCAAGGAGAAAGTTGATGGCATGTTAGCAGAAAATGAAGAAGCAAGAAAACTTTTGCAAGAGTTAAAAGTGATAATAGGTGCATTGGATGATTCCCAACCTCTTCAACCCTCGGCTTCTATGCAACGGAGATTTGAGGAATCGTTGGCAAATGAAGTCGTGCTTGAAAGGAAAAGCAAGCAAATTTTTATGATTCCTACGATGTATCGAGTGGCGGCTACTGTTGGGCTTATTTTAGTGAGTGTTGGAATAGCCTACTGGATCAATAAGAATCGCCAACAGGCTGATGAATTGAGTCAGCTAAAAACCGAGATGGAGGCGACTAAAAAAATGCTGATGGCGATGCTTGATAATAAGCAGTCCGCTAGCCAACGAGTGCAGGGTGCCACTATTGCCTATACGATTGGCAAAGCAGATGATGAAGTTGTAAATGCCCTGGCTAAGGCATTGAACGAAGACAGGAACACAAATGTAAGGCTCGCAGCGTTAGAAGCACTGGCAAAGTTTTATCAAGAAGAAAATGTGCGGCAACTGTTGATTAAGTCTTTGTCTATCCAGAATGATGAAGTGGTGCAGATCGCTTTAATACAGGTGTTGGTGCAGATGAAGGAGAAGGGGATAGTAAAAGAACTAGAAAAGATTACCAGAGATACCGAAGTGCTAAAGGCAGTAAAAGACGAGGCCTTTACTGGGATATTGAAACTTTCATGAAAGGAGTTATAGATAGAAGTTAAAAAATTTAAAAAAAACAAAATGAAAACGAAGTTATTGATGGTTATCGGATTTTTGGTGGCAACATCTGTCAATGGGCAGGATTATAAGATTGCCAAGTCAGCAGGTCGCTTAGAAGTATATATTGGCAACGTTGAAATTGAGGGATATGCTGGAAATGAGATTCTTTTTGCTACCAAAGATCATGATAGAGATGAAGATGATCGGGCAAGAGGGTTGCGATCTATTAACAGCAGTGGGCTGGAAGACAATACGGGACTTGGTATAAATGTAACAACTAAAGGAGATGTAATTGAGGTGCGGCAATTAAAGAAAATGAACTCGCCCGAAATTCGAATAAAAGTACCCAAAGGCGTAACCGTTTATTATGAGCACCAGTCACAATACGGTGGGGAGGTAAAATTCAGAAATGTAGAGGGCGAGATAGAAGTCTCTACCCACTATAACAGCCTGGAGTTCGAAAATATTACCGGGCCGGTAACGGCAAAAGCAATCTATGGAAGTATAGACGCAACATTTACCGATAACGTTAAAGGCCCTATCTCCCTTATCTCGGTGTATGGTCATGTAGATGTGACGATACCGGTGAGCACAAAAGCAAATCTAAAATTGAATACTTCTTATGGAGAAATTTTTGTAGCTCCCGATTTTAAGATTGAAATGGAAAAGCAGGGAGAACTAGTTTCATATGGAGATAAAATCAGCGGTAAAATTAATGGCGGTGGTATGACCATCGACTTAGGTGCCAACTACAGCAAAATATACTTAAGAAAAAAGTAGTGGTAGATATCTGATGTTACGCGAAGAGGTTGCGTCATTGGGAGCGACAGCGAAGCAATCTAATTCAAACTTGAAAGAAAGAGGTTGCTTCGTTCGTTTCTCTCGCTCAATTAAGCTTTTAGGGAATTTTGTGCAATTCTGTTAGGTAACATATCACATAAATCAATCAAGTTTTATAAGAGCAAGCTTTAGAAAACCTCCCAAGGTTTTTTGTTCACGTAAAAAGGATCTTGGAGGCTTAAACAAAAAAATAATAGCCAATGAAATCGCCATTAAGATGCTCTATACCCAACAGCATGTTTAGGAAGTCTCACGTCTCAATACTAATGTCTCACTACTCAATACAATATTAAACCCATGAAATCACTATTCGTAATCCTAACATTTGTTATAGCTACATTCAACCTTCATGCTCAAACAAGAATTGAGAAAAGCTTTGCGGTACAGCCCGATCAAAAAATCTTTATGCATTTTGATTATCCTAAATTGATTAAAGTTACCACTTGGCAAAGCAACGAAATACTGGTGCAAGGCTCCGTGACTATTAATAACGGAGAGAATGACGAGGCTTTTGAATTGAGCCTTGCTGCTGAAGGCAAAAGAATTTCAATATCAAACAAAATCAAAGATTTCGATCGACTACCCAGAAGAATAACAGTTGTCGAAAATGGTCAAAAATTGTCGTTTAAAAGTAAGGCCGAATACAAAGCGTATGCAAAAGGTAAACCTAGGCAGTATGAAATGTATTCTGAAAACGTAGATATGGAAATTGAGCTTTCTATCAAAGTGCCCGCCAATACAGAGACGCACATTGAATCAATTTATGGAATGGTGGAAGTGACTAGTTTCAATGGGGCGCTTACGGTGAATGCAACCTATGGAGGCACAGACGTGGCCATTCAGCAGGAATCGGTTGGTCAACTAACAGCGTCTACAAATTATGGCGAAATCTTTTCAAACCTGACTAGTAAGTTTGACAACAACCAAGTGTATGAGGAAAACTTCCATACAGAGGTTTCCACTAAATTAGGTAAAGGCCCAACGTATAAGTTAGAGTCGCAATACGGAAATGTCTATTTAAGGCGGGCAACTTCCAATTGAGTTCAAAAATTTTGCAAACACATAGTTTAACACTCTCTACTTTTTTGCACCTTTGAGGGTTTTAGATGATAAAAACCTATGGCCTTACTTGAAAAACAGCTCTACGTAAAAGACTCCACGTTGCCGGGTGTAGGCAAAGGATTGTTTACAAAGAAATTCATCCCAAAAGGAACTCGTGTTGTCGAATACAAAGGTGAAGTACTCACTTGGAAAGAGGTGGGGAAAATGGCAGACGACAGAAATGGATATGTTTTCTATTTTACAGCGAAATATGTATTAGATGCCTGGAATTATAAAAAGGCACATGCCCGTTACATTAATGATGCCAAGGGAATAACTCGTATTGAGGGCATCACAAACAACACGGAATTTGTAATTGTGGGCAAACGTTGTTTTGTGGAGGCAACCAAAGACATACCAGCTTTCGCTGAATTGTTTGTGGGTTATGGAGCAGAATATTGGCAGGCAATACGCTACAACATTAAACTGGCGGAATCAAAAAAGAGAAAGGAGGAAAAGAAGAAGTTAAAAGAGATTTCGAAAAAAAAAGGAGGAAAATAGTTACTGCTTTTCTTTCTCAGCTTTTGCCTTTTCAATCACTTCTAATGTAATTTCTTTTACTTTTTTAATGCGAAGCATCTCGTTTTCCAGGTATTCCCTCGCTTTCTCTTGGTCTACCGAATCGGCAATAGGATTGAAGTTATGCATCCAATCCATCATAGAACTGCTCGCTGAATCCAACTGAGCAATCACTTTTTCTACTTCTGCTTTTTTATCTTCTGCGAGGTTTTTGGTGCTATCCAATTTTGCCTGTAACCCCTTTTTTAATCGATACAGGTCTTCCATCTTGGGCATCACTTCATCGTGTATACTCATTACCTCATTATACAGAGCCTGGTTGGGATCATCGCTGTTGGCGCTGCCGCTATCTCCGCTTTTGTGTTCTTTATTGCATGATATGAGTGCAAACAACCCGAGGATAATCGCAGATTTAAAATAGTGTTTCATAGTTCATATGTTTGAAGTAAAGGTATTGCTTTTATCGGCAATGAACAATTGAGAGGCCCTTCAATTCAACTAACACTAGTTAGTGATTTTAAAGATTTTTTAAAAACTTTTGAGTAATAGTTGCGCAACAAAATATTTTCATCTTTCTTAGAGCCATTATTAAAGACATGACCAACAGCCGTTTTTATTTTTATTATTTTTTTGGGTCTCCAGCGGGACTTGAACGAGCGGTTTGTTGAAAAGATAAAAAAGCAAAAAACTCAGAAAGTCCCGATCAAAGTCGGGACTTTTTGTTTGTTAGCACTTGAGTGAATTATGGGAAAGAAGAAAAAATTAAGAATTGCCATACAAGGAATAGCCGCCAGCTTTCATGAAGTTGCTGCACTCACGTATTTTGACGGTGCAATTGAAACGGTGGAATGCCTCACGTTTCATAAACTGTGTGAAACGCTGTTGCATGACCAAGCCGACTTTGCTGTAATGGCCATCGAGAACTCTATTGCTGGCAGCATTCTGCCTAATTATTTCTTACTACAAGAGTATCATTTCAGCATTGTGGGTGAGGTGTACTTGCCAATTCACATGAACTTGCTCACACTGCCTGGCGTAAAGTTGGAGGAAATTAAAACAATTGAATCGCACCCCATGGCCATCCGCCAATGCGCTGATTTTTTGAATCGCTTAAATGGCGTTGAAATCCGCGAAAGCGATGACACCGCTTTTTCAGCGAAACGGGTGCAGGAACTAAAACTAAAGAATACCGCTGCCATCGCAAGTGAACTTGCAGCAAAACGATTTGGCTTACAGGTGTTAGAAAAGCGAATTGAAACCAATAAAAAGAATTTCACCCGCTTTTTGATTTTATCCAAGAAAGAGAAAAAGGACTCAGGAACTAACAAGGCATCGCTATGCTTTGAAGTGGCCAACGAGGTAGGAAGTTTGGCAGAAGCCTTGATGACGTTGAAAGCGAACAGTATAAATTTATCTAAGATTCAAAGTATACCCATCATCGGCAAGCCAAGCCAGTATAGCATTCATATTGACGTAGAATGGAAACGGAAGAAAGACTATGACAATGCCATGCGGCTCGTGTTGAGGCAAGTGCGAAACTTGAATGTATTAGGTGAATATAAAAAGGCGAAAATTGAATATAAATAGATATTCAAAGTTCAAGGTTCAATATTCAATATTGAATCTGTAATCTGAAATCTGAAATTTTGAACCTTGAACCTTGAATCTTAAATTTTGAATTTTGAATACCCTAATGATAACTACCGCAAAAAGAATAGAGTCTGTTGAAGAATATTACTTCTCAAAGAAATTGACCGAGGTGCGAGGCCTTGATACACCTGACCTTCGGGTGATTAACCTAGGTATTGGTAGCCCCGACCTATCTCCCTCAGATAATACCATAGAAGCATTGGTAGTTTCAGCGAAGAATGCCGCCAATCATGGATATCAAAATTACAAAGGCATACCAGCGCTGCGCAAAGCTATTGCTGATTTTTATAAGAGAACCTATTCGGTGTCGTTCGATGTGGAGTCGGGTATTCTTCCGTTGATGGGATCGAAGGAAGGCATTATGCACATTGCCATGGCTTTTGTAAATGAAGGTGATGAAGTGTTGATCCCAGATCCAGGTTATCCGACCTATTCATCCGTGGCAAAGCTAGTGGGCGCAACGATCAAGACCTATGCAATGAGTGAAGCGCTTGATTGGGGAGTAGACATCGAAGCGCTAAAGAAGCGCGACCTATCAAAAGTAAAAATCATGTGGGTCAATTTTCCGCACATGCCCACCGGAAGGATTGCATCGCGGGAGGAGTTAAAGGAGTTGGTTGACTTGGCGAGAAAAAACCAATTTTTAATCGTAAACGACAATCCTTACAGCATGATATTGAATGACGCGCCAATGAGCATTCTGTCGATTGAAGGTGCCGATGAAGTAGCGCTTGAATTGAACTCCTTGAGCAAATCACATAATATGGCCGGCTGGCGAATTGGTTGGGTAGCCGGCAAGAAGGAATTTGTCGATGCGATTTTAAAAGTGAAGAGCAACATGGATTCTGGAATGTTTCTTGGCTTGCAACAAGCGGCTGTAGAAGCCTTACAAAACGGAGAATCTTGGTTCAATGAATTGAATAAAACATACTTGGAAAGGAGGGAAGTTGCCCGAGAAATTTTGGATGAACTTGGCTGCTCCTATGCTAGCAAACAATCAGGATTGTTTGTTTGGGCAAAGGCGCCCGCATCCGTTGCTGATGTAGAAAAATGGATTGACGAAATTCTGTATGGCACAAAAGTATTTATCACACCGGGGTTTATTTTTGGTGAAACAGGCAGAAGATTTATTCGTATTTCTCTTTGCTGCACGGTGGAGAAATTGAATGAAGCGTTAGAACGAATCAAGAAATTTAGAAAGTGATTACCATATCTTATGTCTTGCTACTTATTACTTATGTCTTCTCATTAAAATGAAAGTAACAATTATCGGTTTAGGGTTGATTGGCGGTTCGATGGCGTTGGATTTGCGCAAAGCAGGTATTGCTAGTTTTATTGCTGGCATTGACTTGAATCCTGCGCATGCCGCGAAGGCCATTGATCTTAAGTTGGTGGATTCTATTGAATCTGAAAGCGTGGCGTTATCTACGTCTGATATTATTATCACGGCCATTCCTGTGAGCGCGTTGGTGGGTTTGTTGCCTTCTATTTTGGAAATGGCTCACCAAAAAGCCTTAGTTATTGATGCGGGCTCTACGAAAACTCAAATTTGCCGTGCTTTAGCGAATCACCCGAACCGTTCTCAATTTGTAGCAGCCCATCCGTTAGCGGGTACCGAAAACTCGGGGCCTGAGGCGGCACATGCTGGCTTGTTTAGGGGTAAAACCAATATTATCTGCGAAAGCGAAAAGTCTTCGGACGAGTCTCTAAAATTGGCGCACACAGTATTTGATGCGCTGGGATTAAAGACCATTTACATGGAAGCAGAAGAACACGATAAGCACGTGGCATACGTTTCTCATCTGTCGCACGTAAGTTCTTTTCTGTTGGGGCAAACGGTTCTTGATATAGAGAAGGATGAAAAAAATATCTTTGACTTAGCAAGTTCTGGGTTTGCTTCGACAGTACGTTTGGCAAAGAGTTCGCCAGATATGTGGACTCCTATCTTCGAGCAAAATGCAGAGTATCTGGGGCAGGCATTGATGGAATACATCATGCATCTGCAAAAATTTCATTATTTATTAATGAAGAAGGATTCCAAAGAGCTTCACAAGATCATGTCAAGGGCAAATGAGATCAGACGTGTGCTTGACGGAATTGAACTGAAGAATTTAAAACCAAAATTGATAAACAATAAGTAACGAACAAAAAACAACGATTAACTAACTATTACCATGAGCAAGAACACGTTAGAACTAAAACCCATCTCAAGTTGGATAAAAGCAAAAAGGCCATTGATTATTAGTGGCCCTTGCAGTGCCGAAACGGAAGAACAGACTATCGCTACAGCGAAACAATTGGCGGCCACCGGAAAAGTGGATGCCTTGCGCGCGGGTATTTGGAAGCCACGAACACGGCCTGGCCAATACGAAGGAGCTGGTGATATTGGATTGCAGTGGCTGATGCAAGCAAAAAAGGAAACAGGTCTTCCTGTAACTACCGAAGTAGCGAATGCTGCCCATGTGGAGGCCGCATTGAAAGCAGGTGTCGACATTCTTTGGGTAGGAGCCAGAACCACTGTGAATCCGTTTTCAGTTCAAGAAGTGGCCGATGCGTTGAAAGGAGTTGATATACCCGTGATGGTAAAGAACCCGGTAAATCCCGACCTCGAACTTTGGATAGGAGCTTTAGAACGTTTAAATCGTGCGGGCATTACGAAGCTTGCGGCAATCCACCGCGGCTTCTCATCGTTTGAGAAAGGACCCTTCAGAAATCTACCGATGTGGGACATGGCAATTGAACTGAAAACCAAATTCCCCGAGTTGGACATCATTTGCGACCCAAGCCATATTGCGGGTAACCGCGAATTGATTGCCATGATTTCTCAAAAAGCCCTTGACTTAGACATGGCTGGTCTAATGATTGAGAGTCATATAAATCCAGATGCCGCGTGGAGCGATGCAAAACAACAAGTGACACCCGCCAACTTAGCGAAGATCATAGATGGGCTTGTGGTAAGATCGGTATCTTCGGATAACAAAATATTCAAAGACACCTTGAGTGTGTTGCGCGAGCAAATTGACCAGCTGGACGATGACATCATGACCAAGATGGCCGCACGGATGAAGATTTCCGAAAAGATTGGCTCATACAAGAAGGAAAACAACGTTACTATTCTTCAGGTAAATCGTTGGGAAGAAATCATTCAAACACGTGTAGCAATGGCAAAAGCCATGGGCATCGATGAAGGATTTATGAGGGATTTATTGCGCTTAATGCACCATGAATCCATTCAGGTGCAAACAAAAATTATGAACAAAGTTGAAGCGAGAGTTTAGCAGATTACAAATTCTGTGTTGCAGAGTACGATTTTGTGAACTCCTTCGTTGGGGTCTGGTCGTTGTAGTTTGCTTTTTGTTTGAGGTTGCAGCATCGCAATCAATTACCAAAGACTACTTACTCGGGCGTTTTAATCCCGAGGCGGATAATCGATTTGAAAAAATACCGGCTGAATATTCTTCGGGTTCAGCAAATGGCGGCTATCTAAGAAAAGAAGTGTTGCAAGCTTTTGGTAAAATGCGTAAAGCCGCTAGGAATGAGGGCGTTAGTTTAATTATAGTTTCCGCAACCCGGAATTTTCAGCGACAGAAAAGTATTTGGGAAAGTAAATGGACAGGCAAAACATTGGTGGAGGGGCAAGACGTATCGCAAATAAACGATTCAGCAGCACGAGCAAAAATAATTCTTCGTTTTAGTGCCATGCCCGGAACCTCCCGCCACCATTGGGGCACCGACATGGATTTAAACAACCTCGAAGATGCTTACTTCCAAACCGCAGAAGGGAAAAAGGTTTACGCGTGGCTAATTGCCAATGCACCTAAATTTGGATTCTGCCAACCCTATACCTCTAAACTTAACTCTAATAGAACAGGCTATGAGGAGGAAAAATGGCACTGGTCTTATTTGCCCTTGTCTTCGGGATTATTGAAGCAGTACGTACAGTCCGTTGATGCGAACGATTTAAATGGCTTTATGGGAAGTGCAACCGCTGAGGCAATTGAAGTCATCAAGAGGTATGTCGGTGGCGTTAGTTGTAAATGATGAAACCCCAATAGGGTAATTTGCAACCTTTTTTTGCTGGCTAGTTGGTTTTTTCTTCCCTTAGCTTTAACGATGCTGAGTTGATGCAATAGCGAAGGCCACTTGGCTTAGGTCCATCTGGAAAAACATGACCTAAATGCGAGTCGCACGAATTGCAAAGCACCTCCACGCGCACCATTCCATAGCTTGAGTCTTTGTGATATTGAATTGCATTTTCCTCCACTGGTTGAGTAAAGCTTGGCCATCCCGTTCCCGATTCAAATTTGACACGCGAGTCAAATAACAAAGTGCCGCAGCAAATGCATTCATAAAGCCCGGGGTCGTGTGCTTCGCAGTATTCACCAGTAAAGGCGCGTTCGGTTCCTTTTAATCGGGTAATATTGAATTGTCCTGGTGTTAATTGTTTTTTCCATTCTTCTTCGCTTTTCTCCACGCGTTTTGTCGGTATCGGATTTCCTTTTTCAGCAAAGCGCAGCACGTCAACCCATTTCAAAATATTCATATTTTTTCTGTTTAGTATTAAACACGATTACGAGTACCAAAGTTTTACTGCCATTGCAAGGAGGGTGACAATCATGATTCTTTTTATCCAAACTTCGCCCGCCTTCACTGACCACCGGCTTGCATACCAGCCACCCAACCCATGGCCAATAGCCAAGATCAGACCCTCCTTCCACATAATCTTGCCTTGAAAGGCGAATACAATGACGGACACACCCGTGTAAACGATGGCCGCGAAAACTTTCACGTAATTACTCTTCACGAGGCTTAGGTTATTAACTATGCTTAGAACCGCAATGACGAGAAAACCTACGCCCGCTTGAATAAAACCACCGTACATGCCGATAAAGAAAAATAAAATGGATCCGATCCACTGACTTTTGCGAGTAAGTCGTTCTTCTCCTTTTGATTTGAATGGATCGTAAATAATTAAGCCAACTGCCAGTAACATGACGCCAACAAATATTTTATTGAACACAGCGTCAGTAATAGACGAAGCCAAATAGGAGCCGAGAAGTCCCCCGCCAAGTGAGGCCATTCCCAAATAAAGGCTATACGGCCAAGGCAATGCGATGCCTTTACTTTTAAAGCCGCCAACCGCAAATAGATTTTGGGAGACTAATGCCACCCTGCTCGTTGCATTTGCTACCGTGATGGGCAGCCCCATAAAAGTGAGGATGGGAACGGAAAAAAGTGAACCGCCACCTCCCACCGTATTTAAAAAGGCCGCAATGAAGCCAACTAAGATTAGAATAGGGTATTGAAGCCAAGGTTGCATCACCTTACTTTTACTTTGCGCACCACGTTAGAAAAAATGGAAGGAAAAAATCGTTTTAGATAGACGCCAGCTACTTCTTTTGCACCGCCAATGTAGGCCTCTTCTTTTTTCATTTGAATGGCCCGTATTATTTTGGAGGCGCATTTTTTTGGTGACATGCCTTTCTCGGTTGTTTTATCCATTTCATTCAATGCCGTTCCGTCTCCCGTCAGTGCGTTCAGTGTTACGTTGGTGTGAATCCAACCGGGGCAAATAAGGGTGACGAAAATATTTTTTTGCTCGCTCCATAACTCGGCTCTGAGCGAATCATAAAATCCATGCAACGCATGCTTTGCCGCTGCATAGCCCGACCGATAGGGGGTTCCAATTAAGCCTATCACACTACTTACCGTTACAAAATGGCCTGACTTTCTGTTTAGAAAGTGGGGTAGCAAGGCTTTTGTCAAAGCTACGGAACCAAAATAGTCCACTTCCATAATTTTTCTATCCACATCAATAGAAGTTTCTTTGGCTAAACTGCGTTGGCTAATCCCTCCGTTATTGATAAGAATGTCAATGTGGCCAAAAATCTGGATAGCTGCTTCAGCACAAAGGTTAAGCGTGGCTGCTTGTGATAGATCTAACGGAAGGATTCGAATATTTGATTGTACCAACGCATGGCAATTACCTTTTACGCGTTCCAATTCTTCCTTCCTTCTCGAAGACAATATCAAGCGGGCTCCTTGCTCGGCCAATTCGTACGTTAACGCTTCACCGATGCCTGATGACGCGCCAGTTATCAAGATTACTTTACCAGAGATACTTTCCATAGTTAAGATAGTTAAAGTCTATTGAGCCAGTCTTTCATATACAGCAAAATCAAATTCATAGACGTGCCTCGCATCAAGGATAGGATGTTCTACGCGTGCTGTTTCAATCCATTCTTTCGGACTAAAAGTGGGGAAGAAAACGTCACCTTCAATGGTCGCTTTTATTTCCGTAAGGTAAAGCCTGTTCGCGATCGCTAATGTGTGCTTATAAATTTCGGAGCCTCCAATTACAAAAACTTCTTTTTCGCCTGCTTTTCTTGCCGCTGAAATCGCATCATCAATTGAATTGAAAACGGTACAGCCTGGAGCTATAAAATTTGATTGCCGGGTTACCACGAAATTTGTTCTATTGGGCAGAGGTCTAAACTTTTCAGGAATTGAATCATAATTTTTTCTACCCATAATTACATGGTGGCCTTTGGTTGTCTGCATGAAATACTTCATGTCATCGGGCAATGACCAGGGCAGATCATTATCTTTTCCAATTACATGGTTTTCAGAAAGAGCCGCGATAAGAGAAATAATCATGGTTGTTCGTAAAATGGTTTATCGTTGTTAATAATGTCTTCGTAATTTAAAATTCGTAATTGCTTCACAGTTTATTCCCTCTAAAATATTCTTCTACTTTCATTCGTTTCTTTCCTTCGGGTTGAAATTCTTCTATCGCAATCCAACCATTAATTGTCCGTATCCAAAGATAAGTTTTGTTATCTGTTTTAGCAGATCCGACTGCGCTACCTTTTTGCTCGTCACTTTTTACAATCGATACTTTGTGGATCTTGAAGCTTTTATTTTCAATGCTTGTCCATGCCGATGGATAAGGGCTTAGACCGCGGACAAAATTCCTTACTTTCTCGGAAGAGGTGTTCCAATTTATTTCACACGTTTCTTTGGTGATTTTTGGCGCATGCTTTATCTCAAGGTTTTCATTTTGGGGTTCTGAAGGATAGTTGTTGTTTTTAATTGCGTTCACCGTTTTTAGAACCAAGGCGGCACCCTTTACCATTAATCGTTCGTACAACGAGCCCACGTCATCATCTTCATGAATCGGCTCCTGGTCTTGGAAAATAATCGTTCCGGTATCGATGGCATGTTTCAAAAAAAAGGTAGTCACTCCCGTTTCGTTTTCACCATTGATAATGGCCCAATTAATAGGCGCAGCTCCTCTGTATTGCGGAAGAAGTGAGCCGTGTAAATTAAATGAACCCAGCCTAGGCATAGACCAAACTACTTCGGGCAACATTCGAAAAGCTACCACTATTTGGAGGTTTGCTTGGTAAGATTTAAGTTCCTCTATAAATTCCGGAGCCTTCAGGTTGATGGGTTGTAAAACTGGAATATTATTTTTTAGCGCGCATTGTTTTACGGGTGAAACGCCCAGTTTTTGGCCTCTTCCTTGCGGCTTGTCGGCAGCGGTAACCACGGCCACAACATTGAACTTGTGGGCAATTAAAATCTCCAGGCTAGGCACAGCAAATTCAGGCGTGCCCATAAAAACAATTTTTAATTCATTCATTTACCAATACCTTCGATAATTTCGACAATATTAGCACTAACTTTCATATAAATGGTCAGTCTATGAAGCGGTTATTGTTGGTGTTGGCAATCATTACATCGGCCTTTGTTGGGGCGATAATGGGTATTTTGTATGCGGTAAGGTATATTGATCTGGGCGGCAGCTATACTTCCATTCAACAGAGGCAGAAATCGCAATCTGTTAGTGTTCGAGCTGATTCAATTTCTGTTCCGAAATCAGGATTTGAAAAAGCTGCTAAACTGGTTACGCCTGCTGTAGTTCATATCAGAAGCATCTACGGCCCGGGCAACTTCGGCATTAATCCTCTGGAAAATTTTAACAATCCTCATGGCCAATCGACTGGTTCAGGTGTAATTGTTTCCGATGATGGATTTATCGTCACCAACAATCATGTAATTGAAGATGCCAATACCATTGAGATTGTGATGAACAACAACCAGCGTTTTTTTGCAAAGTTGGTTGGGCGTGATCCAACCACCGATTTGGCGTTGTTAAAAATTAAAGCGAAGAATTTACCTTTTGTAACGTATGGAGATTCCGACCAGGTTTATCCGGGCGAATGGGTGCTCGCCATAGGCAATCCCTTCGATCTTAACTCAACGGTAACAGCCGGCATCATCAGCGCCAGAGCGCGAAACATAAGAATTTTGCAGGATAAGAATGGCCTGCAAGTTGAGTCGTTTTTACAGACCGATGCAGCAGTAAATCCTGGCAATAGCGGAGGTGCTCTGATTAACTTGAAAGGGGAGCTCATTGGAATCAACTCAGCGATCGCCACAGCAACCGGGAGCTATTCAGGGTATTCGTTTGCCATACCCATTAATCTTGCAAAAAAAATTATTGATGACTTGTTGGAATTTGGACAAGTACAACGAGGCTTGCTGGGAGTGCGGATAGAAGATGTTACCGCGAGTATGGCCGAAGATTTAAACCTCGATGTGGTAAAGGGGGTGCATATAATCGAAGTTAATAAAGGAAGTGCTGCGGAAGATGCCGGCATTTTACGAGACGATGTTATTACGGCTATTAATAATCACGAGGTTAGCAATGTTTCTGAGATGCAAGAATGGGTGGCGCGCAATCGCCCAGGGCAAGTTGTGGATGTGGCTCTGCGAAGAAACAACATGGCCAAACGGTTGAAGGTGAAGTTAAAAGATTTTGAAGGTAATAGCGATTCCCGAAAAAAAGAGATCAGCGATGAATTAGGTGGAGCGTTGTTTGAAGAAATTAGTCGAAACGAGTTGAATGGCCTCAATTTAGATCATGGTGTAGCAATCAAAAAAATTGAAAATGGAGCGTGGCAAAAAGCGGGGGTAAAAGAGGGTTTTATTGTCACTTTCGTGGATAAGGTGCCGGTAGAATCCATCGAGGATCTAAACCGCATTTTGGAGAACAAACAGGGAGCTATTTTGGTCGAGGGCTCCTACCGGGATGGAAAGCGAGCTACCTTTGGATTTGATTGGGAGTAAGTGATTAGTAGCTTTACGTGGAAACTTAAAAGTCTAATGTCTTACGTCTATTGTCTAATATCTATTGAATGAAAAACTTCGAAATAAAAGAGGCACTTGCCGACTTGGGAATTAAAAACTCAAACCCTGGATCTTCTACCGGCATTGCGTGGTTTAAGACATCGGGTCAATCGATCGATTCGTTTTCTCCTGTAGACGGGAAACTAATCGGCAAGGTGCAATCGTGTGACGAAGCTACGTTTATAAAAATAGTTGATCAAGCGCAACTTGCGTTTAAAGAATGGAGAAAAATTCCCGCTCCTAAACGAGGGGAGGTGGTAAGGCAAATTGGTGAGGCGTTGAGAACCAAAAAGCAATCGCTGGCCAAGTTGGTGTCCTACGAAATGGGTAAGTCTTTTCAAGAAGGGCTTGGCGAGGTTCAAGAAATGATCGATATCTGTGATTTCGCTGTCGGACTTTCCCGTCAGTTGCACGGATTAACCATGCACTCCGAAAGGCCGAATCACAGAATGTATGAACAATATCATCCGATAGGAATTGTAGGAATTATTAGTGCTTTCAATTTTCCAGTCGCAGTTTGGTCATGGAATACCATGCTGGCCTGGGTGTGTGGCGATGTTTGTATCTGGAAGCCATCTGAGAAAACACCGCTTTGTAGCATCGCTTGCCAGCAAATAATTGGTTCCGTGTTTGAAAAGAACAATGTGCCCGAAGGCGTATCGTGTGTTGTAAATGGAGATTATAAAATCGGGAATTTATTGGCCGGCAATCATGACGTGCAACTGATTTCAGCCACTGGGTCCACCCGAATGGGAAAGGCAGTAGCCCAAACCGTTGGTGCACGCCTCGGAAGGGTGCTGTTAGAACTAGGAGGCAACAATGCAATTATTATTAGCGACCAAGCGAATATTGACATGTCTATTATCGGTGCTGTTTTTGGCGCGGTTGGTACCGCGGGGCAGCGATGCACCACCACTCGAAGATTGATTGTTCATGAAAAAGTATATGATATTGTGAAGGAGAGACTGGTGAAAGCGTACGGTCAACTTAAGATAGGCAATCCGCTAGATGAACAAAACCATGTGGGTCCACTCATTGATACGCTGGCCGTAAAATCATATATATCTGCTTTGAAAAAAGTAAAAGACGAAGGCGGAAATATAGTTGTGAAAGGGGGAATGCTTTCCGGGCCAGGTTATGAATCTGGCTGTTATGTGAAACCAGCCATCGTGGAAGTTGAAAATCACTATGAAATGGTGCAACAAGAAACGTTTGCCCCGATTCTTTACCTCCTTCGTTACTCCACGTTAGAAGAGGCGATAGAAATTCAAAACGGTGTTAAACAAGGGCTTAGTTCCTCAATCATGACCACCAATATGTTGGAGATGGAGCAATTTCTGTCTCACGCTGGTTCTGACTGTGGAATCGCTAACGTAAACATTGGTACTTCTGGAGCTGAAATTGGCGGTGCTTTTGGCGGAGAAAAAGAAACCGGTGGCGGCCGCGAATCGGGTTCAGACGCTTGGAAAGTGTACATGAGAAGACAAACCAATACAATCAATTACGGTACTAACTTGCCCTTGGCGCAGGGTATCAAATTTGAAATAGGTTAAAAAAAGCCCTTGTAAAATAGAGTTCAATTCCTTAACTTTATAACTCAACTTATTGCAATGTCTGAAAAAAAATATAAAACCGTTATGCTGATTGATGATAATGAGATTGACAATCTTATTAATCAAAAGATGATTGAAGCTGCATTCATTGCAGATAATATCTACACACATACGGGGGCAAAAAGTGCATTAGAATTTCTTAGAAACGTGGAGTTCCTTCCGATTGCAGATTCGGTATTACCAGATATAATTTTTTTAGATATCGACATGCCATTAATGGATGGCTTTCAGTTTTTAGATGAGTTTGAAAAAATGAGCAATGTGATTAAGAAGAAGTCTAAGATAGTGATGCTGACCTCCTCTATAAATCCGCAAGATTTTAATCGATCTAAAAAATATCTTAATGTGAAGCTTTATCTTAATAAGCCACTCTCTCACGAGAGTATCACTAAACTGGACATTTAAGTTTTTTATTCGGGCGAATCAATTGCCGCCAACGAGTCAATGAATTTATCATCCAGTTTGATAAGTCGAGTGGGTGCAAAATAGTTAAGTTCAATTAGTTTCAGCCGAGGTATTACAGCCGAAATTTTCTTTTCTTTCTCTTTTTTAGATTCGCTCGTGGCGATTTTCAGCATTTTCAAAAATAACAACACGTTTTCGCAATCGTCTTTACCTAGCAGTCGTAACTGCCTCTGGATGCTATTGGTAAGTTGGGTGAATAGTTCGAAATCACGCAATAAGCAATATTGCAATGCCAACAAGGTTTTAATTTCAATTTGAACGTAAGGATATTTTTTCAGGCCCATATCATTCAGTAAATTATTAATCAATTTAGCGGCCACATCGTATTTGCCCACATAATAATTACTCAATGCCTTGTAAGTAACATAAACCACATTATTCGGCAGACTCAACGGATCTTGTTCAAAATCCTCAAACATACTTTCATTTTCCTGATGCATTTCTGGCTCACTGGCAAGTCGAATGTGCCTTTCTACCTTTGAGATTAGAAATTGCGAAGTGAAGGCATATTGAGAATAGTTTACCAGCAGACTGGAAGCTGCGTCATTTACTTCCTCGTAAAATTTCTCCGCTTGGCGATAAACCTTATAGTGGTTGTAATATTCAAGTTTTAAAAATTCAAATACCAAATTGATGTGGTAGTATAAAGGGTCAAGTTTGTAGGTGTCAAATATTTTTTGAGCTCGCTCAAAAATATCTTCCATCGATTCTCCCTCTTGTTGAAGATTATCTTCCTTTTCAACAAAAAGACGATGAAAAACTACCATAATGCTCTGATAGACATACAATCTATGCGATTCGTAGAGCCGAGCTACGTTTTGCATTTCCCTTACCATTAAGGAGAGGCCAAGCTTTTCGCTCTCATCAGCCGAAAGGAAATAAACACCGTATTTTTTGGAGTATTCTGCCAATAAATCCTCCGCTTTATCTACGGCAAGCATATAGGCAACATGCCGATTGTATAGCTGAGAGTAGTGAAAATATTCGGGAGAGTTTACATGTAGCTTCTTCAACGACTTATACACAATGGTAAGTTCGTTCGCTAAATCAGATTCAGTCAATTCTTTTTCAAGCTTTTTGAGTGTGGCAATGGAGATAGTTCTATTTTGAGAGAAAAGTACTTCATTTAGGTTAGCCACTTTGCGCAGCAAATCCGTGCGCGGACTTTCCATTTGTTGGAGCAAATGCTCTTCTATTTTCTGATTTAGTCTCGACCGTAGCGTGTAGTACGCGTTCGGGTTAACGCCTAACTCCACAATTATTTTACTATCGGAAAGTTGCCTTTCTCTTAACGATTTTAACAGGTACGCGGACTTTTCTGCATTACTCTCCAATAATGAATCATGAATTACTTTAATATCCTTCTCGGAGAGCTGTTTGATAATGTTTTTGAGTTTTGCCATTCTAAGCCAATAGAGTTGAAATTTACGAAAAAAATGAAATACTGCAACGGAGTATTTTATGATCAGCAAATCACATCGGGTTTTACCTCTGTCATTTTAGCATGTTTCTCAGGTTGGACAATTTTTTGAAGGCAACAGCAAAAAAAATCATATGGATCCTTTTTCACAAATGATAATTGACGCGGTTAACAAAGTTAAAAGCGCGGTAGTAAAAATAGATGTTTACAAGAATGTACAAGGAAAGCTGAAGCCAGCTGGTTCAGGCTCTGGTTTTATATTTAGTTCGGATGGTTTATTGTTCACAAATAACCATGTTGTGCAAGGAGCTGATAAAATTATGGTTTCGTTGCTCAATGAAAATGAAATCGAAGCGTCCCTTGTCGGAAAAGACCCAGATACCGACCTAGCAATTTTGAAAATTGAAAGTCATGGGTATGGCATTGCCAAACTAGGGGACGCCAGCCAGCTGCAAATTGGTCAGTTTTTGATCGCCATTGGAAATCCCTTGGGCTACCAACACACCGTTACTACAGGAGTTGTAAGTGCCTTGGGGCGAACCATGCGAACCCAATCAGGAATGTTGGTAGACAATGTAATCCAGTCGGATGCAGCCTTGAATCCGGGAAACTCAGGCGGCCCAATGATTACCACCGAGGGTGAGGTGATTGGTGTAAATACAGCCATTATCAGCGGGGCTCAAGGGATTAGTTTTTCCGTTGACATAAACACTGCCAAGATTATTGCTGCCCAATTAATCAAGGACGGCAAGGTGTTTAAGGCCTACCTAGGATTTCAATTGCAAGAGGTAGCTATCAACCCAAAGGTAAAGAGACATCATCATAGCCAGAATGAAAGGGGTTTATTTGTAACCGCCATTGAACCTAACTCGCCAGCTGCCAGGTCTCAAATTAAAGAGGGCGACATTATTATTTCATTTAACAACAAACCTGTAAACTCATTAAACCAACTTTTTAAGGAGCTTACTATGAAGGACATACTATCCATGGTTGATGTGATATTGGTAAGGCATACCGAATTATTGACCTTGGCGATTTTTCCAGTTCAAAAAGCAACAGACGTAAAAAAGTTGTAGGTAAGAGGAAATGGATTTCTATTTTTGAGTATAATTAAACACGATCTCTCATGAAGAAGCTTATTTTCTTACTTTCGATAATCTCTTGCTTGCTCCATGCGCAGCCAATAAAATGGGCGAAAGATGGCAACTCCTATTTCCAAATTGAAAACGGGGAAGTAATTCAAATTATGCTGCCCGCCAACGAGCGGAAAATATTTCTTTCCAAAACAGAGTTAACTCCGCAAGGTGGAAATGCACTTCTCGTAAGGAGTTTTTCAATAACCCCAGATGGAAGCCAAATTTTGATTTACACCAATACAGTTAAAGTATGGAGGTTGGATACAAAGGGTGATTATTGGGTTTACAACAGAAAGAGTAAATCATTAGCTAAGTTAGGTCGCAGTCTGCCTGCCTCTTCACTTATGTTTGCCAAAATTTCGCCCGATGGATTGAATGCCGCCTATGTGAGCGGAAATAACCTTTACGTGGAAAGCTTGCTAAACGGGTCGATAAAACAACTTACAAAAGATGGAACAAGGAAATTGATCAACGGCACTTTTGACTGGGCGTACGAGGAGGAATTTGCTTGTCGTGATGGTTTTCAATGGAGTCCCGATAGCAAGCATATTTCGTTTTGGAGTATTGATGCGAATCAGATTCGGGACTTTTATATGATCAACAATACCGATTCTGTTTATTCCCATGTTATTCCAGTCGAGTATCCTACCATCGGCCAAACGCCATCGCCCGCTAAAATTGGCGTGGTAGATATCACCTCTGAAAAAACTAATTGGTTACGCTTTCCAGGTGACCCGCGGCAACATTACTTGCCCCGAATGGAATGGTTAACCGCTTCGGAGTTATTTGTGCAGCAATTGAATCGGAAACAAAATGAAAGTAAAATCTTTTCTTGTAATCCGGAAACGGGTGAATCAAAGGTTGTTTTCAGCGAGCGCGATGATGCATGGATTGATATTTATACACCTTGGGAAAATGTCTATGGCTTAGAGTTTAGGCATAAACTAACTTTTATCAATGGCGGCAAGGAGTTCCTCTGGCTAAGTGAAAAAGATGGATGGCGGCACCTATACCGAATTGCAAAGGATGGGTCAAAGGAAACACTTATCACCAAAGGCGATTTCGATCTAATGGACATACGGTTGGTAGATGAGAAAAACAATTATGTTTATTTTCTGGCATCGCCAACCAACGCCACGCAGAAGTATCTTTACAAAACCAAGCTCGATGGCAAAGGCAAGTTAGAGATGGTTACTCCTTCTGATATTTCAGGAACGCACGACTATTCAATCTCACCAAACGGAAAATTTGCTCAACATCGGTTTTCAAATAGCTCTACAAAACCCATCAGTGAGCTTATCGACCTCACTACCAACAAAGCCTTAACGGAGGCCGAGAGTTTGAAGAATCAACTAGCGGCTGCGCAGGACGAAAAGAAGGTCGAGTTCTTTAAAGTAAAAACCGAAGAAGGAATTGAAATGGATGCCTGGATGGTAAAGCCCACTAATTTTGACGCATCAAAGAAGTATCCCATCGTATTTTATGTATACACGGAGCCTTGGGGTGCCAACGTGCATGATCAGTATGGCGTTGCCGATAATTATTTGTACAATGGTGATATGAGACAGGACGGCTACCTCTACGTATCGATTGATAACAGGGGAACGCCAGCACCAAAAGGCCGGGCTTGGAGGAAGTCTGTTCATAAGAAGATCGGTATTGTAAATATTAGCGATCAGGCATTGGCCGCAAAAGAAATTCTAAAATTCCCGTATGTAGATGCGGAAAGAACAGCGGTGTGGGGATGGAGTGGGGGAGGCTCAGCCACACTCAATTTGATGTTTCAGTTTCCTGACATTTACAAGACAGGTATAGCGGTGGCCGCTGTTGCCAATCAACTCACCTACGACAATATTTATCAAGAGCGATACATGGGGTTGCCACAGGAGAATTTGGCAGACATTATTGCTGGCTCGCCCATTACCTACGCCAAAAACTTGAAAGGCAATTTACTCTACATTCATGGCACAGGTGACGACAATGTCCATTACGCTAATGCCGAAATGTTGGTGAATGAATTGATTAAGCACAATAAGCAATTTCAATTTATGCCCTACCCCAACCGCACCCATGGCATAAGTGAGGGGGAAGGAACGTCAGAGCATTTATCAACTTTATACACCGAGTACCTCAGAAAGAATTGCCCTCCGGGTGGAAGGTGATTTGGTTAC
Source organism: Cyclobacteriaceae bacterium (assembly GCA_044349005.1). GTDB lineage: Bacteria > Bacteroidota > Bacteroidia > Cytophagales > Cyclobacteriaceae > ELB16-189. The sequence continues at coordinate 100,618 of JBIKRT010000005.1, forward strand.
GTATAAGGTATGAACATTCCCATCCCGACAATTCACCTTTTTCAGACCCTCGACCAAAAGCTTATTGAGTTATTGAGAGTTTTAACTGATGAGGATTGGGGTAAACCAACCCTCGCAAAACAATGGTTTGTAAAAGACATAGCCGCACATTTGCTGGATGGCAATTTGAGAACACTTTCTATGCTCCGTGATGGATATTTTGGAGTGCGGCAAAATGAATCAGAGGCCATTGTGCCATACCTGAACCGGCTCAATGCCGAATGGGTAACGAGTTTCAAAAGGATAAGTCCTGCCGTGTTGGTTGATATGCTGGAAAGTTCAGGGAAAGAATATTATCACTACTTGAGTGGGCTCGATCCGTTTGCTATTTCGGTATTCTCAGTAGGGTGGGCAGGAGAGCAAGAATCCAAAAACTGGTTTCACATCGCTCGCGAATACACAGAAAAATGGCATCATCAGCAACAAATAAGAGAAGCAGTAGGGGTTGATGGCATAATGAATCCAGAATTATTCTCGCCTGTTATTAAAACGTTTATGATGGCATTACCTTATACCTATCGCGATGTGGCAGCTGTGGAAGGAACAATACTCGAGACAATCATAACTGGCGAAAGTGGTGGGAAATGGGCCATGCAATATTCGAATAAAGTCTGGTCGTTTACTTCCAAGGAGCGTAAGCCATCATCAATAGTTGAAATAAATCAACAAGACGCTTGGAAGCTTTTCACCAAGGGAATTAGTTTGAATGAAGCAGAGAAAAGGATATCAATTAAGGGAGACACTTCTTTGGGAAAGCAAATTTTGAATATGGTGTCGGTGATGGCTTAGAAAAAAAGCTAACCATTTCGGTTAGCTTTTTACGTGGAGAATATCGGAGTCGAACCGATGACCTCTTCCATGCCATGGAAGCGCTCTAGCCAGCTGAGCTAATCCCCCGAGGGCTGCAAAGATATTTTTTAATTGCTATCCACACAACGTTTTTGCTTTTTCTGCCAATTGCCTCATTCGCCTTATTCTTTCGGGGTCGGCAGTACGCAATTGAAACTCGCTTTTACCTTCTTCGCCCATCGCACTTATTTTTTCGTTGCGATACACCATTTCGCTTTCGCGGAAAGCAGTAGCAGAGAAATGTATTTCACTTGCCCCGGTTTTGGATACTATTGCCTCTACCGTTTTTTCATTTACGCCCGAACCCGGCATAATGGCAATTCGTCCGTTGGCCTTTTTGATAAGTTCGGCAATCAAGTCAACACCTTCAAAAGCGGTTAATCGATGGCCTGAGGTAAGTATTCTATTAAAGCCGACTTCAATACAGTCTTCGAGGGCTTCAAAAGGATCGCGTGTCATATCAAACGCACGATGACAGGTAACTTTCAAAGGCTTAGCGAGGCCAATCAACTCCTTACACCTTTTTTTGTCTAATGTTCCATCTGGATTTAAGATCCCAAATACAAACCCATCCACGCTTAGCTTTTGAAGTTGATACATGTCCTTCTTCATGACATGAAATTCATTGTGCGAGTAGCAGAAATCGCCACCTCGCGGGCGGAGCATCGCAAAAATATCGATGGTGAGATTTTTTCTGATTACATCTACCATGCCCATAGTGGGGGTTGTTCCGCCTTCGGCAGGGTTGTCGCACAATTCAATTCTATCCGCTCCTCCTTCTTGCGCTTTAAGGGCAGCTTCTATGGTGTAGACTACAATCTCTATGGTCATCTGTTAAGGAAAAATTTTGTAGATGTCTTTTCTATGTTTTACCCTCGCAAGTTGGATGGTGCCTTCATCAATAAAGATACCAACGCGATAGTCCCTAACTCTAATTCTGTATGCATTCTTGTAACCTTTGAGTTTTTTTAAGTTTGGAATATCCAAAAAGTCTGCTGTTTCTTCAAGTTTTTCAATTAATGCGATAAGAGAATGTTTTGTTGGTGCATGTTTCAAGTCATCTAGGTCTTTTTCGAATTTCGATAAGAACTCAACCTTCATTATGATTTTAATTTTTTAAAAATGGCTTCCTTCGAAACCTTTTTTGTCCGGTCAGCTTCTTTCATCAATTTAATCATGCCTAGGTCTTCAATTTCCTCCTTGGAAAGTGATCTAGTCGATATGTTCAATTTTGCGAACAATTCATTAACAAAATCGAATTCTTTTTTATTTCTCGGTGAAACAACTAGTGGCTTCATGGAATTTGTTTGGTTAAAAATACTAAATTCAATTAAAGAAGATAGCCCTAATAATAACTCTTCGCCTCAAACAATTTATTCGGCACTTCTTCTGTGTAAAGCGCGTATGTAAATCCCTTCTGCAAAGCAAACGCCCCATGTTCGCCATTTTTGTTAATCGCCAAAAAGCCAACTTGCATCTCTTTCGATTTTTGAGGTTGGTTTTTTACAATGCGCTCCACCGCTTTCTTACACGCATCGAACGGTGAATTGCCTTGGCGCATTAACTCAACAACAAGGTGCGAGCCAACAATGCGTATCACTTCCTCGCCTACTCCAGTGGAAGTGGCCGCGCCAACTTCATTGTCAACGAAAAGCCCCGCGCCAATAATGGGCGAATCACCCACTCGTCCGTGTATTTTAAAAGCCATGCCGCTGGTGGTACACGCGCCCGAAAGGTTTCCGCTTTTATCCATCGCCAACATACCAATGGTATCATGGTTTTCGATGTTGGCCACTGGTTTGTATTCCGCTTTTTTTAACCACTCCTTCCACGTTTTTTCCGATTCGGGGGTTAGTAAATTTTCTTTTTTAAACCCGTTGGCCAATGCAAATTGCAAGGCGCCATCTCCCACAAGCATCACGTGTGGAGTTTTTTCCATCACTTTTCGGGCAACTGAGATGGGGTGCACAATGTGCTCCAAGCAAGCTACGGAGCCAATGTTAGCATGTTCATCCATAATGCAAGCGTCTAGCGTAACGCGGCCATCGCGGTCGGGCAAGCCACCAAGTCCTACGGAGGTTTCTGTAGGATCGCCTTCTGGCACTTGAACACCGGTTTCAACCGCATCCAGTGCGCGCCCTCCCTTGGAAAGCACCGTCCAAGCGGCTGCATTGGAAGGCACACCGAAATTCCACGTAGAAATGACGAGTGGCTTATTCACAGCAGTTGTTTTTCCGAAAATCTCTGGTATAAAGGTAAACGGAGTTAGCAATGCTCCTGCTTTTAAAAATCTTCTTCGTGTAGTTTTCATGTGTTAATAACTGTTTTTTAGTTGCCACATGGAATCGCTGAGATTATCATGCTGTTGGGGTTGGAGCATCTTAATGGCGATTTCATGTTTAGTCTTTTTTCAAATGGCTATCCCAATGGGTATTTTATTTATTTCTTTAAGCTTCTTTTTTTAATTTAAGACCTATATGGGTCAAGTGATCAAAATCATTATCTGTGGTATGTAATTCAATGTCATAATACAAAGCTGTCGCGGCAATCCAGAGATCATTCTTTCCCATGTTGCGGGCAGTAAGGCTAGAGGGTAAAGGTTTTGTTAACAATTTACCTTGGCTATAAGAATCAACGTAGCCATAAAATTTAGTGATTGCTAAATCAATATCAATAAGAGGAACCGAATTCAAAAATAAATTTAAAGCAGTCTGCTTTTGATAGCCCCAGTTAAGCTGCAACATCAAGGATTCCAACTCACCCACAGAGATTATCGAGACAAAGCTATCAGGAGGAAGATCAATACTTTTTCGAATATGATTTTGAAGGATAATGTTGGTGTCCAATAATGCGATCATGATCTATTGCTTCAAAATGATTTTCATTTCTTCCCACTCTTGATCGGTAAACTCAATTTTTGGCACTTTTATGGGTTTGTCATTTTCTATTAGCTTGTTGAAGGCCTCTATACCTCCCGCGCCATTAATTTGCGTTGAACCATAGATATTCAATTCCTGACCTTTTTTTAAATCGCTTTTAGCTTTTTTTTTAGTTTTTTCAGGATTCATAACCTCAATTTTAAAGTCTTAACTCGTTAAATATAAAAAATTGAATTAACTATTCCCTAATAATCCTTCTTGCTAACTTAAATCGCTTAAAAAAATAATCGGAAAAAAGATTGGTCTCCACTACTCCCAACGAGGTAGAGGCATGTATAAATTTGATGTTATCTTTTGCTTTTAACTCTGTTACGATGCCCACGTGGGTGATTTCGCGCTTCTTTTTTCCGGTCGCGAAAAACAGTAAGTCACCAGGCTGTAGTTCTTTTACTTTCACTTTTTCTCCCAAAAGAGCCTGAGCGTCTGCTGTTCTTGGCAGGGTAATGTCTGCTGCTTTAAATGCATTTAAGGTCAAGCCTGAGCAATCTAACCCCGATCGGGTGGTGCCGCCCCACAGGTAAGGTGTGCCAGTATAGCTTCTCGCAGTCTTTATCACGTCCGCTACTGTTTTATCTCTTAACTGGGCCTTTCGGGAAGCACAACTGGAAAGAAAAACGATAGACAAGCACAAAAGGGGAATTTTGTAAATCAGTAAATATGTATTTTTGCCCTTGGTCTTAAACATCATTTCGATTTCAAAGTTAATACATCATGGCATACGAAAAAGAAACCTTAGTGATTGATTCGCCAGGCATAAAGGAGGCGATTTTGGATCAATTCAAATCTGTTGTGGGCGAAGATAACACGATGTTGGATGAAGAAAGACGGTACGATTATTCTCACGATAAAACAGAAGATTATTCTTTCATGCCCGATGTGGTTTTGAAGCCCGCTAACACAGATGAGGTGAGCGAGCTTTTAAAAATTTGTAATCACTACAAGCTGCCTACCACGCCTCGTGGAGCAGGTACTGGCCTCAGTGGTGGCGCTATTCCAGTCAAAAAGGGAGTAGTAATTTCAATGGAACGGTTCAATAAAATATTGGATATAGATGAATTGAATTTGCAAGCAACGGTAGAACCAGGCGTGATCACCGAAGTATTTCAAAATGCGGTGAAAGAGAAGGGGCTATTCTATCCGCCAGACCCTGCCAGCGGAGGCTCTTGCTTTTTAGGTGGAAATTTGGCGAACAATTCAGGTGGGCCCAAGGCGGTGAAATATGGTGTTACCCGCGACTATGTTTTGAATATGCAAGTAGTGTTGCCCACAGGCGAAATCATTTGGACGGCCGCCAACGTACTGAAAAACTCAACTGGATATAACTTAACCCAACTCATGTGTGGTAGTGAAGGCACGTTGGGCATTATAACAAAAATTGTTTTTAAACTAAGGGGTTACCCAAAGAAGAACGTGTTGATGATGATTCCCTTCAGCACCAACGAGGAAGCTTGCAAGGCCATAGCCGCCATCTATGTCGATGGAATTACCCCCAGTGGCATGGAGTTTTTTGAGAAAGAAGCAGCGGCCAAAACGTTTGAATATTGCGAAAAAGTATTGAACAGCCCTGTTACCACGAAACTCATAGAGGGCATGAACGCCTACTTACTTTGTGAGTTAGACGGTAACGATGAAGAAGTGTTGATGAGAGACGCAGAGCGCGTAATGGGCGTAGTAGAAAAATTTGAAAGTGGTGAGATCCTATTTGCAGAGACAGCAGCACAAAAAGCCGAATTGTGGAAGATTCGTAAGAATATTTCACCTGCCGTCAATTGGTACACACTCACCAAGTCGGACGATGTAGTAGTGCCGCGAGCCAATCTTCCCAAACTAATCAACGGAATAAAAGAAATTGGCAAACGCTATAATTTCAATACAGTTTGTTTTGGCCATTTAGGCGATGGAAACCTCCATGTAAATATTCTGAAAGAAAGTCTTGATGAAGAATATTGGAACACCAAAGTAAACGAAGGTATCGGGGAAATTTTTAAACTGACGGTGAGCCTTGGAGGAACTTTATCTGGTGAGCATGGGATTGGCATTGCAAAAAGGCCCTACATGGCGTTGGCGTTGAGTGAGGTCAATTTGAATTTGATGCGTGGTATTAAAAAAGTGTTTGATCCGAATGGAATATTGAATCCTGGGAAAATTTTTTGAGTCGGTTTTTACGAGATTATATCCCTTTCTAGGGTCAAGATGAGATAATTGAAGCCTTACCAACTAAAACCCATCAAGGTGCCTCGCTTCAACGAGGAAGCTGGTTTCTACACCACAGCCGATCGGTCGAAATTGATGGGCAAAATCAAAAGTAAAAATACACATCCCGAATTATTACTTAGAAAAGAACTGTGGAAGCGCGGGCATCGATATCGCATCAATGTGAAGAGACTTCCCGGGAAACCGGATATTGTAATCAGTAAATTCAAACTGGCCATTTTTGTGGATGGTGAATTTTGGCATGGCTACCAATGGGACGAGAAAAAAGAAAAACTAAAATCGAACAGAGGTTTTTGGATACCGAAAATTGAGCGCAACATGCAGCGCGATAATGAAGTAGATGAACAACTGGCAAAGTTGGGCTGGTTCGTAATCCGATTTTGGGAGCAGAAAATTGTAAAAGAGCTAAATATGTGTGTACTTATCGTTGAAGCTTTTGCCCACACCCCGTTTCATTTGCGCAATAATTTTGATGCGATGGATGATTTCGACAATTTTGGTTTAAACTATTAAACTGACTATGAAGAAAATAACCATTCTACTGATAACCATTGCCAGCGCATCTGGTTCATTCGCCCAAAAATCAAACACCAAAAGTCTATTTGATGGAAAAACACTTACGGGCTGGCATTTCTTTAAAGGAAAAGAAAACAACTCATGGGAAGTAAAAGATGGAGTTTTGCATTGCAAGCCTTTCGATGGGGCAGAGAAGCGCGCAGATCTTATTACCGATGAGCAATTCGAGAACTTTGAATTGACCATCGAGTGGAAGATATCCCCGCAAGGAAATAGTGGTATTATTTACCGAGCTACCGAAGAGTTCAACGAGCCTTATTTAAGTGGCCCCGAATATCAAGTGTTGGACGATGTGGGCTACCCAGGTAAAATAGAAGATTGGCAAAAAACTGCGTCAAACTATGGTATGTATGTATCTGCGGTAGCACCAAAATCGGTAGGAGAGTGGAACGTTACCAAGATTATTGTGAACGGTAATAAAGTTGAACATTGGTTAAACGGAAAAAAGGCAGTTTCGTATGAGTTCGGTTCGGAAGACTGGAACAAAAAGAAAGCAGCCAGTAAATGGAACGAAGCCAAAGGCTATGGCAAAGCTAAGAAGGGAGGCATAGATCTTCAAGACCATGGAGGAGAGGTGTGGTACAGAAACATCAACATAAAAACGCTTTAAAGTTAAATGGTTGTAGTTAAGCGAGCGGAAACGATGTTCGATCTGGAGGGTATGAAGAACCTCCAGCGAAAGAACTTAAAGCATCTGATTAGTCAGGAGGAGGCAGCCTCACAAGGTTTTGTTACCGCGGAGTATTCAATGGATTTTTTTAAAGCCATGCATGATGCCGCCCCAGCTATAATTGCAAAATCGGGAGGCTTGGTTGCAGGTTATGCGCTGGTGGCCACAAAATCTGTTAGGCATCATCACGATTTGCTGGCTGACTTATTTGATTCTATCGACAGGTTGAGTTTTCATGGGAAATTGCTTGCAGATGTAAATTACGTGGTAGTTGGCCAGTTGTGTGTAGCGAAGGAATACCGAGGCCAAGGGTTGGTACAACGGATGTACAACCACTATCTGGATTGTTTATCTGCTGAGTATGATTATTTGGTTACTGACGTGGCGCGCGATAATCCTCGATCATTAAAGGCACACAAGACAACGGGCTTCCAAGTGATTGATGTGCTTACTTACGGAGGCGTCAGTTGGGATATTGTTCTTTGGGATTGGAGAAATAAAAAAGGCAGCTAGATCTAGATGCCGTTTACCAACTATTATAAACCGTTCGCCTTTACCAAGGTTGCTTGGCAATAATTTCTCTTCCTCAAACAATCGCTTCCATTTGGTCTTATTTCAACTGGGATGTCTTTTCAAGGTAGTCCCACGTTTTTTCAATATCAAGTTCATCAAAAACGGCCTTAATATCGTTCGGTATAATACCGACTTCCCCAAAATTTCTTTACTCGTTTGGACGCCCCATGATTTCTATACAAACTTCATTTGTTTAGGTTGAACGATTGACGCGAGAAGCTGATCGATCTCTTGATAGAAAGGCTCGTTGGTTAAATGAACCACAGCCCGATTCATAAGTTGCGAAACTACATTTTCGTAATGCTGAAGGCCAACACCGGAGTTTTTAAGCGACATCAATTCTTCTTTAATCTTCAGCGAGGAATCCTTATCAGGCTTGTACTGAAATTTAAAATCGAGGTAAACCGGAAGTTCACCTACTAACCGATTAATTATTAAAGCACGGTGCTCTTTAATAATTTCCCTTAGCTGTACTAAAAGAACTTCTTGGTTGGTATCAATGAGATTTTTTGAGCCTAATAGGGCACTTTTTACTGTTTTCATGTTTGCTAATTTAATTAGCTCAAATCTATAAATACTAAAATAATTAGTATTACAGATTGCCAGATTTATTTTCTCTAACTCAACAGCGGTAAATTGTCTAAAATACGCTAATTATCCTCTCATGCGATTACTACCATTGACTAGTTTCTTTATATTTAGAATTAATCATTTCCCTATTAGATTAATTAATGAGCAGTTCTGATTCAAATTTCTTCGAATCTGAAAAAACAACTCGCAAAAGGAGAATAGATCCTAGGTTAAAGCATTTAGGCTGGATTATTACGCCTTATTTGCTGGGACTGGATACTTCATTATTGAAGAACCATGCCATTGAAGAGTATCCCACCGAAAATGGTCCCGCTGATTATGCGCTCTTTGTGGACGGACGTCTCATTGGAATCTTAGAAGCAAAGAAAGTCACCGTTGCCACAATCAATACGTTGGAGCAAGCAAAGCGCTATGCAAAGGGTCTCGTGCATTCGATTGGAACGTGGAACGGATACATGGTACCATTTCTATATTCAAGCAACGGAGAGTTGATCTCCTTCCTTGATGTTCGAAATGCTAATAATCTTTCGCGAAGTCTCGCGGATTTCCATACACCACAGGCGTTAAAAGAACTATTCAATCGAAATACAGATGTAACCCATAAGCGGCTTCAAGAAACTCCGAACGATGGAGACTTCATGAGGCCTTATCAGAAGAAAGCGGTTGAAGCCATTGAGAATATAATCATTGAGGGCAAGAGAAAAATGCTCGTTGCTATGGCAACCGGAACAGGGAAAACCTTCATGGCCGTCAACTCAGTTTATCGCTTGTTAAAATCCGGGGTTGCAAAACGAGTTTTATTTTTAGTAGATCGAAAATCATTGGCTGCTCAAACCGCTGTCTCTTATTCAGCTTACTCAACACCTGCTGGAAATAAATTCAATCAGGAATACGAGTTGTTCAGTCAGAAATTCAGGAAAGATGATTTTGAAGAGGGTGATAAGTTTGATATAAATGAACTTCCTCCTGAATATTTGAAAAAACCAGATGCAACAAAAACGTTTGTTTATGTTTGCACCATTCAACGGATGGCCATCAATCTCTTAGGCAGGAATGCCGTCTTTACTGATGAAAATACCGATGCCGATATTGAAGAAGGTGACAAGATTGATATTCCCATTCATGCGTTTGATATCATCATTGCTGATGAGTGCCATCGTGGTTACACTTCGCAAGACACCAATGTTTGGCGCACCGTATTGGAATACTTTGATGCCATCAAAATTGGATTGACCGCTACACCTGCCTTGCACACCGTTGCCTATTTCGGGAATCCAATCTCTCGGTACCCAATTGAAGAAGCAATTCTGGATGGATACTTGGTGGATTACAACGCAGTAAAAATCAATTCAGGTATTCGCATGAATGGTGTCTTCTTGAAAGAAGGCGAACAAGTCGAGCGGGTTGACACGCAAACTGGTCAACTCCAGATTGAGAATTTGGAAGATGAGCGCACGTATAATGCGACTGATGTTGAAAGAAAAATAACTGTTCCCGACAGTAATAAAAAAGTAATTGGTGAGATCGCCAAGTATGCACTTGATTTTGAAAAAGAACGAGGCCACTTTCCAAAAACTTTAGTCTTTGCGGTAAATGATGTGAGCCATTCTTCGCATGCCGATCAATTGGTTTCTGTTTGCAAAGAAATTTTTAATAGAGGCGATGATTTTGTTGCTAAGATCACTGGCAACGCTAATGTTGATAGGCCACTTCAAAAAATAAAAATGTTTCGCAATAGGCCTGAGCCAAAGATTGTTGTTACTGTAGATATGCTTAGCACGGGTGTTGACATTCCTGCTTTAGAGTTTATTGTTTTTTTGCGCCCGGTAAAGTCACGCATTCTTTGGGAGCAAATGCTTGGTCGTGGAACAAGGAGATGCGAAGAGATCAACAAAGATTCATTTACAGTTTTCGATTGCTTTGATGGCACTTTGATTGAATACTTCAAAGACGTTTCCAATTTTAAGTTTGATCCTCCGGGAACACCTACTGTACCTATTGAGGAAATCATCCGAAGAATAAACAATAACGAAGACCGCGATTACCATGTAAATGTTTTAGTGAAGCGTTTTCGTAGGATTGAAAAAACCATGAGCAGCGATGCCCGAATTGATTTTGCTGCATACATACCTGAGGGCGATATTGGCACGTTTGCCACCAACTTGCCTGCGTTGATCAAGCGAGATTTCGGAGGAACAATGAAGATTCTCAACAACAAAGATTTTCAGCGATTGTTGGTGACTTACAAAAAAACTCCTGTCTCATTTTATATCGCCCACGAACAAGAAGATACTGTCTATTCGGAGCCAGTGTTTAGTGTAGGTGATCGCTACTTAAAGCCAGCTGAGTACCTAACTGCTTTCGCAGAGTTTGTAAAATGGCATAAGACAGACATTGAAGCTATGAAGGTGGTACTTGATAAGCCAAAAGGTTGGAACACGCAAGTGCTTCGTGATCTGCGAAAGCTATTGCTTCAAAATCATTTTCAAGAAGCAGATCTGCGCAAAGCGCATAATCTGGTTTATCATAAAAGCCTAGTGGACATTATCAGTATGATCAAGCATGCTGATAAGAAAGAACCTTTGCTGAATGCGAACGAACGCATCGATAAAGCCATTGATAAAGTATTTGGGAATAAAATTCTTGATAGCGCGCAGCAAGAATGGATTGGGCACATTAAAGAACATTTAGTAACTAACTTAACGTTGGAAGAGGAAGATTTCAATATCATGCCTGTCTTTGAAAATCATGGCGGGCTTGGTCGTTTTAAGAAGGTATTTAAGGACGACCATAGAATTTTAATAACGGAGATAAATGCTGCTATTGCAGCCTAAATCATAAAAATAGCAATCATTCAACAAGTCAAATCAACGTAGTGAGTAGAGAGAATCAAACGATTGAGTGGAAAGAAAGCTGGCGCGATGAATACCTGAAATGGATTTGTGGTTTTGCCAATGCGCACGGAGGCAAACTTATTATTGGTAAAGATGATGACGGGGTTGTGGTTGGAATTTCTGATGCTAAAAAATTATTGGAAGATATTCCAAACAAAGCAAAAGACATTTTAGGCATTTTGGTAGAAGTTAACTTACATAAGCGGGTCGGTAAAGAGTATTTAGAGATTGTAGTCGAGGCTTACCCGTACCCAATCAATTATAAAGGCCAATATTATTTTCGCAGCGGAGCAACTAAACAAGAATTAAAAGGTGCCGCACTCGATAAATTTCTTCTTGCAAAACAAGGCAAGCGGTGGGACGGTGTAGCAGTTGCTCAAGTAAAGATTGCCGACCTTGATAAAAATGCTTTCGCAACATTTCGTGAACAAGCTGCCAGAAGTAAACGACTTACTACTGAAACGTTACAAGAAAACAGTAAAGGCCTTTTAGAGAAACTTCATCTGTCGGAAGGCAAACTACTGAAGCGTGCAGCGATTCTTCTCTTTCACCCAGATCCTGAAAAATTCATCACCGGTGCGTTTATAAAAATTGGGTATTTTAAAAATGATGAAGACCTGATATTTCAAGATACTATTCATGGACACCTCTTCCGTCAGGTTAATGAAACAATGAGCTTACTGTTAACCAAATATCTGAGAGCTACCATTGGTTATGAAGGTGTGAATCGGGTAGAACAATATCCTTTTCCTGAGTCTGCAATTCGCGAAGCCCTACTCAATGCAATTGCGCATAAAGATTACAGTATCGGCCATCCTATTCAGATTAGTGTTTATGACGATAAAATTATCTTTTGGAATGAAGGTGCGCTTCCAGATCAATGGACACCGAAGAAGCTTTTGGTGAAGCATCCATCACGCCCTTTTAATCCTGACCTTGCATCGACTTTTTTCAGAGCTGGTCTTATTGAGGCCTGGGGAAGAGGCACGCTGAAGATGGTGAACGATTGCCGACAAGCGGGATTGCCACCGCCCATATTTACCGCAGACGCTTCTGATGTAACAGTAGCGTTTAAAATAAAAGCTCGTAAAACTGTGGAGAAAACTGTGGAGAAAACTGTGGAGAAAACTGTGGAGAAACATGCTACTGAAATCATCGAGAGTTTCGCAGATAAAATTCTGCAGATGATTGCAAAAGACTCAACAGTAACAATTAAAAGAATACAAGTAGCCACAGGTTTGACACGGAGAGGGGTTGAGTACAACATCGAGAAACTTAAGTCTGATGGAAAACTCCAACGCGTGGGGCCTGACAAAGGAGGCCATTGGGAAATAATTGATAATAAAAAATGAGCGATATAGTAAATAAACTTTGGGGATTCTGCCACACGCTGCGACATGATGGAGTAGATTATGGTGATTACATCGAGCAGCTAACTTATTTGCTGTTCCTGAAGATGGCCGATGAGCGGGGTGTGGAAGTTCCTAAGAAATACAATTGGAACAGTTTAAAAGAACAGAGCGGCACCGATCTTACCGACCATTATCAGGAAGCACTGCGCAAGTTGCGCGAAGAGAAAGGCATACTCGGCAAAATATTTACGCAAGCCATGCCACGCATTAACAACCCCGTGAACCTGAAACGGATCATCAACATGATTGATGAAGAAGACTGGAGCAGCATGGATGTAGATGTGAAGGGCGAAGCCTTTGAAGGATTGCTGGAACGAAGTGCCAGCGAAGGAAAGAAAGGTGCAGGCCAATATTTTACACCGCGCCCGCTGATACAAAGCATTGTGCGGGTAATGCAACCCGACCCACGCAGCAAAACCGATTTCACCATTTTCGATCCCTCGTGTGGCACGGGCGGTTTCCTCATTGCAGCGTATGAATGGCTGTTGAAGAAATCGAAAGGAGCGATTGACCGCGATGCAGTAAGGCGCATTAAAACAAAAACCTATTACGGCCAAGAATTGGTGCCGCGGCTAGCCCGACTCGCCATGATGAATTTATTTTTGCATGGCGTAACCACCGAGATAAAAATTGGCGACACCATTTACGAGCCGTTTGACGGAAAGAAGTTTGATTGCATTCTCACCAACCCACCCTTTGGCACGAAGGGTGCAAACCAGGCACCCGAGCGGGAGGACTTTACCATTAGCACCAGCAACAAGCAGTTGAACTTCATGCAGCATTATTTAAGTGCGCTGAAGCCCGGAGGGCGAGCTGCAGTGGTACTACCCGACAATGTGTTGTTTGAAGACAAAGCAGGTGAAGTGTTTAAGATACTGATGCAAGATTGCAACTTGCACACCATTTTACGTTTGCCTCGCGGCACGTTCACACCCTATGCACAAGGCGTGAAAGCCAACGTGATATTTTTACAAAAAGGATTGCCCACCGAGAACGTGTGGATATTTGATGCGCGCAGCAATGTAGAAGGCGTAACAAAAAAAGACCGCCCGCTGAGCGACAAGCATTTTGAAGAATTTGAAAAATGCTATGGCACCGACCCCAACGGACAAAGCAAGCGCAAAGATCTGGGCGAAGAAGGCCGCTTTAGGAAATTCCACATTAAAGAAGTGCAGAAGCGGGACTACAAACTCGACATTAATTGGCTGAAAGATGAAAGTTTAGACGATGCCGACTCACTGCCCGAACCACAAGTATTGGCCACAGAAGCCATCACCGAATTGGAAGCAGTGGTAGATGATTTAAGAGAAGTGTTAGCCTTGATGGAAAGTGATGGAGAATAGATTACCAAAAAGTTGGATCAATTTGAAATTAAGCGAGGCTGTCTTCTTTCAAGAAGGTCCCGGTCTAAGAACCCATCAAATGGGGGAAAACGGAGTTCCTTTTCTAAACATCAGAACATTTAACGATAACGAAACGCTTGATAAATCGAAATGTAGGTTTGTCAAAATGGAGGAGTTCAAAAACAAATACGAACATTTTTTATTGAATGAAGGTGATATAGTTGTTTCCAGCAGTGGCACACTTGGTAAAGCGATTGTCATCAAGAAAGAAGACATGCCGGTCATGTTGAATACTAGTGTTATAAGATTCCGGTCTATTTCAGAGGAGTTACTAACACAGAAATTTTTGAAATACTTTTTGAAATCGGAAATGTTCTTTAGCCAAATACAAGAACAAAAAACGGGAATGGCGATTGATAATTATGGACCATCACATTTACAACAAATGCAAATGGTGCTTCCACCTCTCAAAGAACAACAACGAATCGTAGCCACGCTGGATGAGTTGATGGAGAAAATAGATCGCAGCCGTGCGCGGTTAGAGCGCATACCCAAAATTCTAAAACGCTTTAGGCAAAGTATTCTTTCTGCTGCTGTTAGTGAGACTGGTAATCCGACTTTTACCGAAGAAATCTGTGAGATAATTCAAATTGGTCCGTTTGGCACACAACTTCATAGGCATGATTACATTTCTAATGGTATTCCTTTAATTAACCCAACTCATATTCAGGCAGGTCAGGTAATTCCTGATGCCGAGTTTACGATTAGTAAGAAAAAATTCCTTGAACTTTCCAATTACCATTTGAAAGAAGGTGATGTTATAATGGGAAGACGTGGTGAAATGGCTCGCTGTGCATTAATTGGGGCAAAGGAAGATGGTTGGCTGTGCGGAACTGGTAGTTTGTTCTTTAGACCTAACAACAAATTAATAACCCCACAATACCTGTACTGGCTTCTTAGCAATTCGAACACAAAAGAATTTTTGGAGTCTGAATCAAAAGGAACAACAATGAGCAATCTTAATCTTAGTATTGCCAAACGAGTACCAATTTATTTACCATCAATCGAAGAGCAAAAACGAATCGTCAACCGAGTAGAAAAACTATTTTCGCTTGCCGATAAAATTGAAGCCCGCTACACCAAAGCCAAAGCACAACTTGATAAGCTACCACAAAGCCTGCTTGCCAAAGCCTTCCGCGGTGAGCTGGTGCCGCAATATTCAACCGATGAACCGGCCAGTGTATTGTTGGAAAGGATTAAGAAAGAGAAAGCTACTCCTGCCGGAAAGACAAAGAAATTGAAGCGATATGAAATTGAGGAGGAGAAGTTGAGTTTGGCAGCGGAATCAACTATGAAATACAACTCGCCATAACCAAATCGAGTTATTATTTGTGTTCCCCTAAGTAAAATAAAAAAGCCGTTACAGTCTGTAACGGCTTGTTTATCAATGCTCCTCCTTTTGGACTTGAACCAAAGACCCTCTGATTAACAGTGAGTTTACTAGGAGTCACTAAATATCTTTATTATTGACTATCAATACTTTAGAGGTTACTGATGTCATTACAAATATAGACTTTTTCTGATTTGTTACCACTGCTGTTACCACTCTTTAAGTCAACATGAAAGCTCCCCTTACTTAGTAGCATCCAAAATTAAAGATTTCCAGGTGAACTTGGCATCCTGTTGGAATGTGGAAAACTCCACCCCGCTCAACGGGTGGTGGAGTTTTCCATATTTCAACAGGAA
>JBIKRT010000114.1:0-11827 GCA_044349005.1 Cyclobacteriaceae bacterium
TTTTGTCTTTTCCATAAACAAAAAAAGTTTAGTGAAACCACTTTCACTAAACTCCTTGTAACTATATGATTGTCAATGCCCCCAACGGGGTGTCACCAACTATTTTTCAGTAATATGCCGCTTAATTTGGAGTATAGTTATTTACTTTACCCGAACAGTGAAGAGAACTCCACTCCCTATACGAATTCAGTTACAATTGCTAACCAACTTGACTTTACACCGATTCAATTTAGGCTCGATTACTTTTATTATTTTGGATCGCAAACTGCCCACCGGATTTTACCAAGCCTCGGGCTAACATTCGAAAAAAAGAATGTTGGAAAAATCAAAAGATTAGCTTTCATACCGTCTTTTTCGATATTATTTGGAACCGAGAGTACTCAAGAATATGTACCGTTGACATTATCTGCTCAACAAATTTTAGATCGGCTGAAAACAGGAGGATCTCTTTACAACATTGAGACCGGTACCGTGTTCGGCCTCATGAATTATTCTTTTACTTTTCCTTTCAGTGCAAGAACCAAGTCATGGGCTTATCAGTTGAGTTATACCTACAATATTCCACGAGCCTTACCCGATGAAGAACTTGGTCTTGCAAACACGGGCTACCTTTCGATGAGCATTGGGCGCTATATTAAACTATAATAAGGCCGCATAAAGTTTGTTTGAAAACACGAGGCCTTTCCATACTTTTATCAAATTCAAAATCATACTATGAAGACTCTTTTCATTTTAATAAGCTTGTTGGGTACTCTTATTGCTAATGCACAAGAATATCGCTGGCAGCAGCGAGTTGAATACCAAATGGATGTTCATCTAGATGTTAAAACACATCGCCTGAATGGAATCCAAAAACTGGCATACTTTAACAATTCACCAGATACACTTTCTAAAGTATACTATCACCTCTACTTCAATGCATTTCAGCCGGGAAGCATGATGGATGTACGGTCAAGAAATTTACCCGATCCGGATAGAAGGGTAATAGATAGGATCTTCAAGTTGAAAGACGATGAAATTGGATACCAGCATATTCAATCATTGAAACAGGAGGGCAAAGAGCTATCTTATTCAATTTCAGGCACGGTGATGGAGGTAACGCTAGCAAAACCATTACTACCAAAAAGTAAGGCGGTGTTTGAACTGCAATTCGAAGCTCAAGTGCCTCTGCAAATACGAAGATCGGGCAGAGATAACAAGGAGGGTATTGCTTATTCGATGACCCAGTGGTATCCAAAGATGGCAGAATATGATGACCAAGGGTGGCACGCTTACCAATATGTGGCAAGAGAGTTTCACGGTGTCTGGGGAGATTTTGACGTGAAGATTTCGTTAGACTCAACCTATATGGTGGGCGGCACTGGCGTTCTCCAAAATCCAACAACGATTGGCAGAGGGTATAAGATGCCCGATGCAAAACCAGTTTTAAAAGGAAAAGCTCAAGCAAAGATCGTTTCAACTAAACCAATTGACAATCGCCTCTCCTGGCATTTTGTAGCGAAAGACGTTATCGATTTTGCGTGGGCCGCAGATCCAGACTATGCGCATGACATTCAACAAGTTCCTAATGGACCTGAACTCCATTTTTTCTACCAGAAAAATGAAAAGACAATTGAAACCTGGAAGAAAATGCAACCCTACGCAGTGAGAACATTTGAGTATTTAAATGAGCATTTTGGAAAGTATCCCTTCTCAACGTATTCAATCATCCAAGGTGGCGATGGTGGTATGGAATACCCTATGTGCACCTTAATTTTAGGTGAAGGCCAATTTCGCGGAGTCACAGGAACTATGATTCATGAGGTTGCCCATAGCTGGTACCAAATGGCATTGGCTTCCAACGAAGCATTGTACCCCTGGATGGACGAGGGTTTTACAGACTTTGCTAGCAGTGAAACTGAGGCCGCGCTTTTTGATGAAGCCGAACCGCACAAAGGAAGTTATCAAGCTTATTTTGGTTTGGCGGCAAGCGGCTTACAAGAGCCAGCAAGCCAACATTCGGATCACTATACTACCAATAGAGCTTATAGTGTTATGGCTTATAGCATGGGCGCTATTTTCCTAAATCAACTTAAGTATTTGATTGGGGACGATCATTTCTATAAAGGCATGAAACTGTACTATAATTCCTGGAAAATGAAACACCCTGAACCCAACGACTTTATTAAAGTAATGGAGAAAGTATCGGGGCTTCAATTGCATTGGTATTTAAGATATTGGATAAACACAACCAAGAAAATTGATTATGGCATAAATTCAATAACCAGTTCAGAATCAAAAACGCTGGTATCGCTATCTAGATTGGGGGATTTTCCAATGCCAATCGATTTGGTTGTTACGTACAATGACGGCTCGAAAGAATTGTATTGCATCTCAATGAACGAACTTTTGGGCAATAAGCCAATGGAATTCAAAACCATGTCACGAATAGAACTTGATTCTTGGCCTTGGGTAAATCCAACCTATACGTTAAAGATAAATCGTCCCACATCAGAGATCGAGTCGATCGAAATTGATCCTAGTCAGAGGATGGCTGACGTAAATCGGAAAAACAATAAAATTGTTATTTCAGAACTCCAACCTTACGCTGATCCTACCAAATAGAATTAAATTTTCTGCTATATTGCCCTACTTTTACCCAACTAATGCAAATGGAAAAGAAAGCTGAGATTCAAAAAACAATTTATGACAATGCAAAAAGCCATTTCTTAGGCAATTTTCCAGACTCGCTGCCCATTGAACAAGCGTATGTGCATATAGGCATGTACTTGGGGTGGATTATTGATCAAGACTTATATTCAGAATACTTCGAGGATGAAGCTTCAGTTCAGATTTTTCGATTCAAAAGGAGAGAAATTTCATGTACAATATTGAGCGAGCTCTGGGATGGATATCTTGGCTTTGAACTCTTTAGCAAAGAGGGAAATATGTTTACTTACTATTACTATGGCGGTGGACTGTACCGTGCCGATTATGATGAAATTTTAGTAAAAGCGTTGCCTTCTATCTATCATGTTACCGACAGCTGGGAGAATTATGAAAAAATGACCTCCAGAATTTTAATGAGATTTCAAGATTGGAAAAAATTAGTTGGACGGTAGAGTAAATTACATTTTAACTAGTTTACCACTTTTATCGATCACCCCAATTTTCGTTTCCCCTAAATCGTTTACGAGTTTAATAGACAATTCCCCGGTTTCTTGAACAAAAATTAGTTCGGTAGGTTTTGAATCTAACAAATAATTAAAGCTCCAAGCTAAGCCATCAGATCGGTATATTTTTGCGATTGACGTGGCATATTTATCTTTCACCTTAGCTTCGGAAAAAATCAAAACAAAGTAAATCTGGTCTTTTCCGTCAGTCTTCGTTAAAGATTTCAAGACAGAAAAATTTTTCTTCTTAAAATTTATTTTATCTACGCTGAAAGTAGCACTGACATCAGGGACACGAGAGGGCGTAATGGTATAAAAATAGCCTATTGCCAAAGAGTCTGATCCGAATTTAAGCCCCACTGTGAAGCGCTCTTTCTCTGCCAACAGCATTCTATATTGATGCTTTCTTACGGTCGAGTCCGAAAAAAGGGGAATAGAGTCGGCCTTAGAAATAATCCATCTAAGTGAAAACTTCCTCTGTTCTAGTTCTCGTTGCTTTTTGTCAACCTCATTTGCACCATATTCCTTAAGGGCATGCGCTAACTTTTTTATTACTGAAACATCTCCGTATGCTTTGCTGACAAAATCTTGATAGTTCATTGCTTCGTTTTCAATATCTCTAGTTAAAAACGAGCTTGCTAAACTATCCAACCTATTGGCCTTTCTTAATTCTTGCTGTGTCAACCAAAACTTAAAATTTACATCTGCGGAATCTCGCCCTATTTTGTTTTCCAAAATTACCGACCCGTATTGCAACTCAGCGACTTTCAGATCAAAAATAGTAGCCGGAAAAGGGTTGTTGTCATACTTTTTCAACTTTGCAACATCAAATTTTGAGATCGCATCCTGTATCTTCTTATTCACTGAAACGGAATCCTTCTTGAGTTTTTCTCCCAGTAAATTTAACTGAAGATCAGTTTTCGTTAGCTCGATACGCATCGGTTCGATATCATTCGCAATCACATCAGCCGCAGAATTAGCCCAAGCTTTGAAATTCCAAACGGGCACCTCATCTTTCATGAAATCCGTGGCGCCAAGTCCATCCGTATCATAGGATTTAATTGGTACAAATTTCAATACTTGATTGTAACCTGTTTTGATTGTTATTTTAGAGATCGCTTTGTAGTTATCAAATGCTGTTGTAAAAGAGTCATACAAGAGAGTAAAATTATGCAGAGATTCCTTCGTCTTTTCGTTAGATAACAAATAGAATTTGTTTTCAGGCAGCCCTTGCTTAATTTCTTGAAACCGTTTAACTGAGGATATATATTGTTGTTCGGCCTGAATAAAATAGTCTTTCAATTTCCGAACGTTTTGTTTTCGCTCTTTGGTCAACGTAAGTCTTTTCTCAATGTCTAATTTTACATCCGATAATGTAACGCCAAACTCTCCAGTTCGTAAATCTCTTCTATTGTAAACCTGATAGTATTCATCATTTCTTCTGACTTCTCGCTCATCAATGGTCTTGTTTGCTATTTCTAAATTAAGTACCGCTGAATCCGCGTATTGGATTGCCAGTTCTGTCTCTTTTAACACGTCCGCTTTTAATGCTTTCTCCTGAAATATAATACCCAGAAAAAGGTAAGCATTCGGATTATCATTGTTGTCTTTAATATATCTTTTTAAAAAGGGTTCCGCTTGATCATATTGCTTGGCATTCAACAAAATGATTAAGTCCTTATATTTTACTTTCTTTTGCGCATTCGCTACAATGGCATTTACGAATAAGAACGAGACCAAAATCACTAAACTTCGTGTCATTTTCATTTAATAAATTGCTCTAAGTTATGAAATTACTGACATTTGATAAAAGAAAGAAAAATGGATAAGGTTCTCATTTTAATAAAAAAGAATATCAGTACAATTGTTTTTATAGCACTATTGATATTAATGGTAACAGGTAATCTAGGCATTGTTACTACCGCGGCACAGTCGATATTGCTGAAGACTGGAATAATGAATGCTAGTGCCGATGCACTAGATGAAACTGAAATTTTTGACTACAACTTTTCAGTTAGGGATATAAAAGGGAGTATTGTTTCGGCTGATCAATTTAAAGGGAAAGTGATATTTCTTAATTTATGGGCAACTTGGTGCGGGCCCTGTAGGGCCGAGATGCCTACCATACAAGATCTGTATAATGAGGTAGATCATGAAAAGATTGTTTTCCTAATGTTGTCTTTAGATAACATTGGTGACGAAGAGAAGGTCAAAAAATTTATCGCTAAAAAAGAATTTACCTTTCCTGTATATACGCGAACCACATCGTTGCCAGAGCTGCTTCACGTGCCATCGATTCCCACCACCTTAGTGGTGTCAAAGGATGGGAAAGTAGTTTCGCGAAACGTAGGTACGAATAATTTTAACACAAAAAAGTTTAAAAATTTTCTTTTGGAACAGACGTCAAAGTAAATAAAACTAAGTTTGACGGGTGCTTGGAATGATTGAAACATTCCGTGATCGGTATATATTGATATGGTCGCGGAAAATCTTTTCATTAAAAATCGTAACTTCGTAGCCTCAAACTAAAATCCAACCAACATGTTAAAGAAAATTCTAATCGGCTTTGGTCTATTGATCTTGGCCGTGGTTCTATTTTTCGCCTACGCCAACTTATTTCCAGCAAGCCCAAGAAAGGAGACAACATTCAATAATAATGGGTTGGATATTAAGGTTTCTTATGGCCAGCCGTCAAAAAAAGGCAGAGTTATTTTTGGCGAAGAAACTGACAAAGCACTTCAGACGTACGGCAAATATTGGAGACTTGGTGCCAATGCTGCTACCGAGATCACATTCAGTAAAGACGTGGTATTTGCTGGCAAACCAGTAAAAGCGGGAAGCTACAGAATGTATGCTGTGCCAGGGGCAACTTCTTTTCAAGTTTCATTAAACAGCGAGCTTGGCGTCTACATTGCGCGGGGAGAACCAGACTATTCAAAAGATGTTTTAAAGGTGGATGTTCCAACAAGTGCAAATCCGGCCGAGGTTGAAAAATTTGTGATTGAATTTTCTGCCGATGGTACTACCACCAACATGGATTTTATGTGGGATAAAGTAGTTGTAAGGGTGCCCATCACAAATTAAAAGGCCTTGATCAAGTTCATTCAAAAAAGGTGGGTGGCATTGCCACTCACTTTTGTTTTTCTGGTGCTTATCTATTGGATAATAGGTAAAATACAATATCGCTTAAACGTAATGGATGTGGAGGAATATGAGCCTATATCTACCCTTAAAGTCCCGCAACATCCTTTAACAAAAGCCAAGTTCCCTTTTATTGACGTTCATAATCATCAATGGACTATGCCTATTCAAAACTTGGATGGATTGGTAACCGATATGGATTCATTGAACATGGGTGTGATGGTAAACTTGAGTGGCTTCAGGCGTACGCTTTTAGATTGGTCGCTCGATAATGTTCAAAAGCATTATGCTAACCGCTTTGCTGTTTTTATTAACATTAATTTTGAAGAGCTGGACAACAAAGGCTGGCCTGAGAATGCGCTCACCCTGCTTGAAGCAGGAGTAAAACAGGGCGTTCGCGGATTGAAGATTTATAAAAGTCTGGGATTAACAGACGTTGATAATGACGGAAATAGAATTGCTGTCGATGACCCTCGGCTGGACCCCGTCTGGGCAAAGTGCGGAGAATTGGGTATCCCCGTTCTCATCCATTCGGGCGAACCCTCTTCCTTCTGGAAACCTAAAGACAAGAACAACGAACGGTGGTTGGAGTTGAAGCAAGAACCCGGTAGGTACCGCGATCCTTCGAAAGTACCTCCTTTCGAGCAAATTATGGAAGAGCAACACCGTGTTTTCAGAAAGCATCCAGAAACAAAATTCATAAATGCTCACTTAGGGTGGTATGGCAATGACCTTGAGACGCTAGGCAAATTGTTTGACGAATTACCAAACGTTTACACGGAGTTGGGTGCTGTGCTGGCCGAACTTGGAAGGCAACCTCGCTTTGCCAGGGCATGGATGATTAAGTATCAGGACAGAGTGATGTTTGGCAAAGATACGTACGCGAAAAAAGAATACTACACCTATTTTCGGGTGCTCGAAACTGAGGATGAGTATTTCGATTATTATCGAAAGCGCCATGCCCACTGGAAAATGTACGGTCTTGGATTGCCTGATTCTGTGCTAAAGAAAGTGTATTATAAAAATGCACTCAACATAATTCCTTCACTAGATAAATCATTATTCCCAAACTAATTAAACATGAGATCGATTGTAATTATCTCCGCCAGTATAAGAACCAATCGCGAAAGCCATCGCGCTGCATTATTCTTTAAAAAATTCATCACCGAAAATAGTATCGCATCCGCTAAGATTGTGGATCTAAACGAATTGGATTTCCCTTTGTTCCACGAGCGGCTCAGCCATCAAACCAACCCTATTCCAGCGGCCATTGAATTTAGTAACAACATCCAACAAGCAGATGGCGTCATCGTTGTAACGCCCGAATATAATGGCGGTTATCCTGCCAGTTTAAAAAACGTTATCGACCTAATCTATAACGAATGGCATCGAAAGCCAGTTGGCATTGTCACAGTATCAGACGGTGTTTTTGGAGGCACGCAAGTAATTACCTCCCTTCAATTCACCCTTTGGAAAATGCGCGCCTGGACAATTCCTGCTATGTTTCCTGTCCCAAAAGTTAAGGAAACATTTAGAGAAGATGGAGCGGCAACAGATGAATCAACCAACAAAAGAGCTCACCTTTTCATAAATGAACTGATTTGGTGCATGGACGCGGTAGAGAAAATGAAAGCGGGTTAAGTCATTAACTGCAAATACAGTAACGCCATTGCGGCCGCTGTCATCAAAAGAAAGGTAATTATACCAACAACATTTGAAGCGCGGGAGTTAGTGAACTCGCCCATTACTCTATTGTTGTTACCGATGTGGAGAATTACCGCGATCATAATGGGAGAAGTTACTCCATAAAGAATAGCCGAATAAATCAATGCTTGAATCGGTGTGATGCCGACAAAATCTAACATCAGTCCGACAGCGAGCGATACAATCAGCGTTATATAAAATCCCTTTGCTTCAGTAAATTTTTTATCGAGGCCCTGCTCCCAGCCAAATGATTCGGCAAGAATATAAGACAAAGAACCGCTTAACACCGGAATAGCAATAAGTCCAGTGCCAATGATTCCAATCGCGAAAAGCAAGTAGGCCCACTCGCCCGTCAGTCGTTCAAGCGCTTTTGCTGCCTGTTCAACAGTATCAATTTGATTTACGCCAGCTGGGAACAAAACAGAACCCGCGGTAAGTGTAATAAAAAACATAATGAGGCATGAGAAAAACATTCCAAAGCCAACATCCACTTGCATAGTTTGAATTAATTTTTTGTCGACAATTACTTTCCTTTTATTGTGCGCAATGTCCTCGGCCTCCATAGTAGCCTGCCAAAAGAAAAGATAAGGTGAGATGGTAGTGCCTAGAATTGCGACCATGATCCCAACAAATTGCTTATCAAAACGAAACGTTGGCACCACCGCATTTTTCAACACATTTCCCCAATCTTGGTGCACAGAGAATGGTACAATTAAATACAACAGCAACGTAAGGCAGAGCCATTTTAAAACGCTCGCTAACTTTTGGTAGGGGTACCTTACGATAACAAAAATCAATAAAATAGTAAAAGCAATACTAAAAAAGTAGGCAGGCACCTGTGGAATCAACAAGTTGGAAACCGCCCCCATGGCCGCAATGTCTGCTCCGATGTTAAGCGTAATGGCAGGAAAACTAAAGGCTATCATTAAAAACAAAACCGATTTCGGGTAATATTTTTTTAGCGTGCCAGCCAATCCATTTCCAGTGACAATGCCAATTCTCGCGCACATCTCTTGTATAGATGTCATTAAGGGAAGGGTGACTATGGACGTCCAAAGTGTGGTTAATCCAAAACCTGCCCCTGCTTGAGAATAAGTTGCGATACCTGACGGATCGTCATCGGAAGAACCGGTTATCAAACCTGGGCCAAGGATCTTAAAAAAACGAAAAACTTTGACTTTAAGAAGTTTAAAATTCATTAATTGAAAGAGGTCTCTCAAAGTTAAACCAATATTCCGATAACAATGAAACCAAGTAATAACACGGCAAAACAACAAAAATCAGCTGTGTAAAATAGCACAAACCGTTGCAATTGATTTTTTTAAAATATTTAGTAAAAATTTTAAACAGTACATTGTAGGGCAACCCCAGCCATTGGCCTAAATCACCTTTCGCCTAACACCTGTTTTCAGAATTAAATTCTGTGTTTTCGTTAATTTAACCCGCTTTAAGTAGATTTTAGCCAGTTTGCATTAGAACCTTGCAGAACATAATTTCGTATCAATGAATGTGAATAATTTTTTGAACTCGTCAATATTTAGAGAAATCACTCACAAAGAGTTGGAGGAAGAGGCTGTTAAAACTATGAATTGGATACCGTTATATATTGTTGGAACAGAAGGATTTTGTGAAGAAGTTCGCAAAAAGATAGTCCAGTCTGAAGTCGAAATCATGCCGGGCTATGCAGGTGGTATGGCGGAAGGATATGACTTGTATTGGATGGACGAAACGATGAACATACGCACTATTAAAGAAGCGATAGGCAGCAAACTTGTTTGGAAATACAGGCTTCGTTTTATGGGACTTCAAGATTTTATTGAATCTCAACACGCAAAAGCTAACGATTCATCCTCTCTCTCAAAAGAGGAGATGGCAAAAATTGAAGAGATGCGGAGCGTGGCGTAACAAATTTCAGATTCAAAATGTCAGGTTCAAGATTGACCTTGCATTGGTGTTGAATCTTAAATTTTCGGATTAGTTTTGCACGTTCAATTCAAAATCAATGATTGCCGCAGTAAATCTTTCACTTCAATACGGGAAAAGAGTCCTTTTTGACCAAGTCAACATCAAATTTACGGAGGGCAACTGCTATGGCGTAATTGGTGCAAATGGCGCAGGTAAGTCTACTTTCCTCAAGATCCTTTCGGGAGATGTTGATCCAACCTCTGGTGGTGTGGCCATCGAGCCAGGAAAGCGAATGGCCGTGTTAAAGCAAAACCATTTCGAGTTCGATGAAACATCGGTGTTGGAAACAGTAATGATGGGGCATTCCACGTTATGGAAAATCATGAAGGAGAAAGACGAGATTTATGCCAAGCCCGACTTCTCGGAAGCCGATGGTATAAAGGCATCAGAACTGGAATCTGTATTTGCTGAAATGAATGGTTGGAATGCTGAATCGGATGCAGCTGCCCTGTTAAGCGGATTGGGTATACCAGAATCAGATCATTACCTGTTGGTGAAAGAACTGAACGGTAACCAGAAAGTGCGCGTGCTTCTTGCGCAAGCACTATATGGAAACCCCGATATATTGATTTTAGATGAGCCTACCAACGACTTGGATATACACACCGTAAGTTGGCTGGAAGACTTTTTGTTGGATTTCAAAAATACGGTGATTGTGGTTTCCCACGATCGCCACTTTCTTGATACGGTTTGTACACACATTGTTGACATTGATTTCAAGGCCATCAAATTGTACACAGGTAATTACACTTTCTGGTATCAATCCAGCCAGCTTGCGCTAAGTCAACGTTCTTCGTCCAATAAGAAAGCCGAAGAAAAGAAGAAAGAATTACAAGAGTTTATTGCCCGCTTTAGCGCAAATGCTTCTAAATCTAAACAAGCAACTAGCCGAAGAAAGTTGTTGGAGAAAATCAATATTGATGATATTCAACCTTCCACCCGAAAGTATCCGGGCATTATCTTCCAACAGTTAAGAACGGCAGGCGACCAGATTCTGCAAGTCGAAAACCTTAGTTACAAAAACAACGAGAAAACGCTTTTCAAAAAGCTTGATTTTTTTGTAAATAAAGGTGATAAGATCGCCTTCCTAAGCAATGATTCGCTCGCTATTAGTTCGTTGTTTCAAGTTTTGATGGGTGAACTTACTCCTACAACTGGTGAGTTCAAGTTCGGGCAAACCATCACCAAGGCCTATTTGCCAAACGATAATTCAAAGTTCTTTCAATCGGACGATAGTCTAATTGACTGGTTGCGTCAGTTTTCAGACACCGAGAAAGATGAAGCATACATCCGCGGTTTTCTTGGCAAGATGTTGTTCACCGGAGAAGAAACCTTTAAAAAATGTTCTGTCTTTTCGGGAGGCGAGAAAGTGCGTTGCATGGTTTCGCGCATGATGTTAGCAAGCGCCAACCTCTTGATTTTAGATGAACCTACCAATCACTTGGATCTCGAATCCATCACCGCGTTTAACAACTCGCTAAAGGATTTCCCGGGCACGGTTCTTTTCACTTCGCATGACCATGAGTTCACTCAAACCGTTGCTAACCGAATAATAGAAATTACCCCTAAAGGATTCATCGATAAGTTAGTAACCTATGACGAGTACATTAGTGATGATAAGATCACGGCACAGAAGGAAGCACTTTACGCATAGGTTATTTCTTCTTGTCGATAATTCCCCTCATCTGCTTGTTCATTAAGATGGGATTGATGGTTTCAATTCCTGCTTTAAGCGTTGTTGGCATATTACTGAAAAATAGTTGGTGACACCCCGTTGGGGGCATTGACAATCATATAGTTACAAGGAGTTTAGTGAAAGTGGTTTCACTAAACTTTTTTTGTTTATGGAAAAGACAAAAAAAGCG
>JBIKRT010000043.1:0-36348 GCA_044349005.1 Cyclobacteriaceae bacterium
CTCCACCACCCGTTGAGCGGGGTGGAGTTTTCCACATTCCAACAGGATGCCAAGTTCACCTGGAAATCTTTAATTTTGGATGCTACTAAGTAAGGGGAGCTTTCAAGGAAACATTGCTCTTTGAAACGAATGCCTGAATTTCTACTTCTGACTCAGTTTCTTCTTCAAAAACCTCATAATTAGTTGATTTTAGAACGCTTGCAATTACCCATGATGAATTCGACAGAACGAATATCATTAATAGTAAAATTATAAGTTTTCTTTTGAACTGCTTCATTATAAAGTATTGCAGCAAATTTAAATAGTATTACTATTATACGCAAGCTCACGCAAAAATGTTTCCGTTTTAACTGAACTAAACTTCCATCTATTACTAAAGTCGTTTTATACTAACTTGCCCAATCAAAGAAGGAAATGATCAACAAGAAAAAAATACAAAAGCTTTTAGTGGCCAATCGTGGTGAAATAGCCCTCCGGGTAATGCGAAGTGCAAAAGAGATGGGAATTAAGACGGTAGCTGTTTACAGTGAGGCTGACCGCCAATCTTTGCACGTGCGTTTCGCGGACGAGGCGGTTTGTATCGGGTCCCCAGCATCTTCTCAATCTTACCTTAGGATCGACAAAATCATTGACGCAGCCAAGCTAACAAATAGCGATGCAATTCATCCAGGCTATGGATTTCTCTCTGAGAATGAGGGCTTTGCGCGAGAAGTTCGAAATGCTGGATTAATTTTTATCGGCCCTTCACCCGAATCGATTGAGCTAATGGGCAGCAAACTAGGTGCTAAAGCAGCGGTGGCTAAGTTCAATGTGCCACTCGTTCCGGGAACTGCAGAACCCATATCAGACATCGCGAAAGCAAAAAAGGTAGCGCTTGAAATAGGGTATCCGATTTTGATAAAAGCAAGTGCGGGCGGAGGTGGCAAGGGCATGCGGATTGTGGAAGACGAATTCCTCTTTGACGAGCAGATGGAACGTGCTGTAAGTGAAGCCATTTCTTCATTTGGTGATGGGTCGGTATTTATCGAAAAATATGTGGCCAAACCCAGGCACATCGAGTTTCAAATACTTGGTGATCAGCATGGAAATGTAGTACATCTTTTTGAACGCGAATGCTCTATTCAGCGAAGACACCAAAAGGTGGTTGAAGAAGCACCGAGCTCCATATTGACTCCAGAACTGAGGGAGCAAATGGGCGAAGCGGCTGTGAACGCAGCCAAAGCCGCCAACTATTACAACGCTGGGACAATAGAATTTATTTTGGATGACAAAATGAATTTCTATTTCTTAGAAATGAATACTCGTTTGCAAGTTGAACATCCGGTAACGGAACAAATTACCGGGCTTGATTTGGTGAAACTCCAAATAAAAATTGCTGAAGGCGAGCCGCTTCCTTTCAAACAAGAGGACTTAACCATCAAAGGTCACGCTATTGAAGTCCGTGTGTATGCCGAAGATCCAGTCAATAATTTCTTGCCAGACATTGGCACACTAGTAACCTACAAACGCCCACAGGGGCATGGCATTCGTGTGGATGATGGCTTTGAAGAGGGCATGGCTATTCCATTCTATTACGATCCGATGATCGCGAAAATGATTTGCACGGCTCATACACGTCAAGAAGCCGTTGACAAGATGATTAGGGCAATTGACGAGTATGAAATCACCGGAGTAGAAACCACATTGGGCTTTTGTAAATTCGTAATGCAACACGAAGCATTCCGCTCTGGTAACTTTGACACCAAATTTGTGGAAAATTATTTCAGGCCCGAAGTATTAAATCCACAACCCGATGATCACGAAGAACTACTTGCCGCACTTCTAGCTACTATCATTTTCTCATCTGCCAAAAACCATGAAGTAATGCCGGCTGAAAATCGAACCGAAAGTAAGTGGCAAAAGAATAGAACATAATTCACTTGCAAATCTTGAATTTGAAATCCAAAATTTGAAATCACAAGAATGGCTGAAATAAGACCCCTTCGCGCCTGGCGGTACAACGCTTCGCTCACGTCAAAAATTGAAGAACTCACTTCCCCCCTGTTCGATGTAGTCTCGGAAAAACAACGAAAAATCCTTTACGAAAACGAACTGAACAGCATCCATCTTTCAGTGCCAAAGCCACCGAATGCCGCTTTACGGGCAGCCAGTTTATTGAACCAATGGAAAACAAAAGGCATTTTAGTTCAAGATGCGTTACCGGCCATTTATGTCTACTATCAATATTTTAAGATTCAAGGCTCAGCAGAATTATGCCGAAAAGGATTTGTTTGTAACATTAAAGTACACGACTGGGATGACAAGGTAATCTTACGACATGAAAGTACTATTCCTAGTTCGGTGAACGATCGAATAGAATTGCTTGAAAAAACTGAGTTAAATGTAAGCCCAACGCATGGCCTTTACACGGATACGGAATTCATGTTAGAAAAATATATGGATGACGCCATTCGCCAGCCTCTGCTCGAGGAAGAGGACTACCAAGGCGTAAGAGACGTAATGGCGGTCATTCAGGATGCGAGAATAATCCAACAGTTTATTGAGGTACTTAAGAACAAAAAAATCATTCTAGCTGACGGTCATCATCGCTACGAAAGCTCGTTGGTATATAAGAAGCAACGGCAGGCCGCTAATGCCGATCATACCGGCAAAGAAGGATACAATTTTCATTTAATGTATCTAACAAATACAGAAGCTGGTGATCTAAAAATTCTTCCGACTCACCGCTTGGTGAGCGGCCTAACGAACTTTGATAAAAAAAACATTCTAACAAAATTAGAAGAAGATTTCATTGTCAAACCAGCGGACGTAACATCGCTTAATGAAATCATACTTGGTAAGCAATGGGCTTTTGGAGTGGTCTTCGAAGATGAAGCATTTAAGATTAAGTTAAGACCTGAATCATTTTATAAGCTTACATGGAATTTTCCGGACGTGATTAAACGACTAGACCTTACGGTTATGCATTTTTTCATTATTGAGAGAATTTTGGGAATTGCAGGGAAAGATCAACGCACGTCTGAAAAAATTGCATTCGATAGAAACTATCTTGACTGCATCGCCAAAGTAGCCAATAACTCCGCGCAACTGGCTTTGATTACAAAGGAAATTTCAATTGAGGAAGTCAAGCAAGCCTGTGCAAGTGGCTTTACCATGCCGCAGAAATCAACCTACTTTTATCCTAAAGTTGTTTGTGGCTTTCTATTTGGATCCATCAAAGAGGAGGAGTTTACCAGCAAGAATTATTCACCATTTTAAACAAATTGATTAGCCCTATTTTTCAATCTGCTTTTTTTCCTTTTCTAGTTTTTGGTCTTCCACTTCTAAATCAGTAAAAACGGCCTGTACGAACTGATCATCTCTAATAAACAAGTTAATCCTCCGCTTACCGTCTATTCTCACGTAAATCTTACCCATCGTCTTATGATCAATCGTTTGAAAATCATCGCCATACCATTTTTTGAACACTCTTCTCATTTCGTTCAATAACGAATCGGATTGAAATTGTCTGTTCCATGGAGCCCATGCCTCATAGGTAAAAGTCACCGGCATTTCATAAATCTTATCATTTTCGAACGAAGGATAAAACCTCATAATTACATTACTATCCGCTTCATTTTTAAGCAAATACTCCACGCTCTGGTTGGTTGGACCATGTGTGAACAACTTCTTTTGATTGTATTCGGTGCAAAGATCATAGAAGGCTTTTTTCTGCATGCCTAGCGAAAAACCTAAGAACAAACTGTCATATTTTTTCTGATTCTGTTTACTTTTTAACCCGTCACAACTTACCGATACTAATAGGACCACACTCATTGCAACAACAACTAAACTTTTCAAATTCATAGCACTTGCATTTTTAATATTCCAAAAATTCTACTCTATCACTATTTTTTCCTGCGATAACCAAATGCTTTCCTTTAAGCGGAATGGATCGTAATCCTCTTATTTCACCTCTTATCAAAACACCTGAGTTGTGCGAAGATAATGCTTCAAAACTACCCTTCCCATTGCCTTTCAAGAAAAGGCCATAGCTGGCATCATAAATTCCCGTTTCGGGCTTGGCGCGATACAAATTACCTCCAGCAAGTATGTCTAGTGCTCCGTCTTGATCAAAGTCTTGCACTAGTGACGCGTAAATTGGAGAAAATTGCATTTGTAAAGGCAAGGGCTTTTTTTCGAAAGACTGTTTTCCTGTATTCAGCCAAATAGCAGATTCAAAGGTATTGGCTTTTAATACGATAGACCTTTCTCGCTGCTTGGATGTAAACAGCTCCTCGATACTTTTTCCCTGATAATCGCGAAAATGTAAAAATTTCTTTTTTAACGATGGCATTTGAGATACTATATCTTGCCTTAAATTCAACGGAAAGGATTTTCCTAAATCGTAGCGAGTAGTTATATGATCAATAGTCCCATTTTGGTCGAAATCATTTATGTGCAGCTCCACTGGTTCGATCAATGAAGCTTTAAATCTCGAATTTAGCCCATGATTGCCCGCAAAAAAATCTAAGAATCCATCCTTGTTAAAATCACCAATGGCAAGGGAATGATACCAACCCTCGGTATCTTTCAGTCCATATGCTTCGCTTTTGTCTACTAACCGTCCAAGCTCATTAACAAACAACTTTAATGGCATCCATTCACCAGCAATTAACAAATCGGGGGCATCATCATTGTTAACATCGATCCATTTACTGGCGGTGATTAATCCAATTTTTGAAAGGCCAGGGGCAACAGACTCTGTAACATCAGTAAAATTTCCCTGTCCATCATTTCTCAAAATAAATCCTGAGGCAGGTATCCCATAAAAACCAGGAACAACACGTGATCCTACGAATAAGTCCATGTCTCCGTCTTTGTCATAATCGGCAGCTGACACGGTTGACGTACTTTCAAAAGAATTTAATATTTGCTCACTTTTTACAAAGCTCCCTTTTCCTTCGTTGAAATAAAGCCTATCTATCAACGCTGAAGAACTCGAAGAAAATTCATTACTCCCGCTAGCAACATAAAGATCCGGCTTTTTGTCGCCATTGGCATCGAAGAAAATACAATCTGTATCTTCCGAATCGCGATCCTTATCCAATGCCGGCTGGTTAGTTTTTGTGAATGTTCCTTGGACAGTCTGAACATACATGGCTCCGGTTTGACCTTTCGCGCCACCGATATAAAAATCCTCCAAACCATCCGCATTAATGTCACCCGAACATAGGCACGGCCCCTCATTAGAAATCATATGGAAGAGAAGTCGGTCGGTATCAAAATCACTAAACTCACTTTCTTGATGCTTGAAATCAACGCCTTTAATGTTAGCCAAGGAAAAGATAGGCTTCGATGTCTTCATTGGGAGATGATAAGGTTCAACCGCGTCTTTTTGTGATACTTCCAGCAATTGATTAGCCGCAAGGTTCTTCAAAACAGTTGCTTTGCCATTGGGCCACTCGATCCTTAGGGAATCAATAATTATCTTACTTCCTAAACCAAAATGCAAGCGAGAATCAACAGACGACATAAAACCCCTCATTGGCGAAACCTCCTGATACATCATTTCAGTGCCGGTGTACATGGATACTTTAGTGCCTAGAGCAAACGTGTTTTTTCCCTCCCCTTTCAATTTCAAAGAAACTGTATTCTGTTTAATCGATTGCTGCTTGGACTTGTTCTCATATACAAAAGCCGGCATGTTAACGTTATTGATTACCAAATCAACATCTCCATCGTTATCTAAATCGCCATATGCTGATCCGTTAGAAAAAGACGGATCACCAAGTCCCCAATTAGTTGCACGGTTTGTAAACGTAAGGTTTCCATTGTTATGAAAAGCATAGTTTGAGATTTTGTTGGAAGGGATAGAGTCGATCAACCTCTTAACAACGTTCTTTTCCTTGCGCAAAATGTCTCTGACTAAATCGGGGTCAGCAATAAAGTTTACATAGTCTTGATTTATCAGATCCTTATAAATTCCATTAGCAACAAAAATATCCTTGAATCCATCGTTATCCATATCAAAAATGAGAGCGCCCCAACTCCAATCCGTTGCTTGCACACCGGCATACCTCGATATCTCAAAAAAAGTGCCGTCTCCGTTATTCAATTGCAATACATTTCGGCTAAACTGTTGAAAATATCCCTGATCTAGACTGATCTTATGCTTATCCCACGTTTCAAACTGTGAGGTCGTCTTTAGCCTTTCGTCATGTTCGGGAAGCATCTCCGTCACAAAAATCTCTGGTAAACCATCATTATTAACATCTGCCATATCAGCACCCATGGAGCCCATAGTTATTTCTCGCACACAACTTTCTAGAGCCTCCTTAAAAGTTCCATCATGATTATTGATGTACAAATAATCGCGTTCAAAGAAATCATTCGACACAAACATATCTTGCCAGCCATCTTTGTCAATATCTCCCACAGTTACGCCCAAGCCAAAGCCAATTTTACTGCAAAATATCCCAGCTTCTATGGTTACATCCACAAACTTACCGTCATCGTTTCGCAACAGTTTATTGCCGCCATTCGGATCGGGAATAGTTCGTTGATCTTTTATTAAATCATACCCGCCAATAGAACGGATTGAATTATTTAAAAGATAACAATCGAGATCGCCATCTTTGTCGTAATCGAAAAAAGCAGAATGCACGGAAAGTCCGGTAAAATCAAGATTGTACAGTTTCGCACTTTCTACGAAAGTTAAATTGCCTTTGTTAATGAATAACTCATTTGCTCTTCTTGTTCCTCCGGGTGACCCAGATTTACAGATATAGAGATCTAAAAAACCATCGGCATTTATATCTACTACACTTACGCCCGTGCACCAAACATCTTTCGTTTCTAGCCCAGCTTTATTAGTAATATCTTCAAATTGAAAAGCTCCTTTATTCAAATACAATTTGTTGGAAACTTGATTCCCAGAGAAAAATATATCCAGCAGACCATCATTGTTAAAATCGCCAAGTCCAACACCACCGCCATTAAAAAAACTTTTAAAAGTGTAGGGATTTAGCGTTTCTGAATAGGTGAGAGTATTTGCAAAGTCTATCCCAATATTACTTCGCAATAAAAACAGGGTATCACCTTTATCAGCGCTGTTTTTACAAGCTCCGAGTGTAAAGAGGAGTAGAATCAAATAGTAGCGAACGGAAATGCGAAACACGGCTTATAGTGATTCAAAAATAGCAAGTAATTAGCACAGAATATAGTCTAAATAAACCTAAAAACAAAAGAGGCTGCCATTGCTGGCAGCCTCTTTTACTTATTCACCGGTTAGATTAATAACCAGGATTTTGAACTAGCTTTTTGTTAGCAGCCAATTGTTGAAAAGGAATTGGGAAAAGAGCGTACGCTGATTTTGAATCAGCACCAGGCTTAAAGCCGTACTTGTTTCCAAACGTACCGAAACGGATCATATCTTGTCTACGGGTTAATTCTGCAAACATTTCTCTTCCACGTTCAGCCAAAAGACTGGTGGCATTGAGAGTAGCAGATGTAAAAAGAGTTACTTTAGCACGTGCTCTTACTCGGTTTACTAATGCCAAAGCCTCAGCACTTGAATTGGATAATCTCCAAAGAGCTTCAGCACGTGTCAATAAAATGTCTGAGTACCTAAGTATTACAAAGTCATTGCTCATGTTTTGAGTACCACCCACTTCGTAAGCATACTTTCCAATACGAGCTCCACCTTGTCTCCAACCATCAGGGCCTAATTGATTAATTCTCGGAGTAAAGATCAAACCTGTACCATCTGGATCTGGTTGCTTATTTGTAGGACCTTCAAAACCTGGGTCTGTTGCTTGCGTTCCGTCCGGCTTATACTGTGGGCCAACAACGAAATTGCTTAACCTTGCATCAACAGTTCCAACATCGTCTGAAACTTTATCGTTGTTAGCATCTTTAGTTAATCCTAACCAAACCGGACCTTGAGGACCTGGATTTTGAGCCGGGTCAACATAAGAATTATAAAATTCTTCTACCACTTGATACCCATTCCAAGGCTGCGCGGTCAACTTATAAACATCTTGACTAGCGTAGTGAAGCGTCATCATTGGCCAGTTAAAGCCACCGGCAAAAACTTTGTCGTAAGGATAAACGAAAATGTTTTCATTCGAACCTGCATTGTTCACCGCAAAGTTGTCGGCATAATTACCTTCTAGGCTGTATTTTCCACCATCGATAACTGCTTTCGCGTCATCGGCTGCTTTTTGCCACTGAGGCGTGCCTGTATAAACTCCAGCATTCAGATACAATTTTGAACGCAATGCCAATGCCGCCCATCTGGTCATTCTACCATAAGTAGACGCATCTTTAACAGTTGGAAGCAACGGAATTACAGCCGTTAATTCACTCTCCACGAAAGTGAAAATTTGCTGACGAGTAGAATTTGCTGGAGCATCAGTGGCTTTAAAATCGATTACCAGCGGAGCGTTTCCAAAACCATCCATAATCCAGTAATACCAAAGTGCACGGATAGCACGCAACTCCGCAATAAACGCATCGGCATCTTTATTACCAGCTGCTTTTAGCCCTTCAAACTGAGAAATCAGACGATTGCAAGTGTTTACGCCACCATACATAAAGGTCCAGGCGTTGTTAAAAAAGCCATTGTCTGAGGTAAAAGTATGCAAATGCAGCTGTTGTAAAACACCACCGTCAAACCAGTCACCACCTTTCGTTGTGATTACGAGTTCATCGGATGTCAACTCGTTGATTGACCAAAGGTTTGAGTGGTTTCCTAAACCTCCAAAATTGGAGTACGCTTGCCCTAAAGAGGCAATAAACTCATCGTTTGTTTTGAAAAAGTTGTCGGCAGTTACCCTGTCGTACAATTTTTCATTCAAATCGGTACATGAGAAGGTAAGGAAGGATATTCCTAACCCAATCGCAATAAATTTTCTATAAAACGTTTTTTTCATATTGTTAATCCTTTGTTATTAAAAACCAAGATTTAAGCCAAGTGTTACAGTTCTCGTAGTAAAATATGTATTTCTTCTTTCAATACCAGGAGAAAGTCCATCGGCATTCACGCCAGTACCATCCGTAAATCTCTCGGTAGGGTCAACACCCGTATAGTCAGTAATAGTGAACAAGTTTTGACCTGAAGCAAATATTCTGAAGTTACGAATCGGTGAACCTGCTTTCATTTTGAAGTTATAACCTAATGAAGCATTGTTTAAGCGGATATAAGAAGCTCTTTCAACATGGATGCTGTTTACCTGAGCCTTCGTTACTTTGGGGTCGTAGTATTTAGTCTTCACGATATTATAGCTATTTACCGTTGTCGACTCATTATTTTCATAAAAACCTCTGTAGCTGTTTAACAAGTCATGGCCAAAAGAACCATTGAAGAACACACTCAAATCAAATTGCTTGTAAGTAAACGTGTTAGTGAAACCAACAGTAGCTTTCGGCAAACCATTGCCGATTACAGCGCGATCTTCATCACTTGTAGCATCTCTTTTTCCGTCTCCGTTAATGTCTTTAAAAATGTATTCACCTTTATCACTTACGCCATCATAAACAGAGCCCCACAACTGACCGAGTGGATCGCCTT
The DNA here is from genome assembly GCA_044349005.1 of Cyclobacteriaceae bacterium. Classification (GTDB taxonomy): domain Bacteria; phylum Bacteroidota; class Bacteroidia; order Cytophagales; family Cyclobacteriaceae; genus ELB16-189. The sequence continues at coordinate 9,554 of JBIKRT010000043.1, forward strand.
GCTTTACGCGCACTAAGTTAAATGCATTTTGACCAGGAGAACCCATACCTGCGCGGTAAAGAACGCCACCCTCACCAAAGCTTAAGCTTCCTGAAGTTAAGCTAACCACTTTGCTAGAATAGGTACCTACGTTACCACCCACTGTCCAGCTAAAGTCAGCAGTTTTTACAGCAGCATAATTAAGGGCTAGTTCAATACCATTATTTTTCAATTCTCCAATATTTATCAATGTTTGGCCAACCAAATTAGGTGGGACTGGTACGTTTACAGGTAGAATCACATCTTTAGTTGTACGTGTGTACCAATCGAAAGTACCGGTCAATCTATTGTTGAAAAGTGCGAAATCAGCTCCAAAGTCAATTTCCGCTTTAGTTTCCCACTTTAGATCGGGATTTGCATTAGTCGCTGGACCGTAGCTAGGGCCATATGCTCCGTTATAAAAGAAACTTCCGGCCGGGCCAAATTGTTGAAGCGAGTTGTATGAACTTGCTGGCTGATTTCCAGTAACACCGTAACTACCTCTTAATTTCAAACTATTTACCGAAGGGATATCAATCAGGTTGCTCAACGTTACGCCTGCGCTAACCGCTGGAAAGACACCAAATTTGTTATTCGCGCCAAAACGTGAAGAACCTTCATATCGCACGCTTGCAGATAGGAAATAATTTCCACCCACATTAACGTTTGCTCTACCAAAAAACGCTACCAGCTTATTTGAGTTGGCATAGCTATAAACAGAGCCAAGACCATTTGCAAAATCAAGTGCGGCACCTAAATTATTATAGGTAAACGCGTCAGTTAGAAAATTACCCGCTTGAGCACCAAAACCGTCATTAAAAAAATCTTGAAAGGAATAACCGCCTAAAACCTGTAAGTTGGTTTTATCAAAAGTCTTATCATAGTTTAAGGTAGTTTCAAACAATTGGCTCACACGTTGATCAAAAGCTCTTCCTGCTCTTCCTTGGTTATTGCCGTTAAATTTTGCCGTTTTCCTGTATGATGCACCATAATTATCCGATTCACGCTGATTTGAATAAAAAACGGAAGCGCGCAAACCTTCCACTACATTACTAAAATCATATTCTCCACGAATGCTCGCCAAAATCTTAGACTCCTTTTTGTCGTTTGTGCTCTGTTCAACTATAGAAAGTGGATTAAACCAGTCAAAAATATTACGCTCTGCATAGCCACCAAAATTTGCGCCAGGGCTTTTGCTGTCAAGCGTGTTGTCATAAACTGGAACAGTCGGGTTGGCAATCACTGCATACCTAAATGAATTGTCGTTCCCTAATTGTGACTCGCGGGTAGTTGTAGACAAATTCACGGTAAATGTTGCCCTGTCATTCAATGCCTTTTGGGTTAAGTTCAAACGCGCATTAATTTGTTGGTATCCAGAATTGAGTCCAATTCCAGTACCATCACGCAAATTGGCAGATGCGCGATAAGAAGTACCCTTGCTACCGCCAGACAGAGATAAGTTGTGAACTTGCTGCTTACCTTGACGTGTAACAACGTCAATCCATTTAGTGGTTGCACCTAGATCTAAATCCTTGTTGCTACCCACTACCGCACGGTATTCGGCAGCACTCATTACTGGAACGGTTCTAGCGATATCTTCAAGAGCATAAGAAGCGTTATAGTCAACCTGCGTTTTACCTGCTTTCCCAGATTTGGTTGTAATCAAGATTACACCGCTACCGCCCCTACTTCCGTAGATGGCAGCTGCTGATCCATCTTTCAATACATCAAAAGACGCAATATCATTAGGGTCAACGTTACTTAAAGATCCACCAATGATACCGTCAATTACGATCAATGGTTCAGCATTAGCGCCAATCGTACCAACACCACGTAAACGGATGTTGAAACTACCGTTAGGGTCTCCACCGGGGCGAGTAATATTCAAACCAGCTACTCTACCTTGAAGTAATTGAGCAGGATCATTTACAGTACCTTTGTTAAAATCTTCTGATTTTACGCTGGTAACAGAACTAGAGATTTCTTTCTTTTCCTGTGTTCCATAACCTACCACCACTACTTCAGAAAGTGAAGTCACATCCGAAAGCAACTCTACATTAATTGAAGTTTGAGAACCAACTTCAACTTCTTGAGTGGTTGACCCCACAAAAGAAAAAATCAGCGTTGCATTGGCTCCCACCTTAATAGTAAAATTTCCATCGGCATCAGTAGTTGCACCATTACTAGTGCCCTTCTCCACAATGTTCACACCGGGAAGTGGTGAACCATCATCTTTTGAGGTTACTTTTCCAGTTACTTGACCTTGGGCGAAGCTTACCAGCGCACCAAACATCAAGAAGACTGTCAAAGACCTGCGCATTAACAGATACAATTTTGTCATACTTAAATTGTTTTAGGGTTTAATTGTTGATTTTTAAACAAATTCCGAAAAATTGATTCCACTTTAAAACTCACCCTCAACAGCGTTTTTCAAGAGCGATTCTCCTTTTCGACTCCAACGTTACGATTTTATTAATGTAACTCCATCCAAAGTCCCCGTAAAGGCAACATATTTTTTACGAAAACGGTTTCGCAATCGTTTGCATAAAAGCGAAAGGCGTACACAAAGACCAATTTATTTGATTTTCAATTGTGTACATTACATTTAATATATTTGCTCACACGAATTGAACAGCTAATTGCCAGGCTAGCGTAAGATGCCTTTTAAGGAAGTTAATTCAAGCAGCACCAAAACAAAACGTAACATATGAAATTCAATCAAGTAACGATTAAGGACATTGCGAGAGAACTTGGGATATCTCCTTCTACGGTGTCTAGAGCATTAAAAGATCATCCAGACATTAGCGTAGATACAAAAAAAGCGGTGAACGAATTAGCCGATAAACTCAATTATCAGCCAAACATAGTCGCCCTAAACTTGAGACAACGGAAAACAAATACAATAGGGGTAATCATACCCGAATTGATTCATTTCTTTTTTTCTACCGTAATAAGCGGCATTGAGGATGTAGCTAATCAAGGCGGTTATAACGTGATTATAGCGCAATCGAATGAGTCTATTGAAAGGGAAAAAAAAGTAATTAAAGCCCTGTTTAATAGCCGGGTAGACGGTATGTTGCTATCGATTTCCCGCGAAACAAACAATTTTGACCATATAGAATCCATACTTTCAAAAGGGGTTCCCATTGTTTTTTATGACCGAATGTACACCAACCCCAATACCAGTAAAGTAATTGTGGATGATTACATTGGCGCAAAGGAGGTGGTAAATCACCTAATAGAACAAGGTTGCAAAAGAATAGCGCTGCTAGAAGGTACGCCCGGCTTAATGATTACTGTGGACCGAAAACGAGGATACATTGATGCGTTGGCCGAAAACAAAATACCTTTCGATGAGAGTCTGGTTATTCCTTGCCCTGAGGGAACGCTGGAGGACGGGAAAGCTGCGGCTGAAAAACTCTCCTCTCTTAAAAATTTACCAGATGGGATATTTGCCACCAGTGACCCAATCGCAATGGGGGCTATAACTGTTTTAAGGGATCAAGGCATAAAAATTCCTCAAGACGTTGCTGTTGCCGGATTCAGCAATTGGTTTTACGGACAGTTGATGGAACCTTCATTAACTACTGTTGACCAGCCCGGTTTTGAAATGGGCCAAGAAGCCGCCCGCCTTTTAATCCGGCAAATAGAAATGAAGGATAAGGATCAATATGAGATTCAGCCGGAAACCAAAACGTTGAAAACGCGATTAATCATAAGAAATTCTTCGTTGAGAAAATCTAAGAAATAAGGGTTTGTAAAAAGCCAATTACTCAGGGGCAAGAACGGCAAATGAACGGCAAATGCTCGAATGTTGGCTGTAGATTGGCTAAATTGTGGAGGGCATAATACACTGATACGCAAAATTAAGGCCGCTACCGACTATAAATTGATGGAAAATTCTTTCTTGGACAGCAATTCGATTACTTCTGCCTCGTAGGTAGGCATTATTGTAAATGAATGCAACCGATTTCAAATTTTTGAACAAGTTTTCTAGGTAAAATGGATGCATTTAGCTTTACTTGAGCTAATTATCATTTTTTTTTAAGGATTATGGTTGAAAGCGTTGGTCTAACAAGTTCCGTCCCCAAGGGTCTAGGGGAAATTCGTACCTACCATCTTATTGAGCAAGGTATTGAGGGTAATGCACAAAATGGGTGCTTTAGAGTTCAATTGTACTCCAACAAGATATGCCGTGTACAGCTCTCTAAGGAATCTTACCTAGAAGATTTTTCTTATTCTGTTATCGCAAAGCCCGAAACAAGTGAATTCAATCTGGTGGATTCGGAGAAAGAACTTGTTATTAAAACCTCTTCTATTCAACTCGCTATTAATAAGCCACTCCTTAGCTTTACTTTTCTTACCCTTTCTGGAGATGTTGTTAACAAAGACGAGGATGGACTCACCACATCTTGGATAGGTGAACAAGTTACGTGCTACAAAAAAATGCAAGAAGGTGAGCGGTTCATTGGCTTGGGTGAAAAAACAGGCTCGTTGGACAGACGTGGATCAGGGTATCAAAATTGGACTACCGATGCGTATGGATACCATGCTGGGCAAGATCCCCTGTATTGCTCCACTCCTTTTTACATAGGCATCCATAGCGGACTGGTGTATGGTATTTTCTTCGACAATAGCCACAAAACATTTTTTAATTTCGGAGCCTCCAATAATCGGTTTTCTAGTTTTTCTGCCGATGCCGGTGAAATGAACTACTATTTTATCTCAGGCTCAACTGTTGCCGAAGTTATTCAAAGCTACACTTTTCTGACTGGCACTATAGAATTACCTCCGCTCTGGAGTTTGGGCTATCAGCAGTGCCGTTATAGTTACTATCCCGATAAGGAAGTTAACTCGCTGGCGCGAACATTCATCGAAAAAGACATACCCGCAGACACCATTGTGCTTGACATTCATTACATGGATAAGTACAAGATATTTACGTGGGACAAGGACAATTTTGCTGACCCGAAAGCGATGCTAGCTGAGCTTCGATCTCAGGGATTTCATGTGGTGGTAATGTGCGATCCGGGTATTAAGATCGAAGAAGGATATTTACCTTACGATGAAGGAGTAGCGAAAGATGTATTCATCAAGTACCCCGATGGAAGTAACTACAGCGGGCAAGTTTGGCCAGGTTGGTGTCACTTCCCTGACTTCACCAATCCGGCTGCTCGGCAATGGTGGGGCGATCAATTCAAGCAATATACCGACCTTGGAATTGAGGGCTTTTGGAACGACATGAATGAGATAGCTACCTGGGGGCAAATGCTCCCTGAAAACATGATCTTCGATTTTGAAGGGTATAAGGCAACCACTCGAAGAGGAAGAAATCTTTTTGGTTTTTTAATGGCCAGAAGCACCTATGAAGGCGCAAAGAAAAACCTCCACGGTAAGCGCCCTTTTAATCTCACAAGATCGGGTTTTTCGGGCGTGCAGCGATATGGCGCAGTGTGGACGGGTGATAATGTCTCCTATGATGAGCATATGCTGCTCGGTGTGCGGATTGTTAACAGTATGGGTCTAACGGGTATTGCCTTTGCGGGATATGATATAGGAGGATTTGTTGGCGAGGCTTCCACAAAGTTATTTGCACGTTGGATAGCCATCGGTACGTTCTCTCCTTTTTTTAGAGGCCACACGATGATTAACACGCGCGATCATGAACCTTGGTCGTTCGGTGAAGAGGTGGAGCAAATAGCCCGCAATTTTATTAAACTAAGGTATAAACTACTTCCTTATATCTACTCGCTATTTCATGAAGCATCCATAGGTGGTATGCCCATCCAACGATCGTTAGCGATCAACTACACGCACGATCCTAAAATCTACGATCATCAATTTCACAACCAGTATTTGTTTGGACCCAACATTTTGATAGCACCCGTTGAGAGCACTAAAGAAATCACAAAAGTATATCTTCCAGACGGAGACTGGTATTGCTTTTACACAGGTACTCGCTACGCAGGTAATCAAGAACTATTTGTAGAATGTCCCATCCATAGGTTACCAATTTTCGTAAAAGCAGGAAGCATTTTACCCACCCAATTTCCGCTTAGTAACACCTCACAAAAATCACACGTCTCCATTACGCACATCTATTTCGGTGGCGAAAGCACATTTGTTCACTATGAAGATGACGGAGAGACATATAGGCATGAAACAGGTGGCTACTTTAAAAGAAAAATCTATTACAATTCGACAGACAATAAGATTTTATTTGAACAGGCAGAAGGAAATTTCAACCCCTCTTACAAAGATTTAAAGATTGTGTTGCATTCATTTCCACACACTTTCGCCACTATTAATAATCGAAATCTGTTGTTAGAACAAGAAGTCCATTCCTTTTTTTCACCGTTAGAGAAGTATGATCCGTTTAGCGATCCCGAATCGATGGGAGAAGAAAACGTAAAAAGTATTAACGTTGAGTTTACTACCAGTCAAATAGAAATTCTATTGCATTAATTTTTTGAAAAAGTTATGAGTTCATTAACAGCATTAAAGCCAAAATTAAGTTTCTGGCAGATTTGGAACATGAGTTTTGGTTTTCTCGGAATCCAATTCGGGTTTGCACTACAGAATAGTAACGCAAGTGGTATATTAAGAAACTATGGTGCAGAAGTAGAACAACTTTCTTGGTTCTGGATTGCAGCTCCACTTATCGGTATGATTGTCCAGCCCATAGTTGGCCATTATAGTGATAACACATGGGTAAAAAAACTAGGGAGAAGAAAACCATACTTCTTAGTAGGAGCAATTCTTTCATCCAGCGCTTTACTATTAATGCCCAATGCTTGGATACTTGGCTCAATTGCTCCACTTATGATAATTGGTGCAGGCTTTCTAATGATAATGGATGCCTGCTTTAATTTGGCAATGGAACCTTTTAGAGCTTTGGTTGCAGATAACCTTCCTGACAGTCAACGGACACAAGGTTTTGCCATCCAAACGTTCTTGATAGGTGTGGGTGCCGTTGTGGGTTCATGGTTGCCGTACGTTTTGGCAAATTGGTTCAATGTTAGCAATGAAGCTCCGGAAGGAACAGTAGCATTTAACGTTCAGTTATCTTTTTATATAGGTGGCTTGGTCTTCATTTCCAGCATCATCTGGACGGTTATCAAAACGAAAGAATACCCACCTGCCGAATACGAAAAATACCATGGTAAACAGAATGAAAACAATTCTGGTTTTATGACCATCTTCAAAGATTTCCGGAATATGCCAAGAACAATGAAACAGCTTGGTTTAGTACAATTCTTTTCGTGGTTTGCTCTTTTCGGTATGTGGGTTTTTACAACGGATTCCATTGCTACTCATATTTTAGGGTTACCCGTTACTGACAAAAGTTCAAAACTTTATCGGTCAGCTCAGGATTGGACAGGAGTTATTTTTGGTGTTTATAACCTAGTATCCGCCTTGTATGCTTTGTTACTTCCGACAATCGTTAAAAAAATTGGTCGCAAAAAAACACACTCATTTTCTTTAATCGTTGGAGGTTTGGGGTTAATCTCCTTTTTCTTTGCGCCATCAAAAGAGTTTCTACTATTATCTATGGCATGTGTTGGCGTTGCTTGGGCCAGCATTTTAGCCATGCCTTATGTGATTCTTTCTAGTTCCATTCCTGCAGGAAAAATGGGTATTTACATGGGTATATTTAATTTTTTTATTACGATACCTCAAATTCTTAACGGGGTATTTGGTGGTCCGATGGTCAAGAATATCTACAACAATCAGCCCATTTACGCGTTAGTCCTCTCTGGCATATTTATGTTATGTGCCGCTGCCAGCGTGATTTATGTTTACGACCCAAACGAAATTTCAATTAATCGTAATGAGAATAGCTGAATCACTTTGCTCGAGAGTAGCTGATAAAGAGGAGATTGGTGTTGCAAGTAGTTAACCTAAACTCATGAAGATTTTTTTAATTTTGGCGGTATTCGTTTTATTTTCTTTTAGTTCTATAAAAGCACAGAAGAAAACAATCTCGTTTATGCTCACGGGTCTCAAAATCAAGGCAATGATATTCGATCCTGTTAAAAGACAAGAAGCCATCACTTCCTTTTGCGATTCGGTAAAGAGAGTTCACGGTCTGCCATTTGTCTCAGATGATTCTGTCTTATTTATTTATCGCGGCAACGCAAAGAAAGTAGATTGGATGGGAGACTTTAATGGATGGGGATATAACTCAAATTTCAAAAATAACGGCACTCAAATCTCAAACACAAACATTTGGTACCTCATTGCATCTTTTCCTACAGACGCGCGTCTTGACTACAAAGTAAGGGTAAATGAAAATGATTGGTTGCTCGATGTAGAAAACCCATATCAACAATGGTCAGGTATTGGTGGTGGAAGCCCGAATAGTGAACTGCGCATGCCACAATGGAAAGAAGATCCTATACTACATGCTAGATCAGACATCCGACATGGTGAACTTAAAACTGACATTTTGATGAACAGCGCAGTGCTCGGCTATCAACTTAACTACAATGTCTATTTGCCGGTTGATTATAAGCTACTTGGCAAGTTGCCCGCGGTTTACGTCACAGACGGTTATGAGTACATGCATCCAAAGTTGGGAAATATGATTACCATATTGGATAACCTTATTGCTGATAAAAAAATAAAACCAATCATTGTGATTTTTATTGACCATCGCGAGCCAGTAAACAGAGCAAATAACAAGCGTATGAATGAACTTTCAATGAACAAGAAATACCTCACTTTTTTCGAAAAAGAGTTAATACCGCTAGTAGAATCCAACTTTCCAGTTATCCCGGAGAATAATAGCCGAGCTATTTTAGGCGAATCAATGGGCGGGCTCACTGCTGCTTACTTTGCTTTTGCAGAACCTCGCCTTTTTGGTATGGCGGGCATTCAGTCACCCGCATTTCTTTTTCGCCCACAGATTTATAAACTCTGCGATAACCCGTCTCAACCAATAAAAATTTCTATGACCTCGGGTCTGATAAGTGATGCATCTGATGCGAGTAGAAAAATGAAGGGTATTCTTGAGAAAAACGCATGTGTTTATCATTATCGGGAAGTAAACGATAGTCACTCTTGGGGCAATTGGCGCAACTTTATTGATGATATTTTGGTTGACTTTTTTGCATATCAAAACCGATAAGTGGATATTATGAATCGCCTGTTCAGATCGTTGTTTGTAACCCTCATTCCGTTAACAATTGCAACTGGCTGTTCATCTGGCTTAGGTGCCTATAAAAAAGGCAACTACTATGACGCGGTACTGGAGTCGGTGCAAAACCTCAGGCGCAGTCCAGAAAATAAAAAATCAAAACAGGCATTGGCACTCAGTTATCAAGCAGCGGTCAGCTTAATTAACACCGATATCCAAAATCAAATTAACTCGAATGCGTATCTAAAATGGAAAAATGTAATTGGCAGCTATCAACAAATAAATAATCTGTATGAAAATATACGGACAAGCCCTGCCGCACTCAAAATTATTCCCAGGCCAATAGATGCCTATAAAGAATTAAAAGTCGCAAAAGACAGTGCCGCGATTGAATGTTACAATGCAGGAATTCAAGAGATGCTTAAAGGCACACGAGAAGATGCTAAAAAGGCTTACTTTTTGTTTACCGATGCAAACAACTACTCACCTGGTTACAAGGAAACAATTGAGCTGATGTTGCAAGCAAAAACCAATGCCACCCTCAATGTAATGGTAAAGGTATCGCCCAATAACAATTTCGGCTGGAATTTCGATCCAGTTATCTTCCGGTCGAATAGAAACCAGTTTGTTGCCTTCTACACAGAACAGCAAGTGAGAGACAAAAGCGCTCAAAAGATTGATCAATACCTACTTGTTTCGGTAAACGGATATCAGGAAAGCAGGCCATCGCTATCAAAAAACACGCAAGAGTATCAAGAAAACATTCAAGTGGGAACGAAGAAGGATTCTACCGGAAAAGAAGTGCCCATTAAACAACTAGTGAAAGGCCAAGCCACTGTTTACGATAAGCAAATTCTTTCGAGCGGATCTTTGCAGCTCGCGATAGAGGATGCAACAAGGGCTGCATTACTAAATAACTCGATCATTCAGGGTGATCAAAACTGGAGCTGTCGGTGGGCTACTTGCGGAGGAGACATGCGAGCAATTCCTTCGGGAATCAAGAATTTTTGCGGCAAGCCTGAGTTATTTCCACCCTCGAATTTTCTAATCAATCAAACAAAAAAGGAGCTAGACAATAAACTTTCGAACGCTATTTCTGAATTCTATAGTTCTTACTAAAGTTGTTACAAAGGCGACAAAGTCATAAATCAAGCTAAACCATTTGAGTCCATTATCGGTTAGAGAGGTTATTATGAAAAAAATGACAATTGCTTTTTTGGCAACGTTTCTATTAACTGTTGCTTGGAGCCAAAAACAAATTAAGCCTATGCCTAAATCAAGTGAAGAATTGCAACTTGCTACGTTTGGATCAGGTTGCTTTTGGTGCACCGAAGCTTTCTTTTTGAAAGTAAATGGTGTTGAGTCGGTAGCCTCTGGCTATTCTGGGGGTAAAGTAAAAAACCCCACCTATCGAGAAGTATGTACTGGTTCAACAGGCCATGCGGAAGTTATCCAAGTGACGTTTGACCCAAAAAAGGTAAGCTTTGAGGAATTATTGGAGGTTTTCTGGAATACGCATGACCCTACCACTTTAAACCGTCAGGGTGCTGATGAAGGCACGCAATACAGATCGGTAGTGTTTTATCATAACGAGGAACAAAAAAGGCTTGCGGAACAGTACAAAAAGCAACTGGAAACGTCACAGGTATATAAAAATCCGATCGTAACTGAGATCAGTCCTTACACCGTCTTCTACAAAGCGGAGGACTATCATCAAGATTATTATGCGCTTAACCCCAATCAAGGTTATTGCCAATACGTAATTCGCCCAAAGGTGGAGAAGTTTAAAAAGCAATTTGCTGCGAAGTTAAAAAAGTAGCGGGGAACGTGTAACCAATTTGTAAGGTCAGCGTTTCAAACCACTAGTAGGTAGGTTCTACTAGGTTTAGGTTTAGGTAAGAAAAGCCCCATTTAGATGGGGCTTTTTTTGTTTCAGACTATTAGGTATCAAAAATTATTTCTTATAGGCAGTAATATCGTAAGCTATTGTCATAACTTTAATTACTTCGCCCAAAGAGTTTAAGAGCGGAGAATAGACTCCTGTGATCCATATAGTCTTACCATTCTTAGTCATTCGCTTAAATTCCCCCTGAACTGTTTTGCCAGCAGCCAAGTCTTTCCAGAATTGTTTGTACTCTTCTGACGAGCGATCTTCTTTTGTGACCAACATCCGATGATAATCTCCTACCAATTCTGAAGAGGTATAACCTACCAAGGAAAGAAAATTTTGATTTGCTTTTAATATTTTACTTTCCCTGTCAAACTCTACCAATGCCAAAGATGAGCTTAATGCCTCCATAGTGGTTTCAGTTTCACGTTGGTTGCGCTCCATTTCTTCTTGCGTGGCCTGCAATTCTTCCATGTTTTGCCTCATCTCTTCTTCTTGAGCACGCATCTCTTCTGTCATTTGCTGTGATTCTCCAAGCAGACGTTGAGTTCTTGCATTTACTTTTACCGAGGAAATAGTAGAAGCTATGCTCTCTCCTATTTTCTCAATAAACTCAATCTCATTTTTCTCAATTACATTGAAGGAAGCTAACTCAATTACACCGAAAATCTGGTCATTTACTTTCAACGGAACTATTAAGATACAGGTAGGATTTGCATCGCCCAGTCCTGACGAAATTTTAATGTAATTTTGAGGCACATCAGTGAGAAAAACCGTTTCCTTTTCCTGCCAGCATTGCCCCGCCAATCCTTCGCCAATATAAATTTTATGATCAATGAACTTCTTTTTGTCCCAGGCATAGCAGGCCGACATGGACATGGTTGGCTCATCCCCTTCGTCATCGTCCACTAAGTAGAGCGCACCCTGATTGGCCCTTAGATATTTAACAAGGTTGCCAATGATCTCGTCCGAAAGCTTTTGAACATCGGTATTATTAACGCGCAAAATTTCTCCGAATTTAGCCAAGCCTTCCGTAGCCCAGCTTCTTTTTCTATCCTCATCAGCAACTTTAGCTAAATTGCTGCGCATGGTAATTAGGGCATTGCCAAGCACATCGTGTTCGCTAAGTGGTTCAAATTGAGAATCGTAGTTTCCATTGCCAATATTTTCGGCAAATACAGATGTCGCCCGGAGCCCATTTACAAGTTTATTTGTGGCAATAGCCATCTCCCCTATTTCATCGGAAGAGTACTTCCTATTTTTGTCTTCCTCTACCAATTCGCCTCTACCAAGCATAAGAACTACATCTTTAACATAATTGATCGGAGCTCGAATTGTTCTCACAATAAAATATGCAATCAACAGACCCAGCAAAACGATCACAAAGCCCAAAATCAACGATGACAAACGAAGCCCAACTGTCGACTGCTTGATTTGATCGTCTACTTTATTAGAAACTTCTATTTGTTTTGCAGCGATCTTATCCAGCCGCTCAATTAATTCTCCCGACTGCGGAATTATTTGACTCTCAATTACATCTTCTCCTAATAGCTTGGTCAGCGGATTTTCAAAATCTTCAAACGTATTGAGCTTTTGAAGAATGTTCTCATCGGCACTCGCAATCATTTGATCAAACTTAATAAACACGGTGTCCAGCTTTTGTTGTTGGTCTTTGTCGTTCCACTTTACCGCCAGCTTTTGAAGCTTTTCTTTCAATTGCGGGTAAGTAAGTGATATGATATTGCGCAGCGACTCGCGATCTTCTTTATTCGTCTGTAAATACACCCAGTTTGTAATCAACATTTTTGATTGCGTGACAACCAAGCTAAATTCACTAATGGCTTCTTTTGAAGGCCTTGCTACTTCTGCTGAAAAACTTACCGCCTCGTCAATCGTGTATCCTCTTTGGACGATAATGAGTGCGTTAATTATAAAGAGTGCAATCAAAATAAGAAAGCCCCCAAATATTTTATTACCTACACTTAGCTTCATTTTCTTCATACTGATGCTGTTTTTTTAAAAATATTCAAAATCAATTTATGCTTTTAAATCACTATCGCTCTTCTTGTTAACTCAGCGAATACTTTTAACTGGTGTTTGGCTATTGCGGCCATATTCATTTCAAAAGCAAGATTACCTTCTTTCGTAATGAAATTGATACAACTCCCCTTCTTACCTAAACCCTCTTGCTGCGTCACTACCAACGTAGGCCAATCATTCACATGATTGAGAACCGATGCCAACAAGTGTGATTGAGTGTCTGCCAAAAATAAGATATTGCATTTCTTGATGTCAGCAACCGAATTTGCCTTTACTAATTTTATAGTACGCCCGTCTACTTTTTTCTTGTCTGCCAGATTTTGAAGCTCTGAAACCATTGGAGAATCTCCAATTACGCTAATTACGAAATCGCCTTGATTAAGCTCATCAGGCCATTGAACATAGCGTGTAAAACTATAAATAAATATTCCTTGAAGCTTGGCATCCTGTGCTTTGCCAAAGCTGCTTACCAATAGAAAAACGCTCATAAGAACACTTTTCAAGATAACCGATAATTTGATCTTATTTTTCATTCACTATTTCTAATTCCTAAAGTAATGGTTTTAATTGAATTTTGACTCGTTTTAACCACAAATGTAATTATTGCGACCAGCTATACCGTACGAGAGCTTTAGCCTATCAAACGGATTTTAGTATCTTTTCTTAAATTTTAAAAGTTATGTGCAGATTAATGGCTTATAAGGGTACCCCTATTTTGATAGACGAATTGCTCTATCAACCAAAAAATTCGCTGATCAACCAAAGCACCAACGCCAAAGAAATCGAAGAACCTTTGAATGGCGATGGTTTTGGCATCGGTTGGTATTCCAAGGAGCTCAGCCCAGAGCCTGCCACCTTTGTATCGGTAAGCCCAGCCTGGAACAATAGAAACTTAAAGAATCTGGCCCCTAGAATAAAAACTGACTGCCTGGTAGCACATGTGAGGGCGGCCAGTGTGGGTGAAGTTTCAGAATCAAACTGTCACCCCTTTCAGTACAAAAACTTGCTTATGGCGCACAACGGAGGTGTAGAAAATTTTAACCTGATAAAAAGAAAACTTCGTGAGCCACTGTCGGACGAACTCTACAACTGGATAAAAGGCCAAACGGATTCTGAACATATCTTTGCTTACTTTATCAACTATTTGCAAAACAATCACCAAAAAGTTACGTCTGATTCTGTTGCCGATTCATTGGAAAATACGTACCGATTTCTAACTTCAATTATGCTTGAAACCGGGATTAAAGAGGCTGCATTTCTAAACATGGTGGTAACCGATGGCGAGTTTATGGTGGGTACCCGATATGTTTCTGATGCCACCGAAGAGGCACTCACCCTTTATCACTCAGAAGGCAACAGGTATGTGGTAGAAGATGGCGTAACCCGGTTAGAAGCACCTGAAGATGATGATCACGCTGTTCTAATTGTATCTGAAAAACTCACCGATGGAAAAGAATGGACGTTGATTCCAAAGAATTATCTTGTAATGGTGGAGGCGAACCAAAATGTGAGGATTCGACCTATGCAGGTTTGACGAATCAAACTTGTAGCGTATGTTCGCATCTTAAATATTCTCAGAAAAACTATTTCATGTCTTACTGTTAACAGCTCAGCTTAAAAGGAAATAAATGACAGATATTCTCATCATCGGGGGAGGAATTGTTGGGCTTGCTACGGCTTTAAAACTCAAACAAACAAATCCCCACCTTACGCTTATTGTTCTCGAAAAAGAAAGTGAATTAGCTAAACATCAGACCGGAAACAATAGCGGGGTAATCCATTCGGGACTTTACTATAAACCAGGAAGTTTAAAAGCTATCAACTGTATAAAAGGATATCATTTACTGCTCGATTTCTGCAAAGAAAACGAAATCCCCTTTGAACTCTGCGGAAAAGTGGTGGTAGCCACAAGCGAAGAGGAGTTACCCTTATTGGATAATTTGTTTGTCCGTGGCCAGCAAAATGGACTTGCCAATCTTAGAAAGCTATCGCAAGGCGAGATAAAGGAAATTGAACCTCATGTAAATGGTATGAAAGGAATCTTTGTGCCACAAACTGGGATTGTCGATTACAAGTTGGTAGCCTTAAAATATGGAGAATTGTTAGCGAAGCTCGGAGCAGAAATTAAGCTGAACGAGAAAGTTGTTTCCATAACAACGATAAACAATCAATCCACCGTTGTTACCGAAAAGAGTAGCTATACAGCCAAACTGGTCATCAATTGCGCGGGTTTATATTCAGACAAGGTTACCTCCATGACCCGCGAAAAGGTCAACTACAAAATAATCCCCTTTCGGGGAGAGTATTTTAAGCTGAAGAAAGAGAAAGAATACCTTGTAAAGAATTTGATATACCCTGTGCCAGACCCCAACTTTCCATTTTTGGGTGTTCACTTTACAAGAATGGCCAAAGGCGGAGTCGAGGCGGGACCTAATGCAGTGCTCGCCTTCAGGCGGGAAGGCTACAAGAAATCGGATATTAATTTGGCTGAACTTGCGGAAACGCTTGCCTGGCCGGGCTTCCAGAAAGTGGCCGCCAAGTATTGGAAAACTGGTTTCGGGGAAATGTACCGGTCATTCTCTAAGGCTGCGTTCACCAAAGCATTACAAAAGCTACTACCCGAAATTAAAGAAGAGGATTTGGTAGAAGGTGGCGCGGGCGTGCGGGCGCAAGCGTGCGACCGTGATGGCGGTTTGGTGGACGATTTTTTGATACTGGAAGAAGCAAATGTAATCAACGTGTGCAATGCACCATCACCGGCTGCCACCTCATCACTCGCCATCGGGGAAACGGTGGCGGCTCTTGCGTTGAAACGTTTTTAATGTGTCTCTTTTAACTAACCACGAACTCCTTCGCTACAGCAGGCATCTTCCCTTGCCTAAGTTTGGTATAGAAGCTCAGCAAAAATTAAAGCAAGCGAAAGTACTTGTGGTGGGCGCGGGCGGGCTAGGTTGCCCTGTTTTGCTTTACCTGGCAGCAGCGGGTGTTGGGGAAATTGGCATTGCCGACTTTGACTTTATAAGTGAATCAAACTTACAGCGGCAAGTGCTTTTCACGACTAACGACATCGGTAAACCAAAAGCCGCAGTCGCAAAAGAACGATTGAACCAATTAAATCCATTCGTTCATTTTACTGTTATCACCGACAAGTTAACTTCCCATAATGCACTCACAATCGCCCATTCGTTTGATGTGATCATTGATGCTTCCGATAATTTTCCCACTCGTTATTTGCTCAATGACGTAAGTGTGTTACAAGACAAACCACTCATTTACGGTTCTGTCTTCCGCTACGAAGGCCAAGTGGCCGTGTTTAATTGGCGTGGCAGCCCTACGTATCGTGATCTTTATCCAACACCACCCGAAGAAGGCAGCGTGCCCAATTGCGAACAAGGCGGGGTGCTGGGAGTACTTCCGGGCATTATTGGGAGCATGCAAGCCAACGAAGCGATAAAAATAATTACCGGCATTGCTGAACCCTTGGCGGGGATACTTTTACTATTCGACAGTATTACACTTGAAACGTTAAAAATCGCAATTGCTGACAAAAACCAACGTGCTGCAATTTCAAAACTGATAGATTATGACGATTTTTGTGGGATTAATGACAAGAAAAATCAACATTCGCATATGCAAGAAATAACAGTACAAGAGCTAAAAAACCTGAAAAATTCTAATGCCGATTTTCAATTGATTGATGTGCGCGAACCACATGAGTATGAGATATGCGAAATTGGTGGCGAGCTAATCCCTATGGCCGAAGTGCCATTTAACGTGGACAAAATTTCTCGCGATAAGCAAGTGGTGGTGCATTGCCGAAGTGGCAAACGAAGTGGAGATATTATTCAGTGGCTGGAGAAGAATCAACAATTCACTAATCTGTATAATTTAAAAGGTGGAATACTGGCTTGGGCAAAGGAGATTGATACTACCATGCCTACTTATTAACCATAAATTTTATGCAATGAAAGTTATGGGCAACAAATCCCTAAAAGTAGTTACATAAAAATGCGCTGGTGTTACAATTCATAAATATGAGAACACATAACATTGATAACATAAAATTTTGCAACTCATAATCCAACAAATATGAAAATAAAACTACTGCTCACGCTCACCCTATGTTTATTTAAGATTGCCCTCCACGCCCAGTGGGTAGAAAAAAATAATGGCTTGTATGGCGGACAAATTAATTCATTAGTTAGCAATGGCAGCAACCTGTTTGCTGGGACTAATAGGGGCGTCTTTCTTTCTACCAACAACGGGGCGAGCTGGACAGCAGTAAACACGGGGTTGACAAATCTGGAAGTTCGGACTCTCTTGGTAAGTGGCAGCGATCTGTTTGCAGGAACCAGAGGAGGTGGGGTCTTTCTTTCCGCCAACAACGGGGCGAACTGGACAGCAGTAAACACGGGGTTGACAAATCTGACCGTTAGGTCCCTCACGATAATTGGCAGCAACCTGTTTGCCGGGACTTTTGGCGAGGTTTATCTTTCCAACAACAATGGGGCGAGCTGGGCAGTGGTAAACACGGGGTTGACAAGCCAGGTTGTTGAGTCCCTTACGGCAAGCGGCAGCAACCTGTTTGCCGGGACTGGGGGAGGCGGGGTTTTTCTTTCTACCAACAACGGGACGAGCTGGACAACGGTAAACACCGGGTTGACAAATCTGAGAGTTCGGTCCCTCACGGTAAGCGGCAGTAACCTGTTTGCTGGGACTGACGGAGGTGGGGTCTTTCTTTCCACCAACAACGGGGCGAGCTGGACAGCAGTAAATACAGAGTTGACGAATCTCAGTGTTTATTCCCTCATTGTAAGCGGTAGCAACCTGTTTGCCGGGACTAATGGCGGGGTTTTTCTTTCCACCAACAACGGGGCGAGCTGGACAGCGGTAAACACGGGGTTGAAAAATCTTGCTGTTCTTTCCCTCATGGTCAGCGGTAGCAACCTGTTTGCCGGAACTAATGGCGGGGTCTTTCTTTCTACTAACAACGGGATGAATTGGACAGAAGTAAACACAGGGTTGATGGGGCAGTTTGTTCTTTCCCTCATGGTCAGCGGTAGCAGCCTGTTTGCCGGGACTTTTGGCGAGGTCTTTCTTTCCAACAACAACGGGGCGAGTTGGACAGCCGTAAACACTGGGTTGCCGGATCTTTTAGTACTGTCCCTCACGGCAAGCGGCAGCAATCTGTTTGCCGGGACTAATGGAGGCGGTGTCTTTCTTTCGACCAGCAACGGGACGAGCTGGACAGCGGTAAACACCGGGTTGACAAATCTGACTGTTCGGTCCCTCACCGTAAGCGGCAACAAACTGTTTGCCGGGACTGGGGGAGGCGGGGTCTTTCTTTCCACCAACAACGGGGCGAGCTGGACAGCGGTAAACACGGGGTTGACAGGGTACAATGATCTGTTTGTTCAGTCCCTCACGGAAAGCGGCAGCAATCTGTTTGCCGGGACAGATGGTGGGGTCTTTCTTTCCACCAACAACGGGGCGAGCTGGACAGCAGTAAACAATGGGCTGACAAGTCAGTATGTTGAATCCCTTACGGTAAGCGGCAGCAATCTGTTTGCAGGGACTTATGGTGGCGTCTTTCTTTCAACCAACAACGGGGCGAGCTGGACAGCGGTAAACACGGGGTTGACAAATCTGACTGTTCGGTCCCTCACGGTAAGCGGCACCAACCTTTTTGCCGGGACTAATGGAGGCGGGGTCTTTTTTTCCGCCAACAATGGGGCGAGCTGGACTGCGGTAAACGCGGGGTTGACGGGGTTTGTAAATCGGATTATTAATTCCCTTCAAGTAAGCGGCAGCAACTTGTTCGCGGGGACTTATGGCGGTACTTGGTCGAGGCCTTTGTCCGAGTTTGATGTGCAAGTTGCGCCACCCACCACCACTTCATTTACCCCCACTTCGGGTGCTGTGGGCACTTCAGTTACCATTACAGGCACAAACTTTGATCCCACCCCCGCCAATAATGTGGTTATTTTTGGGGCTACTAGCGCTACCGTTACGGCCGCCACGTCTACCCAACTCAACGTTACCGTTCCAATAGGCGCCACTTACGCGCCTATTACAGTACTAAATACCACCACAGGTTTGTTAGCCTATTCAAAAAGCAACTTTACGCCTACTTTCTCCCCCACCAAAGGAAGCATTACCACAGCAGACTTTACCCCTAAAGTGGATTTTACTACTGGTACTAATCCATTATCTGTAGCTGTAGGCGATTTAGATGGCGATGGCAAGGCTGACATGGCTGTGGCGAATCTTCAAAGCAATACGGTTTCTGTATATCGTAATACAAGTAGTAGTGGATCTATCTATCAGCGCTACTAGCTTTGCCCCTAAAATAGACTTTCCTACAGGTACTCATCCTTGGTCTGTAGCCATAGGCGATTTAGATGGCGATGGCAAGGCCGACTTGGCGGTGGCCAATGCAAACAGCAGCACAGTTTCTGTTTATCGTAACACCAGTAGCAGTGGCTCTATTACCACCGCTAGTTTTGCCCCCAAAGTAGATTTTACCACAGGATCATTACCATATTCGGTTGCCATTGGCGATTTAGATGGCGATGGCAAGGCAGACTTGGCAGTGGTGAATAATGGCAGCACTTCAGTTTCAGTATTTCGTAATACAAGCAGCGGTGGCTTTATCACTGAAGCTAGCTTTGCCACTAAAGTGGACTTTACTACAGGTAGTCAACCAACTTCTGCAGCCATAGGCGATTTAGATGGCGATGGTAAGGCGGACTTGGCAGTGACGAATCAAATCAGCAGCACAGTTTCTGTATTTCGCAATACAAGTAGCATTGGGTCGATTACCGCCGCTAGCTTTGCCGCTAAAGTGGACTTTATTACTGGTGTTGATCCCTATTCTATAGCCATAGGCGATTTTGATGGCGATGGCAAAGCAGACTTGGCAGTGGCAAATTATACAAGTTCAACGGTTTCAGTATTTCGTAATACAAGCAGCATTGGATCTATCGCCACCGCTAGTTTTGCAGCTAAAGTGGATTTTACTGCAGGCACAGGTTCAATTTCTGCAGCCATAGGCGACTTAGATGGCGATGGCAAGGCAGACTTGGCAGTGGCAAATTATAACAACGGTGCAGTTTCAACTGTTTCGATATTTCGCAATACAAGCAGCAATGGCTCTATTACCACCGCTAGCTTTGCCACTAAAGTAGACTTTACTGCAGGTAGTGCTCCATTTTCCTTATCCATAGGCGATTTAGATGGCGATGGCAAGGCGGACTTGGCAGTGGCAAACAGAAATAGCAACACCGTTTCTGTTATAAGAAATAACCCTGTTTTTGCCACACCGCCTACCATTACCTCTTTCAGCCCGAGTTCGGGTGCGGTAGGTGCTACTATAACCATTACAGGCACTAACTTTAGCACAACCCCCACCAACAATGTGATTGTTTTTGGCGCTACCCGCGCTGCAGTTACAGCCGCCACAGAGACTCAACTTACAGTTACTGTACCAATAGGTGCTACTTATGCGCCCATCACTGTTTTAAATACCGCCACTGGTTTATTAGCGTATTCCAAAAGCAACTTTACACCCACATTCGCACCAAACAAAGGAAGCATTACCACAGCAGACTTTAACCCTAAAGTAGACTTTACTACAGGTGCTTTACCAGTTTCATTAGCCATTGGCGATTTAGATGGCGATGGCAAGGCTGACTTGGCAGTGGCGAATTATTACAGCAATACAGTTTCAGTATATCTCAATACAAGTAGCAGTGGATCGGTCACCACGAATAGCTTTGCTTCTAAAGTAGATTTTGCTACTGGTGATGGACCTTGGTTTGCAGCCATTGGCGATTTAGATGGAGATGGCAAGGCAGACTTGGCAGTGGTGAATAAAACCAGTTCAACAGTTTCTGTATATCGCAACACCGGCAGCAGTGGATCTATTACCACCGCTAGCTTTGCCCCTAAAGTAGACTTTGATACAGGTTTTAATTCTTCTTCTGTCGCCATAGGCGATCTAGATGGTGATGGTAAGGCAGACTTGGCCGTGACAAATTATAGTATCAATACAGTTTCGGTTTATCGCAACACCAGCAGCAGTGGGTCTATCACCTCCACAAGCTTTGCCACAAAAGTAGACTTTACTACAGGTTCTAATCCAATCTCAGTAGCTATAGGAGATTTAGATGGCGATGGCAAGCCAGACTTAGCAGTGGCGAATAGAGATAATGTGACAGGCAACACTGTTTCTGTATTTCGTAATACAAGCAGCAGTGGCTCTATTACCACCGCTAGCTTTGACCCTAAAGTAGACTTTACAAGCGATAGTCCAGTTTCTGTAGCCATAGGCGATTTAGATGGCGATGGCAAGGCAGACTTGGCAGTGGCTAATGCCGGCAACACAATTTCTGTAATTCGCAACACGAGTACCAGTGGAACTATTACTGCCGCTAGCTTTGCCCCTAAAGTAGACTTTGCTACTGGAACTTTTCCACAAGATATGGCAATAGGCGACCTAGATGGAGATGGCAAGGTAGATTTGGCTGTGACGAATCAAGCCTCCAATAAAGTTTCTCTATATCGCAATACCAGTACTAATGGCTCTATTACTACCGCTAGCTTCGCTGTTAAAGTAGAGCTTACCACAGGTGGTGGCCCAGGATCTTTATCAATAGGCGATTTAGATGGCGATGGCAAAGCAGACTTGGCAGTGACGAATCTTGCTGACAATACTATTTCTGTAATAAGAAATAATCCTTTGGGTCCACCTATCATCTCTATCTTTTCTCCTGCCTCGGGGTCGGTAGGCACATCGGTAACCATTTCGGGGTCCAACTTTAGCGCAACCCCCGCCAACAATGTGGTTGTTTTTGGTGCCACCCGCGCCACCGTTACAGCCGCCACGTCTACCCAACTTACCGTTACTGTTCCAGCAGGAGCGACCTACGCGCCTATTACAGTACTAAATACCACCACTGGTTTGTTAGCCTATTCAAAGAACAACTTTACGCCCACATTTTCACCTAACAAAGGCGGCATTACCGCAGCAGACTTTAACCCTAAAGTGGACTTTACTGCAGGTGCTAATCCTTGGTCTGTAGCCATTGGAGATTTGGATGGCGATGGCAAGGCAGACTTGGCAGTAACGAATTATAGCAGTAATGCAGTTTCGGTATATCGCAACACAAGTAGCATTGGATCTATTAATGCTGCTAGCTTCGCCCCGAAAGTAGACTTTACTACAGGCTCAGGTCCTTTTTCTGCGTCCATTGGCGATTTAGATGGCGATGGCAAGCCAGACCTAGTAGTGGCAAATAGAGACAACAATACAGTTTCAGTATTTCGCAATAAAAGTATCAGTGGATCTATTACCAGCGCTAGTTTTGCCCCTAAAGTAGACTTTACCGCAGGTGGCAGTCCAATTTCTGTATCCATAGGCGATTTAGATGGCGATGGTAAGGCCGACTTGGCAGTGCCGAACCTTGCGGACAATACTATTTCTGTATGTCGTAATACCGGTAGCAGTAGATCTATTACTAACGCTAGCTTTGCCCCTAAAGTAGACTTTGCTACTGGCACTCAGCCAATTTTTGTAGCAATGGGCGACATAGACGGGGACGACTTGGCAGACTTGGCCGTGGCTAATTATGGCAGCACTACAGTTTCTGTATATCGCAATGCTGGTAATAGCGGATCTATTACCACCGCTAGTTTTGTCCCTAAAGTAGACTTTACTACAGGTGTATTTCCATATTCTGTATCCATAGGCGATTTAGATGGCGATGGCAAGGCCGACCTAGTAGTGGCGAATAATGGAAACGCTACAGTTTCGCTTTATCGCAATACAAGTAGCAGTGGCGCTATTACCACAGCTAGCTTTGCCGCTAAGGTAGATCTTACAACAGGTGATGCTCCAACATTTTTAGCAATGGGCGATTTAGATGGCGATAGCAAGGTAGACTTGGCAGTGGCAAATAGATTCAGCAATACAGTTTCTGTAATTCGCAATATGAGTAGCAGCGGCTCTATTACCGCATCCAGCTTCGCTGCTAAAGTAGATTTTATTACAGGTACTCAACCGATTTTTGTAGCCATAAACGATTTAGATGGCGATGGTAAGGCAGACTTGGCAGTAGCAAATTATGGGAGCAATACAGTTTCTGTGATTAGAAACAACCTTGTTCTTTCCCAGTCCATTACGTTCGCTGCCTTGCCAGCAAAGACGTTTGGGGATGCAAACTTTGCCGTATTGGCAACGGCAAGTTCTGGACTACCAGTTACTTACTCTTCCAGCAATACAGCGGTGGCCACTATTGCTGGCAGCACAGTAACGATAGTGGGAGGTGGCACTTCCACCATTACCGCTAGTCAAGCTGGGAATGATTTTTTTGCAGCTGCGCCAAATGTTACCCAAACACTTACTGTAAACAAAGCAACCCAATCCATTACGTTTGCTACTTTTCCAACCAAGACGTTCGGGGATGCTAGCTTTACGTTATCAGCAACGGCAAGTTCTGGACTTCCAATTACTTACACTTCCAGCAATACGTCAGTCGCCACCATTGCTGGCAGCACGGTAACGATAGTGGGCGGTGGCACTTCAACTATAACCGCTAGCCAAGCAGGGAATGATTCGTTTGCTTCTGCCGCAAATGTTACGCAAACACTTACCGTAAATAAAGCAAGTCAGGCTATTACGTTCGCTGCATTGCCAGCAAAGACTTTCGGGGATGCTAGCTTTACTCTGTCAGCAACGACAAGTTCAGGACTGCCAATTACTTACTCTTTCAGTAATACAGCGGTGGCCACTGTTTCGGGAAATACTGTCACGGTAGTAGGCGTTGGAACTTCCACCATTACCGCTAGCCAAACAGGGAATGATTCGTTCGCTGCTGCCGCAAATATTACTCAAACACTTACCGTAAATAAAGCAAGTCAGACTATTACGTTTGCTACATTGCCAGCAAAGACTTTCGGGGATGCCAACTTTACTTTGTCAGCAACGACAAGTTCAGGACTGCCCGCTGCTTACACATCCAGCAATACAGCTGTCGCCACTATTTCGGGTAATTCTGTCACGATAGTAGGCGTTGGAACTTCCACTATAACCGCTAATCAAGCTGGCAACGACTCGTTTAATTCAGCTGCAAATGTTACTCAAACTCTTGCCGTAAATAAAGCAAGCCAAACCATTACGTTTGCTACATTGTCAGCCAAGACTTTCGGGGATGCTAACTTTACCTTGTCAACAACGGCAAGTTCAGGGCTGCCAATTACTTACTCTTCCAGCAATACAGCGGTGGCCACTGTTTCGGGAAATACTGTCACGGTAGTAGGCGTTGGAACTTCCACCATTACCGCTAGCCAAGCAGGCAATGACTCGTTTGCTGCTGCCGCAAATGTTAACCAGACTCTTACAGTGAATAAAGCTAGTCAGACTATTACGTTTGCTGCATTGCCAGCTAAGACCTACGCGGATACTAGCTTTGCTTTGTCAGCAACGACAAGTTCAGGACTGCCCGTTGCTTACACATCCAGCAATACAGCTGTCGCCACTATTTCGGGTAATTCTGTCACGATAGTAGGCTTTGGAACTTCCACTATAACCGCTAGTCAAGCTGGGAATGATTCGTTTAATTCTGCCGCAAATGTTACGCAAACACTTACCGTAAATAAAGCAAGTCAGACTATTACGTTCGCTGCATTGCCAGCTAAGACTTACGGGGATGCTAGCCTTACTTTGTCAGCAACAACAAGTTCAGGCCTGCCAATTAATTACACATCCAGCAATACAGCTGTCGCCACTATTTCGGGTAATTCTGTCACGATAGTAGGCGTTGGAACTTCAACTATTACCGCTAGTCAAGCCGGGAATGATTCGTTTAATTCTGCCGCAAATGTTACGCAGACACTTACTGTAAATAAAGCAAGTCAGGCTATTACGTTTACCCCACTCGCAGATAAAACATTGGGCGATGCTGCTTTCGCTCTCACTGGGGTTGCTTCGTCTAATTTAGTCGTAGCCTTTTCTACCACATCCGACAAGATTACGATAAGTGGCACTCAGGTAACATTGGTAAAGGCGGGTCGTACCTCCATTGTTGCCAGCCAAGGTGGAAACGATAGTTTCAATCCGGCAACGAGCGTAACACAAAATTTTTGCATTAAACCAGCAAAGCCTACCATCACCACAGCAAACAATACGGGGACGGTAATCCTTACCAGTAACGCTGCCGCAGGCAATCAATGGTACTTGGCCGGAAATGCCATCAGCGGTGGCACCAACCAGTCTTTTTCCGCAACTGCGTCAGGGGTTTACAAAGTGCAGGTAACCGCGGATGATTGTGTGAGTGAATTCTCGGCAGAGCAACCCGTTGTTATTACAGGGGATATTAAACAAGAGTCTTACATTTCAATTTCACCAAACCCGGTGGAAGAAGTACTTCAAGTGAATGGAATAGTTGGCGAGGTAAAATCAACACAATTGTTTGATATGACGGGAAGGGCCAGCTTACCGCTAGAGCTCGAAAAGACCAACGATCATTACCAAACATCGGTTGAACATTTAAGTCCAGGGGTATATTTGCTGAGAATTCTTCTGGCTGAAAGCGTAGCACAAGTGAAATTCATCAAGAAATAAATTGTTTAACCCTCCAAGGTCGGTTTGGGTTGCCAAGCTGGCCTAGGAGGGTTAAAGATTTGTTATGCCGCAGCTTAACACTTGAAACGTTAAAAATCGCGATTGCTGACAACAACCAGCGCGCAACAATTTCAGAACTGATAGATTATGACGATTTTTGTGGGATTAATGACAAGAAAAATCAACATTCGCATATGCAAGAGATAACAGTACAAGAGCTAAAAAGCCTGAAAGATACCCACGCAGACTTTCAATTGATTGATGTGCGCGAACCACACGAGTATGATATTTGTGAAATTGGTGGCGAGCTAATCCCCATGGCCGAAGTGCCTTATAACCTCGACAAAATCTCTCACGATAAGCAAGTGGTGGTTCATTGCCGAAGTGGCAAACGAAGTGGAGATATTATTCAATGGCTGGAGAAGAATCAGAATTATACTAACCTATTTAACCTTAAAGGCGGAATTTTAGCATGGGCAAAAGAGATTGATCCTACAATGCCTACATATTAGGGCAGACCGTTGTTAACGCCAGTTGAAAAAACCAATATCCATATTATTGAACACTATCGGAATCGGAAGTCTCCTGTTCTCGTTTTTGTTTGTATCGATACACTATAGCGCCCTGCCGGAAACGATTCCCTCTCATTTCAACTCGTTTGGAACACCCGATGGATATGGTTCTAAAACTAGCATCATTGCTCTTCCGTTGATTGGCGTGGTGTTGTTTTTCCTTCTGAGTTTTATCAATAAGCTCCCGAGAAAATTCATCAACTATCCGTACAAGATAACACTGGAAAATGAAGAAAGGCAACATAAAAACACCATTATGATGCTTGCTTTTCTTCGCACGCTTTTGACTTTGATGTTTTCCTACTTGACCTACTATTCCATCCAAACAGGATTAGGAAAAGCCGAAGGGCTGGGTTCCCATTTTACACTGATTTTCCTGGGCTTAACAGGCTTAATTAGTCGTCCCTTAAAAACTCAATTTTAGGATTAGAAGATTTTGGATTTGTGATTTTGTGGTTTTAACGAGCGAAAAAAGGCAATTAAAAAGTTGGGCTAAAAAGACAAGTGGATTTACTT
>JBIKRT010000166.1:0-3191 GCA_044349005.1 Cyclobacteriaceae bacterium
TCCTTGTTCTTGCTGTTTGAGGATGCCCACGATTTGGCTCTCATTGAATTTTGTTGTTTTCATTTCTTCCCAATTTTAACGATTAAACTCTATTTATAATCGCTACTGTTTTTGGGGAAGCTTTCAGGGGGTTATAATTTTATTCTTAAAAGTTATAATTTTATAACTGAAAAATAGTTGTTAGCCCGAAATAATAAATATGAAAATAGGTACACGGATAAAGCAATTCAGGGAGATTAAAGGGTATTCACAGCAAGTGGTGGCAGATCATTTAAGCATGACTCAAGCTAATTATCATAAATTGGAAAGTGATAAATATGAGATACGCTTGGAATATTTAGAGAAACTCGCTGTTCTTTATAAGGTTTCGTTAGCTGATTTAATATCAAATGAAAAGACGACAGTTAATATTCAGAACAATAATCATAACCATAATGGAGTCGTAATGGGTGATCCTGAACTTTTCAAAAACTTGCTAGACTCAAAAAATGAGCTGCTCAAACTCAAAGACGAGAAAATCGTATGGCTAGAACAGCAATTAAAAGCGAAAAGTAGTCCCTTAAAGAGTTAAATACGATTTATGAGATTTTGCTTTTCTGTGTAAGCATTTTTAAATGCTACTCAATTGACAACTGCTCAAAGTAGGTCAGAATCAAAAGGCAAATTTTACACTTGGCTTTTGGCAATGCGCCCGAAAACACTACTTTTGCGCAACTATTTAAGAACAGTGGTAGACGGTAGTAAACCTTTGCTCTGAATCTTATCTATTAAATCTTAAATCTTAAATCTAAAAGATGGCAAATATTGGCAGAATAACGCAGGTGATCGGTCCGGTGGTAGATGTGGCTTTTGACGAAGCGGGCACTAAATTACCTAATATCCTTGATTCGTTGGAAGTTACGAAAGGAGATGGAACGCGTGTTGTGTTAGAAACACAGCAACATTTAGGCGAAGACCGGGTTCGTACCATCGCCATGGAAGGTACTGAAGGCCTGGTAAGAGGTATGAAAGTTACCGATTCTGGTTCGCCTATTCAAATGCCAATTGGTAACGATATTAAAGGCCGCCTTTTTAATGTTATTGGCGAGGCCATAGATGGTATTGCGCAACCAAGCGGAAAGAATTCTTTGCCCATTCACAGGGCTGCTCCACGCTACGAAGATTTATCTACTTCTCAGGAAGTTCTTTATACAGGTATAAAAGTTATCGATTTGATTGAACCCTATTCAAAAGGTGGTAAAATTGGATTGTTTGGTGGCGCGGGTGTTGGTAAAACTGTGTTGATTCAAGAGTTGATCAACAACATCGCGAAAGCCTACTCTGGTCTTTCGGTATTTGCGGGTGTCGGTGAGCGTACACGTGAAGGGAACGACCTATTACGTGAAATGATTGAGGCTGGAATCGTTGATTACGGGCCAGAATTTATGAAATCTATGCACGAAGGTGGATGGGACTTATCAAAAGTGGATGCCACCAAACTAGAAGATTCAAAAGCGACTTTCGTGTTTGGTCAAATGAACGAACCTCCGGGAGCCCGTGCTCGCGTTGCTTTGTCAGGATTGACAATTGCCGAATATTTCCGAGATGGTGATGGCACAGGCAAAGGCCGTGATATCCTATTCTTTATTGATAACATTTTCCGTTTCACGCAAGCAGGTTCTGAAGTGTCAGCTCTTTTAGGCCGTATGCCTTCTGCGGTGGGTTATCAACCGACATTGGCTTCGGAAATGGGCGCTATGCAAGAACGGATTACATCCACTAAAAACGGATCTATCACTTCAGTACAAGCGGTTTATGTGCCTGCCGATGACTTGACTGACCCCGCCCCTGCAACAACATTTGCTCACTTAGATGCAACGACCGTATTATCTCGAAAAATTTCTGAATTAGGTATTTATCCTGCGGTTGACCCGTTGGATTCAACTTCTCGTATTTTGCGGGCTGATATTGTTGGGGAAGAACATTACAATTGTGCGCAACGGGTTAAAAACATTCTACAACGTTATAAAGAACTTCAAGACATTATCGCCATCCTTGGTATGGATGAGTTAAGTGATGAAGATAAGCAAATAGTACATCGTGCCAGAAGGGTACAACGTTTCTTATCTCAGCCTTTCCATGTGGCAGAGGCGTTCACAGGTTTAAAAGGTGTTTTAGTTGATATAAAAGATACCATTAAAGGCTTTAATGCGATTATGGATGGTGAATATGATCATCTACCTGAAGCAGCATTTAACCTTGTGGGAAGCATAGAACAAGCGGCCGAAAAAGGAGCGCGTTTAATGGCGGAAGCGAAAGCAAATTAATTTGATAATTAGTCAATTTGATAATTTGAAGATTGAATTGACTAATTGGATAATTTTCAAATCATCAAATCATCAAATTAAATTATGCACCTAGAGATAATCACACCTGAGAAAAAGGTATTTGAAGGCGAAGTTTCGTTAGCTACATTTCCGGGGGCTGACGGTTCCTTTCAGATATTGAATAATCACGCCCCACTAGTGAGTTTGTTAAAAGCTGGAGTGGTGGAGTACAAAACAAAAGAAGCTTCTAGAAGCCAATTAAAGATTACAGGTGGTGTTGTAGAAGTGCTAAAAAATAAAGTTGTGTTATTAGCTGATGGAATAGCTGCTTAAGTTCAGCTATAGGCCATCCACTCAGCAAAGGCTCTCTCGCGAGGGCCTTTGCTGTTTCTATTCTTTTGCGAACCGATATCGAATACCCCAACTGCCCCGAAGTAACTCTATATCTCCAATTATCGGGGCAAGTTCAATATGAAAACCAAACTGCTTTTTAGGAAGAGGATAAAGATTTACACCAACTGGTATAACGAGCCCTTCCAACGAATTTATACGTCCACCTACACCGGCATAAAACTCGTAATCTTCATTTTTGAGAACATTGTAAACAACTACACCTTCTACTGGGGTTCTGTCGAAGAAGAAATCTGTGCCCAGCCTTAATTCTGTTCGAATCTTGCTTTTAAACTGACAGTTAATACCCACAAAAGGTAACGATGATTGGTGAAACGATACCCCTAGCTGGGCGAGCGAAGCATGGCTAATTAGTCACTCCTTAAAAAGCCCAATGGGATTAGTTTTTGAATAAAATCGATCGAATTGAGTTGAAACAATCTGCAAGAAAGTCGGGTTTTATCTTTAAAACCTTGCAGATTTTTTATGCTTACA
>JBIKRT010000115.1:0-11655 GCA_044349005.1 Cyclobacteriaceae bacterium
TGTAAGCATAAAAAATCTGCAAGGTTTTAAAGATAAAACCCGACTTTCTTGCAGATTGTTTCAACTCAATTCGATCGATTTTATTCAAAAACTAATCCCATTGGGCTTTTTAAGGAGTGACTACTTATAGTGTTCCCTTGGGCAACAATGAAGGCAAGAATAACATGATTTGGTTGACTACCATGCGGAATGAATCGATCGAGTTCCTCAAAAACGATACAAGAAATTTGAGAATATATTACGTTAACTTTGGTCCTAATATCCACCAACGATATTTTACTTTTTTCCAGCATAGCTTTAGACATTTGCGTCAGATAAGAAAAATTAAGCAACACCCGAGCTACCCGAAGTAATGTCACTTAACTAAGAGCCGCTAACTTGTCGTGACTCTGGCTTAGCACGGAAGCTTAAAAGTTTGCGGTGACCAGTAAAGATTTAGAAACATTTTATTGCCATTTAATGCTTGCAGTCAGGCATTTGGCAAGACTGGGTGTGCAGGTCATTTTATCAGGGCTTGGCAAGAGTTCGCCATCGGCAGATTACAAAAAGATGATCGTCAGCTTCTTGAATAAAAGCGGAGCCCTACACCTTGATGTAAATCTTTTTTCGGTGCAGGATATACCCCACCACCCAGCAGGTGAGCATTACGCAGACGCCAAACAGAAAAGACCCGGTATAATCTCCAGCCCACCGGAAGATATTGTCGTAAATCCAACTCAGCACGCTATCTGGCTGAACTTTACCCGGCACCGGCCAGTAGCCGCCATTGGGAATCCAGTACATCACAATGACCAGAATTTCCGAAAGGATATAAATAAACAGCGTATTCTTTCCGAAAACCTCGAAAAAGGGTGTCCATCGCTTTTTGCCCAGGCGTTCAATGCCGAACATAATTACCGCCAGGATCAGGAGATCAAGGCCTACTGTTTGGAAGACATAGCTGGCCGTCCAGAGCTTCTTATTCATGGGAATAAACAGGTTGACCCACTGTGCGGCCAGTAGCAATACAGAACCTGCGATCATCAGTTTGGCGAGCGTTTCGTAGCCATTGCCTTTCAGGCTGATGAACCGTGCTGTCAGATAGCCAGCCAGCACATTCACAACGGCAGGAATCGTGCTCAGGATTCCTTCCGGATCAAATGGTTTTCCCTCTCCCTGGTAAAGATGATCGGCTCCGAGCACAAAAAGATCAAGTTTGTGGCCAGCATTGCCTTCCATGGTTAAATCCCCGAATGCCCAAAGCACCCAGGTATAGAAGACGAGTGCGGTTCCCATGAACCAAGCCGCACCTTTCACTTTGAAATGATGAATGATGATCGCAGCAATTCCGTAGCAGAGTGCAATTCGTTGCAGTACCCCGAGAATACGAGTATGACTCAAAGGCCTGAAAACAAGTTCACCTGTTTCGGTGATATTGAAAAACGGGAACCAGTACATGAGGTATCCGATCAGGAAGATGATGGCCGTCCGTTTTAGAATTTTGGTAAGCACTGCACCATTCCCCATCGGTTCATACTTCTGCATGCTGAAGAACATGGAATTGCCTACCACAAACAGAAAGGTTGGAAAGACGAGATCGGTCAGCGTGAATCCATTCCAAGGCGCATGAAGAAGGGGCGACCATGCCGTTTCGAAGCTGCCGAGCGAGTTGACAACGATCATCAGCGCCACGTCCATTCCGCGCAACACATCAAGACTTAGGTAACGTTGCTGCTTCATTGGCTTAGGTCTGTCGATATGAAATCATGAGAAGGTAGTTGGAAAAGCTGTCTGAATGTAAATATAATTTACCTGTCTGACTATTGCAAGACCCCCGTGTCCCCTTACTCACAAAAGAAAAAAGAAGCAAAAAAGAAAATCATTACTATCATAATTATTTGATATATAAATAAATTGGTGCAAGTCTAAAGGTTGGAGTTCTTCTCCAATAACAATCTATTGCTCACCTTTTTTGATTAGCAAGCGAGGTGGTGAAGAACATCAACACCGGCAAAGGCGATTTTTTAAAATTCCGAATTGAAAATATTGTGCCTATTCTCTATGTAGCGGATATGGCCAAAAGTCTTGACTTTTATGTTAACATTCTGGGATTTAAAAAAGCAGATTGGGAAGACGACAACTTTACAAGCGTTCATCGCGACAATACTGGTCTATACTTATGTAGAGGCGGCCAAGGCTTGCCAGACACTTGGATTTGGATTGGCTTTGATGGGGATATTCGGCAGTTGCAAGTGAAACTAAAAAAGCAAGGCGTTACGATCAAACTTCCGCTCACGAATTTTTCGTGGGCTTGCGAAATGCAAATTCAAGACCCTGACGGCCATGTACTAAGATTTGGCACCGACCCAAACCCAAATGAACCTTTTGCAGATATCTAGTAGAAACGTGGAGTGGACATCTAAAAGTTTGGGGTCTTAACGCACGCTAAGGCCAATGTGGTGGGATAAAAGACTGAAGCCCAAATAGCCGATCTATTTAATGCATCTCAATCAACTTATGCTTCACTGCAAAGTTGACCAACCCAACGGAGTTGTGGCAGCCTGTTTTTTGTAGCAAGCTGTTTCGATGGCTGTTCACTGTTTTTACGCTTATAAAAAGTTTTTCAGCAATCTCATCGGTAGTAAACTCTTGGCATACCAGCCGCAATATTTCTACCTCGCGTTTGGTAAGTTGTATGTTACCATCCAGCTTTGCCTTGTCGCCTTTGTTTCCGGAAGCTCTTTTCTGCAACGCGGTAAGCGACCGTTTATTGATGTAAGAACCTTGCGTGTGCACGGCCACAATCGCATCGTGTACTTCTTGCGGATCGCTATTCTTCACCAAGTATCCGTGCGCACCACTAAGTATTAATTCGGCAATAAAATTATCATCGTCATGCACCGAAAGGATTATGATTTTGATGGTTGGATAATGTGCTTTGATGGCGTTGGTAACTTCGAGGCCACCGAAGGGTTTGCCATCTTTAGTGGCGGGTAGCGACAAGTCTACCAACAATACGTGCGGCAGCGTATCGGTATTGGCCAGCAACGGTAAGATAGTGTAGCCTTCGGATGCTTCCAGCACAACTTCAAATTCTGGCCAACTTTCTAAAATGGCCTTCATACCTTTCCTGAAAAGGAACTGGTCTTCAATTAACCCGATCGAAATCTTTTCTTGCGTTGTCATGTGAGGTTGATGGGGATGTGTACGATGCAATTAAAACCGGGTGTGTTACCAGAAACAACGAAACTTCCTCCAAGTGCTTCTGCCCTTGCGTGCAGGCTGCGCATGCCTAACCCTTTGCTATTTGCCCCTGGTTTTATCCCAATGCCATTGTCGCGATACCTGCACGTAATCTCATCCCGGAAGCGCTAACATCCACGCTAACTTCACTTGCGCCTGAATGCTTTAGTGTGTTGTTGGCAAGCTCCGAAACAATTCGGTAAAGCCCCAATTCAATGGCATTAGAAAAGCGAGGGAAGTTATCGCTAATAGTTATGAACGCCTGTGTTTTTTCAACGGCATTGATTTGTTCGGCCAGTGCTTCGAGTGAAGTTTCTAAACCATACCGCTCTAATTGAGGTGGCATAAGTTGGTAGCAAATCCGTTTGGTGGAAGCCAGCGATGTTTCTACAATCTCTTGTAAATTTTCCAGCGAAGTATTACCCAATAAACTCTGTTGCTTTTGCAGTTGCTTGATTTGCATGCGGGCCATGGAAAGCATGGCACCCAGTTCATCGTGAAGATCGTTGGCAATGCGCTGCCGCTCCTGCTCCTGCGCGCCAATGGTTGACCTGAGCAACTCCTGCTGGTGCCGGATTTTTATTTCTTCTTGCTCTAGTTTTTGTTTATAAAGATTCTTGCGGAAGTGTTGGTTGAGCAAAATAACCCCGATAGAAATAATTGAAATAACGCTTGCCAGCGGAACAAGAATGGTAAGCAGTGTTACTTCTGTGGTCGTTTCCATAAGCCTATAAAAAAACAAGTGTGCATTGCCATGGACGCAATGGACGGTATCACCCAAAGGTATTGACTTATCTCCACTGAAAAAGAACCTGTAATAACATTACCAAAATAAAAAATAAGCAAGCTGGAT
The DNA here is from genome assembly GCA_044349005.1 of Cyclobacteriaceae bacterium. Lineage (GTDB taxonomy): Bacteria > Bacteroidota > Bacteroidia > Cytophagales > Cyclobacteriaceae > ELB16-189. The sequence continues at coordinate 4,076 of JBIKRT010000115.1, forward strand.
GAGTAATAAATGAACAAACCTGAATTTATCCAATTAAGGGAAACCGCCAGTTTCCCTTTGGTTTCCTTCACGATATCGTCCAGCAGGAACATAAAAGTGGACAACGAAAGAATGATTATTAAGATGGATTCAACAACAACCGCATATGAATTATAGGTGTTGATGGGCTGGATGAAGAGCGTGTTAATGACTGTAAAACATGTAAAGCATGCCAGTACGCCCCAAATTATTTTTTTACTGATAAACCCATCAAGCAGTTGCTGGTAAAACAAACAAATAAACAAAAAGCCACCTGCCACATATAAATGTAGCAGGGGCATGTTGTTGATTTTATTGTACCAACAGTAAGTTGATATAAATTGAATAACTCCTGCGAAAACAAGAAATGCACCAATAATTTTTAATTCTTTGGATAAACTCTTGTAAATTATGATGCTGTAGATGCACGTGCCCCACACTGGTAGCGAAGAGATCTGTAGTATAGCACTTGCAAGTTGGTTCATTTAGTTAAGTTATTGAACTACAAAATCGGTTTCTTTGGGCAAGTACTTGGGCATGGTTGGTTTACATCCAAAACAAATTCAGAACCGACCGATGTTGCCTTGGCATCAGACTGTGTGCCCTCAATAAAAGGAACATCACTACCCATTTCTTTATTTTTAAAACTTACTCCCTTCACTTTTACCACAAAAAGCTTAAATCTTAACTGATCGTCTAAGCCAAAATAAACCCGAAATGCCAGTGTATCCGCTTGCGCTGCCAATTCGGCTGAGTTTCCTTTTAGCAATTTGCGTAAACCCAATACCTCCATAGCGTCTACACCCCGCATGGTAAACGCTTTTATGGGCTCAAAACCAAGTTTGGCTTTGCATGAATCTTGAAATCTATCAACTGCTTCTTTTGCTGTTTTCAAAGGAACTGTTTCCATAAATGGAGGTTTAGTATCGTTTGATGGTGTATTGGGGCTTTGCTTACTTACCAAAAGCAAAATAACTGCGATTGCAAGGAGAACGATGATTACATTTTTTACCATAATTTTAAGTTTAGTTGGTTAGAGTTCACAAATAAAGTAAATGGTTTTACAAGGCAAAGTGTGCTTGCTTTAAATTCAATATTTCTACTTAGGCCAAAATAAAAAATCAATAGTATTACCTAGTTTTTATTGGTAGCATTTTGATGTAGCTGTACTTTCCCTTTTTAGTTTATCGGTAATAATGCTAGGGCAATAACTATCTATTTCTCGGTTATTGATCACGTGCTGCTCTATCCACAGTTACCACTAGCAGCTACAGCATTGTATTCATTTTTAAAAATGGGTATTTCTTTTCTTATCAGAATGCTTTCATACCTGCATCTTTGCCTTATCAAATGCGCATTGATAAGTGGAGCAGAACCCACTCAAAAAAACGAACCTGCTTGCATGGGTGTTTAGTGTAAGGGCGGTTTCCGAAAAGCCTTATGAGTAGGAAAAATCAATTTAAAATTATGGCAATTAACGTTTTGAGCGCAGTTTATGCAAGTCCTAATAAGGGAGTTGACGTAACCGAACATTTTATTGATAACGGAACTACTTCGTTTATAATAGATCCAGCATCTTTTGGGATTCCCGATCCTGACCCTTTTGTTGTAAAAGGGTTTACAATAAAATATCGAACCAACGGTGTAACTAAATTCAAAGGTGGCAAAGATGGCGACAGTATAACCTTAGATTAGACTACCTTAACTACCATTTGGAAAGAGACTGTCGGAAAAGGGCAGTCTTTTTTTTTATCAATAAACGAAATTCTCTAAAATACCTACAAAAGTATCATCCAAGGGTTCAACCATGAAGCAAGTTCATGTTTTATCTCCGCTTCTTTTTTGCAAGCTGTTCATCAATTAAAGCGGCTTCAAATAATAATGCGCGCATTTTCAGGCACAGTGGTTATAACACTGAATCCAAGAATCTCATAGAATTCAACAGCAGCGTGAATGTCATTGGCAAAAATGTTTTGTGAAACGGTTTCCATGGTAATTGGGTTGTTGGTTGAGTTGTTTTTAACCAAAAGTAATGGATGCAGGCAAGCGGAAATGTGCAAAACTTGCGAAGCTGAAAAAAAGCAAGGGGATTAAAAATCCCATTTATCTAAAGTTCGACAATCGCTCCGCTACCTTGTCGAACAGATGGGACAGCTGGGTTGTCGCACCAAAATTCATCAACAAACCAATGGGCTTATCATAGGCCTTTATACGTAAATTCATCTATCGACATTCTGTAAATCCTGATTCAGACATTTTGTTTTGCCCGTCAGTATAATTTTCGTTCTTTCAAGACATCCTCTAAATCCTTGTTCTTGTTTGGGCTTTAACCAATTTGTAAATCAAAAAAACAGGAATCAGCATAGGGATCAGGAATCCAAATTTTTTCTCAGAAAACAGGATCCACGAAACAAATCCATAAATGAGTATTCCAATAAGAAAACCAATAAATATTGCATAAAAGAGTTTTGATTGTCGCAGCTTTTTTCTTTCGACTAATAGTTCTTCGTCTGTCAGTTTGTTAAGGTCTATTTTTTCCATACCACTCTGTTTTAGTTTGTATTGAAGTCTTTTTTCGTATTGCTATGGTGCGAGAATTGATCGCCATGGCCTACAAAACAAAGATAAGAATGCAGCAGAAAACTTTCAACGGCAACTATGCCCATTTTCCAAATCGAATTTTCTTTCAAGCGGCAAATCAACTATTATTAATCGGTGGTAATTGCCACTGCATTTCTTACTATAATTTCAATTTAACAAATAGCCAATGGATGATGCCCTTCGGGAAATAGAGTAGGGAAAAAGCACGAAGCATAATCGGGAACCCCAAGAACAGGCGCATCAACAAATAGTTCCGCGACAGCTCCGAACCAAATTTATGATGCACTGCCCGATCATACGCTTTTATTCTATCTGCGCTGAAATTATTTTCTTTAAAGCACTGCCCGATTTGTTCGGCCGCCATCACTCCACTCCACATCCCCAAATCAATGCCATGTCCTTGTAAAGGATCAATTAACGAAGCGGCATCACCACACAACAGAAAGCGATGTCCACTTACGCTTCTTTGCCGCGTCCATATCGGCAAGCTGAAACCATTTACCTTTCCTTCCACGGTTGCATCTTTAAAGCGATCGGCAAACGCAGGCGATTGAGTGATCTCTTCCAATAGAGCACGCATGTTCAAAGGGGCACGACCTTTTTGTTTTTTGTTTTTGTTTTTGAATACACCAAACCCAACATTCGCCCAGCCATCACTCAAGGGAAAAATCCAAAAATAGCCCTCTACTTCTTTGATCACGTGTGCTTCATTGCATCCGGATTGAATGCCCTTGATCCCTTTATAGTATGCGCGGATAGCAGTAACAGCCAGTGCGTCAGGCTGCTCAGATTTAATCAGGTGTCGTTTTACAACCGAGTGTGCGCCATCGCATCCTACCACCACCGAAGCATTGATAGAAGAACCGTCTGAAAACAGGCATTGACAATAATCCGGGGTGGCAGTAACCTGTTGAAGCTGTTTGTGTTCTAAAATGTGGGTATCGGTTTCCTGCTTCACCAATTGAAAAAGAAAATGATCAAAATCGATCCGCTTGCTATTATACGAAAATAGTTTCCATGTATAACGGATCACATTTCTCTTTGAAAAGAAGATGGCGATGGACGTAATATTTACGCTATGTGTAAAGGCTTTCATTTGATCGCCCCATGCGGTTCGCAAGCTGCTGATGGCTTTAAAGGCAGAACCCGGAATAGCATCACCACATATCTTATCGCGGGGAAATACTTCTTTGTTAATCAAGGCTACCCTTAATCCTTTGCCCTGGAGCGCGAGCGCGCAGGTACTTCCGGATGGACCGGCACCAATTATTGCTACATCAAAATCCACTGCCATGAAGGATTATTTTTACACCCGGTAAAGGTATAAAAATAGTGAGTTGATCTTAGTGTGAGTGCCTGCTCAAATGATGGTAGCTTTTGAACAATAGCGCGGTTCGGAAAACCTGAACAAAAGAAAAAGCAGTAAAGTGCGATAGGTTTTTGCCAGCCAATTATAATAGCACGGACTTCCGCGCGCTCTTAAAGCAAAAAAGCCGTACATTTTAAAAACTGAAAATCCGTGCCTGAATTGCAGCGATGGCAGAGGGCACAAGTCTATCTTACAATCGATTAAGAAGACTTGCGCCAGAACGAGAAGTCTGGTAAATACATTTTATTTAACAGTAAGATTATTTAATAGGCAGCTGCCACTTATTATAAATCATAGTTAAATCAATGCCACAGGCTTGATTTATAAGTAAAGGAAATTCTTTTAATTCAAAGGGCCGATTTTTATCTTTTGACCATCGATAGATATACTTGATCACATCTTGCATTGATTTTTTCCCGCTTGATTTCTTTTCTAAATAACTGTTCATTTCAATTGCCATCATTGCTCCCCTTGCAACCACAGCCATACCCAATCTAAAATCAGTAGCATACATCATGGACGCAGTTTGGGATAATTCCTGTAAACTCATTTCCTTTATCGTAGGATTAGCTTTATAACAATTTCTTTCAAACCATTGGCGTAAGTCATTTGAATGCAATAGCTGATAGGGTACAAACCACATGAATCCCTCATTAAACCAAATGTTATTGATAATTGGTGGAATCTCTTTCACAAATGGTCTGTAATTGTCGCCATACGACCTCAATGGTATGAAGGAATGTGCCATGTGGTGTAAGTAAGTGTCGATTGTTTCCGTTATTTGATTATTACTTATGGGCCCTTTTCTGTATTCAGACGTATCGCCCAAAAAAGTAGAGCTTTGCAAATGCTCCATCCCAAATGCCATTGAACCTACTCCGTCCAAGGGCAAAGCTTTTCGTAAAAGAATGGAATATTCCTTAAAAGGGAGTTCCCCAAAATAAGTATTCAACATATCTAAGCTCATGGTCCCTTGTTTACCATAATCATCAAGATATTCATCGGCTGTTTCGCTATATGACGCAATAAATAAAGGTACTATCCCTTCGTATCTTTTCACTCTTAGTTTTGTGCCCATAAATAGTTGCCCGTCTGCTAGCGTTGAATAATCATTCGCAGAAAACGAAAAGCTCCCAGTTGACATACTAGCAGTAGGCACATTTGAACAGAAGATAGGCCAATTAGAAAATGTTTGAACACTACATCGAATTGGCATCTTTTCGGTTCCTTCGATCCATCCGAAAACAGAATAATTCAGTATTCCAACAAATCCAGACCTTACAATGGAGGCATCTGAGCTAGCCAAACGTTTTTCCATATTTTTTAAGTCAACCTCGTATTCGATTTGCTTAACTAAAATACTATCACGGAAATACCAACGGGGTGCCCCATTAGGATATTTTACCATCGGCCTCCGTACACCATCACTACCTATCACATATAATTCTTCAATAAAGTTTTCATAATTTACGATGCCATACGCCCCGGGAATTGATCGAGGCATAACAAAATCTATGGGAGATTTTTTTTCGTTCGTTAGTTGTATCGTAACCTTCACCTTGCTTATCGAGCTATCCAAATAAGTAAGGGAATAATTAATCTGAGCAAAAGCTTTTAGATTAAAAACACAAAGGAGGAGAATAAATGAAAAATATTTCATAATTTATTTTTATTGAATTGTAAATAGTTCTTGTAATTTGTTTTCAGTAAAACATCTCTATAGAAAACCACTCCACGTCTTCTTACTCTTTACGGTTTATTTCTTCCATTAACTTAGTTCATGGCGTGCGTTGGTGATGAACCCCCGTAAAGGCAAGTTGCAATATGGCAAAGTATTGCAGTTGATAATGTGGAGCTATCTCTAATGTTATTAAAGTAAAGATTGTTTTGTTTTTTTTGGCAGCGAGTCAATAACCAAGTCATATGATTTTTTTATATACTGTTTCCACTCATGTGTGCTTAGTGCTTTGTCTTTCTCAATTCGTATCCAATACGTAGTCGAGAGCCTTGGCATGGGTACAATACCCTGCCGTTCAATTAAGTCAGCAAAATCGGATTCGTTGCATTTTATTCCTGTTCTAAATGGTCCTTCTATTCGTGTCCCGCAAAAAATTTTAGTCCCAATAGAAAAACATAAGTCTGTTCCATATTTTATGTCTTCAGTTGCATGTGGCAATGAAATACAACTATTTCTTATGTCCTCCAGTGTCATTTTAATCCTGCGAGTTTTTTTACAATTACTTCTAACGGCTAGCTAATCGTCTGGCGGGCAAATAAAAACCTTCGCCCTGTCCACCGTGATAAAGATAAATAAAGAACTACAAACTTCAATGACGCACAGTCCCGCCCGCTTGTAATAAGCTTTTGTTGGCTGCTGTAACATCTGTGTCACTTTGAAACTACTTTCAATTAAGTCGTCCTTAGAACGTCTTTGGCAATTCTTTTATGTCCGCCCAGTAAACCCAATGGTCATTTAAATATTGTCCTTTATTTTTTAGATAAAATGCTTTGTATTTATTGGCTGGAGTGATGCCCACACACAAACTTGTCGCTTTTTTAGATATTAGCCACTCTCGAAATTGTATAAGAAGTCTAGTCCCAATAGCTTGTCGCTGATAAGATTTTATAATGTAGAAAGACTGAATTTCAGCGTCCAAGTTAAAACGTGTTGTCAGATGTCCCGCCAAGTAACCAACAATTCTATTTTTAGAAACAGCTTTGAAAACAACTCGCTCAGGCTTTGACGTTTGTGGTGATTGTCCTCTAAAGTATGTCACCCAACGATTCACTCTAGCCTCCTTGTCAATCTCAAAGCTTTCTACGATTCCTGGTATTGATTCTCTTTTGCTCTCGATTTCTACGTCAGCCAATTCATTAATATCAAACTCAGTCGCAGTAGCTATTACCATGTCACTTGTCTGTTGTTGAGTTGCGGTCTAAAGTTATAGCAGCCAACGTTTAGCTTATTGCTGTCGGGCAATTAAAACTATGCCCTGTCCAACGTGATAAAGATAAACAAAGAACTACAAACTTCAATGACGCACAATCCCGCCCGCTTGCCACAAGTTTTTGTTGGCTGCATGTGGGTTTACAACCCTGTTGCTAATTCTAAATGAATTTCGTCTGGTTCTCTTTGATATAATTCCAGGTCCAACTCCTTTGTCAGAACAGCGCCCAGCCGCAAATAAAAGTCCACAGTATTTGTTGTCGGTGTTGCGGAAATGTACAATTTACTCGCTCCGAAGTTCTTGGCAGCCATTTTACTCTCGTCTAAAAGGTGACCTCCTAACCCCAATTGCCTGTAATTATTGCTTACATAGAGGATGTCCATTTTACAATAATTCATTTCCATTCCTCTGCACTTATTCTCAACTGAAGCAACTCCCACCATTTTCTCATCGTCAAATACTCCGATTACTGCTCCACCCTCACTTTTTATCTTTCTTTGTCGATTCATAATATCTGCTGGTACTAGGCTGATTTTTTTGAACAGGTTAAAAGTAGAGTTTTTTTAATTTTAACCTAACAAAACAGTCAAATGAAAAAGATGCGCTTTACCGAGGCCCAGATTATTGGGATACTCAACGAACAG
>JBIKRT010000006.1:0-112118 GCA_044349005.1 Cyclobacteriaceae bacterium
CTTTTTTTGTCTTTTCCATAAACAAAAAAAGTTTAGTGAAACCACTTTCACTAAACTCCTTGTAACTATATGATTGTCAATGCCCCCAACGGGGTGTCACCAACTATTTTTCAGTAATATGCCTATTTCCATTTCGACTGATTTCTTGAAAGAAAAGAGATGTTAAGACGCAACTCTTAGCTTTAATTTCTTACTCAGCTCATCCACCGAGTTTTTGAAATTAGCATCTGTCTTCATCATATCTTCTACGGATTCCAACGCATGAATCACCGTGCTGTGATCGCGGCCGCCAAAATTTTGTCCAATCAGCGCAAGCGTAAGCTGTGTATATCGCTTACAGAAATACATTGCCAGTTGCCGGGGAATTACTATTTCACGCTTTTTAACCTTGGCTTTTAGCGATTCAATATCTACCTTAAAATATTCAGCCACCATTTTCTGAATAAAATCTACGCTCACATCTGCTTGAATTTCTTTGACGATGTTGCGCAGCACTTCTTTAGCTAAATCAAGATCTATTTTCTTTTTGAGAAGAGTGGCATGGAAAATCAATGAGTTCAGCACTCCTTCCATATCGCGAAGATTCGTGTCAACACTATAAGCAAGATATTCCGCAACTTCAGACGGGATTTCAATACCATCTGATTCCATTTTGTTATGAATAATTGCCAATTTGGTCTCAAAGTCAGGTTCTTGCAAATCCGCAGTCAAACCCCACTTAAAGCGGGAAAGTAATCTCTCCTGAAAGCCCTTTAAATCGCGGGGGGGGCAATCGCTCGTCATGATCACTTGCTTGCCCGATTGATGCAATTGATTAAAGATGTGGAAGAAAATCTCTTGCGTTTTTTCGCGCCCAGCTAAGAATTGTACATCATCCAAAATCAATAAATCTACTTGCAGGTAGAAATTTTGAAATTCCTGCATTTTATGGTTCTGTAGTGCATTCAAAAATTGAGTTGTAAAATCATTTTGATCGACATACAATACAATCTTTGAAGGTAAGTTCTTCTTAATTTCGTTGCCTATTGCCTGCACTAAGTGTGTTTTGCCAACGCCTACTCCACCATAAAGCATTAATGGATTAAATGAAGTGGTTCCCGGCTTTTTCGAGACGGCAATACCCGCTGACCGTGCCAAACGATTGCAATCTCCTTCTACAAAATTTTCGAACGTATAATGCGGGTTTAGCCTTGAATTTACAGTTTGTGGATTTAATGCTTTGAAGCTAAAGGGAGAGTATTCTTCAATATTTCCATTTCCATTTTGTGTTTGTGCGTTGCTTCTTTTTATGCCCGCACCATTTGGGTAATTAACAACCAAAGGTGGATTGCGCTGGTTTCCACTATCTACTACAACGGAGTACTCTAACCTGGCATTTTTCCCAATTATCGCATGGATGGCTTGTTTCAGAACTGGTACATAATGCTCCTCGAGCCACTCATAGAAAAATTGGGAAGGAACTTGAATGGTTAACACATCGTCTTCAAGACGCAACGGGACAATTGGCTTAAACCAAGTATTGTAATTTTGTTCGTCAACGCTTTGTCCTATTATTTGGAGACAGTCTTTCCAGGCATTTGTAGCGTTTACTTCCATTTAAGTAGTTAAAGTAGGATGATTTTATTCTTTTGACTTTTGAACGGAGACAAAGGTGTAAAAAAAAAGATCAACAAAAAATAAATATTGATCTTGCATAATCAGAATTTTTTTGATTACTAAGCCTCCTTGAAAAAAGAAAGATTGTTTTAATGAAAACTTAATTTCAATTTGAAAAAACGTTCCCTTTTTAGAAAATTATGAATTCGTTTCAGGACAAAGCATTTCAAATTAATGGTTTAGCCGCCACCTCCATGAGCCAATGGGTGGAATCTGCAAAAATTGAATTAGGCGATAAAAAGTTGATAGAATCGTTAAGCCGAATTGAAAATGGAATTCGTGTTGAACCCTACTACGATGAAACAACTAGCTCGAAAATGGCTCATCCGCTGCCGGCATCTAACGATCCTTATCTAGGTAAACGGAAATGGTATAACAGACCCCTTATAATTGTTACTCAAGCCAAAGAAGCGAATGAAGCGGCTTTATTCAATCTCTTAAATGGTGCGGACGGAATTGTTTTTGAAATCAATTCACCGATTGACTTTTCGGTTCTTTTACAATCCATTGAATTAGAGCACTGCTCTGTTTCGTTCATCGTTGATCCAACGAATTTTTCGTTCGCACACAACTTTCACACTTACTTATTAGAAAAAAAGTATTCGCCCGAAAATATACAAGGCGATTTCTTTTGGAGGGGAAATCCCCAAAGAAGTGATGAAATTTCAACTCTTTTTTTGCCTTGGCATAATTTTAAGCCGCTTGGTATACTATGTGAGGAAACAAATTCTCCCATAAGGGAAATTTCTTTTGCCATTTTAAAGGGAGTTGCATTGCTTGAGCAAGCGGCAAGTTCCTCTAGCCAAATTGCTTTTCAACTTTCAATAGGGAAAAATATTTTTATTGAGATTGCAAAGTTTAAAGCATTACGATTGCTATGGTCTCAGATTTTAATCGACCGAGGATATCCTGGAGAGAATGCTGTCTTCATTTCTGGTGTGTCAGCCCAAGAAAGGTTAGATTGCTATGAGCCTCATAGCGTAATGTTAAGCAATACCTACGCTTGTATTGCGGGTATTCTTGGCGGGTGCGATACCTTGACGATCAACCCACAGAAGGGAAGTGATATGGAATTGCGAGTTGCCCGAAACGTGTCTTCGATACTTCGCGAGGAATCATATCTTTCAGAAAACCCAGATCCCACTGCTGGCTCTTACTGTTTGGAGCGCCTCGTGACAGCTATTGCAAAGGAGGCTTGGGAAATGATTCAACCGCGCTTAAGTCAAAAGTATTCAAACAATGAGTTGGATTTCTTTTCAAATCGTCAACTAGAAAATAAATTCATCAGGTCGGCCGCTGGGCTACCTCCCTACTTGCGCGGCCCTTATGCAACGATGTATACCGTCCGTCCGTGGACGATCCGCCAGTATGCAGGTTTCTCAACGGCTAAGGCCTCAAATGAGTTTTACCGAAAAAACTTGGCAGCCGGCCAAAAAGGACTTTCGGTTGCTTTTGATCTGGCCACTCATCGCGGTTATGATTCCGATCATCCTCGCGTAACAGGCGATGTTGGGAAGGCAGGTGTGGCAATTGATTCTGTGTTGGATATGAAAATACTCTTTGATCAGATTCCGTTGGATAAAATGTCAGTTTCTATGACGATGAATGGAGCAGTACTGCCCATCATGGCTTTCTACATCGTGGCGGCAGAAGAACAAGGAGTTAAGCCGCATCAACTGAGCGGCACTATCCAAAATGATATTTTGAAAGAGTTCATGGTGCGTAATACCTACATTTATCCGCCCTCGCAATCCATGAAGATTGTGGCAGATATTTTTGATTATTGTTCTAAGCACATGCCTAAGTTCAATAGCATAAGCATTAGCGGATATCATATGCATGAGGCGGGTGCGCCAGCACATGTTGAACTGGCATACACGTTGGCCGATGGATTGGAATATATTCGAACAGGTTTAAAAGCGGGCATTGCGATTGATGATTTTGCTCCCCGTCTTTCTTTTTTCTGGGGCATTGGCATGAACTTGTTTACTGAAGTAGCAAAAATGCGAGCAGGGCGGTACTTGTGGTCGAAAATAGTAAGTCAATTCAACCCAACAAACCCAAAATCTTTGGTATTGCGCACGCACTGCCAAACCTCAGGTTGGAGTCTAACAGAGCAAGATCCCTATAACAATGTAACTCGCACCTGTGTGGAAGCGTTAGCCGCTGTGTTGGGCGGAACACAATCACTTCATACAAATTCGCTGGATGAAGCGATCGCTTTGCCGACCGACTATTCAGCTAGTATCGCGCGCAACACGCAACTCTATCTGCAAAATGAAACAGGTGTTACACACGTTGTCGATCCGTTAGGTGGTTCTATTTATTTGGAGTCCCTGACCGAGGACTTAATAGAAAAAGCTTGGAAATTAATAGAAGAAGTTGAAGCGTTAGGGGGAATGACAAAGGCAATTGAAAGCGGTCTCCCTAAAATGAGAATAGAAGAAGCGGCTGCTTTAAAACAAGCGAGAATCGAATCGGGCAAAGACATGATAGTGGGCGTCAACAAATACCAAACTTCCGACAAACCCGATTTTGATACGCTTGAAGTTGATAACACCTTAGTGCTAAATGAACAACTATATCGTTTAACAAAATTAAAACAAGCGCGCGATAATAAGGAAGTAGAGGAGTCGCTCCGCAGGATTACAGAATGTGCGAAAAGCGGGGTTGGAAATTTGTTGGAACTCTCCATCGATGCAGCCCGAAAGCGTGCTACCTTAGGGGAGATTTCCACGGCCATTGAAAAAATTGCCGGAAGGTATCAGGCAACCATCAAATCAATTGCCGGTGTATATTCAGGTGAGATGAAAAATAGAAAGGAATTTACAGAGGTGCTTCAGCTTTCCGATCAATTTGCGAAAAGTGATGGAAGAAGACCACGAATATTGGTGGCGAAGATGGGTCAGGACGGCCATGACCGTGGCGCAAAAGTAATTGCAACAAGTTTTGCTGACTTAGGATTTGACGTTGACATCGGCCCATTGTTCCAAACGCCAGAAGAAGTTGCCATGCAAGCGGCTGAAAACGATGTGCATGTTATTGGCGCATCTAGCCTTGCTGGGGCTCACAAAACACTTGTCCCTGCCCTGGTAGAAGAACTTAAAAGAATAGGAAGGCCCGATATTCTTGTCGTAGTGGGGGGCGTTATCCCCGAAAAGGATTACGACTATCTCTATTCAAAAGGTGCAACGGGCATTTTCGGGCCGGGGACTCCAATAACCGAGGCGGCTAAAGCAATTCTCCAGAAAATGCTTTTTATCCAGTCCGACCAAGGCTAAAAGTATGTGTGTACTAACCACTTGATTAGTAGTAAGTTTTTGTAACTTTAGCTTCGAAATTTTTATGTTAAGTCAGATATAGTTAAATTTCTTTTAAGCAAGAAGCCATGAAAATATTGATTCACATTTTACTAGCCATAGGCCTACCGATTTTCACTGTTATGGCGCAAAGTAAGTTTGATAAAACGCTAGAGACAATTGAAGCGAGTTACGAACAAGGAAGTTATAGTAAGGCCTTAAAGGCAATTGAGAAATTTAAAATTGCAACTGAAAAAAAACTGGGGGCGGAAAATCAATATACACCTACGTATTTCCTTGTGTCAGCGAAGTTAAGAGTAGCGTCTGGCTTGGTCACCGAGTTTGAATCTATACTTGATAAAGCAATTCAGTCAAGTATAAAGATGAATGAAGAGAATAGTAAAAACCACGCTCTTGTGCTTATTCAGGTGGGTGAAATTTTCAATCAAAACGGTAGTTTTTATAAAGCAAAAATAAACCTAAAAAAGGCGAAAGAAATTTTGGTGGGCGGATCATTTTTCCAAGATGCGGTGAAGGCAAGGTGGCAAGTAGCATATGCTGAAACATTGGCGGGGCAAGGATTTTTTAACGATGCGATAGAACAGTTCACCGAGAGTGAAAGGTATTATATCACCCGAACTTCTAAGCAGCAGGCAATTGTGGATGCAAACGGAAATTTGGTCACCAAAAAAATGCCTCAAAAAGAATTAAATCAAGGTTATAATGAGTACGCTAAACTATTAACTCAGCTCGCTAAAACATATGGCGATCAGGGTAAACTTAATAGTTCAGATTCGGTTTTTGGCTATGCCTCTCAATGGATTGGAAAGAATCTGGGGAGGACAAGTCTGGCATATGTAAAAAACCAAATTTATAATGCCGAAATGTTGGTAGAAAACGGCAATGAATCGTTGCCAAAAGAGATGAGCTATATCCGTCTGCTAGGTTTCCTTAAAGCAAATCATCAACCCTCTCACGTAATTGGAATTAAGCTCTATGAAAATTACCTGACACAACTATTGGAAGATGGCGGAGCCCCCTACTTTAATCTAAAGAATGAATATGAGAAAATGATCAATAGCAATTATGGCAAGGGAAGTATTTATAAAGTGAGGTTAAAAGCCGTAGAATTTGATTCGAAATTGGATCGTGACAAGACTAAAAACTTGGAGAATGAGGCCAATGCGCTGATATCGCAAAATCCTAACTTGCCCAAGGACAATATTACACGAGCGGAAGTAATTGAATTCCTTTTTACTCTTGCCCTTGTTAAAAAAAATTATGTTAATGGCGAGGCGTATCTGAAAAGTATTGTCGATATTAAAACGAATCTTTTTGGAGCGGAGGCCCCCGAAGTTCATTTGGCCAAACTCAAGTTGGCTAACTTTTATGTAAACTACACAAACAAAATTGCGGAGGCTTCCAAGATATATGCCGAAAGCTACCCAATAGTAGCAGATCAGATTGGACCTTGGCATAAAGATCATTTAGCTATTCTAAATCAAATGGCTTCGCTCTTTGAACTTACAGATAAATTCAAGGAGGCGTCTGCCATCTTAGACAAAGCATCCGATGTGGCGCGCGCAAAGTATAGCGACACGGATTTTCAGTACGGCATTGAACTTAACCAGATCGCAAAACTTCAGATAAAATTGGGTCAATATGAAAAAGCAGAAGCAAACAGTGCATGGTCGTTAAAGATTTTAGAAGAATTTAGAACAGATTACGATAAGAAGATTTTCCTAGTTGGGGCGATCGAAACGCAAGCGGTTCTATTCGGGATAAAAGGCATGTTTGATGATGCCCAAGACGCGCTTGATCGCTCAAAGAAAATTATTTCTAAATCAGACAAACTGGATGGGATTGATGAGTTAACCACTGCAAAAGAGCTCGCTAACTTGTACATTCAATTAGGGCGTTATGCTCAAACGGAAGAATTGGTCGATCGGTTAATAAAAGACTATGAAAAATTGTATGGTGGCTCGTCATTACGGTTGATCGAGCCGCTGGTTAACTTAGGGAGACTGACATTGTTGAAAGGTGAATATTCTGAGGCGGAGAAAATAGCAACCAGAGCAAATAATTTGGCAGTAAGTATATATGGCGAGGTATCTACAAAAACCTCCCCTACGCAAAAGCTGTTGAGTGATATTGACTTCACTATTGGTGATTACGACAAGGCAGAAGAAAATATCATTAAGGCTCTCACTAGTCAAGAAAGTCAATTTGGGCGGCAGCATATCGAAGTTGCCAAGTCAATCGCTCAATTGGCGTTAATTAAGTATAACAAAGGCGATAGCCAAGATGTTGAAAAGTTGATACTAGAGGCCCGAGACATTATTGGAAAGAGGCTGGGTACAGACAATCCACAATATGCTGAAGTACTGAAAAATGTTGCCATTATTTATATCGCAAACAAGAATTATAATTTGGCTTTTGCTGCTCTGACACAAGCCGAAAGTATTTGGAAAAGCAAAGTTGGAGCAACTAATAATATCAATGCAGCGGCCATTTATACGCTTACGGCTGATGTTTATTACCAGATAAAAAATTACAAAAGGGCAGAAGAGTTCTATGTTAAAGCAAAGGATTTATACGAAAGTTTTTTTAGTAAAACGCATCCAGAATACGTGAAGGTTCTTTCAAAGCAGGCGAGGGTATATTATATGAGCAAAGATTTTAAAGCGGCTAAGAAAAATATTGAGGAAGCGTTGAGTAATTATGAAAATTTTATCAAAAAATATTTTCCCGCCCTGAGCGAACGAGAAAAAGCAAAGTATTGGAATACGATAAAAGGTGATTTTGAATTCTATAACACGCTTGCATTTAGTGCATTGGAAGATTTTAAAGATGTTAACGCCCGGGTATACAACTATCAACTTTTGACAAAAGCCTTGCTATTAAGTTCATCTATAAAAATTAAAGAGCGAATTTTAAATAGTTCAGACGAAACCCTAAAGACAGCTTATTCGCAATGGATTAATAACAAGGAACAACTTACCAACGCTTTATCCATGAGCCCGCAGCAGCTTTCCGCGAATGGTATTGATATAGTACTACTTGGAAATGAAGCTGAGAAACTCGAAAAGGAATTAAGTGAGAAGTCGGAATTGTTTGGCCAAAGTTTTGAGAACAAAAAAATAACATTCGAGAATGTTCAGAAGTCATTAGGGCCTAATGACGTTGCACTTGAAATGGTGAGGTACCGCCACTTTGATCATACGTTTACAGACTCTATCGTTTATGTAGGACTTTATATCAAGAACGATGATAACAAACCTAAAGCCATAAAACTTAAGGAAGGCCAAAGACTAGAAAACAGATTTTATAAATTTTACAGAAATAGTATGATCAGCAAAACAGCTGATGAGTTTAGTTATAGCGTATTTTGGGAACCCATTCAGAAAGGTATTGGGCAGTATGCTACAATTTATCTTTCTCCGGATGGAGTATACAATCAGGTTAATCTGGAATCGATGCTTACACCAGACGGAAAGTATGTGATAGATAACTCTAACATTGTGATAGTAAGTAACACGAAGGAGCTCTACTTGCGAAGAGTGAAATCAAAAAGGGAGAGTGTAAACAATCAAGCAAGCATTTTCGGAAATCCAACTTTTTATTTAACAGCGGCTGCGGATGACGCAATTGCTTCATTGCCTGGTACTGAAAAGGAAGCCAACGAATTACAACAGCTCTTGATTGAAAATGGATGGAAAACGACCGAATACTTGGAGGCCTCAGCGAGCGAGGAACAAGTGAAAGAACAAGATAGTCCCAAAATTTTTCATATTGCGACTCATGGTTTTTGGGCACCTTCTGAAATAAAGAACGAGAGCTTGATTGATTCCGAGGCGGAAAAGAATAACAATCCATTGCTGAAAACAGGACTGCTATTAAAGGGAGCAGGTGACCTAATGAAAAAGACCAAATACAACTATAATTTGGAAAGTGGAATTCTAACGGCTTACGAAGCGATGAACCTAAATCTCGATAAAACCGACTTAGTAGTGCTTAGTGCCTGCGAGACTGGATTGGGGGAGATAAGCAATGGCGAAGGTGTTTACGGACTACAAAGGGCGTTTTTAGTGGCCGGTGCGAAAACACTTATCATGAGTATGTTTAAAGTAGGCGATGAGGCCACACAAAAACTGATTCTGAATTTTTATAAGAAGTGGTTAACGTCAGGAAACTTGAGAGAAAGTTTCACAAGTGCAAAAAAGGAATTGCGTTTAGAATATCCAGATCCGATAAACTGGGGCGCTTTTATGATGATCGGGTTGGAGTAAACTCCACACTTGTTTTTTATTTTAAGTAGAACGAGAAGGGTATTTCTTGCCTTGCGCCATTTATACCTTGAATAAAAACGTTTCCTTTATACCCGTTAAAAAATTCGATCACGTCTTGTGGATTTTTGACACGCTGCCTGTTGATATACACGATGGTATAGTTTTCGGGGATACCCAATTGTTTAAACAAACCATCTCTAATTTTAAATGCTTTTACACCGTAGTCCACTTCTTCAAGCGTGGCACCAATAATGCCGCCATCATAAAACTTTCGTTTGATAAGTTTTGTTTCACCATTCTTGTTTAACAGAGTTAACGCGGTAGTATATGTTTTCCCATCTCTAACGTAAGTAATATTCACTACATCGCCAGGAGAATGATAGCTGATTTCTTCTTCGAAGGCACTTTTAGAATTAATCTCTTCATTATCTATTTTAATGATGACGTCCAGCGATTTCAAGCCGGCATTCTTAGCTGCACTTGTTTTATCGACAGCCTCTACCAACACGCCCTTAAAATCTCTGGAGGGCATTGTGATATTGTATTTAGATGCGTTTTGATAGTCATATTCAGAAATTTCACCACCAAAAATTGACTTTTGAACAATTCCGTATTTGATCAAATCGCCCACTATTTTTTTAGCTATATCGATCGGTACGGCAAAGGCATAACCTGTGTACGAGCCTGTCCGTGAAAGAATGGCAGTGTTGATACCTACCAGCTCGCCATTTTTATTTACCAGCGCGCCCCCGCTGTTTCCAGGATTGATAGCCGCATCGGTTTGAATAAATGATTCGATCGGGAATTTGTCTTCCACGATATTAATCCTCCTTCCTTTAGCACTCACAATGCCTACTGTTACAGTCGAAGACAGTGAAAAGGGATTACCAACGGCTAAAACCCATTCTCCCACTGATAAATTTTTCGAACTACCCAATGCAATGGCGGGCAAATCGGTTTCCTTTATTTTGAGAACCGCCAAATCCGTTGATGGATCTGTTCCAACCAATTCTGCGTCATATGATCTTTTGTTAAAAAGCACTTGGATTTTTTCTGCAGACTCAACTACGTGGTTATTGGTAACGATGTAACCATCTTTCGTAAAAATTACACCTGAACCTGAGCTTACTTGAGTTTGCTGGCTACCACTGCCTCCGAAAAGCATATCCCAGTAAGAATAGGAAGTGCCACTTTGTGAGATGCTATTGATATAAACCACGCTAGGAGTCGTTTTTGAGGCCGCTGCACTGAAATCAACATTTTCTAAGGACGGATTTGCAACTGGGGCTACGTAGGTCGGTTTGTAATCGCCAGGCGATTGATAATCAGTCACAAACTTGTTTTCTTCTGGGGAGGCTGAATGTTTAGTTTGGTAACTAAAAAACGAGTAAGCACCAGCCACACCAGCCAAAAAACCGATAACAATAGTTTGGAGAGTTTTCATGAATTAGTATTGTGTAGTTAGTATCAAGACAATAGACTTTTGTATTTCAAACACCTAGAACGGATTCTTTGCCGCCAAGTTGTAGTCTTTCATAAACAAAAATCAACCCAAAGCGGAAATGTGAAAAAATGTCAGCGGTGGAAATGTTGAATTTTGAACATTAAATTTTGAATTAAGTTTACCTTTGTCTGTGTATGGGAATCCGTTCAGTTCTAGCCAAACCTTTTGCTGCTTACATCGCTAATCAAACAAGCCAATGGGCGCTCAATGGCGCGGCTAGCCAACGGAAAACATTTTTAAATCTGATCGAATCTGCCAAGTCAACATTGTTTGGCAAAGACCATGATTTTGCAGGGATAAAGACCTATGCCGATTTTAAGCAACGTGTTCCGGTTCGCGATTATGAGGCACTAAAACCCTACATTGAAAAAGTACTTCATGGCGATGCTGATATTTTATGGAAAGGAAAACCAGAATATTTCGCGAAAACATCGGGCACTACGTCAGGCACAAAATATATTCCAATCACGAAAGAATCGGTGCCAAACCACATTAATAGCGCCCGCAATGCCTTATTGAGCTATGTGCATGAAACAGGCAACGGTGCATTCTTGGATGGCGGATTGATTTTCCTTTCGGGAAGCCCCGAATTGGATGAGAAGGCCGGTATAAAAACAGGTCGGTTATCTGGAATTGTTAATCACCATGTGCCTGGTTATTTGCGCACAAATCAAAAACCAACGTATCAAACTAATTGTATTGAAGATTGGGAAACCAAACTCGACAAAATAATTGACGAAACCATTGCTGCCGATATGACTTTAATATCGGGCATACCACCTTGGGCGCAAATGTATTTCGATCGCATTGTGGCACGAACTGGGAAAAAAATCAAAGACGTGTTCCCCAATTTTTCTGTATTTGTATACGGAGGCGTCAACTTTGAACCTTATCGCGCCAAGCTATTTGATACCATTGGAAAACAAATTGATTCGATTGAAACCTATCCGGCATCAGAAGGATTTATTGCCTACCAAGATTCGCAAAAAGACGTAGGACTTTTACTTTTATTGAACTCGGGAATCTTCTTTGAGTTTATTCCTGCCGAAGAATACTTCAATGCAAGGCCAACTCGCCTTTCGATTGAAGAAGTGGAGTTGGGCAAAAATTATGCGCTCATAATCAGCAGCAATGCAGGGCTTTGGGGCTACTCAATAGGCGACACCATTAAGTTCGTTTCGAAAAACCCATATCGTATCATTGTTAGCGGTAGGATTAAACATTTCATTTCAGCGTTTGGCGAACATGTAATTGGCGAAGAAGTAGAGAAAGCGCTGAAATTCACCATGAAAAAATTTCCAGAAGTAGAGTTGGTCGAGTTTACCGTGGCTCCTAATGTTGCCCCTGCCGAAGGCATGCCACACCATGAATGGTTGATTGAGTTTGCCAATTTGCCTAACGACTTGGCTGCCTTTTCATTGGAGTTGGATAACAACTTGCGCCAATTGAATGTTTATTATGATGATTTGATCACCGGGAGCATTTTAAGAACACTGAAAATTAGCGTATTAAAGAAAAATGCCTTCATCGAATACATGCGCTCGCTCGGCAAACTGGGTGGCCAAAACAAAGTGCCACGCCTTAGCAACGATCGGAAAATTGCAGAGGAATTGAGTAGATTTGTTGTTTAGACATCAATCCATCATTTATGAAAATCCAAGACTTGATAGGAAAGAAAATTATAGGCGCAAAGCTTCAAAGGCCGTCCAATCATGATGACCAAGGTTTTTTAAAATTGAATTTTTCGGACGGCAGCGAATGCTTAATAGTAGCTGGTTATGATTTTTATACAGGAAATTCATTAGGTGAATACCCAACCTTAATCTCTATTATTGAAAATTATTCTGGTGAGGCAGGCGAAGCCTTGGTAGATGCAGAGGAGCAGGTCTTAAAATCATAATCTTGGCTCCCAAAAAAAACATCGCCATACTCGGCTCTACAGGTTCCATCGGCACACAGGCGTTGGAAGTTGTTAAGGCGCATCCTGATTCGTTCTCGGTAGAAGTTCTAACCGCGCAGAACAATGCCGATCTATTGATTGCACAAGCGAAAGAATTTTCTCCTAACGCTGTTGTGATTGTAAATGAAGATCACTACTTGAAAGTAAAAGAGGCTTTAATCCCACTGGGGATTAAAGTATTTGCCGGAGAAAGCTCATTGGCTTCTATTGTTGAAATGGATTCGATCGATCTGGTGTTGACCGCCTTGGTAGGATATTCAGGCCTGCAGCCCACCATCAAAGCCATTGAGGCGGGCAAAACCATCGCGTTGGCAAACAAAGAAACACTCGTAGTGGCCGGAGAATTAATTACTGCTTTGGCAAAGCAAAAGCGCGTCAATATTTTTCCGGTAGATTCTGAGCATTCGGCCATCTTTCAATGCCTTGTCGGGGAATTTCATAATCCAATAGAAAAAATAATATTAACAGCTTCCGGTGGCCCCTTCCGGGGAAGGAAAAGAGATGAGTTAGTAAACATCACCAAAGCACAAGCTCTTAAACACCCTAATTGGACGATGGGTGCCAAAGTTACTATCGACTCCGCTTCGCTCATGAACAAAGGGTTAGAAGTAATCGAAGCCAAATGGCTTTTTGACGTAAGAGCAGACCAAATTGAGGTAGTTGTCCATCCGCAGTCAATTGTGCATTCGTTAGTTCAATTTCAAGATAGTTCGATTAAGGCGCAACTTGGGCTGCCCGATATGCGTTTGCCGATCCAATTTGCAATGACTTATCCAGAACGGTTGCCAAGTAATTTCCCTCGATTTGATTTTACCAAATATCCAAGCTTAACATTTGAACAGCCCGATACCGAAACTTTTCGTAATCTTGCGCTGGCTTTTGAAGCCATGAAGCGGGGTGGAAACTCGCCTTGTGTGTTAAATGCCGCTAATGAAGTAGCAGTCGAGAGTTTTTTGGCGGATAAAGTCGGCTTTTTAGCAATGAGCGATGTAGTGGAAAGGTGTTTGGAGAAGGTTAGTTTTGTGGCAAAGCCAAGTTACAACGATTATGTAGAAACAAATAAGGAGACGAGAGCAAGAGCGAAGGAATTAATCGATTTGAGAATTTGAAAATTAGCCGATTTGAATATGCTCTTGTTCATTTTCAAACCAACAGATTTTCAAATTTTCAAATTAACAAATTTTCAAATTAAGTTAAGAGTTTATGGAAGGAATGATTATGACGGTTCAGTTACTGCTGAGCCTTTCAATTTTAATAGCAGTGCACGAAGCTGGCCATTTTTTTGCTGCCCGTGCCTTTAACATTAAAGTAGAGAAGTTCTACCTCTTCTTTGATTTTCTTTTTCCCATGGCCAATGTGCTAAATTTTTCCTTGTTAAAAATCAAAAAAGCAGATACTGAATATGGCATCGGGTGGTTTCCGTTGGGCGGATATGTGAAAATTGCCGGCATGGTGGATGAAAGTATGGACAAAGAGGCCATGAAAGCCCCTGCCCAACCGTGGGAGTTTCGGTCAAAGCCAGCTTGGCAGCGATTGATTGTGATGCTTGGCGGCATTATTGTAAATGTGGTGGTGGGTGTTATCATTTTCGTTTCGATGGTGTATTTGTTGGGCGATACGTACATTCCTAAAAACTATGTAAATACGCACGGTGGAATTCATGCACTCGAATTAGGCGAACAATTAGGCTTAAAGACGGGCGATCAAATCATCAATCTCAACGGAAAAGACTTTGAAGATTTTGATGACATTAGAAAACCCGACTTGTTGCTTTCTCAAAATTCATATTACACCGTGCTTAGAGACGGCAAAGAAATTAAGATTGATATTCCTGGAGACTTCATCGAAAATTTTAATAAAAAAGAAGCAGGTGCTAATTTTGTATCTCCTCGCATACCCGCCATTGTGGGGAAGGTTGCACCGAAAACAATTGCTGAACGGATTGCCCTTCAAGAAGGTGACCAATTTGTAGAGATCGATGCAAAACCCATTTTCTATTTTGATGAGCTGAGTAAAATTGTTAAAAGTGGTAAACGCGATTCAATCTCATTTAAGATAAAAAGAGGTGAACAAGTGTTGAGCTTCAATGAGAGTTTTAAAGATCAAGAAGTTATTGGATTTAACGCCAAAGGCATCAGCAAAGAAAACCTAAAACAAGTAAATTACACTATCGGCCAATCGCTGATAAAGGGAACAGAACGGGCTTTTACGATCGTCTTTGTTCAGATAAAAGGAATCGGTAAAATGTTTACCGGTCAACTTTCTCCTAGAAACATTTCAAGCCCTATTGGCATTGCCCAAATTTATGGCAGCGAGTGGGATTGGGAACGTTTCTGGCGAATTACAGGCTTGTTATCGATGGTGCTTGCCATCATGAATCTTTTACCTATACCGGGATTAGACGGGGGCTACGTGGTATTCTTACTTTATGAGATGATCAGCGGAAGAGAGCCTTCGGAGAAATTCTTAGAGACATCCTTAAAAGTAGGGATGGGTTTGTTGCTACTCCTTATGCTCTTCGGTTTTTCTAATGACATCGCCAAATTACTCGGCTTCTAGAAGCTAGGTATGCTTAGAGGTTAATGCGCTTTTCTAAAATCCAATGGAGGCTTTCTATCGCCAATCATTGATTTGTACTGAAAGCCTTCGCCTACTTTTTGTTTGAGTTCATCTTTGGCTTTATTTATCAGGCTTGGGTTATTAAACAAATCAGTAGCCGTCATGGCAATAACTTTGGCCGCATTTTGCATGGCTTTAAAGCCTATTCCACCATTACCCGTGGCAACTGCTTGCCACGAGTGCGCGGCTGCGCCAGGTACCCACGTGGCAGTACCGAGCCCCGCGGTAGGCACTACCCAGGTTATATCGCCCACATCGGTAGAAGCCGGAAAAAATCCGCCCGTCTTAAATGGCTGAACGACTTTGGCTGAATTGATATCCGGTGCTTTAAATGTAAAGCTGCTTTGAAGCTTTTTCGCAAAATCAACTTCCGATTCAGTGTAGTTTACACCACCTACGGTTTTTAAATTATTATACATCAGGGTAGCAAGTGTTTCGTTGGGCAGTAAGTTATATGAGCCGCTGATAACTTCATATTTTGTGGTTGTCTCCGTGCCCTCTGCAGCTCCGTTAGCACATTTTTTTATCCGCTCCCAAATTTCTTCTACCACCCGCGCATCAGGGTGGCGCACCATGTATTCCGCCTCAGCGAAATCAGGAACCACGTTAGCCGCCAAGCCTCCTTTGGTAATAACATAGTGAATGCGCGCCTCCTGTGGAATGTGTTCACGCATCATGTTTACCATGTAATTCATGGCTTCCAATGCATCTAGTGCAGAGCGCCCCTTGTCGGGTGCTGCGGCCGAGTGTGCAGAACGCCCGTAAAACCTGAACATGGTTTGCTTAATTGCTAAACACGACTCTGGGCTTGCATCATTTTTATTAGAAGGATGCCAGTGAAGCACCGCATCCACCCCATTAAACAGCCCATCGCGCACCATATATACTTTTGCCCCGCCACCTTCTTCTGCAGGGGTACCAAACAGTTTTATTGTGCCTGCATGTTTGCTAGTTGCCAGCCATTCTTTCAGTGCTATGGCTGCTGCCGAAGATGCCGTGCCAAAAAGATTGTGCCCGCAGCCATGGCCGCCTGCGCCTTCAATAAGTGGTTGTTTGTAAGGCACGCTGTCCTGAGAGAGACCGGGCAAGGCATCAAATTCAGCTAAAATGCCAATGACAGGTGCGCCCGAGCCATAGCTGGCAACAAAACCAGTCGGCATGCCTGCTACTCCTGCTTCAATTGTGAAACCCGCTTTCCTTAATGTTTCTTGCAACAAGCGGGAACTTTTCTCCTCTTGAAAACCTAACTCTGCATTGCGCCATATTTGGCTGGCTATGGCGTTGTACTCTGGTGTTTTCTTTTCAATTTCTTTGGTCACAAAAAGTTTATCTTTTTGAGCTTTAAGGCTGATGGTAACCTCGCTTTGTGCAACAGCAAAAATGGAAGACAACATCAAAAACGCCAATAATAGCTTATTCATAACTAGAAATTTAGGTTAAGATAAAAGTAATTATAGAAAGGAGAATCCCAAAAAAGATCGAATACTTTATTCGAATCGGTAGCCAAAAGCATTTGTTAGCCTTCCGCTACTCCAGCACCTTGGGCACTCTAAAATAATTTTCGTCTTTCTTAGGCGCATTTATCAGAGCCCGCTCGTGAGGTAAATGAGGCTTGACTTCATCCTCGCGGAAAGCATTTATTTCATGGCTCATGCTGGTAAGAGGCTCAATACCCTCGGTATCCACTTCATCCAATTTATCGACAAAGGCAAGTATGCCGTTCATATCTTTCAATATCTTTTCCGCGTCTTTTTCCGCAAATTCCAATCGTGCTAGGTGCGCAATTTTATCCAGTGTTTCGCGTGTTATAGCCATGCTTGTTCAATTCATTGTCAATCACAGAAAATACTTGCTCTTTTAACTCGTCAACCTGTTCTAATTTTTAACCTTTTGTTTCAATAGGTTTATGAAAGATAACTTTAATCTGCCCGCGCGTTAAAAGCATTTCCTTTTGATCGGGCAAAATTAACCAATTATTTGGCATGGTTACTGGCACGATAGCAATCTGTTTCTCGATGGCTGCCCGAAACGCGCCATCTTTAAAAGACGTTAGAATAGGTGGTTTTTTTGAGTAGATGCCACCCTCAGGAAAAATCACTAAACTCTTACCATCGTCAATGGCATCAATAGAAAGCTTTACCGCGTTACCTTTGCTCTTAATGCTGCTGCGATTAACGGTGATATGAAGCCTACTATACATAAAACCAAACAAAGGCACCGAAGCGATTTCGATCTTCCCGACAAAAATGGCATTCACCGGGTTGATGCCCATGGCGGGGATGTCCATATATGAAGTGTGATTAGGGCAAAAAACATATTGCCTTGCTGGATCTAACTTTTCTTCCATTTCTAATTTATAAGGAAGAAAAACAAACGTGAACAATCCTTTT
Organism: Cyclobacteriaceae bacterium; assembly: GCA_044349005.1. Classification (GTDB taxonomy): domain Bacteria; phylum Bacteroidota; class Bacteroidia; order Cytophagales; family Cyclobacteriaceae; genus ELB16-189. Next base: position 17,718 of record JBIKRT010000006.1, read on the forward strand.
GCCCACCACCTATTTACGATGCCTGTTATCTTAAACTGGTTTGGAAAGGAAATCGGTATTAATAAAAATGGGAGAAAGAGTAGAAAAAGAAGAATGAAGATAGTGAACCCATAAATGGTGTAGAGGAGTTTTAGAAACTTCATCATTTATTTATGGAATTCGGTTTCGGTATCAAAATGATTTCAGTTTGTCTTCCATCTATATAGCGTACACCGCTCTCGTTAAAGTACGCATCTTCCTCCAATGCAATCCTCACCTCTTTTTTCCATTCGGGAATGCTGACAGTGCAGTTTAATTCAATAGAATAAGCAGTGTTTACATGCATAGGATAATCACCCGAAAAGGGAACTCCGCCTTGCATATCCCACATGCCTAACGTTGTGCCAGAGGCATGCCCATGATAACCGATTGGATGGGTGTAAATGGAAGGAGTGATACCTTGTTCAATAGCTTGCTTGCGGGATTCAGCCAGTATTTGATTTCCTGTTTTGCCCTCTTTAAAATTGCCTGTAAAAATATCCTGCAGTTGGTTTCCCTTCTTGAAAGCATCCTTCAAGTACTGTGGCGCATCTCTCTCCCCTGCTTTTAGAATGTAAGCATGTTGTTGTGTGTCGGTATTCAATCGAAGATAGGTGATACCAAAATCTACGTGCAACAAATCGCCCGGTTGAATAACACTGGATTTTGAGTCGGTCTGGCGTTGTATCTCAACTGAAGGATGAAACCAAGTATCCAACTTAAGTCTTTTTATTTCTTCGCGGTACCACCATACAACATCTTCTGTGGTGGTTACTCCCGGTTGAATTACTTTATCTGAAAAACCTTCAGCAATGAGTTGATGAGCAATCCTGCAAATCTGTGGATAGATGGCCATCTCTTTTTCCGTGCGGGTCTCTAGCCAACTTACTGCCAGCTGTTGTGCGGAGCTGATATTCTTTTTTAACGCAGGAGCAATTGAAGAAATTAGTTTATCGTAATCATTGGCGGTTAAGCCATCTGCATGGCCGTAATGTTCAGCTTTATTGACACCTATCTTTTTAGGATTACGTTCGTTGATGAGCTTGCCCAATTGCGCCCACTGGTTGGGCTGCTCTTCAGGGTTCCACGATTTCTTGAATACGGTACCGACATCGTATCTGGCAACAGCCAAATATTCCAATCCTTGATCTGTGCCGTTAACAGCCTTCCCTTTATCAAAAATCAGCAACATGGTAGTGCGCCTGGCGGCTAGCCAGGTGCCAGGTAACATTGTCCTTAAAACGGGATCTTCGTTATTTTCACGGGAAATCAACACCCACATGTCAAAGCCCTCCCTGCGCATCAGCGCTGGCAATGTGTTGCGCAATCGATCATCTAAAATTTCATCGATTATCTTGGCTTGTTCGCGTTGAGAAAGGATGAGAGGGTATTGGGCAAGTAAGTAGTTAAACGAAAATACTAATAAGAGTGCTAGGTAATGCTTCATAGGTAAAATTTATCCCTAAAGATAAATTTTACTTTCTAAAATCTATAAAAAACAAATATGCCTGTTGCTGCTCCAGTTCTTGCCCTGAAGTTCATTGACGACCCTGATGTTTCATTTTTGACACCGGGTGAAATAGTGGTGTTTTTATTTAATAGATATGAGTAAGCAAAATTCATGTTCGCTTCCGCGGAAAGATAAAGTTTTTCAGAGATGGCGAAACGAATCCCTAAAAATGGAAGAATTGAAGCTCCATAGCTCCTTCTATCATATATATTTTGGCTAACTACATTATTATTGATTGAGTTATCTTCTTGATAGTTGATACTATAAGTTGGGCCAAGGTCAAATCCGTAATACCAAATCCAACGTTGGGCAACTTTTGTTTGCCATTCTTTGCCTATAGTTGGGGCAATAAACACATTGCTGCTCGTATAGCCGTAACTTGAAAGGTTTGGCCAATTATCCATATTAATAGAAAAGTTTAACGAATAGCGATTTGCTCGGGTTGGAGTCTTTTGAACTTTATAAATGAAATTGTAAGAACTGTTGTTGTTGGAATTAAATATCCCGTTAAATACGATGTTGGTGTTAAAGCCAATGTCGTGGGAGGGTTCTTTTTTCTCATCTTGACAGAACGCATAACTGCTTAAAGTCGCGAAGGCAATAGCGGTGAATTTTGTTTTCATAAGTTTTAGGTTTTGCTGGTGGCATGAAAAATTCATGCCAAAAAATTCAACGTGTGTAAGTTGGGGTCATTGTTTATTTCCAGAAAGGGATGGTAAGTTTTTTTTCTATCCCTCGAAAGAATGTCTCTCCTTGTATTTCCACGATAACTTGATTTTTACCCTTTGGCAAGGTATCGATAGAGATGTAGGCAATGATACCGTATTGATTCGATGACTTACGTTCATAGGCAAACCAATCAGGACTAATTTTAATTGAATCATTCAACGAGACGCTCACGATCTCCGAAAATACTTTTTTATCAGTCGTTGAAATAACTGAATCGTATTTTGCCAGATAAGGAATAAAGAGCTTTAAGTAATCGTCTTTTATTATGTCGGATTGAATACAAGCCCAACGGACTTTTTCTTCGGAAGGAAACTTATCAAGATAACGCCACTCGGATAGCCGAGATATATCTTGATCTTCACCGACTGTTGCATTGTGTTTTCGTTGATCAAAAATATCTTGGAAACGAAGTACTTCTCGAACTGATTCGAAAGTGAGGAGCAATGAAACTGCCAATAAAAAAGCAAAGAATAAGCTCACTTTCCACCGCTGGATATTAGATGAAATTATTTGCAGATAAGGTCGGTACGTGAAGCCAAGACTGATGATATTGAAAAACCAATAAATAGGTAAGAAAATCATCCCTATCCACTTGTTTCTTCGTAACATACCTACCGTAAATAAATCGAATAAGTATAGACCAAACAAAGGGAATGAAACCTCCAATGGAAGATGGGCAAACTCGAATAGATTGCCAAGCGCGAAACCTGTCCAGTAAATGAAATAGCGAAAAGAAATGATCCTAAAAAGACAAGGCCGCTAAACTGGTCCAGCACCACTATTTGCCTAGTGAGGTTGATTGTATTTGTTTCTTTCAAATAGCGCTCGTTAAGCTTAAGCTTTTTAAAATTAATGCCCGCGGGGAAGACACTTCTCAAGCATACCAGCCCAATCCAAAACCCTCGCAATAACAAATGAAGAATAAACCCAATAGAAACACCTCTAAGCACCAAGACGAAAATTATCACACCCTCCCTCAGACCTGAGAAAGTTGTTATCTCTTCGTAGTAAATACCAGTCTTAATGACAACGTCCACCAACTGAAACAACGAGAAAATTGCCCCGCCCGAAATTAATATCTCTGCCTCCCAAGAGTTTTCTTGAAGATGCTTTAGCCATTTAGGGGTTTTCAATTTGGAGGGTTGTTCCATACCTCAAAATTTAATAACACACCGTTCATCTTTCAGAAGTGTGTTTGCACTTGCGACTTGCTCAAAAGATACCTGGTCATCCATTGCTGCTTTAATTTGGCTTCTGATTTTTTTCAAGTTCATTGCTTCGATAAAGCGCTTCACTTCTTCTTTGTTTTCGAGAATCAGTTTCGGCACGAGTGCAGGCTTGTCGTCTTCACCCTTGGCCACCATAGTAAAGTAGGAGGAGTTGGTATGTTTTAACAATCGCTGTTTTACATTCTCTGCAATCACACGAATGCCAATAATTAATGAAGTTTTTCCAACGTAATTTACAGAAGCATGAAGGGAAACTAAATCGCCCACTTCCACGGGTTGGAGAAATTCCACATTTTCAACAGAAACTGTTACGCAATAAGTACCTGCATGTTTGCTGGCGCATACGTACGCGACCTTGTCCATCAGCGAAAGCAAAATGCCTCCATGAATTTTACCGCCAAAGTTGGCATAGGAGGGTATCATCAACTCGGTGATGGTGGTTTGTGATTCGCGAACGGATTGGGCTTCGATAGTCATTTTAGATGTGAGATTTGAGATGTTAGATTTTAGACTGAGTTGGCTTGTTTACTTTGAAGAATTCCTGATGTTAAAACTAACATTTCGATTCCAAAACCTCAAATCACTAGGTGGTAAATTAAATATGTTAACTCCTCAATGAATCAACTAAGAGTTTTTTACTTAATGCTTTAAACCTTATAAACATGGCAGTAGCTGTCAAAGTCAGGCCGATGAGCAATCCCATCCAAATCCCATTGGCGCCAAAATTCATTTTAAAGCCCAGCCAATAGCCAAGCGGCAAGCCAATGATCCAATATGCTACGAAAATAAACAGGGAGGGAATTTTTACGTCCTGCAGGCCGCGCAGTGCCCCCGCACAAACTACTTGTGCTCCGTCCGATAGCTGAAAAAATCCTGCAATGATGATGAGTGGTGCTGCGATGGCGATCACCTCTACATCATCTACATAAAGGAGTGGAAGAATGTTTCTTCCCGCAATAAAAATGAAGGCCCAAACAGTCATAAATGCCATTGCCATCAATAGCAATGTGTAAGCAACCGTGCGGAGTTTTTCAATATCTTTTTTGCCGCGTTCGTTGCTTACGCGAATGGTGGCGGCTGCTGCAAGGCCTGACGTAGTCATGTAACTGATGGTTGCCAGATTGAGCGCTATTTGGTGAGCTGCTAATGTTTTGGCTCCTAGCCATCCCATCATAATGGCGGAGAAATCGAATGCTGCGGCTTCAAAAATAAACTGAACTCCGGCAGGTAAGCCAATGTGCAACATCTTCGACAACAGTTTACCTGAATAATTCCCGATTGCAAATCCTGCTTTATAGTTCTTAAATAGGGTTGAATAAAAGATAACCCCCGCCATTGCAGCAGCCATGAATATACGCGAAATGAGCGTTGCCCAGCCTGCACCCATTAACCCCATGGCGGGGAAACCCACGTGGCCATAAATCAAAATGTAACACAACAATAAATTCAACAAGTTGCTGATGATGGTTACGATCATGGGTATGCGTGTATGCGAAAGTGCTTCCGAGAATTGCCTGAAAGTTTGGAATAACAACGCAGGAATCAGAGAATAAGTAGTGATACTCAAATAAGGAATGGCAAGGGCTACAACTTCTTGTGGCTGATCGATGTGGTATAATAAATTCTTTGCGATGATGACAATACCAACCAATATAATACTGTTGGTGAAGTTGATCAACAAGCCGTGCTTCAACGTTTCCGTTATGTTTTTGTCATTGTGTTCGCCTTGTGCGGAGGCAATAATTGGGGTCATAGCGTATGACACGCCAATCCCGAAAAGGAGAAGCACATTAAATACAACATTTGCCAAAGAAGCTGCAGCCAATGATTCTGCTCCTACATGTCCGACCATTATGCTGTCAGTAACACCCATCATAACATGACCTAGCTGACTTAACATGACCGGGTACGCCAACTGAAAACTAGGTTTGATGTGCGGGATATATTTTTGGAAGGGCATTTGGTTTTTGGTCGATGGGCGATGGTGATTTTCAGGTTAAAATTAATGCGATGCTATTGACTATGGTCTTTTGTTTTTAAATAAAACAATTTCAAAATACCCATCACACTTAAGCTGTCTGTTATTTTTCCGTCAATCACCATTTGCAACGCATCGCTGAATGGCAGTTTCCACACTTTCATATCCGCTTCTGTGTCTTCTCGTTCCATGTCACCGGCAGTTAATTCTTCTGCCAGAAAAATAAAGCCTTCTTCGTCCGATACGGAGTTCGACAGGTGTGCTCGTTGAATTATTGTCCACTTTTCAGCTACCAATCCAGTTTCTTCTTTTAATTCACGTTTGGCCGATTCAAGTAACTCCGTTCCCTTTGGCCCACCGCCCTCTGGTATTTCCCAACTCCATTCGTTTAGTGGATAGCGATGTTGTCCTACTAGCCAAATGTTGTCATCTTTATCTAACGCAATTACTCCGATGGCCGTATTCTTAAAATGTACTTTGCCGTAGATGCCTCTGCCGCCTCCGGGATTAATTACCTGATGCTCCTCCAGTTTAATCCAAGGATTATCGTAAACTTCTTCTGTTGAGAGGGTCGTCCACTTATTTTGCATAAAGAAAATTCAGGAATCAAAGTTCAAGATTCAAATCGGTATCATAAGCAGTTTTGAATTAAAAATTTTGAGTTTTGAATATGAACTTTGCCTTGTAGCTTGCATCCGTTTATGCTCAAATCTTCGTTCACGAAAGACAAAATAGAAGCAGGGTGCGATGAAGTAGGCCGTGGTTGTTTGGCGGGCCCTGTTGTTGCCGCTGCTGTTATCCTGCCAAAGAAATACAAACACAAACTGCTTACTGATTCAAAACAATTGACCAAATCTGAAAGAGAAAGTTTAGAAGTGGATATTAAACGTGATGCCTTGGCCTGGGCTATTGCCGAAGTGAGTAATGATGAGATCGATGTAATCAATATCTTAAATGCGTCTTTCAAAGCCATGCATCTTGCGATCGACCAACTTACATCACAACCAGAGTTTTTATTGATTGACGGAAATAGATTTAACGCTTATAACAATTTACATTTTGAGTGTATTGTAAAAGGTGATTCAAAATACCTATCGATTGCGGCTGCTTCGGTATTGGCAAAAACCTATCGCGATGAACTAATGAGCGCGCTTCATAAACAATATCCCATGTATGGATGGAACACCAATGTTGGCTACCCAACCATGGAACACCGAAATGGAATCAGGGCATTCGGCATAACACCTTATCATCGAAAATCATTTCAACTTTTGCCTGCTCAGTTGGAACTTGATTTCAATTCTTGAATTTTGAGCCTTGAACTTTAAATCTTGAATTTCTAAAAATGTGCCTTATCTTTTTCTCACTCAATAATCATCCTAACTACAAATTGGTACTTGCTGCAAACCGTGATGAATTTTACAATCGTAAAACAGCAACAGCTTCTTTCTGGAACGATCACCCTACTGTTTTAGGCGGTCGTGATTTAGAAGCACAAGGCAGCTGGATGGCCATGACAACCGATGGTAAAATTGCTATGGTCACAAACTATCGCGATCCTCAAAACATCCATCCTCATGCACCTTCGCGCGGTCAATTGATTTCGGATTATTTGGTGGATTCGAAAAATGGACTCGATTATTTGAATGAAATTGAACCTAACGCTAAGCTATACAATGGGTTTAATTTGGTTGTTGGCTCTGTGGATCGACTCTGGTATTTATCGAACTACAAGATCGGGATTGATTCGCTAACAAAAGGTTTCTTTGGCCTTAGCAATCATTTGTTGCAAACACCTTGGCCAAAAGTGGAAGCTGGTAAAAAAATTCTTAACCCGTTGCTAAAACAAGATGAAATTAAAGCCGAGCAACTGCTCGATGCAATGTATAATGAAGTGCGGGCAACGGATGAAAAATTACCCCAAACGGGCTTGTCAATAGAACGCGAGCGAGCGCTGTCATCTATGTTCATAAAAACAGACAACTATGGTACACGGTGTTCTACAGCCCTGCTAGTAGATCGTGATAACCATGTTGAATTTGTGGAACGTGTCTATGATTTATCAAACTTCTCTTTTATAGATCATACTTTTAAATTCAAAATTGTAGGATGAAGAAAGATAATACGCCTTTAACTCAGCGAATAGTTCGCACGGTTTATCCTGTGCTCGAAAAAGTTGCTCCATCACTGGCCCACAAATGGTTCATCTATATATTCTTTACGCCATTGCGTTACAAAATGCCTGAAAAAGAAAGGGACATTGCGGTCAAGGCAGCTCTTTCTTCGTTGGTAGTGAATGGCAAAAAGGTTCAAATTTATTTGTGGGGCGAAGGCCCGATGGTGTTGTTAGTGCACGGCTGGGCAGGGAGAGGCACGCAATTCAGAAAAATTATTCCTGCGTTGGTTAAAGCGGGCTATCGCGCGGTTGGTTTTGATGGCCCAGCGCATGGAAAGTCAGACGGAAACCAAACCAATATTTCAGATTTCTCAGAAGTTTTAAGTCAGCTGGTTAAAAAGGAGGGTAAGCCCGTGGCGGCAATAGCGCATTCTTTTGGGGGTGCCGCCACTCTTTTTGGAATCATTAACGGGCTGCCGATAAAACGACTAATCAATATCGCCAGCCCTACCATTGGCGATGGCATTATTGGGAATTTCTTGCGAGCTTTAAATGCTTCGCCTGCATCCGCGAAAGCGCTTAAAGACTATGTTCTAAGAACAACAGGCAAAGACTTCGACTACTTTTCAGCCTTACACAGTGTGCGAAATTTGCCAAACCCCATTTCGTTATTATTAATTCATGATGAAAACGACAAGGACGTTTTTATTGAACATCCAAATGCACTATTAAAAGTGTATCCGCAGGCCGAGTTTTTGAGAACATCCGGCCTTGGGCATGCCCGCATTTTGCGCGATCAAAAAGTCATTGACACCTGCCTTAAATTTATCCGCGAAGGCGATTTGTAACAATTTTTCGTTCAAGCCGTCATACTTTTAGCATCAATTTTTAGTTTAGTCTCGAGATTACGGTATTTTTTCACCTTTTTTGGGTAAAAATGAAACTAATTGTGCTCCATACAGTTCAAAGACAAGTAGAATATTGAGTAAATAATCCCTATGCCAAAAATTATTGAAACCAAAGAAATTTCCAGAACCTACAAAATGGGAACTAACATTGTAAACGCCCTTCAGTCGGTTTCAATTTCGATTGATAAAGGCCAATACGTAGCATTTATGGGGCCGTCTGGGTCAGGAAAATCAACCCTGATGAATATTGTTGGCTGTTTAGATACTCCGTCTACCGGAACCTATATTCTAAACAATCAAGTAGTAAGCGAAATGACTGAAAATGAGCTTGCTGAGGTTAGAAATAAAGAGATTGGTTTTGTGTTTCAAACCTTCAATTTGTTGCCACGCGCGTCAGCTTTAGAAAATGTTGCTCTTCCATTGATCTACGCTGGTTATGGCAAAAGTGAACGGAGTGAAATGGCCATGGCAGCCCTAGAAAGTGTGAACCTGGCCGATCGTTATCACCATAAGCCAAATGAATTATCCGGTGGGCAACGGCAGCGGGTGGCCATTGCCCGAGCGTTGGTAAATAACCCTTCTATTATATTGGCCGATGAGCCAACTGGTAACTTGGACTCAAAAACATCGCACGGAATTATGGCTTTGTTTCAAGAACTTCACGATAAAGGAAACACGATCATCATGGTAACCCATGAAGACGACATTGCCCATTACGCACACAGAATTATTCGTTTGAGAGATGGACTTGTAGAGTGGGATCGTAAGAACGATAATGTTACCAGAAGCGAGGTGGAGGCTGGTGTAGCTGCACTTTAATCCGACTGAAATCTAATTGATATAATCCCTCCTTCCCTTTGGGTTGGAGGGATTATTTTTTCACAGGCCGGCCAGAAATGAATTTTCCGATTATTATGGCAAGCACAATGGTAGTGTACAAATGACCCGATACGCAAAGTAAAATTGCCAACATTTTCGAGGCTGGGTGTATCGGTAGCATATCCCCATATCCGACAGTTGTAATGGTAACGAAGCTATAATAAATGAAATTCTCGAACTTATGTGCGTCAACATTTTCGGGCAGGCGATAGGCATCCGTAATACTCCACTCTAAAAGCGAAGCAAACGAAGCCCCACACAAGCCTAGCATTAGAAAACCAACAATCGAAGCGTACACCAGATTTGCCGAAATTTCATTGCTAATAATAATTTTGGATACTAGCTCGATTGTAAAATATAGAAAATATAACGCGTAGCTAATTTGAGTAGCTAAATCAATTGCGTCAATATCGGGAACAAAATAATCAAGCCAAGTCAACAATAGCGTAAAGCCTCCCAAAGTTAATTCTATGTAATCGATTCGTTTAACCTCAAGATCGGCATATAACCCCGCGCCCAATACTAGCGTAATGAGAAAGGAAAAATAAAATCTAGCAAGGTGCGAATCTTGGAAAAATGGAGAAGTAAGCAAAATAGCCAGCAAGGCAAAAAGTAAAATGAGGTACTTATTTTCTTTAGGCGATATTTTGTGAAAAAAGTGAATAGATACGAGTGTTTCTTTGATGATATTCATGCCAACGTATTTTCAATTAACCCTTTTTGGCCAATTCATTAAGACGTTAATATAAATACTTTTTTGTTACGGAGTTTATCGGGTTGTTCCTAAAGTTAGGCTAGGTAGCTATTCGCAATAAATTGATAAACAAAGTAGAAAAATTCGCGCTCGATGTTTGGTAATGAAACAATCGCGCCTGATGACGGATTTTCCTTTTTAACCCTTTGGTATTTCAATAAGTGGTTGAGTGAATTGATTTTTGGCTTGCCCGTTAACCAGTTTATTCCGATCGCAAACTCTTCACCGGATTCACCAACCCCGCCCTCACCGATTGATAGCTTATGGTAAGTATTGCGATGAGTACCGCGACCAGTCCTGCAACAGCAAAAACTTGCCAAGTGATGTCAACGCGATAGGCAAAATCCTGAAGCCATTGCTGCATGGCATACCAGGCCAATGGAATGGCAATGACAATGGAAACAATAACGAGTTTGATAAAATCAAATGTGAGCAAGTTGAAAATGTTTTTCAACGAAGCACCCATCACCAACCGAATACCGATTTCTTTTGCGCGCTGCTCAATCATAAAGGCAGACAGTGCAAAAAGCCCGAGGCAAGACACTACGATGGCAAGTATTGCAAATGAAGTAAAGATTCGACCCATGCGCTGCACATCAGCATACATGGCCGCGTAACGCTCGTCTAAGAAACTGTAGCGAATGGGCTGGTGTGGAGTAAATTTTTTCCACACCTGAGTAAGTAACGCAATGCTTTCACTCATGCTGCCCGACTTAAGCTTAATCGCTAGCACCGAGGTCTCTCGCCCCAACACCATTCCCAGTGATTGAATATCTTCGCGCAACGATTCAAAGTGAAAATCTTCTACAATACCCACAACAGTCCAAAGGCCTGCATAATTGTAAATTCTTTTGCCAAGGACATTCCCACCCAATTTGCCAGCCATTTTCTTATTAATAATAATTGCACTGGAATCTGATACTAACTCTCTGTTGAAGTTTCGACCTTCAGCAAGTTTAATCCCAAGCGTAGTTATATAGTAGGGATCGATTCTCCAAAACTGACTGTTCACTCCCGGGTCAATATCTTCGCGCCCCTCATTCCAAAAACTATTTCCATTGCGTTTTGATCCTCGCACGGGTAAATAATCGGCTGTGCTCACCGCTACTACCTGCGGCAAAGCACGAAGTTCATCTGCGAAGGAGGCGACTTGTGTACCTAGTGTATTGGTACCTTGCAATAACAGTACTTGCTCCTTGTCATAGCCGACTTTCGTATTCAGAATGAAATTCATTTGGCGATAGATCACCACGGTGCCGATAATTAAAATAATGGAGGTGGTGAATTGAAATACCACCAGCGTGCTGCGTAAAGGTGAACTTTTAGCGCCACGTGTCAGGTTTCCTTTCAACACTTGTATAGGTTTAAAAGCTGAGAGATACAGGGAAGGGTAAATGCCAGCTAAGAGACCAACCATAACGGCCAAAGCAACTATGGAAGGCACAAACCAGAAGGTTATCCAAGGCATTGAAATAGATTTCCCCGATATAAAGTTGAAGTAGGGTAACAGCAGGGCGGCCAACGCAATACCGATTATAAACGAAATCAAGCTAAACAAGATTGACTCATACAAAAACTGGCTGACAATATTAGACCGCATTGAACCCACCGCTTTTCTCAATCCGATTTCTTTAGCTCGATTGGCCGATTTAGCAGTGGATAGATTTACAAAATTGATAACAGCAATGAGTAGCACAAACAAAGCAATGCCACCAAAGAGCCACACGATTCTGATATCTCCGTGTACAAGACTATCATCAATGCCGTTGGAGTAGAGATGAACTTTTTGAAGGGGCTGGAGTTCGAGGTGCGCGTTTTTCTCTTTGAAGACTTTATCAATCTCTGCCTGAGGCATTCCGTCTTTCAACATGCTAGGAACTAAATACTTGTCAATAATCCCCTTCGAAATCTTTGCTTCGAGGGCAGCAACATCCACACCCGTCTGCACTTCTATATAAGTAGCGTAGTTGCTTGCTCCCCAGTTTTTCTGTTCCCCATTCCAGAATTCCAGACCTTCGGTGCCAATCAAAAAATCGAACTGAATGTGAGAAGTGGCTTTAAAATCTTCAATAACGCCCCCAATAGTGTAGGGCTTGTCAGCGCGATTATTTACGATAAGCAACTTGCCAACCGGATCAAGATTCGGAAAATATTTATCGGCTTTGCGTTTAGTGATCACAATAGCACCTGGCTGACTCAATGCAGTTTTAGGACTGCCGTAGATGAATGGCAACTCCAACATATTCAGCAACGCCTGATCGAAATACACAAAGCCTTCATCGTACGCATTTTCCACAGTTCCATCGGGCCGCACTTCGCTCGAACCTGCTCCAAACAACTCACTACCGTTGTAGCGTCCTGCTTCTTTTACTTCAGCGAAATCTTCTTTTAAGGCAGCGGCCATCGGAGCCGGAAAGGCCAGCCCTTTCTTTACATCACCTTCATCGGAGATTACGCCCAACACACGATAGATTTGTGGTGAATAGTGTCGATCGTACGATAGCTCGTCTTTTATAAAAAGTGCAATTAATAAACAGGCAGCAACACCAAGGGCAAAGCCACCAATTTTAATGACCGAATACATTTTCTGCCTAACCAGACTTCTCCATCCGATTTTGAAATAACCCTTTATCATACCGTAGTTGTTTAAATTTTTATATCCTTCTATTGGTTTTATAATACTTGGCCGAAAGAGTAGCAGCACATCGATGATAAAATTTAAATCTGCCTTTCGCTTGCCTACTTTATTCACTCGCTGCTGATACACCTCTATCAAATCTCCTTCGATATGATCGAGCAACTTCGGATGGCAGTACCAGCGGAAGAAGCGTAGAGGTAGGCGAGGAGGTTTTTCAACTTTGAAATTCATTTTTAACGTTGTTAGTTGTTCGTTATTGGTTGTTGGAAAAAAAATTCATTGTGCGAATAACAATCAACCAATATTGAGCAACGATTTATTCTGACTTCAAACTATTCACCGGATTTGCCAACGCGGCTTTCAGCGATTGGTAACCCACCGTAAGCAAAGCAATGGCAATCGATAGTAAGCCCGCTATCGCAAACATCCACCACTCCAAGTCGATCTTGTAAGCGAAACTTTGCAGCCAGCGTGTCATGCACCACCACCCTGCTTGAGCGGCAATCACAATTGCGATTAATACGTGTTTCAAAAAATCTTTTGATAAGAGTTGTATTATGCCACTCACACTGGCGCCCAAAACTTTACGGATGCCAATCTCTTTGGTGCGCTGCTCGGCAGCATAAGTAGCGAGTCCATATAACCCAAGGCATGAAACCAAGATGACGAGCACGGAAAAGAAAAGTACGATACGTCCTGTATTTTGCTCGGTGCGATACTGGCGTTCGATCGATTGATCAACAAACTCAATATCCAGTGCGCGTTTTGTTTGATGTGTTTTGTATACTTTTTCAATCGCTGAAAGGGCTTCCTTTGTGCGGCCTTTACTCGTTTTCACGAACACACCGTTATACCGTGATTTGGCCCAGCACCGAAATACCAACGGCTCAATCGGCATCGTTATGGGGCGGAAATGAAAATCGTTCACAACACCAATCACCGTGCCTTTCGTGTTCCATGTGGTGATGGATTTGCCAACAGCCTGTGCCGCATTCCAGCCCATTCGCTGGGCGGCTTTTTCATTGATCAGGAAACTTGTGGAATCGGACTTGGATCCACTAAAGTTTCTTCCGGCAACAAGTTGGATACCCGTGGTGTGTAAATAATCAGCATCAATATTGATCTGAGTGATGAGCATTTCATCTTCTTTTGCTTTCCCTTCCCAAGCAAAGGTGGTGGTTGAATTGGTTACGTCAATTAAATTAACGGAGGCTGTACTGGCGGAAGCAATGCTGGATTGATTTAATAACTCCGATTTGAACAATAGGGCTTGCTCCCGCATATCGTCCTTTAAGCGCACATACAGTAAATGCGATTGATCGAAGCCCAGATTTTTGTGTTCAATAAACTTGAGTTGTTTATACACCACAACGGTGCTGATGAGCAGAACAATGGAAAAGGTAAATTGACACACCACAAGCACGCTCCTAAAACGTGAGCCTGAACCAGATTGAAGTTGACCTTTCAACACCTTCGCAGGTTTAAATGACGATAGATAAAAGGCAGGATAGAAACCTGCGAGTATACTGATGCTGAAAATAGAAAAAACGAAGATGATTAGAAATGCTGGCTGGTTAAACGGTATGTAGAGCGACTTTCCAGCAATGGCATTCAACACGGGTAATAAAAGTTGCAGTAGAGGCATGGCAATACAAAAAGAAAGGAGTGTGAGCATAAGCGACTCCGTGAGAAATTGTTTGATCAGTTGATTTCGGAAGGCGCCCACCACTTTGCGCACGCCTACTTCTTTCGCTCGCTGAATGGCGCGGGCCGTAGAAAGATTCACAAAATTGAATATGGCAATGAGCAGCACCATAACGGCCACAGCGGAAAATACTTGAACATAGACAAATTCGTTGTTCTTGCTGCTATCGGTTTCAAAATCGAATTTGGAATGAAGGTAGATATCACGCATCGGCTGCAAGCGAAGCGTACGCTGTTCGTCCTTTGATCCAAAAGTGGAGTACTTGTCTATATACTTCGTTAGTTTGTGATCGAACTGAACAACATCGGCATTCGCGTGAAGTTGGATGTACGTGTCGTAGGAATTGTTATCCCAACTGTAGTCGTCTTTGTTGGCAGCTACTATTGAAAAAGACACCAACGCATCAAACACAATGTGCGAATTGGAAGGTGCATCTTCCGCGATGCCGGCTAACGATAGCGTGTATTCATTTCCCCAACTGGTTAACTGTATAATCTTACCTAAAAGATTTTTGTTAGTTCTCCATTCTGGCTCCAGCAAGCGATCGGCCAGTGACGTGGTAAGCACTACCTCGTTTGGGTTCAAAAAAATGGTTCTGGGATTACCTTTAATTAATTTAAAATTAAACATGTTAAAGAAGCTATTATCGGTAAGGCGAATAGCATTTGTCTCTGCCGTGGATTGATCCAGTTGCAACACGCCCGGCATGTAACCAAGGCGGCACGTTTCTTTTACTTCAGGGAAATCCGTTTTCATGGCAGGACCTAACGGACCCGGTGTGCTGGCTATATCATACCTGATGCCCGCTTGTTTTTGTTTCTCCACAACACGATATAGATTCCCCAAGTTTTGATGGAACGAATCGTAGCTGAACTCATCCTGAATATAAAGCCCTATTGATAAGCAACAGGCGAGGCCAATAGCAAGACCAAATACGTTGATAGAGGAGTAGACTAAACTCCTTCGGATGTTTCTCCACCCAATTTTAAAATAGCTTTTATACATACCATACGTGTTTAAATTTTTATATCCCTCTATTGGTCTGATTATGCTTGGCCTAAAGAGCAATAGCACATCTCCCACAAATTTCAAATCCGCTTTTCGCTTCCCTACTTTATTCAATCGCTGTTGATACACCTCTATCAAATCTCCTTCGATATGATCGAGCAACTTCGGATGGCAGTACCATCGGAAGAAGCGGAGGGGAAGTGTTGGAGGGTAAGTTTTCATTCCGACCTTAAACTATTCACTGGGCTTGCTCTTGCCGCTTTTATTGTTTGCAGCCCAACAGTAATCCACGCTATGAATAAGGTAAGCAATCCCGCGCTAACAAAGTACCACCACTCCAGTTCAATCTTAAAGGCAAAATTGCTAAGCCACTCACTACTTATAAAAAAACTTAGTGGCAATGCGAGCAATATAGAGGCAAGAACAATTTTTGTAAACTCGCTTGTCAAAAGAAATACTATTGCAAACTCACTAGAGCCTAACACTTTCCTTATGCCGATTTCTTTGGTTCTTCGTTCGGCAGTAAATGCAGCAAGTCCAAATAAACCTAAGCTGGAAATGAGTATTGCTAGTCTTGTAAAATATTTTGAAAGAATGGCTACCCTTTGTTCGGCAACATATTGAGACGTATATTCTTCATCCAGGAACTGAAAGTCAAAAGGAAAGTCAGGGTTAAATTTTTTATATAAACGTTCCATATCAACAAGTACTTCCTCCTGCATTCCGATCGAAAATTTTCCCATTAGCAAATGGGTATCATCCGGGTTCACTATAAAGAATACTGGCTTAATATTTTCATGAAGAGATTGAAAATGAAAGTTTTTCACTACTCCTATTATCTCCATTTCTTCATTTAGTTTCACTTTTTTACCTATGGGGTTTTTTATACCCATGAATTTTATTGCGGCTTCATTAAAAATGACACTCGTATTTTCAGCGCTATGCAATTTTGAAAATGTTCGTCCTGCTGCCATCTCAATCCCTAAGAGTTCGAGCATATCATAATTCACGGTAAAGACCTCGAATTCGGTTCGGTCGTCTGGGTCTTTATTTTCCCAATTAACATTGTAGGTGCCTCTGCTATGACCGGTCATATCATGGCTGATGCTTGATGCGCTTACCACACCTGGAATATTCTTCATTTCTGCAATGAAGGTTTCCTGATTAACTGTTTTTTTCAACTCCCCTTCCAAGGGAAAATAAATGATATTGTCTTTGTTATAACCCAAATACTTTGATTGTACAAATTTCATTTGCTTATAAACCACCAGCATTGATACAATGAATATTACGGTTAACGTAAACTGAAAAATGACAAGCCCTTTTCGCGTCCACAACTCCCCAAACGATGTAGTTAGTTTTCCTTTTAAGACAGATGCAGGTGTGAACCCAGAAAGGTATAAGGCGGGGTAGCTTCCTGCCATCAATCCCGTGATCGTGACGATAGCGAGAATGGATAGAATAAGTTTTTGGTCAAGTTGCAGCGTAAGGTGCTTGCCAGTGATTTCGTTAAATTGAGGAAGTAACACATATACGATTGCTACAGACAAGAAGAGCGACAGCATACTTATTAGCATTGATTCTGTGAGGAACTGACCCACTAGTGCTGTTCGGCTTGCACCCATCGCTTTTTTAATACCAACCTCTTTTACTCTCACAGATGCTTTTGCCGTTGCTAAATTCATAAAATTGATGCAGGCGATGACCATGATAAAAATGGCAATCGTAGAAAACAAATTTATATATGTAATCCTACCGCCAGCCTGTATACCGTTTTCATATTTGCCGAGCAAGTAGTCTTCTGAAAATTGTTTTAGAAAAAGCGTACGGTGTGTAACTTGATTGTGCGTTTTCAATTTTATGTAATCGTTAATTTTCCTATTGAAGGCGGCCACATCAACTCCTTTTTTTAGCTGCACAAAAGCGTAGGTTGCAGTGATGGACCAATCCTTGAGCCAGTCATTTGCTTCCAAATGTTTTTCAAATGAGCAAACGAAATCGAATTGTTCGGTTGAATTTGAAGGGACCTTTTGGAAAATTCCCGATATCAAAAAAATTGCATCATGATTGAACCTTATTGATTTACCGACAACATCCTCAGTAGTATTGAATAATTTGATTGCCAACTCATCGCTTATCACAATAGAATTCTTGTCTGACAACACCTGACTTTCGTTTCCGCGCGTAAGGTGATAGGAGAACATCTTGAAAAAGTCTTTGCCAGCAAACTGACCATTGGACTTTATGTTTTTTTCATTTGCTGACAGCGTATACGATTGAATGGCAGAGGAGTTTAAAGCATACTCAACTTCAGGCATCTCGGTAGCGAGTGATTCACCTAAAAGTCCAGATGCAGAGCGTGAGGTACGAATGCCATCGGCCCCAACGCGATTTTCCATTGCTCGGAAAAGTCGGCTTTCTTTCTCATGAAATTTGTCCACGCTCAGTTCATCGCTCACCCACAGATAGATCAAAAATGTACACGCCAATCCAGTTGAAAGACCAATCAGATTGATGAGGAAGGAATTTCTGTGGCGATAAAAAGCACGCGTAGTAATGAGGAGATTGTGACGTAACATTGCATTAAGATTTATTGCATGACTTGATTTATCCCCTGATCGTATAATGCTCGGCCTAAAGAGCAGCACCACATCAATGGTAAACTTAATATCTGCCGTTCGCTTGCCCACTTTACTCACTCGCTGTTGATATAACTCAATCAAATCTCCTTCGATATGATCGAGTAGCTTCGGATGGCAGTACCAGCGGAAGAAGCGGAGGAATAATTTTGGTGGGCAAATCATCGTTCGTTATTTGTTGTTGGTTATTCGTGAATACATTTCCGAACAACGATTAACCACCAACGATCAATGCTTTCACCTCCAACACTGTTTTCGGTATCGCATTCCACAATTCATCGCGTGTGCTTTTCGAGTAGGCGATTGCCTTTTTGCCAAGGGCGGTTATCTCGAAATATTTGCGTGGTCGGCCTGCCCGCTCTTCAGTTGCTTCTCCGTTGCTTGATTTGATATAGCCTTTGTCTTCCAGCCGTATAAGGGCAGTGTGCATGGCGCCCATGCTTACGTCTCGCGCAAGCCGCGCTTCAATTTCATTTTTGATGGATACACCGTAAGCCTCTTTATTTAAGATGCCGATGGTTAACAAAACGATTTCTTCAAATTCACCCAGATAATATTTTTTCATTCGAATGGTTTAATATTATCTAAATGTAGGAATAAGAATCGTGCCAAACGAAATGGGTTGTTTATTTCATTGAATTTGGGGTTAGTCAATTAGTTTTCGTTCGAGTTCGCACACTAACCGATCAGTTGCGAGCGAGTTGGGGTGGCTTTTTTTTCATCACTTGGAACTTGGAATCTGTTACTGATTTCACTCCGTTTTCAAATTATTCACCGGGTTCGTCAACGCTGCTCTCACTGCTTGAAAACTCACCGTTATTAATGTTATCCCCAAAACACCAATGCCAATTAGCAACAAAAGCCATCCAGAAATAGTAGTATGGTATTCGTATAATTGTAACCAACTGTTCATTAAATAATAACCGATGGGAGCTGCCAGTAGGCATGACATTGCTGCGAGGATAACAAAGTCCTTGGAAAGCATTTGCCAAAGAGCTGACACGGAAGCTCCCAATGCTTTGCGGATGCTAATCTCTTTTATGCGTTGTTCTGCCATGAATGAAGCAAGGCCAAATAAGCCCAAGCAACTGATAAAAATGGCGATTAATGCGAAAATGCTTACCAATTTTCCGACTCGTGCTTCAAAGGAAAATTTTCCTGCGAATTCATCATCTGCAAACTTGTATTCGAAGGGCGTGTTCGGATTATGCTTTACAAAAAGGCGATTCAATTCTTCTATAGCCTTACTTGCTCCGGCTTCCGGATTGATCTTAACATTAATGAAGCTCGCCCGATCAAACCGATCCAACACGAAGACTGTTTGCTTATTTGATTCGTAAAGCGATTGCGTAACCATATCCTCTACTACACCGATCACGGTATAGTTTCTGCCGTAAAAGCGAATGGTCTCTCCAATCGGATGTTCTAAACCCATATACTTTACAGCCGCTTCGTTGAGTATAAAAGCAGAAGAGTCGGAAGGGAAGTCTCTGGAAAAATCCCGGCCTTCTTTTATTTTCCAGCCGATGGTCTTCCCAAATTCATAGTCAATCGCACCGCGGTAGATATGACCCGGTGAACTCGGGTCTTTGCCTTTCCATTCATATCCCCAGTCCGACCACCACAGATTTGTTATAGTTGTTTCAGAGGTGGATACTTCGGCAATCGCACCGCTGGTCAACAGATCATTTCGCAACGCATTGTAATTCTTTTTTACTTCCTGGGTTTGCATGGGTATTGTCACCAGTCCATTCAATTCATAGCCAATCGGTCTGTCTTTAGCAAATTGAATTTGCTGATATACTACAGCAGTGCCAATCGCTAGAATAATCGAGACCGAGAATTGAACTATTACCAATGCTTTGCGCGGAAGGGCTGCATATTTTCCAACCCGGAAAGTTCCCTTTAGTACTTTGATGGGACTGAATGCAGACAAATAAAAAGATGGATAGCTGCCAGCAAGGAGCGTAATCAACACCGCGAACGCAGACAGTGCTACCCACAACGATGGGTTTAGCCAATCAATCCGAATGTTCTTGCTTGCGATTTGGTTGAACCAAGGCAAGAAAAGATGAACCAATAAAATGGCGCAAACAAAAGCCAAAGTTACCACCAGCAATGACTCAATAAAGAATTGGCGGATGAGTTGAACACGACCAGACCCGATTACTTTGCGAACGCCTACTTCTTTGCTACGCTTCAACGAACGTGCCGTGCTCAGATTCATAAAGTTGATACAAGCGAGTAATACCACAAAAACACCTATCAGCCCGAACAACCAAACAAGTTCAATAAGGCCTCCTATATTTACTCCGTCTTTAAAATCGGAATACAAATGCCATTTCGATAGAGGGTGTAGAAAAAGTTCGGGTTTGAAACGTTTATCATCCTCCTCTACGTTTTTCATTTTGGCATTCTTAATAGCGATTGATGCCTGTTGCATGTCCACATTTTCAGCCAACTGAACAAACACCTGAAGCCAGTTATTGCCCCAGCCAAAACTTCGACCACCTCTATTAACAAGCACTTCAAGTGGAGCAATAAATGCGAGTTCTCCTCTAAATGATGAGTTATCGGGAATATCCTGATACACACCAATCACTTTAAGATCAACACTATTATCAAGTTTCAATACTTTGCCGATCGGGTCATCTACGCCAAAAAACATGTTTGCCGTGGAGGCGGAAAGAAGAAGTGAGCTTGGGTCTTTCAACCCGGAGCTTGTTCCCTTTATCATTTGTAGCGATAACAATTCTGGTCCGTATTCTTCCATGAAACAACCTGTTATTGTTATTACTTTTTCCTCTTTCGCCAGAATAGAACTGCTTGCAAAAGAAGACATCACCACATACTTGAAATAGCCTCCATAGCTCTCACGAAGCTCTGGGCCGATCTGATAAGACTGAGATGAAAAGGTTTCCGTTTTACCATCCTCTGTGTTATTCTGAAGTACGGTTGCCACGGTATCATAATTTTTCTGGTGTTTGTTGTAAGATAACTCGTCAAACACCCACAGCCCAATCAGTATGGCTACAGTCATGCCTAGCGCCAACCCACTAATGTTGATGAAAGAATACCCTTTGCTACGGAGAAGATTCCTCCACCCGATTTTAAAGTAGCTTTGCAACATATCGTAGCTTTTTAAGTAAGTTGATTTTGATTTTCGTATAGCGAATGGCCTTAGATAATTGAGAACTTCATACCAGTAAGTCAGTTTTGCTTTAAAGACAGATTTATTTTTTATGTCTGCATAAAATTTTTCTTCTAAGTCGCCACGCACTTCTTCTGATAAGTCACCGCGCAGGAAACTGTTGAGCAAGCGTGTGGCGAGTTTAGGAGGTGTTGTCATTTATTCGGATTTCAAACTGTTGACGGGATTCATGTTTGCTGTATTGAAACTATGAACAGCAACTGTTATGAATGCTAATACAATTGCGAGGCCAGCAACCAGTACAAATAACAAATAATTGATTTGTGTTTGATAAGCAAAGTTGCTCATCCACTTCGAAACAATGTAGTAGGAGGCAGGAATAATGGCTATCGCTGCAATGACCACTAACAACATAACCTCTCTAAAAAGTAAGTAAATAATCTGCGAAACCGAAGCTCCGTGTACTTTCCGTATGCCAATTTCTTTGGTACGTTGCACTGCGGCAAATGCACTTAAACCGAGCAAGCCCAACAACGAAATGAAAATACACACCCATGACAACATTGCCAGCAATTTCTGTTGCGTTTCATCCGCGCGATATTGCTCATCAAATTTTTGATCGAGAAAAAAATATTCAAAAGGATGATTAGGGTCAATCGCTGCCCATTTCTTTTTGATTTCTTCTAATGTGGCGGGCAATCCATCGCTCTTCAATTTCAAGTGTAGAAAACCGCCTTCTTTGCTAGGCTTAACAATCAACAGCGGTTCTACACGATTGTGGAGAGACTGAAAGTTAAAATCCTTCACCATGCCGATCACTCTTCCATCTTTTTTTGCATGGAAGTATTTGACCTTCTTTCCAACGGGATCATTTCCCCAGCCCATCAACTTTGCTGCTGCTTCGTTCACTATAAATGAGTCTTCCAAATCGGCTTTCGATCCTGGCAAAAAATCGCGGCCTGCTAATAATTTCATATCCAGTGTCTTCAGATAGTCGTCACCCACATTGATCATCGAGAAAGACTGCTGCTTCATTCCTCCTTCTCCTTCAGCCCACATCACGGGTGCACCCACACCCATACCAATTACATCATAAGAAGTGGTGACGGATGAAATACTCGGGTATCGAAGAAATTCATTTTTGATTGCTCCAATTTGATTTTGAACCAGTGTATCTTGTATGGGAAGAACCAATACATTGTCTTTGGAAAAGCCCAAGTCTTTCAACCGCATAAAAGCAATTTGATCTTGCATGAACCATGTACAAACTACCACAAACATGGAGATGCCAAACTGAGTTGTTGTAAGTACCTTTCGTAAAACCAAACTTGACGTTTGATTTTTAAATGCCCCCTTCAACGCTTTTAATGTGGGAATACTAGGTAGGTATAGCGCTGGGTAAAGCCCAGAGATAATTCCTATGACAAATGTGACGGCAACTGAGCCAACCAGCAGTGCTGGATTGTCGAGGAAGTTGAGTGACAGGTTTTTGCCAATCAACTCATTGAAAGGTGTAACTATGAGAATCAAATAAACGAGACCAATTGCCACCACTAACGATATAAATGATAGAAATACGGACTCCACAAGAAAAGATATCAGCAACGAACCTCGGCTTGATCCCAGTGTTTTCTTCATGGCAATTTCATTGGCCCTGTTGATGGATTTTGCGGTAGATAAATTCATGTAGTTGATACATGCTAGTAGGATGATAAAAAAACCAACTCCGGCAAAAGCGTAGAGGTAGCCGATATTTCCACGCGGCTCATCTTCATTTAACTTGGAGTAAAAGTGGATTGATGTAAGCGGCTCGAGAATAGGAGTAAACTTACCACCCACCTGATCGCCAAACGATTTAAAGTACTTGTTAAAGATTGCCCCAAATTTTTCGTGGAACCGTTGCGTATCATATCTTTCAGGAAACAATAAATAGGTATAAACATCAGGGTTCCAAAATGCCTCTGACTTTATCTTGCCCTCATCCATTGCCCAACTACGGTCTCTGAAATTGGAGATGAGAATATTGAATTTCAAGTGTGTATTTTCTGGGACATCGCGGATTACACCCGTCACTTTTCCTTCTTGGCCATCTATCAGCAGAGTTTGATCTAGCGGGCTCGCATCGCCAAAAAATTTTTTGGCTGTTGACTCGGTAAGCACCAAGTTATTCAGTCCTTTAAAACAAGTGCGTGGATTACCTGCTATAAATTCATGGGTGAATACATAAAAATAGGTAGAGTCTGCTCGAACGATATTTTCTTCATGAAAAGATTTTTCGACTCCTTCTTTGGGTTGGTACTTGACGAGCGTACGCCCCCAACTATTAGCCCGCACCGCTTGTTCAATTTCTGGAAACTCATCTTTCAAAATGGGCGCCAACTCACGGGCTGACCTTGCCACCTCAGCATCTAGACCAGTAGCTTGCAGATGTCCGCCTAGTCTGTAAATCCTTGCATGATTCGTATAGTGCTTGTCATAATTCAAATCATTTTGCAGAATCAGCAAAAGTAAAATGCTGACCGTGATACCCAATGCCAGACCTAGAATGTTGAGTACTGAAAAAGACTTGTCTTTCAAGAAGACTCGAATTGAAAATTTTAGATTGTTGAGAAACATATCGAGCTGGTTTATGTGTGATGTTTTTGATTTACGAATAGCAAATGGACGGACGTAGTTAATGACTTGGTACCAGTAAACTAATTTTGCTTTAAAGACAGATTTAGTTTTTAAGTCCAATAGAAATTTTTCTTCCAAGTCGCCACGTACTTCTTCCGCCAGATCGCTGCGGAGGAAGCTGGCGAGCAATCGGGTGGCAAGTTTGGGGGGCGGTATGGTTTTAGTTGATTTCAAATTGTCAGAATCAGGATTTATAAGATTTTATGATTAACTGGATTGTGATGTAATCATTCTGATCTTGGATTTTGTTTTCGGAATAATCGTTTTACCTCCAAACTTGCTGATCCAAAATTGATCAATAGGCCTTTGTCAATTTTATACGCTTGCAAATAATTCAACCCTTGGGCAAGGTGAACATCTTCTAATTTGATAACAGCTTTTAACTCCACCATTACCTTATTTTCCACTATGAAATCAGCGCGTCTTGTTCCTACCTCAACATCTTCATAGTAAATAGGCATCTCTAGTTCTCGGACAAACAAAAGCTTTTGTTTCTCCAGCTCTATTGCCAAGCATCGTTGGTAAATGACTTCTTGAAATCCATTACCAAGTGCACTGTGAACTTTCATAGCACATCCAATGATCTTATAGGTAAGTTCATCTTTTGCAATGTCGTCCATGGTTTTGTTTTAAATTTTTAAGCTATCCGGTAAATCCAATAATCCCATCCATCCTGATCGCGAAGCCCGGAAACTGATTCCACAACGCTTGCTTAAAATCGCGCGCAGCGGTGAGGGTCTTCTTCCCATAAGCGGTTATGGTATAAATCCGCTTTCGCCTCCCGCCACGTTCAGCTGTCGATTTTCCCATCTCTGATTTTAGAAAACCTTTTTCTTCCAGCCTGGTCAGTGTTGAATGCACTGCACCAATGGACACCGAGCGGCCAGTTTGTGATTCAAACTCTTCAGCGATTCTAAAAGCGTATGCTTCTTCGCCCAGTATTCCCGTAAGGAGTAAAATAACTTCTTCAAATTCTCCAAGCTTTGTTTCTATCATATCATACTAAATTGTAGAACAATTATACGGAAGAAATATTTATATGTTCTACAATTTAAAATCAAATCAAAAGAAATCTGAAAATAAATAACCTTTAACCTGTAATTTTGGGGTTTAAAATCGAACTTACGTCCTACTACTTTATACTTGCATCTAATAAAAATGAAGATTTACACAAAAACGGGAGATGAAGGTTACACGGCATTGTTTGGGGGAACACGAGTCTCTAAGGCTGACCTGCGAATTAATACCTATGGAACGATAGACGAACTCAATTCTTACCTGGGGCTTTTACGAGATCAAGAGGTAAACAAAAATAAGTTGGAAGAGCTAGCCGAAATTCAAGACCGACTTTTTACGATTGGCTCCATTTTGGCCACTGAGCCTGGCAACACGAAAGTAAAAATTCCATCGCTGCAAGAAAGTGATGTTGCGTTTTTAGAAGACAAAATGGATGCGATGGATGAACTACTTGAACCTATGCGTTTTTTTGTTTTGCCAGGTGGCCATGTGTCTATTTCATTTGGCCATGTTGCACGAACTGTTTGCCGTAGGGCAGAACGGCTTGTGATTGAACTGGATGCACACGAAAAAGTAGATGCACTCGTATTGAAATACCTCAATCGCCTGTCCGATTATCTATTTGTGCTGTGCCGAATGATGACGAAGGAATTGAATGTAATGGAGACTCCTTGGAGGCCTCGAATGTGATTATCCAGCAGCTTGGTATGGTTTATGTGGCGTTGAAATCAGTTTTTCTGTGTAAAGATTTAATACTGAAAATTTATGAGAGCATCTATTGTGGTTTATGTATTCCTAGCTTCGCTTTGTAACATTTCTAACGCACAAGTGCCCGATTGGGTAACCAGCAAACCAAATGATATTGCATACTACGTTGGAGTTGGTTCAGCAAGCAAAAAGCTTAACGATTATACCGGCATTGCAAAAAAGAGTGCTTTGCAAGATTTAGTAAGTGAAATCAAAATCAATATAAGCAGTACTTCCATTTTAAGTCAGATCGATAAAAACTACCAATTCAAAGAGGAGTATGAATCTAAGATAAAGACAATGGCTGCTGCCGAAATCCAGGATTTTGAACGTGTTGCCGCTTATGAAGATGCAACCAACTACTGGGTTTACTATCGACTTTCAAAAGCTGCCTTTAGTGCCCAAAAGCAAAAGACATTGGGCGATGTTAAAAGCATGGCCTTGCAGTTTTTTGAAAAAGCTGTGAAGGCTGAGCAAGACCAATCGATGGCCACGGCTATTGATTTTTACTTTCGCACTTTGCTTACACTGAAAGATTATTGGGGAGACAACATTGAAGTCACCTATCAAGGTAAGCCATTCTTTCTAGCTATTGAAAGCTATGCGCGGTTGCAGCAGTTACTAGATCTTATCAACATTAAAGCTGCGGCTAATTTTGTTCGGTTGTCTAGTACAGCCAATGGGCGAGTTACTTTTACAATAAACAACCGCACTCAACCACTCGCCAAGATTCCCGTCTTATTGCATTCATCGCCAGCCCGGGTAACGCCAGCCGGATATGCGAGTGACGAAAAGGGCGAAGTTACCGCTTTATTTTCGCCCGATGTATGGACGAGTGCTACACGTGAAGCTGAAGTGATCTTGGATTTAAAAAGCTTTTCTAAAGCCAATTCAGAAGATCGGTTCTACGACTACTTAATTCGCAGCTTGAGAGTACCTTCTACAAAAATAGGAGTGGAAGCAACGTCAGCCAACCGTATTCAAGCAACGGGTGATTTCTTTCCTTTTTATTCGGGTTTAGTGATGGCAGACTTCTCATCACCCGAAAAATACACCTATAAAAATTTGAGACTGGTGCCCATTCGAATGAAAGACAATTTTAAAGAGGCTGTTGGCAGCATGGGCTATTATTTGTCGTTGCACCAAGCCATGTTAACGGATAAAATTGCCATCAGCGAATCGGGCGCTGGCGGTTCTGTCAATACGTTGATTGGCAGAAATCTTAGTACCGACACACTTTTTATTATGTCGGGTGAAATTGTGCAGGGTGGCAAGCAAGATCGAGTGGTGGCGCGCGATATGCTTATTCCGCCAGGAGAAGGCAGGGTGAAGATACCCGTATTCTGCGTGGAGAAGGGGAGATGGAAGCTGAAAGGAGAAAATAACGATGAGAAATTTTCAGAATACTACGGAATGGCCAACGAACATCTACGCGATATAATAGATCACAAAAAAGGCCAACAGGCAGTGTGGGACGAAGTAGCGAAAAGCAACAAGCGCGATGGAGTCAGTAGTAGTAGCGATGCCTACACTGATCATGCGAATAATCGGGCTTTTCGCAACGTAGAACAAGAGTATCTTAATTTTTTCCAACGCTTGTTTGAAAATGACAAAAGTGTAATTGGTGTAATGTCAGTAACAGCAAATAGGGTAGAAGGTGTTGATTTGTTTATTAACAATCAGTTGTTTCTCCAAGAATATACAAAGCTAGTGTATTCATGTATTGACGAAGCGGTTACTTATGGAGCTCCAGTTACTGCATCGCAACGTATTATGGAGGACTATGTCAATAAGCTATTGGATATTTCAACGCAGGCAAATTTCATCGATCAACAAGGTCAGGCTTTTCGAAAAGGCCAACAGGTAATTCACATTTCTACCTATTGATTTTCAACACAGGGAGGCTTCCAAATTAGAGCTGTGACAATTTGTTACATCTGAAAACGCCAACTTCATAACTATTATACATACATTTACGTAATTAATCAACAGATTTAAGCAGGAAGACACAAGACTGAGATTATCGAAGACCAATTTGTCTTTAATCTTGCGTCTTACTACTAACTTCTAAAAATAATTATGAAAGGAACAAACCTTGGCGAATTTGAAGAGCTGGTGTTGCTCACCATTGCCGCATTAGTAAACGATGCTTACAGCGTGGGCATTTGTGATGAACTGGAAAAGCAAACCGCAAGAACAGTAAAGCTTGGTGTAGTGCATGCCGTGTTAAATCGGTTGGAGGAAAAAGGCCTTGTGAAAAGTAAGCTAGGGGAAGCCACGCAGGCACGCGGTGGCAAGCGCAAGCGCTACTACTCAATCACCAGTGCAGGTAAATCTGCATTATTGAAGTCAAAAGAAGTGCGCGATCAATTGTGGAGCATGATTCCGCAGCTGTCGCTTAAAAGGATTTGAGATTATAGACCTTGGGCGATGAGAGGCGTCTGACACCTTCGAGGTGTCTTGACGCCTGCTAGATTGGAAGAGTTGAATTCTTAACATTAAATGAAAGACCTAAAGGATATATCACCACCGAAATGGGCAACTCAGTTACTCTCTTGGTATTGCAAGGTCGATTTGCTAGAGGATCTCGAAGGTGATTTGAATGAATACTTTGAACGAGACATAAAAGTAAAAGGAGTAACGAAGGCAAAATTGATTTATGTTATAAATGTCTTCAAATTCTTTCGCCCGTACACCGTTAGGAAACCTGAATTTATTAACACGTTAATTAATTGGATTATGTTGAGAAGTCATATTAAAACATCGATGCGCAGTGTAGCGCGCAATAAACTTTTTTCTACAATCAACATTGTGGGTCTTGCTGTTGGCATGTCTGTAAGCTTGCTTTTGATTGCTTTTGCACACGATCTTTTGTCGTACGATAAATTTAACGGAAAAGGAGAACGCATCTATCGTATTACCTCACGGGCAAAATTCAAAGAAGGTTACAGCAGCAAACTTGCTACCACTTCTGTAAAGATCGGTCAATTGATAAAAGAAAAAGTGCCCGGAGTGGAAGAGATCACGATGCTACAGACAGATTTTGCTGGCGATGCAGATATCAATGGCAATTTCGTTCCACTAACGGGGTTTTATGCCGAACCTTCGATGCTTCGAATCTTCACGCTACCGCTGGTAAAGGGTGATGCGGCCTCCGCGCTCACCGAACCTTATTCCATTGTACTTACAGAAACTTCCGCAAAGAAACTCTTTGGTGCTGCCGATGCGCTCGGTAAGACTATTCATATCAACGACCTTGATTACAAAGTCACCGGAATTCTAAAGGATGTTCCTTTTTTTTCTCATCTCCAATTTGAGTCGCTCGTTTCGTACAGTAGCATTGAACCACGCATTGCAAAAGATCCTGACCTTTTGAAGTGGGGAAATGTATATCAGCGTAACTATGTATATATTTTACTTCAAGAAAATGCGAATGCTTTTGGTGTTCAAGCACAGCTGGATGCCATTTGTGCGGAAGAAAATAAACTAGATAAAGACGCACAGGTTCAACTTACACTTCTTCCACTGCATAACATCATGATGGGTGATGATCTGGAAAATTCGATTCGCCCCGTGATGCCAAGAATTGTATTGTGGGTGATCGGTGGATTGGCGTTTATCGTAATCTTGTCAGCTTGTTTCAATTACACTAATCTTTCTATTGCCCGATCGATGAGACGATACAAAGAAGTTGGTTTACGAAAAGTGATTGGCGCTGGAAGAAGTCAGGTGCGCACACAGTTTCTTGCGGAATCGGTAATCATTTCACTGGTGGCTCTTTTGCTTTCATTCGGAATGTTCTTATTAATACGCCCTCTGTTTATAACCATCGCCCCGGAGCTATCAAAAATGGTAAAACTTGAAATAACGTTACCCTTGATGTTACTGTTTTTTGCCTTCTCAATAGTAGTAGGTATCGCAGCCGGATTCTTACCAGCACTCTTCTTCTCGCATGTGAAGATTATAACGGCTCTTCGCGATGTATCCACAGTAAAGGTGTTCAAGGGCCTGAGTTTCAGGCGCGCGTTGGTAGTAGTTCAATACACACTTACGTTGATCTTCATCACCAGCACCGCCATCGGATACGTTCAGTACAAGAACATACTTGAATTTGATCTTGGCTTCAATACGCAGAACATTCTTAATATCAGTCTACAAAAAAATAAGCCGGAGGAATTGATAAACAAGTTGAAAGCTTTGCCTGAAGTGTCTGGAGTTTCTCAATCAAGGCTACTAACTAGCGTAGGCAATGTTTGGGGCGGCTTCATCAAATATAAAGGCATACGAGACTCCGCACTTGTGTTCACCAATACCGTGGATGAAAACTATATTCCATTACATCAATATGAGTTGATTGCTGGCCAGAATTTCATAACGCGACCAAAAACGAAAGATGCGACCAGTGAAATTATTGCAAACGAAAAAACACTTAAAGCATTTAACATCGCGAATGGTGATCCGCAAAAAGCCGTTGGAGAAGAAATTATTCTCAGCGGTTTCCAGCAAGTTGGTAGAAGGCTTACCATCGTGGGTGTGATGAAAGATTTTCATTACGGAAAACTTGATTCAGACATTCCACCGGTTGCGTTTACTTTTCTTACACCCGATGCATTTCTAACAGCCGATGGTCGAGACGGCTTGATAAACGTACGAGTGGATACAAGTGATCCGATCGAAGCAATGGCCAAGATCAATGAAGTTTGGAAAAGCGTTGACCCTGTCCACCCGATGGAAGCAAAATTTTATGACGATTCAATTGAGGAGGCTTACAGCGATCTATCTGCGATGATTAAAGTAATTGGTTTTCTGTCCTTCATCGCAATATCAATTGCATCCTTGGGATTGCTTGGCATGGTTGTGCTGGCCACCGAAACCAGGTTGAAGGAAATCAGCATACGCAAAGTAATGGGGGCAAGCTCGGGTAACCTGGTATTCTTGCTTAGTCGCGGATTTTTGATGCTGCTTATTGTTTCAGCATTGATTGCTTTGCCTGTCACCTATCTCTTCTTTGAAAAGATGGTGCTCACGCGCTTTCCTTTTCATAAAGCGATTGGCTTAGAATTGTTTGCAGGACTGCTTACCGTTATGGGGATTGCTTTTATTATGATTGGATCGCAAACATTGAAAGCTGCCCAAAGTAATCCTGCCGAAATACTAAAGACTGAATAATGAAGCAACGGGAACAACATCCACCCGGCTGGGCAACTAAAATACTTCGGTGGTATTGCAAACCATCGTTGCTGGAAGACCTTGAAGGTGACTTGAATGAATTCTTTCAACGTAATGTAAAATCAGACGGAATAAGAAAGGCAAAACTCATTTACATAATTGATGTCTTCAAATTCTTTCGACTCTATACTGTTCGCAAACCGGAATTTATAAATCTCTTAATCAACTTTATTATGATAGGCAGCTACATTAAAACCTCGGGCCGCAGCATTGCGCGCAATAAATTATTTTCTACTATCAATATTGCAGGGCTCGCCATCAGCATGTCGGTAGGGTTGTTGATGATTTCATTTGTTCACGATATACTTTCTTACGATGATTTTCAAGAAAAGAAGGATCGTATTTATCGTGTAAACACCGAGCATTATTACTTAAACGAGCCTGTCATAAATTTAGCCTCTACTTCAGTAAAGGCAGGAAAGAAAATTCAAGAAGAAACTACAGGCACAGAAGCTGCCACGCTGTTGCGAAGGGGTTTTAATGGCGATGCTGGAGTGGGTGAAAATTTTATACCAATTAGCGGGCTTTGGGCTGATCCATCCTTTTTCAAGGTTTTTACATTTCCGCTTTTGCAAGGTGACCCTGCTACCGCTTTAAAAGAACCCTACTCACTGGTGCTAACCGAACAATCGGCTAAAAAATTGTTTGGTTTAACCGACCCACTGGGTAAGTCAGTAAAATTTGATTCGCTAACGTATGTAGTAACTGGCGTGATGAAAGATGTGCCCAAGCTTTCACATATACGTTTTGAAGCGTTGTTTTCCTTTGCCACGGCTGAATTGCAATTACCGAAGCAAGATCCTAATTATCTAAGCTGGGACAATGTCTGGATGAACTACGTCTATGTTGTTTTGCCAGAGAAAACCACAGCAGCATCTTTCTCAGCCGAGCTGGGTCGGATAAGTGCAGCAGAAAATAAACTGCAGAAAAATACAAAGGATAATCTCGTCCTACAGCCGTTGAAGTCAATCGTGGTTGGCCCTGATCTTCACAATCAGATAGGCAACAATCTTCCGTTGGTTGCCATTTATGTACTAATCGGTTTGTCAGCTGTAGTAATTCTTTCTGCTTGCTTTAACTACACCAATTTATCCATCGCTCGTTCTATGAGGCGTTCGCGCGAAGTCGGTATTCGTAAAGTAATTGGTGCACAAAAAGGTAATGTAAGAATGCAGTTTCTTTCTGAATCTATTCTCATATCCTTGCTTGCGTTAAGTGTTGCGTTTGCGTTATTCCTTGTACTAAGAAATCAATTTCTCTCTTTACATCCATTCATTATCGATCTGGTTTCGCTCGAGCTATCATCAAAAGTAGTGTTGTATTTTATTCTGCTAGCTGTGGGTGTGGGGGTTACAGCAGGTTTTCTGCCTGCCATGTTCTTTTCAAAAATTAATGCGTTGGCGGTTTTAAAAGATGTTTTTACGCTTCAACTTTTTCGTCATGTCAGTTTCCGCAAGGCGCTGGTGGTGGTGCAGTATACGTGTTCGTTAATTTTTATCACCATTACTGTAATTGGATTTAACCAGTACAAAGCATTTTTGAGTTTTGATCTCGGCTTCACTACTGACAATATTTTAAACATTCGACTACAAGGAAACAAAGCTGATTTGTTGGCTCACGAGTTGTCGCAGATTCCTTCCATTTCAGGAATGTCAAAGTCAATGATGGTAAATGGTCTTGGGAATATTCATGCTACTCAATTACGCTACAACAATGCGCAAGATTCGGCTGACGTTTGGATTAACCTTGTAGATGAAAATTATTTGCCCTTGCATAATTATGAATTGCTTGCCGGAACAAACTTTAAACTGAACCCAAAAGTAGGTTCGGAAAGTGAAGTGATTGTAAACGAACAACTATTGAAACGATTTAACATTGCGAACCAAAATCCCGCTAAGGCCTTGGGCGAAGTAGTTGAGGTAGATCGAAAGAAGTTAACGATTGTTGGTGTAATGAAGGACTTTCATTACGGTAGTGTTGAAAAAAGGATCGAGCCGGTTGCTTTTACTTATTATCATGACGAAAATGGATATTTAGGTTTTATCAATGCGAAAATTTCATCAACTGATTATCCGGCCACGCTTGCAAGTATAAATGCAGCCTGGAAAAAAGTTGATAAAGTTCATGCACTGGATGCAAAGTTTTACAATGATCAAATAGAGCAACATTATTCGCAATTTTCAATCATGTTAAAGATCATTGGGTTCCTCTCTTTCCTGGCAGTGTGTATTTCTTCGATGGGATTATTTGGAATGGTGGTGTTTACTACCGAAACAAAACTGAAAGAAATTAGCATTAGAAAAGTGATGGGTGCCAATGAAGTTAGTTTAATATACCTACTGGGTAAAAACTTTTTGTTGTTGCTAGCCATTGCTGCCATCATTGCGTTGCCGCTAACGTATCTGTTTTTTGATAAGATAGTGCTGACACAAGTAGCATATCATAAAGCAATTGAGTGGAGCGAGTTGCTTGTTGGTTCACTGGGCGTTTTGATAATTGCAATTGTTATGATTGGCTCGCAAACCTTGAAAGTTGCACGTACCAATCCTGCGGAAGTTTTGAAGAATGAATGACCTCATGAATCGTGAAAACAAAATATCGCCTCCGCCATGGGCAACTAAACTACTTCGTTGGTATTGCAAGCCATCGTTGCTGGAAGACCTTGAAGGTGACTTGAATGAATACTTTCAACGCAATGTAAAATCCAACGGAGTAAGAAAAGCCAAACTCATTTATGTCATCGATGTATTCAAATTCTTTCGACTCTATACTATTCGCAAACCGGAATTTATAACCCTTTTAATGAACTTTATTATGATAGGTAGTTACATCAAAACCTCTGGCCGCAGCATCGTGCGCAACAAATTATTTTCATTCCTCAACATCGTGGGCTTAGCCGTAAGCATGTCGGTGGGATTGGTGTTGATTGGTGTGCTCACGGATGTTTTATCGTACGATAAATTTCACAAAAATCATCAGCGCATCTCTCGGGTTATCGCTCGTTATGAGTATTTGGGAGACAAGGGAAACAATTTCATGGCCACCACTTCGATGAAATCAGCGAGGCAAATCAAGGAGAACTTTAGCGGAGTGGAAGACGTGGCTATTCTTCGCAGCACCTTGCAAGGCGATTTACAAATCGGTTAAAAGATAATTCCTATCAGTGGATTCTGGGCAAACCCTGCATTGTTCAAAGTCTTTTCGTTTGAAATGATAAAAGGAAATCAAACCACTGCGCTTCAACAGCCATTTTCATTAGTGCTTACCGAGACGTCTGCTAAAAAACTTTTTGGTGACGAAGACGCGCTCGGTAAAACAGTTGTGCTGAATAAAGATAGATCGTATACGATCACGGGTATAGTTAAAGACATTCCGTTTTTCTCACACATTAAATTTGAGATGCTTGGCTCACTTGGCACGCTGGAAATTATTGAAAAGGAAGATTGGCGCAAAGATTCCTGGGATGACGTTTGGCGCACGTGGGCGTATGTGCTGTTGTCGGAAGGTGCTGATATAAAATTGATAAAAACGAATCTGGACAACTTGAGTAAGAAAGAAGACCCTTCCGTAAAAAACACACACATTGAATTGGCACTCCAACCTATGGATAACATCATGTTTGGCGATAGTATTGGCAACGAAATTGGGCCAGTTCTTGGCAGCACACTGCTTTGGGTATTTGGAGGGTTGGCGTTTATCGTAATATTATCCGCTTGCTTAAACTATACTAATTTATCCATCGCCCGAGCGCTGAGAAGAACGCGGGAGGTAGGGGTGCGCAAAGTAATTGGCGCGATGCGCAACAATGTAGTCATGCAATTTATGGTTGAAGCCGTGATCATTTCGTTGTGCTCGCTAGCTATTGCGATAGTGGGATTCTTCTTGATTCGACCTCATTTTTTGAGCATCGAACCGGAGATCCAAAAAATGTTTACGCTGCAGTTATCACCGTTGGTGCTCATTTACTTTTTCTTATTTGCTATTTTGGTCGGTGTCTCCGCAGGCATGTTTCCGTCATTATTCTTTACAAAAGTTCAAGCGATTCAAGTACTAAAGAATACAGCTTCATTTGGTGGTTCAAAAAAAATCACTGGGCGTAAAGTGCTAATGGTAATTCAATACTGCATTTCTATCATTTTGGTTTGTGCCAGTATCGGTGTCTATCGACAATATCAACACTACGTAAATTTTGATCTGGGTTTTAACACAGAGAATATTTTGAATATTTCGTTGCAGGGAAACAAACCGGATATTTTGCGAAAAGAGTTGAGTGAATTACCAGAAGTAAAAGCGGTGTCACAATCCATGATGGTAACTAGCGTAGGCAGTTATTGGGGCACCAATATGAAATATCATGGCAGCCCAAACGATTCTTCGGGAGTAGGGTTTAATTCAATTGATGAAAATTACATGCCGTTGCTCGGGCACAAATTGATAGCGGGTAGAAACTTTGAAGCCAAGCCCGACAGCACTAAAGAGAGCGAGGTGATTGTGAATCAACAAGTATTGAAGCGATTTAATATTGGCAATCAAGATCCCGAAAAAGCATTGGGCGATGTAATTAAAATTGATGGCAAAGATTTAACCATCATTGGCGTGATGAAAGATTTTCAATATGGCCGCGCTAATAATCAAGTATCGAAAGAGATTGTATTTCGTTATTCAAAAAAAGATTCACGACTGATGAATGTTAAAATTCAATCGAGCGATTTGATTGCTACACATGCAAAAATTGAATCCATCTGGAAAAAGATTGATCCCGTTCATACATTCGAAGCACGCTTTTACAACGAACAAATTCAAGAGGCCTTTGCGGGGTTGAGTGCTACTGTAAAATTAGCTGGCTTCCTGGCATTTCTTGCCATCAGTATTGCTTCACTTGGCTTGTTGGGGATGGTAGTATTTACTACAGAAATCAGATTAAAAGAAATCAGCATACGCAAAGTAATGGGCGCCAGTGAAGGGAAATTGCTTTATCTGTTAGGCAAAGGTTTTGTGTTTTTGTTATTGATTGCTGCCGCGATCGGTATGCCGATTGTTATATTATTTTTCGAAAAGGTAGTGTTCCCAAACACGGCCAATCATGCGCCTTTGAATGTTTTTGAAATGTTACTCGGTGTTTTGACAATATTAATTTTGGCATTGATCATGATTGGTTCCCAAACGCTGAAGGCAGCCAAGGCAAACCCGGCAGAGGTGCTGAAGAATGAGTAAAAAAGTAGTAAGGATTTTACCTTGTGAATTTAGATTTTCGAGACGTTGATTTCTTAATTTTGATTACTGAACTTTATAATCAACAAAATGAAATCAACATCCTTTCAACTTACAGTTTCAGAAACCATTGGTTCAGTCTCTGCTGAGTTAATCGAAGCCGATTCCGCTATTGTGATGATTACATTGGCTCATGGTGCTGGGGCGGGCATGAGTCACCCCTTCATGGTTTCTTTAGCCAACGAACTTGCGCTACAACGAATTTCAACACTTCTCTTCAACTTTCCTTTTATGGAAAATAAAAAGGGAAGACCCGATGTACCTGCCGTTGCTCATCAAACAGTTCAAGCCGCTATTACAAAGGCGCAAGAGTTATTTCCAAGCCTTCCACTTTTCGTTTCCGGTAAATCATTTGGCGGCAGAATGTCATCTCAATATTTAGCTAAAGCGAAGCTCGATATTGTTAAAGGAATTATTTTTTTCGGATTCCCATTACACCCCGCTGGTAAACCATCCATTGAAAGAGCTGAGCATTTGAATGATCTAAAAATGCCCATGCTATTTTTGCAAGGCACACGTGACGAACTGGCCGAATGGAATTTGATAGAAGAAGTTACTACCAAGTTGCCTAACGCGATACTGAGGAAAATTGAAGGAGCTGATCACGCTTTCAAAGCGGGAAAGCAAAATCTACTCCCAACACTTGGGCAGCTGACAAAAGAGTGGATAAGCCAGTTGTCGATAAACCAAAAATCGCACATCTAAAATCTAACATTTTAAATCATTTCTTTTTACCTTGACCTTGTATTCAAAACATATTGGCGGATGACTAAGGCGTGGTTAATTTTACTTATTCTTTTTGGCGTGAAATTAGGCATCGCCCAAAATCAATTAGTGCTGTTGAAAGGTGAAAAGGTGCTTGCCCGGTATAAAGAAGGGGAAGACATTACGTATAAGCTCAAAAAAGAAGCAAACTATAAAACGGGCTATCTTGTTGCCGTGGAAGATTTTTTTATCGTTACCAGCAAGGATACCATTCCGTTGATCAACGTGGATAAAATTGATCTGCGAGGAAAATCGTACGATACTCGATTGAATGTTGCAGGAGCGGCATTAGTTACCATTGGCATAGGATATTTTGCTATCGATCAGTTCAACTCAATAGTGGTTAGAAACCAAGGGTTTAATGAAAGTGAAGGATCTTGGTTACCCGCTACCATTGCCACCGGCATTGGCTTACCTTTAATGGCGATAAAAAGGAAAAAGCATCATATAGGGTGGAAATACAAACTGCGATCGGCCTCACCCGGTTCACCTTTTTATAAGTATTGAACCAGTACTACAAGCCAGTTTTTGCCTTACCTTTGCAAAAATTTTAAAATGACCACAGAACAATTAAAGGACTTGAAAGTCCGTGTTGCCGCCCTCAGGCGGTATCTTTGACTACGACCGCAAAATCGTAGAAATACAAGACGAAGAAAATATTACCCACCAAGCTGATTTCTGGAACAACTCAAAAGAAGCTGAAACAATCCTGAAAAATATCCGCACAAAAAAGATCTGGACCGATGCCTATGAGAACGTGGAGCGGCAAATTGGCGACCTAGACGTTCTTAATGAATTTCACGAAGCAGGCGAAGTAAGCGAAGAAGAACTCGACAAAGAATTTAAAAAAGCATTCACAGCTACCGAGGAGTTGGAGTTCAAGCGCATGTTGAACAAAGAAGAGGATCAGCTTAGCGCGATGGTTGAAATAAATCCGGGCGCAGGTGGAACAGAAAGCCAGGATTGGGCAGACATGCTTAACCGCATGTACATTATGTGGGGAGAAAAAAATGGTTATAAGGTAACGCAGGTAAACTATCAGTCGGGCGATGTTGCAGGAATTAAGTCGGCAACGCTAGAAATTGCGGGAGACTTTGCTTACGGAAAGCTTAAGTCAGAAATTGGCGTTCATCGCCTGGTGCGTATCTCTCCGTTCGACTCAAATGGAAGAAGGCATACTTCATTTGCTTCGATATTTGTTTACCCAGAGGTGGATGATACGCTGGAGATTGAAATCAACCCTGCCGATGTGGAACTGCACACGTCTCGTTCGGGTGGCGCAGGTGGGCAAAACGTAAACAAAGTGGAAACAAAAGTTCAGCTAACCCATAAGCCCACCGGTATTGTTGTTGTTTGCCAAGTAGAGCGCTCGCAACATGCCAATAGAGAAAAGGCCATGCAAATGCTGAAGTCGAGATTGTATCAATTGGAGATGGAGAAGCGCAATGCGGCTCGCGATAAGGTGGAAGCTGGAAAAATGAGAATAGACTTTGGTTCTCAAATTCGCAATTATGTATTACATCCCTATAAGTTGGTAAAAGATGCCCGCACTGGTGTTGAAAGCCATGACGCCCAGCGTGTGTTAGATGGCGACTTAGATGAGTTCATCAAGGCATTTTTATTAGGAGCTCAGGAAACTAAAAGTGCTGAGCTATAATTGAAAGTTAACAGTCACGAACGTTTTTGTCGACTTGTAGCTTCCAATCAATGTTAAAAATCAAATGATCAGAAAAGAAAAACCGAGCATCTATACAAAGCAGTTTTGGTTGTTGTGCACGAGCTCGATGCTTTTTTTCGGAAGCTTCTCGATGATTATTCCTGAGCTCCCTTCTTTCCTTACACGGCTAGGGGGTGCTGAACACAAAGGATTGATCATTGCACTTTTCACGATTACCGCCCTGATATCCAGACCATTTAGTGGAAAGCTTTCAGATACCATAGGCCGCGTACCGGTTATGATTTTTGGTGCCCTCGTCTGCTTCCTGTGCAGTTTAATGTACCCCATTCTTACCACAGTTTCCGGATTCTTGCTTTTGAGACTAGTTCACGGCTTTTCAACGGGATTTACCCCTACCGGGCAAACGGCCTATTTATCGGATATAATTCCTGCCGAAAAAAGAGGCGAAGCGGTCGGCTTGCTCGGAACAGCCGGAACACTTGGCATGGCGTTAGGCCCAGCGGTAGGAGGCTCAGTAGCCAACAGTTACGGATTATCTTTTATGTTTTACAGTTCTTCACTCTGTGGACTAATTTCCATTTTTATTTTAATGAGGATGAAGGAAACACTGCACGAGAAACGAAAATTTTCGGTTTCGGCAATTCGCATTAGCCGGAAAGATCTATTTGAGCCAAAAGTACTTATCCCAAGTTTTATTATGGCTTTGATCGCCTATGCTTATGGAACGTTGTTTACTGTGATTGCAGACTTTGGCTCCTTTCTCGGGATTGAAAACAAAGGTCTTCTTTTCTCCTATTTAACGGTTGCGTTACTTATCATCCGTTTATTAGCTGGCCGCGCTTCGGACAAGTATGGCAGAGTGCCTGTTTTAAAAATTTCAATCTTCTTCCTTACCGTTTCACTGATAATTATTGGGGTTGCTAAGGCTCCTCTCGTGCTAATTTCTGGCTGCGTCCTGTATGGCCTCGCCCATGGTGCAACATCGCCAACGCTGTTGGCCTGGGCGACTGATTTGAGTGACGAGGAACACAAAGGAAGAGGAATAGGATCGCTCTATATTTCTATGGAATTTGGAATTGGAATAGGAGCGTTTACCTCGGGATTGTTATATGCCAACACCAATGCCAATCTCTTTCTGGTATTTATTTCTGCCGCTGCACTAAGTTTTATTGGCTTCCTTTATCTTGTTGTCAATCCTTTTAATCATAAAGCTATAAATCAATGAAAAAGACTTTCCTACTGATCTTCATTTCTGTTGCCCTTCTAGAACTTGTGGGGGTTGTGTTGGACAATGCGTCTATTAAAATGTTCGCAAAACCTTTTCTTGTGCTGTCATTGATAAGCTATTATCAATACTCAATGGAAAAGCCTTCTTTGGTTTTTACTACTGCGCTATTCTTTTGTTGGGTGGGCGATGTGATGCTTATGTTTCAGGAAAGAAGCAGTATTTTTTTTATGCTCGGATTGGCCGGCTTTTTAATCGGTCATTTATTTTTCATCCTTGCTTACAGAAAGGCTCGAACAGATGAATCAGATGATTCTTTGTTAGGAACACAAAAGGCCCGGTTTGCTTTTCCTATTATTCTCGCTGGCTCGGGACTCGTTGTCACGTTGTATCCTTCACTCGGAGATATGAAAATACCAGTGTTGCTCTATGCCTTAGTAATTACTATCATGACGTTGAATGCTTCCTTTCGTTATGGACGTACTTCAAAAAGGAGTTATTG
The DNA here is from genome assembly GCA_044349005.1 of Cyclobacteriaceae bacterium. Lineage (GTDB taxonomy): Bacteria > Bacteroidota > Bacteroidia > Cytophagales > Cyclobacteriaceae > ELB16-189. The sequence goes on from JBIKRT010000006.1 coordinate 58,090, forward strand.
GTTGGTATTCATCGGTGCTTTTTTGTTTATGGTTTCAGATACCATTTTAGCCCTGAATAAATTTCAAGCACCATTTCCTCATGCCGAATTATACATTATGTCAACGTATATGCTCGCTCAATTTGCAATCGTAGAAGGCATCGTCCAACACTCGGCTTTAACAAAATAAAAAGAGGGCAGTAGCCTGCCCTCTCGAAAAAAATAGTCATCAATTTTCTCACATCTTTCTTACCGATCCGCTTCCTGAAGCATGACTATTTACATGGCTGGGGTTTCCTTTATAGGAAACGCTGCCGCTTCCGCTGATGTTTGCATCTAAATCGCTTTTCACATTTATCTCCACGTCACCGGAACCCGAAATGCGCACATCGCATTTGTCAACTTCCAAATTGCCTGCAAGCACCTTACCAGAACCGCTTATGTTAGCTTTTGCACTCTCCGCGCTCCCAGACGCCATTATTTTTCCTGAGCCAGAAACACGAAATTCAGCTCGCTCTGCAATTGTTGCTTCCACTTGAATTTTTCCAGATCCACTTACATCGCTACCAAAGGATCTAAACTTTCCTTTTATCTCCATATCACCTGAGCCAGAAACATCTGCTCTTCCTTCTCCGCTTGCTTCAATTTCAGCAAGCAACGATCCGGAACCGCTTACTTTTAAATCTATATCATTGGTCAAGATTTTAGTCTCTGCAATCAGATCGCCAGAGCCACTCACACTTAAAGCACTAATATCTTTTACAGTGATATACACATTGATTTTATCCTCATCGTTCCAACTCCAATTGAACCATCTTTCTTCCGTACCAATCACTAAACGATCTCCATCCAACCGTGTTTCAATTTTTGCGAGTACGGATTTACTTCCTTCTAATTCTACCTTTTGTGGCGAACCCTGGCGCAAGTAAAGCTTGCCTGGGGTGCGAAACGATATCTTTGTAAAAGTACCAACGGAACGACTTTCTTTTTGAGCAAAGGCGACAGCACAGCTCAATAGTAAAACCGCTGAAAGGGTTGCTAATTTATTTTTCATTTTTGGAGGGGTTAACAGATTTAGGATATAGACTTACAATCGACAACCTAGGTTGCTTGATTTAGAATAAATTTTTCGTGTTACTTAAATTCTTTTCTTTGATACTGATAAAATCCTGAATAAGATACATGTCCGCCCATTCTGTCTTTACAATCGAGGATACTTCATACGGAATCTATAAAGAAAAAGGGAGTAAATTTCTCTCGTTCGCTATTCCCGTAGGTTCTGAATCGGATGTTAAACAGAAATTAGCCGAACTAAAGAAAAAATATTATGATGCTCATCATCATTGTTATGCGTATGTGTTAGGTGCAGATAAAGACAAATTCAAAGCGTTGGACGATGGTGAGCCGAATCATTCAGCCGGGGCACCGATTTTGGGTCAATTAAGAGCAAAAGATTTGACTAACGTACTAATAGTTGTCGTTCGTTATTTTGGAGGCGTAAAGCTTGGGGTAGGTGGCCTGGTGCACGCATATAAAGCTGCCGCTGAAGACGCGCTGGCCAACTCAATAATTTCTGAGAAGGCAGTAACTAAAACAATAGTCATTGGCTTTGATTATCAGTACAACACCGAAGCAATGAAACTAATAAATGAGTTTGATTTAGAAATACTTGACCAACATTATGGCAACGAGGGGAAACTGTTGGCAAAAATGCAATTGAGATTTGAAGAAAAAATTCTGGCGAAAGTGGAATTACTCAACGACTTAAAAATCCCGATTCAAATCAACTTTTCCGAACCTGCAGATTAGGATTGCTCTTAGAAAAAAGCTTAAAACAGATTGAGGGGCAAAAGCGAGTTTTCTTTTATAAAGGCATCTTTTCCATTCCATTTGACTTTAAACCAAACATCGTACTTCCCTTCAATGGCTAATTTATGGCCTTCGTTGGCGATTGAAATTACAGACGATCCTGACGAAGGGCCTTCCATAATATACGTGTTGGATGCAGCAATGATGCCTGTTAATGGAGGAGAACTAAAATTCACCTGCCAAAATAGAATTCCCAAAAAGAAGAGCAGAAAAAATCCTGCAAAAACAGGTCGCTGTTTCTTTGCTTTTTGAAAAACAATTATTCCTAAGATCATGCAATTAAAAGCAATTAATGCCCATGTTAACAGAACTCTTTGTTCCTGAAAAAAACGCATAATCAACTCTTTTGAGTAATGATCGTTATAGCCTTCGAGGTTATTTTTAGTGGCGAGTTCAGCTATTTTTTCATCCGTTTGCGCATCGTGTGTTAGTTTACTATAGCCGCTTAAATAATAGAGAGACGTACTCAAATGGCCGAGTCCTTCCTGAATAAAAGCCATTTTAAGCAGCATCGAAGGGGTGTACAGTTTGTTGGAGAACAGCTCATGGTAAAGATCAAACGATTGAGTATAAAGTTTTGCTGTAAAAAGTGAGTCAGCTTTTTTGAGTTTATTATCGTTACTCTGGGCAGCAGCACCAAAAGCGAACCTAAAAACCAATAGCAATAAAAGGATAAATTTTAAAGACGTGGTTTGCATATTTTTCATATTAAGTTACCTTTGCGTCCTCAATAACGGAAAAGCCTTTTAAATGGGCAAATTCGTGGATTGATCTCGTAGCTCAGCTGGTAGAGCATTACACTTTTAATGTAGGGGTCCTGGGTTCGAATCCCAGCGGGGTCACAGATCGAAAGATCAAACTTTCTTAAACAACACCAATAGCCCTGTAAATCAACATTTACAGGGTTTTTTTGTTTCAGTACTGTTCCAAACAGAACTAAACAATATCAAACAATTGGTGCGTATCTGGTGCGTACCATAAAATTTGATAGAAAAGTACGCACCAAATAGGTCAAAGTAACCTGACTATCATATAGTTAGGTCATTGAACATCTTGATTTAATACTTACTACAAGTCTACTTTTATTCACTTTAAAAGCGCAGATATGTATAAGTCTTTCAAAACACTTTTCTTTTTAAAAAAAGGCAACCGCTATAAAGGTGGAGCGATGCCCATTTATGTGCGCATCATAATTGATGGCCAGAGGAAAGAGTTAAGTATCCAAAGAAGCTGTGATCCCAAAAATTGGAATCAAAAATCAGGAAGGGCCCGAGGTTCCCATCACGAAATTTCGCAACTCAACTCATATCTTGATGCCATCCAGGGTAGAATATTCGATATCCAAAAAGAATCCGAGTTGACCAATGAGCAATTTTCACCCGAACTGGTTAAAAATAAATTGCTTGGTGCCGACCAAAGGCAACAGCACTCGCTGGTCGAGGTTTACAAATACCACAATCATCAGTTCGCTGATTTAGTAGGAAAGGAATTTTCAGGTGGTACGTTAAAGAAGTTCAATTCGGCATTGAAATCACTTCAAAATTTCATTCAATGGAAATTTGGAACAACTGACTTTCCTATAAATAAGCTTTCTCACCAATTCATTACCGATTATGAATTCTACCTTAAATCGATCCAGGGTATTCAACATAACACAGCAATGGGCAACATTAAGAAATTGAAAAAAATTGTCCGCCAGTGTGTTGCCAACGATTGGCTGGATAAGGACCCTTTCATGTCATATAAAATAAAAATACGCGAAACGCACAGAGCCTATCTTTCAGAAGAAGAATTGCAAATGCTAACCAACAAAGAGTTTTCAATTGCCCGCCTCGATCAAGTGAAAGATATTTTCTTATTCAGTTGCTTCACTGGCTTGGCGTATGCTGATGTAATGAAGCTTTCGCCATCCGATATTGCCATTGGTATTGATGGCGAAAAATGGGTATTCACCACTCGCACAAAGACTGACACAGCTTCTCGCATACCATTATTACCAATGGCACAAGAAATCATCACTAAATATTCAAACCATCCCAAAGCAGTAGCCGCGAAAAAATTGTTGCCCACGCTTAGTAATCAGAGATTGAATTCCTACCTCAAAGAGATTAGTGATGCCTGTGGTTTCACTAAGGAACTAACTTTTCATTGTGCCAGGCATACTTTTGCTACAACAGTCACGCTAACCAACGGTGTTCCAATAGAAAGTGTTAGTAAAATGTTGGGGCACAAAAACCTTCGTACCACTCAGCAGTACGCAAAAATTTTAGACATAAAAGTAAGCGCAGATATGAGCATTCTACGATCCAAATTTTCTGGGCAACCAAATCAAAAATCCGAAACCGGCACATAACTACTTCTGCAAATACCTCCTATAGCAGCCTATCATGCTGTCTTTTAGGTTTGGCCAAAAATATTTCAAATCCTATTATTTGGATAGAATTAGTCGTTTTTATTAACTTTCAAACGATTGCGCTAACGAGCGTTAATTTAAACAAATGAAATTTGAACTCGAGTTCTTTAATGAACTTATAAAGAATGAATGCAAGGCCAAAAAAGCCTCCCCCACTTCAACCATAACTGAATATCCCAAAAAGAAGCTTTTGATAGAGCAAGAGGTGGAGCGCATCAAAAAGAGCTTTGTTGATCACCTGTACCAAGTAGAGAATGAAGGCTGCTTTGAGCTATTCATACAGCACCACCAGGCGCATATAATCAGGTTGGCCAACATAGTAGCAGTCGAGGTCGATAAGGAAGAATCTCCTGACTTAACACACACAACTAAAACCCATTCAAGGCAAGACCTTTGCAAGGTTTTGTCACAAGCCTTCGAAGAACTGTTGAACTACATCGAAACGCATTTCACAAAGTATTTTGACCAGGATCAGAACATCCCCGATACATACACGAAAATTTCCATTAACGAATTCCGTGAGAAGCTCGAAGATCTCCACAGGGTATTTGTTGAGAACGAAGTTGAAGAGGAATTTATGAAAATAGTTCTCTTCCCGCTAAACCAATTTGTGAATGTGCCGGAAAAACAAAGTCTAACTTTTAGAAGACTCATTTACAAAAAGTACTTAATCAAAGAGCTAATGGCTCTTAAAGACAAGCCCAACTTTTCAGAAGCGGTATTTGAACAGTTGTTCTATTTAAACTTCAATACTAATTACTTTTTACAATTCGCTATTCGTAAAATACGCAAGGAAGTCGAAATACTTCCTTCAATGATAGCACAGCTTGAGCACCTTTCGCTGACGCTCAAGAAGCTAAACCAGGCACAAGTAAAACCATCATTCGCCCTTAAGCCTAATCTGGATTCATTGAAAAATTCGTTATCAATCTGGCTGGAAGAGGAAATACATTTCACTGAAAAGAAACGACAACTTACGCTGATGATTCCACCTGGCGAAATGAAAATTGAAAATGAAAAGGAGTTTAAAGTAAAAACCGCCCTTTCGGTTTCACAGCTTGCGTACTCCGTACGGTTGTTAAAAGATGCTGGTATTATAACGAACGAAAATAAGTCAGAGTTGATTCGTTTCTTTTCCAAAAACTTTTCTTCCGCCAATACGCAAAATATTTCTTCTGGTAATTTTAAGAAGGATTATTTCGATTTCGAAAAATCAGCAGTAACGCATGTGCAAGGTGTTCTTAGCAAATTACTAGCGCATAGCAGGAAGGAGAACAATTAGTCATTAAAAGGCGACCACGTCAAATACCAAATGTCATATTCGCACCAAAAGATTTTTTTAATTTTTTGTCCCTGATTTACAAGTAGTTAAAGGGGTACCTGGTACCCCTGGTACTGGTTTCATTAACTCTATTCAAATTCCTTTGAGCCATAACAAAACCAACTAAAAGTTATGGGAATAGACATTGTCACAAAAGAAGACTTGCAACACTTCCGATCAGAGTTGCTCAGCGATTTAAAGCAAACACTTTCAAAGCACCTTCCAGAAAAACCCAAGCAATGGCTCAAGAGCCCGGAGGTAAGAAGGATGTTGAAGATTTCTCCAGGTACATTGCAAAACCTCCGCGTCAACGGCACACTTCGTTTCACAAAAATCGGTGGCATTATCTACTACAGTTATGAAGACATCGAGCTTCTCTTAGAAGGAACCACCCAAACTCCCTCTCCTTTGGAGAGGGCTGGGGTGAGGCTTAACCAAACCCCCTTCTCCTTTGGAGAAGGGCCGGGGATGAGGCCATGAACTACATCCGCCACCTCTCAGGTTTCTTCGCCCGCGTGGCGGGCGAAGAGCGCCTCAACCCTACTCACATCAGTTTGTACATGGGACTTTTTCAATACTGGAACCTCAACCGTTTCGTAAATCCAATCTCCATTTCACGAAGTGATATGATGAGCGTGAGTAAGATTTGTTCAAAGGCCACCTATCACAAAGTGATGAAAGATTTGCATGAATTGGGTTTCATAAAATACGAGCCCTCCTATAATCCGTTCCGGGGAAGCGCAGTCACTTTGATCAATTTGGAAGAAGAGGAGGTTCAAAAAAAGAACAGGAGGCAGACCAAAAATCAAACAAGCAGTGAACCAGCACTAGGCCGCTACCATACCAAAAAGCAGGAAAGCACTGTACTTCTGAACGAGCCTTATATAAACAGTATAAACATATTAAACAGTAAACATTGTAAACAGCACAAGCAAAATGAAACTAATGATACAAGTTCAAATTTTGATGGAGCCAATACGCAAGAGAAAAAGCCGGTCGGCCAAAGCTTCAGCGAAGGCCGAAAAAGTTCCACACCGGGGGGCGCAGTTTTTTTCGAAAACAAAAGCGGTAAAGAAACTCGAACAACGGTCAACCAACAACGATCAACGAAAGGTTTGCCCTTGTCTGTTGAAGAAGTCAAAATCTATTTCGCAGAACAGAAATCCTCCTCCACCGAAGCCGAAAAATTCTACAACTACTTCCAAAGCAACGGCTGGAAAGTTGGCGGCCGTGCTCCCATGAAGGACTGGCAAGCTGCCGCTCGTAACTGGCTACTGAATGCAGACAAGTTTACTGGCAAAGGCATACGAACTGTTTCATTTTCACCAGACAAAGATTATGCAGAGCCACTCTGATTCCATTGTCTTGGAGGGCGGCATAGAGGGTGAGAGATTCAGCTGGTGCCTCTCCTTCCTGGAGAAGCGCGGTAAAGAACATTACGGTGAGAAGTTCAGAATCTACCCGGAAGATCATACAGTTATCTTCAAGCTCATTGTCTACTTTGTTGGTGACAAACAGAATGCTGAAAAGTTTGGCATCGATTTACAAAAAGGGATCCTCCTCACAGGTCCTATCGGCTGCGGCAAAACATCACTGATGAACCTCATGCGCTTTATTCCTCCACCCGACCGCAACCACGTGATAAAATCATGCCGTGATGTGAGCTTTGAATTTATCCAGGAGGGCTATGAGGTCATCTGGCGCTATAGTCGTATGTCATTCAACAACAGCCATCCAAAAATCTACTGTTTCGATGATCTGGGTACAGAACAAGCACTGAAGTACTTCGGTAATGAGTGCAACGTAATGGGGGAGATTCTATTAAGTCGGTATGAATACTTTATTTCGCAAGGAATGATCACCCACATTACTACTAACCTTTCCGCTACCGAGATAGAAAATTCTTATGGAAATAGGGTGCGGTCTCGACTGAGGGAAATATTCAATTTGATATCGTTTGAAAACCAAACTCGCGATAAGCGTAAGTGAAGGAACTCATAGACTTTGTTATATTTTCATTTATAGTCAATTTCGGTTAATTTTAGCATAATTCGATTACCTTCATTCCATGAAAGGTTAGGAGTTGTGACATAACTGAACAATGGCTGAGTTAAAACTAGAAGACTATTGGAGGCTCAAAAGTTTCGCGCCTAATGAAAAACAAGAGGAAGCGATCAGGCATGTAAGTGGCCCTCTTTTTCTTACTGCTGGCCCGGGATCGGGCAAAACGCGAGTGTTACTATGGCGCACGCTAAATCTGATCGTGTTTGAAAAGGTTGATCCCAAGAAAATCTTCCTTGCCACTTTCACTGAAAAAGCGGCACATCAATTAAAAGAAGGGCTTCGAAGCCTCTTAGGATTGGTGACCAATAATACAGGCCTTCCATATGATATTTCGGGAATGTCTATCGGCACTGTCCATTCCATTTGCCAGAACATCTTAATTGATTCAGATAGAAGGTTTGCCAACGAAGGTAATCGTTCACGAGCTCCAATCTTATTAGACGAGCTCTCCCAATACTTTAAGGTTTACAATAGAAGATACTGGAGAGAGCTTCTTGCCTCAGGAGGATATTTTGAAGGCAAAGATCCAGAGCAAGAAGAAGAGGCCGCTCAACGAGAAATAACAAACTATCTCTTCGGAAAAGATATTTATTCCAGGCACGTGGCGGCAACCAATGTCATCAAACTATTCAATCGCTTTTCTGAAGAGAATCTCAATCCCTTAGCTGTAACTACATCTGACGAGATACTTGAAAAGCTGCTAAAAATGTATTCCTTCTATTGCAACAGCCATAAAAGGGGTGAACGCATAGAAACGGTCGATTTTTCACTTCTTCAGCAAAAAGCCTTTAACAAAATCATCGCCTTTCCAGGATCAGCAGATGCCTTTGAGCACATCATTGTTGATGAGTATCAGGATACCAATTCAATTCAAGAACAGATTTATTTTGAGTTAGCAAAGAAGTGCCAAAACATTTGCGTAGTAGGCGATGACGATCAAGCGCTCTATCGCTTCAGGGGGGCTACTGTTGAAAACTTAGTTGAGTTTGAAGACAGATGTCTAAAATATCTTGGTGTTGCTCCAAAGAAAATTGCCTTAAACACCAATTATCGGTCAAAGAAATTGATCGTTGACTTCTACTGCGATTTTATCAGCCAATCGAATTGGAAGAAAGAAAATGGCAATGGCCATTATCGAGTTATTGACAAAAATATTCAGGCCCATAACCAAGAATCATTTCCAGCACTAGTTACAACAAAGAAAAAAAAGAAAGAAGAGATTTTTTCTGAAGTAGCTCAATTCGTTTTCGATTTAAAAGAAAAAGGAAAGATTCAGGATTATAGCCAAGTCGCTTTTCTTTTCCCCTCTCTTAAAACGATGGGCGAAAAAAATACAAAGGTTCAAGGCTTTGAAGATGCACTGAATGAACTGGGCATTCCTGTTTTTGCACCTCGCGCGGGCAGATTTCTGGAAGTGCCAGAATCCATTGCACTCTTCGGTTTACTTTTCACGCTACTCGGCAGGCCGAGTCATCAAGGCAGAGCAAGTCAGGGTCTTCAATCATTTCGTGATTGGCAGAACACCTGCCTCAAAGCGGCAGATGAAATCATTGCCGGTGATTCACTCCTTCAAGAATATCTCAATGATCGCAAGAAAGAGATCACCTTCATCATGAACGATTATGAGGCGTTGATGAAAGTAGTCACGAAGAAAAAGTGGGATCCGAGTAAAGCGATCAAACTCGATATGATGCGCAATCTGGCAAACGCTAGCGGGTTATCTGCTAAAAGCAAAACTATTCTTCAGAAGACTTCCTTCAATGACCTCCTCAAGAAAAAAATACAAGCTGGTCAACCATTCACGCTCAAATATGTAATCAACCGAGTGACTTCGGTAGACTGGAGTGTGCTTGATTTGTTTTATCAATTCAACGGATTCAAGCATTTTCAAAAGATGTTTCAACTTGCTGAAGATGGAACGGATGAAGGGCCTGTGTGCAATCTTGGGTTGATCACCCAATACCTTGCACGCTTCATGGAAGAGTATTCACCCATCATCACGGCCTCTTTCCTTTCCGAAGATCGATTTGCCAATACATTTGTCGGTTCATACCTCTACGCTATCTATCGCTTAGGTGAACAGGAATTTGAAGATACTGACGATCCGTTTCCTCGCGGGCGCGTCCCGTTCTTAACCATTCACCAGGCAAAAGGACTTGAGTTCCCTTATGTAGTAATGGGAAGCCTAAGAAAAGATGAACGCGAAGCAGATACAAACGAAGTGATCATTCGTAATTTATTGAAAAAGGAAGGTGAGCCATTGCACAAGATGAGCCACTTCGATAAGATGCGTGTTTTCTATGTGGGTCTTTCGCGGGCTAAATTAATGACGGTACTTCCATTCTTTGATCGCGGAAAAACAAACACTTCAGAAGAATTCCTAAAAATTCTGGAGAAAGAACAATTGCCAACACTAGACGCGATCGACTTTTCATCATTGCCAAAAGTAGAGATGGAACGAGAAGATCTCGGTAAAAATTATTCGTATACCTCCGATTATCTTCACTACCAGCAATGCCCACGTAAGTACATGATCTTTACTAAATACGGATTCGTGCCTTCGCGGTCACAAACCATGTTCTTCGGCAGCCTTGTTCATCAAACCATCGAAGACCTCCACCATCTTCTTATCACTGAACGGAAGAAAAAAACAGAAGCAGCATGATGGAAGAAACAGAAATAATCGAAAGAATCAAAGAACTCTTTGAAGATAACTACGAAGTGATGCGCTTAGAAGGTGGCGCAGCCATTACGGAAGATACCAAAAGGCTTGCGTTCAATCAGGTTCTCTTCTACTATCAAAAGATGAAAGACGTTGCTACCCGTGTAACGCAGACGGAAGTGAAACTTACGTTGCCAGATCAAAAGACACCTAAGGGAAGAAACTTCACCATTGAAGGCATTGTGGACATCGTGCGCGATGATGAAGAAACATGGATGTACGATATCAAAACTCACGACCCAGAATACATTCAGGCGAATAAAGATCAATACGAAAAACAGCTGAACGTATACGCCCACATCTGGCAGGGTTTGCGTGGCGAAGCACTCGATCAAACAGCTGTAATTTCAAACGGCATATCCACAAGCGTTGAAGCAAGCCATGTTGCTCAACGATCTTTTCAGGGTACAATTGGAAATGGCAAAATGGAAGCCATTGATTGAAATTTCTTTCAATCAGGAAAACGTAGATGAGATGATCGAAGACTTTGCAACCGTGGTTGATCAGATCGAGGATAAAAAATTTAAGCCCGCTCCTGTGGAGGTTTTAAATTCAACCATGCAAGGTACTGCCGCGCTTTTCGGCACTCGGGTTTGCCGCAACTGCGATGCTCGCTTTTCTTGCACATCGTATCGTAAGTATGCCGTGAGCAAAGGCAGAGGCGAACGCGGAAGCTTCAAGAAGTATTTTGAAGATTTTGGTTCTGATGCAGATCAGGAAGAATGGGTGAATGCTAACTTGGAGAATACACGAGAAAATGCATTTGAAAGAGAAGATTAGAAAAAGATGAAAGAACTATCCGCACTGACTACTACCGAATTTACCGCCACCAAAATCTTCTTTCTGAGAGATGAAAAAGTGTTGTTGGATGCTGACTTGGCTATTTTGTATGGCATTGAAACAAAAGTATTGAAGCAAGCCGTTCGTAGAAACATCGAACGGTCTCCAGAAGACTTTCTTTTTGAATTATCACCCGAGGAATGGAATTCTCTAAGGTCACAAATTGTGACCTTAGAAAAAGGCAGAGGTAAATACTCAAAATACCCCCCGTTTGCTTTTACCGAGCAAGGCGTGGCTATGCTTTCAGGCATTCTCAATAGCCCTCGCGCCATTGAAACCAATATTGCCATCATGCGCACTTTCGTAACATTGCGCAGGCTGATGGAATCAAACAAAGACCTGGCACAGAAAATCAGGCAGCTGGAAAAGAAATACGATCAACGTTTTAAATTGGTTTTTGATACCATTCAGCAACTGATAAAACAAGAAAAGGAAGCTCGCCCGATTGGTTTCACAATCGGCTCCTCCAAGAAGAAATAAAAGACCTATGGCACACGAACGACTACGACCCCAATTCATTTTTGACGAGGAAAAGATCAAGCAACTAAAACAACTAGCGCCCGAATGTTTTGAAGATGGCAAAATCAACTTTGAGACACTGCGCCAAAATTTAGGTGATTGGGCACAAGATGACGAAGAAAAAGACTTAGAACACTTTGGCTTGTTCTGGCCAGGCAAGCGCGATGCGCGGAGGGCTGCCTCTCTGCCACCACAAGGTACGTTAGAACCTGTGTATGGCGAAGGGCTAAAAGCCGATGGCACACCCGATACGGATGGAGTGAACGATTCCAAGAACATTTTCATTGAAGGCGAAAACTTAGAAGTGCTCAAGATTTTACAAAAGAGCTATGCCGGTAAAATCAAGATGATCTACATCGATCCTCCGTACAACACAGGAAATGATTTTGTCTATGACGATGATTTTACAGAACCACTTCAAGAATACTTGAGAAGAACCGGGCAAGTAGATGAGGAAGGAAAGCCACTCACAACCAACAAACGCTCAGATGGTCGATTTCATTCAAAGTGGCTGAGTATGATGTATCCGAGATTGAGGTTAGCAAGGAATCTATTAAGAGATGACGGAGTGATCTTTATAAGCATAGACGATAATGAAGTTCACAACTTGAGAAGCTTGATGGATGAATTGTTTGGTGAAGAAAATTTCAATGGAACACTCGTGGTAAAATCAACTCCGAACGCAAGAAATTATGGCCAAATAGGAAAAATGCATGAATACTGTCTCATGTACTGCAAAAACTTGGAAGATGTCGCAACATACGAACTGGAGGAAGAGGAGAAGGAATTTAAGTATGAGGATTCAAAAGGAGGTTTCAACATTCACCCACTTTATAACAGTGACGAATCCTTTCATAAAGGTAATCGACCCAATTTATTTTATCCATTTTATTTCGATCCCAAATCTAAAGATAAGGACGGATTCTATTCAATATCAGTTGATAAGACGGAAAAGCATTCCGAAGAAGTATTTCCTCCTCTTTCTTCAAAAAACAAAGTTCAGTTTGTATGGCGATGGTCAAAGGAAAAAGCTTCAGAGAATCTTAATCTTGAAATTATTGGTTATGGGGACGAGGGCGAATATCGAGTGGTTAGAAAGATGAGGCATACTTCAAAAATTATTCGTTCAATGCTTCTCGAGAAAGAGTATTCAGGAAGAAGAGGTACAGCGGAAGTTGAGAAACTCTTTGGTAAAAAAGTGTTTTCCTTTCCAAAACCACTCGCATTAATAAAAACGATCCTATCAATGGCCACGGAAGATAGCGATTTAGTGCTGGACTTCTTTGGTGGTTCAGGGACTTTTGGTCATGCAGTTTATGAGAATAACATCGATCGGAAAGAATCAATAAATTATATATGCGTTCAAATACCCGATGAATTAGACGCAACTACCGAAGCCTTTAAAGCTGGCTATAGGTCAATAGCAGAAATCACCAAGGATCGGCTAATCAAATCCTCTAATTCTCTTTTGAGTAGAAGATCTGAATCGAATTTAGACTTAGGTTTTAGAGTACTAAAACTTAACAAGAGCAATTATAAAAAGTGGAGCAATTTCGTTGGCACAAATACAGAGGGACTAGAACTTACTCTTGAATTGTTTAATAGTAAACCATTGCGTGATGATTGGAAACTAATTAGTCTTATTTCTGAAATTAAACTTTTAGAGGGATTTACACTTTCATCCATTGATTTACGAATTGAAAAGTATAAGCAGAATGATATCCATAAAATAAGTGATGAATATTGTGAACATAACCTCATTGTTTGCTTAGATGGCGAGATAAAATCAGAAACAATTGAGAAACTTGAGCTTCTTGGTAACGACATTTTCATTTGCTTAGATAGTGCTATCAGCAATGTTGATAAGCTCCGCTTATCTGACAAAGGCTTAATCAAAACAATCTGAGTGCGATGAGTAAGCTCAAAATACAATTCGAGTCAGATCAACCACATCAACTCCGGGGCATCGAGAGCACGGTAAAACTCTTTCAAGGGTTTACCAAAAGACAAGATGGCTTCTGGATGGGCGATGATACTAAGCCCAACCTCGATCCATACGAAATGCTCGATGAAAGCTGGCTTTTTGATAACCTCATTTCCGTGCAGCGCGAAAACAAGCTGACGGAAGACATGTACCTAAACTTCGAAGATGGCTTCGAGCTGACAGGAAATAATTCTTGGCGCTATCCCTACTACACAGTGGAGATGGAAACAGGAACAGGAAAAACGTATGTTTATTTCAGAACCATTCTTGAACTACGCAAAAATTATGGGTGGAGCAAGTTCATCATCATCGTACCCAGTGTGGCCATTTATGAAGGAGTAGTAAAAACGTTTGCCATAACCCGCGAGCACTTCAAAACGCTCTACGGAAATGAAACCGTGAACTTGATTGAGTACTCAGGCCAGCAGATAAGTAAACTGCGCAATTTTTCTACTTCCTCCACAGTTGAAATACTATTGATGACGATTGACTCTTTTAACAAAGAGAGCAATGTCTTTTATAAACCAACCGAAAAGCTACAAGGAGAAAAGCTACCGTATCAATACGTTCAAGAGACTCGCCCAATTCTAATCTTAGATGAATCACAGAACTACACAAGTGAAGGTTCGAAGATGGCATTACGCACACTGCATCCACTTTTGGCGTTAAAGTACAGTGCCACGCCAACAGAGAAAGGCAGAACGCGCGAAGAGAATCGCGAGTTGATGAACCGCTTCTATCATCTTTCTCCCATTGCAGCATTTCAAATGAACCTCGTAAAGAAGATTGAAGTGCTAGGGGTAACGGAACAATACAACATGAATGACAATCAGTTGTCTTTCATTGTGCGCGAAGAGCGGGCTGGCTATGGCCTGGCGTTGGAAGCAAGATTGAATGTTCTCAAGGGCGGCCAACTTGTTCCAGAAACAATCAAACTCAAAAAGGGCGATGACCTGTTTGATAAAACCAAAAATATAGACTTTGAAGGATTGGTAATTGACGAAATCAATCGCAAGGATGGCGTGGTAGTATTTACCAATGGTCGCTCGTTCAATGTGGCAGAAGGTGGCGAGGTAACACTGTCGAAAGAAGAAATCTTTAGGGTACAAATTGAAGAAACAATCAAAGCCCACATGATCAAACAGAAGCAATTGCTGGATCGTGGCATAAAAGTTTTGTCTCTTTTCTTTATTGATAAAGTGGCCAACTACATTGAGAATGATGGCATCATCAAAAAGCTCTTTGATGATGCATATGAGAAACAGAAGGCTAAGTTTCCTTTCTACAAGGGTTGGTCTGCCAGCCAGGTTCGTCAAGGTTACTTCGCCAAGAAAACAGCGAAGAATAAACCCGATGAGTTTATTGATACGGCCATAGAAAATAAAACACAAGCGGAGAAGGAGCTTGAGAAGGAGGCCTACAACCTGATAATGAAAGACAAAGAGCGCTTGTTGAGTTTTGACGAGCGCGTGAGTTTTATCTTTGCACACTCTGCCTTAAAGGAAGGTTGGGATAACCCGAATGTCTTTCAGATTTGTACGCTCAATACAGCAACATCCGAAAGAAGAAAGAGGCAAGAGATTGGCCGTGGGTTACGTTTATCGGTTAATCAAGAAGGAGTGCGAGTGACTGATGAAGGTGTCAACGTTTTAACGGTGATTGCCAATGAGAGCTACGAATCGTACTGCGAGCAGTTACAAACCAACTATACTGAAGACGGGGCAACGGCACCACCAGCCCCTTCGAATGCAAGAAAGACCGAGGCCAAGCGCAATAACAAAATCTTTAATAGCGATGATTTCAAAAAGTTTTGGTTAAGGCTTTGTCAAAAAACAGAATACCAGATCAACGTTGATGACGATCAGCTTATACAAGATTGCATTCAAAAATTGATCATTGCCAAATTCCCTGAACCGAACATTGTGGTGGTAAAGGGAAGGTTTATAATGACTACATTTAAGATCACGCTGAAAGAAGTGTTGGTCGGTAGCATCAAGCTCGAAGTTATTATTACTGACACCGAGAAAACCGAAAACAAACTCACCAAATGGTTCAAGAAGGGAGAAGACCTGAGTAAAATTACAAGGGATGATCGTTTGAAAGGGTTTAAGATTGTTGACTTTAAGGAGGATGGCATTTTTTCAGAAGTCGTCTTTGGTGATAAAGGCACGTATCGTATCGATGAAACATTAGAGTTCACCACTGAAAAAGGTCAACAGGTAGATCCTGCTACTCGCCAAGAGGCACAAACAACGTATCCTATCTTCAATTTTATTGAGCGGGCCACACAAGCAACTTCGTTAAAGAAACAGACGTTGCTAACCATTTTCAAAAGCTTACCAACCGAAGTGAAAGAACGCATCTTCAAAAATCCTGAAGGCTTCACGGCTGTTTTCATTGAGGTGATTAAAAATACCTTAGCCGATCACGTAGCAGATAAAATTGAATACAGGCTCACCAAAGACCTAATAGATTTTGATCGGGAAGAGATGTTTCCAGAATCGCGCAAGTTCCCGCAAAAGGAATTGCTTGAAGGAGCTGAATGGTCTTTATATGACTTCGTGCAAGTTGACTCAGATATTGAAAGGAACTTCATTAAAAATAAACTGAACGAAGATGACAACATCATTTGCTACTTCAAGTTTCCAAACTCATTCAAAATCTTAATTCCTAAAATCATTCAAAACTACAATCCTGATTGGGGTGTAATAAGATGGGATGATAACAAGGAATTAAAACTTGAGCTTGTACGCGAAACAAAAGGCCAGGCAAATCCAAACCTCTTGCAGTTTCCCAATGAGTACCGTAAGATCAAGTGCGCAGAAAAACACTTCGCACTGACTGGCATTGATTATAAACAGATTAAAGGAGATGAAAAAAGGTGGTGGTGAGTTTAAACTCGGAAGAGATATTCATTTAGAGCAAGGAAAATATGATGAAGTAAGTTCTCCTTATTTGATTAGCTCGGGCGGGTTAGGTCCTTGTATAGCAATTGGAATCTATCACAAATCAAAGGGCAAAGGATACATGCTTCATGTCGCTAATCCTTCTCGGGATTACGGCAGCGTAGACGTGTTCTTGAACTATGTGATCACTCATACAAAGAATAGTCTCGGGTTGAAAGTTTATATTCATGGTAGTAGTATTGACAGAATTGATGGTGATGAGGGCAACGAAGACGCAAATGAGGACAGGGCATATGTTGAAAGGATTGTAAGAGAAAAACTCAAGACTCAAAATATTACAATTGATTGGTGTCAAAAGGACTCGACATGTGAACTTTTTCTTTATACAGAGACTGGTGAATTCAAAACCGAAAATAATCTGCGAGATGAGATCCTTGATGAAAGCGAATAAATAATTGAGACCTTTATGATACAAAATACGATTGTCACAGTTTATGGTAGGCAGAAAGAGGGAAAATCCGAAACGATAAAAAATGTCTGTAGAGATTTACTTAATACCTTTCCTCAAGCAATTCTTTTAACTCATGACGGCCAACCTATTAACTATGGTTCGGATATTTTAGTGGCAATCATAATTGGTAACGTCAAAATTGGAATCGAAAGTCAAGGCGACCCTGGCAGTAGGTCTGTGAAGGAAGATTCGCTTCGATATTTAGCTGATGAGAACTTCAAAACAGTTTCGTTTCAATCCGGCTTGGGTGACTGTAATATTATTCTTTGCGCAAGCCGCACAGGGGGAGAAACAGTTAATAAAGTAGATCAAATTGCCTCCGTATATCATTATCGTACTTTGTGGAAGAGTAGCTATTATACTCCTGACATTAATCATGATGCGGTCAACCAGTTAGCGGCAGATGAAATTATTAATCTGATCAATTTGATGATGAATAATCAATTATAAAATTGATTCGTTATAGATGCTTACACCTATCGCAAAAGTGCTACATATACGCCACTCCTAGTGGTTAGCGATTATCTGGCTTTTCGTCAGAAGAGTTATTGCCGCTACTATTTTTGAAATATTTACTCTTAATGTTCTTATCTCTCAGTCGAATCGCCATTACTTTCTTCGAAGACCATCTTTCAGCAAAAATCACCCTGCTCCGAGTTATCCAGTAATGTGATTCACACGTAAATCCCCAATTTCCAATGGAAGGATAAAGTGAAACGGTCTCACCATTATAAATTAATTCCCAATCGGTGGGTGATAACGGGGTTACCACCTCGTTACCACATCCACACATACATTTGTGCACAGCCGTGCCAAACTTAATGGAGATATAGAGCGTATGCTCTTCTACCTGATCAGGAATGTATTCAACAAACGTATGCTTGATCTTCACTAAGCAACATGTTTACATTAATTGAATAACTACTATTACCTTCTTTTTCGAGGTCCTGATAAAAGCCTAACAACTTCTTCCATTTAATAATGGCTAGTGCAGCGTTCAGTGAATTCAATTCGGCTATCTGAATATTCTTGGTGTAATCATTGGCTTGATTATCAGCAAAAGATACTCGTCCATTCCAAACATGATCTCTGTTTTCCTGATTGCTAGTTGTTAAAGCAACAATACCAATGAGTTTATCATCCACCAAATGAATACCCATCCCCACATCAATAAATGGTTTGTTGATTTGCTCAAGATACTTCATAATAGGTTTCTTGATTTCACCTTTATCAATAGCTATGAAAACAAAATCCATAGCATCCAATTCATGAAGATTTGGTTCTTCAACATATCCATGCTTAAAAATACCGCGATGCATCCGGGAGTAAATCCCATGAAAATAATCGACTTTCTTTTGTCGCTCTTTCAAGTTATCAATATTAGGTGCTCCTGGCGCTCGAAAGGCATTGTGCTGCAAAAACCAATCACCATCAAAAAGATGAATTTCCTTTACTTGAGTTTTCGCTATCCCATCAAGTATATATGCACCCGTTCCACCCAAGCCTATAATAGCAATCTTGTGTCCTTTAAGCTTATCCGCTACAACACCAATTCCAGCGCGAGAGGTATTACTGTCATAATACTGAAAGACAGAATCCTCAATACCTTCAGTAGGATACACTTTAAACTTTCGTTCAGTAACGGAATCATCCAACGCCTTAGCAGGGTTACAAATGATACTTAAATAGGTAGTAACCTTATCAAAGTAATTTTTGTATCCATCTGCTGGCTTGCTGGAGAACGTAACATGAATAAAAATTTGGGCTGTCAAAGCCTGAGGTGCAGGAGAATTAATGATGGAGTGTATCGGATTGCCTTCTTTGTCACAAGGAATACCACCAATAAAATACGCAACATGCGTTTCCGGTGTCGTTGTTTTATCTCCTGCGAGATTCAAAGTAGATACCAGAGTTCCATAGTCAATAGCCTTGCGGCTATTGACAAACGGAACATCATGAACAAGGAGGTATCCATCTCTAATCTCAAGAGACAGACCCTCTTCCCAGAGTTGAAGCAAATCCGGGCTATGACTTATCAGTTGCGGTAGCATTGAATATCATTCCTTCTTTTACCCTAACTGATTCACCGGCAACAAGAGAGCCTTCGGGTTTGTTCCCCTCACCTCTTTTATAAGTCACTGTGTAGGAAATATTGGGGTTTGGAGAAACCGCACCGAAAGCAAGTACAATGACGTGTTCAAATGAAATTTCCTTTCCCACAAATTCCTTTTCACGACCATTTACGATAATAGTATGCACTTTAGCTTTGTCTGCGGTAGCATCTCCGCTATTTTGTGTATTCATTTTAATAATTATTTATTTTTTATTGCTTATTAAAAGCCGTCAATCAAAGCATCTGATGCTCGATCCGTTTTTAATGGCACATTCAACCAGTACAGGTCGATTCTTAAAAACGCAATTGCTGCCGTCCTTTTGGGTACTATTTGAGTTTTGGGTTGCAGAGGCTGAACTCACCACATATTGGATTAACCCAATCTGATTTGGATAATAAGGAGGGATAAAGTAGACTTGCATTGCAATATAAAAGTCAATCAGGTTTACCAGACCTGGTTTTCCCACTTATTACCAAATCAGGGGGTTCATTAAGCCTCCTGATTATTTTTTATCTTGTAAGTTTACAGAAATACAAATTTAATTCCATTTTGTAAACATATAATGTAAACTGTCAATACCTGCCAAAAGTTCCGCTAATGGCAATAATTATCTGAAAAATGACGTTTTTGGTGTCAGTGACATATTTACAGAGTGTGTTGTCATTTGTAAAATATATTTATACTTTTGTAAACCTATTCCATCTATGACCTGTTACTACAACAGCAATATCACTTGCACTTTTCTTATTAAACCATCTTGTTATGAATCAATTTGCTGAAAGGCTTAAATCAGCTAGAATTATGGCTGGTCTTTCCCTGCATGACCTGGCTGAAAAGCTTGAGAATCGTGTTACCCGGCAGTCTCTTCACAAATACGAGAAGGGAGATTTTATGCCGGATAGTGACATGATCGGTTACCTATGCGATGCTCTCGGTGTCCGTCCAGATTATTTTTATCGCAAAGAAGTTATAGAGCTGGAAGAAATTGAATTCAGAAAACTCACTCGTTTCTCAGCGAAGGGCAAAAGTAGCCTGATAGAAAGAACCAAAGACAAGCTTGCGCGATACCTTGAGCTGGAAGAAATTCTGAATATCGAGACTAAGTTTAGCATCAAATTTCCACATCAACCAATTAGATCTAATGAAGAAGTTGAAGAGTTTGTTAGCAAACTTCGCGAGCAGCTTAAATTAGGTCTTGATCCTATTTTTAATTTGATCGAGCTGCTAGAAGACAATCACATCAAGGTAATGGAAATCCCTTCTGAAGATGCATTTGATGGTTTATCAGCATGGGCAAATAACAAACAGGTTCCCGTAATCGTCTTAAATAGTGCCAAACTGAAATCATTAGATAGAAAAAGGTTCACAGCGCTGCATGAACTTGGCCACCTCGTGCTCAATCTTGAAGGGTTAACTGACAAGGAAAAAGAGAAATTCTGTCATTATTTTGCAGCTGCAATGTTGCTACCAAAGGAAACTCTTTTAAAAGAAGTAGGCACCAAACGCCATAAAGTCCTCATTCCAGAATTAGGAGCAATTAAAAAGCAGTATGGCATATCCATTCAGGCCATAGCTTATCGTATGAAGGACTTGGAAATAATTTCCGAATCATACTTCAAGCAATTCATGTTCTTTATAAGCCAAATGTCCTACAAAACTGAAGAACCAATTGAATTTGATTACAGGGGGCAGGAGGAATCATATCGCTTTAATCAGTTGCTTTTACGTGCACTGGCAGAAGAGCATATTTCAATGAGCAAAGCTGCATCACTCTCCAACATGAAACTGGCAGAATTCCGTGAAAAGAACCTTGCAATTGGCTAATGAAGATCGTAGTCACCGATGCCTGCATTTTTATAGATGTCATAAATCTAAATCTCACAGCCAAGTTTTTTGGCCTTGAGTTAGACATCCATACTACCGCTGACATAATCAATGAACTCTATCAGGAGCAAAAGCAGATTTTAGAAGGATATAAGTTGAGTTCGAAATTAACAGTACATGTGCTCACAGGTGAAGAGCAATTGGAGTTGATGGAACAAGACCACCCGAAAGCGCTAACACCTGAAGACCTTTCAGTTATTTTCATTGCGCAAAAACTCGGAGATGCAACAGTATTAAGTAGCGACAAACCTCTAAGGAAATACGCTAAAAAACTCTGCGTGGAATACCATGGCATGCTTTGGATATTAGATCAGCTTGTTGATCAGGGCTCACTGCCGAAGCCAGAAGCAATAGAAAGACTAAATGCATGGACGAACTCAAACTTGATTTATCGCGACAACACAGAAATTCAAGGAGAGGTAGATAGTCGAGTAAAAGCCTGGTCAAAATAGGCACTTGTCCCCTTCCCTCGCACATCATCCGTTTAGCTGTTCACCAAGTTGGCGCAGCGAGCGTCCTACTTAATGGAAATTCCGAGATGGGTGACCACTGCGCAATTTCCAGACACACCCCTAAGTGATTTCCTCGGGTTAGATGCAAAATTAAGTCTAAAGAAAGTTGATTAGTTGCCAAATTATTGACTCAGACCTTGATTGCAACTTAATAAGAATCGATTTTGTTTACTCTGTGTGACTTTGGTCACCGTCTGGTGCAAAAGTGTAAACTAACTTTGAGCATAGTTTAGAGCTTGTAAGTTTTCATCATTATAAATAGTGACCCATTATGACAAGTAGCTTCTGGAATGAAAGATACAGTGGACAAGAATTTGTCTATGGGACTGAGCCTAATACCTTTTTAAAAGAACAATTAGCAACGCTAACGGCTGGTAGCATACTTTTTCCTTGCGAAGGCGAAGGACGAAATGCAGTTTTTGCTGCTCAACAAGGCTGGCAGGTAAACGCATTCGATCAAAGCGAAGAAGGTTTTAAGAAAGCGCAGCAACTGGCCAAGCAAAATAGTGTTGATGTACACTATCAAGTGGCCGATGCGTTGGAAGTGGAATATCCCAAAGAATCCTTTGATGCAATAGCACTTATCTATGCACATTTCCCCAGTGCAATAAGACAAGAAATTCACCAAAAAACGGTTTCTTGGTTAAAGTCTGGCGGCTACATTATTTTGGAAGCTTTCAATCCAGCCCAGCTAAAAAATTCTTCAGGCGACCCCAAGGATTTGTCCAGGTTACTTACAATGGAAATAGTGGAAGAAAATTTTAAAGAATTGGCCATTGAAGTGTTGGCATATGAAACAATAATTCTTCATGAAGGTAAATTCCACCAAGGAGAAGCTGAGGTAGTAAGATTTGTAGGAAGGAAAAAATAGGCTAAAAAAGAAAATGAAATGAAGAATAGAATTTTAACTAACTGGACTTTTATAAGAGCTCTCTATTTGCTTATGGGAGGCTACATCATCTTTCAATCTGCAATCCATCAGCAATGGTTAGGCATTGCACTGGGTGGTTATTTTGCATCGATGGGCTTATTTGCGTTTGGGTGTGCTTCAGGTAATTGCTTTAACGTAATGCCATCAAAACAAAAAGTAGATGCAGCAATTGAAGACGTCAAATACGAGGAAGTAAAATAAAAATAACATGGCAACTACATTTTCAGAACTAATAAAAAGTGATACACCCACCTTAGTAGATTTTTCGGCTGAGTGGTGTGGTCCTTGTAAAATGATGAAACCTATTTTGGATGAACTCAAAAAAAGCGTTGGCGATAAAGCAACTATTATCAAAATAGATGTCGATAAAAACCCAAGCGTAGCTTCATCGTATAGAATCCAAGGCGTTCCCACGCTGATACTTTTTAAGAATGGTGAAATAAAATGGAGGCAATCTGGCGTTGTGCTTGCCAAGAATCTCGAACAGATAATTAATCAACATTCACTGTGATGAGAATACTATTTTCAATTGCCCTGATTGGTCTCCTAATCAGTAGTTGTACAAATCGATCAACAGACTCATCAAGTACTGTCCTTTCGGCATCAGCGTTTGCTGAAAAATTAAAGGCAATTCCTTCTCCAACTATAATTGATGTGCGTACACCAGCAGAATTTGCGAAGGGTCATGTAAAGAATGCTTTGAATTATGATTGGAATGGGATTGAATTTGATGCACAAATAGTAAACTTGGACAAATCAAAACCAGTTTTTATTTATTGCTTGAGTGGCGGAAGAAGTTCTGCTGCGGCAGACAAAATGAGAACAGTCGGTTTCAAAGAAGTTTATGAAATGCAAGGCGGATTGATGAAATGGAGAGCCGCTAATCTACCAAAAACTAAAGGTGCGGAGGCATCGCCTGATGGTTTAAGTAAACAACAGTTTGATGCGTTGCTTGAAACCAATAAATTAGTTCTTATTGATTTTTATGCCGACTGGTGTGCGCCTTGCAAAAAAATGAAGCCATATTTAGATGAAATCTCAAAAGAGATGGCTGATAAGGTCGTTGTAATCAGCATAAATACAGACGAGAATCAGGCTTTATGTAAAGAATTGAACATTGATGCCATACCTGTGCTGCAAATTTACAAAGCAAAATCTCTGGTTTGGTCAAATACTGGCTTTATAGAGAAAGAAGCGGTCGTAAAACAATTACAATAGGTGAAAGAATTAGGGCTTGGCTTTTGTAACTTTGAAGTATGAGCGCATTGCAACTAAATTCAATTTTTCCTCAATTTGATACACAACTCATCTCTCACTTGGAAACCATAAGTCAGGTAACCGAATTTAAGGAAGGTGAAATCCTGATGAGGTCAGGCCAATATTTCAAGAATTCACTTTTAATTTTAGAGGGCAGGGTAAAACTATACAGAGAGGGCGATGATGGCGAAGAGTTCTTTCTGTATTACCTGAAAAAAGGTGGTGCATGCGCCTTGTCCATGATTTGCGCAGCAAAAAATGAGACGAGTGCGATCAAAGCAAGAGCAATAACCAATGTAAAGGCACTTGCCATCCCTATCCTTCATATGGATGGATTAATGAAGGAACATAAGCAATGGTATTATTTTGTATTGGAAACCTACCGCTCCCGTTTTAGCGAATTATTAGAGGTTATTGACCATGTTGTATTCCACTCGATGGATGAAAAACTCGAATTTTACCTGAAACGTCAATTCGATTCATTAGGCTCTAAAATCTCCATTACTCATCATGAAATTGCAGATGACTTAAATTCATCGCGCGAAGTAATTTCACGACTCTTAAAAAAGCTCGAATCTCAAAAGCGAATTTCCATTTCAAGGAATGAAATTACTCGCTTAAATTTTTGATGGTAAATCTTAGTCTTTTATATCACTCATGGTCTTGGTAACCTTTATAGCGAACCCAGTAAGAAGACCCATAGTTTTCGCTGCTCCTCGAATAAAAGTATTGTCACACACAAGCCAAATAACATCAATTTGATCTTTATGCTGCTTCATGGTGTCTTGCCATATCCTCCGCGCACTGGTATCAAAACCAGTCATTTTTGCGCAATTATAAATTATTGAAACTTTAGTGTTGTTAACTTTCATCTTTTCGTTCCAGCGTTCTATGGCATTGGAAGCAATCGCTTCAGAAAGATGGCTGGGAAAATCAAACTGAAGATACTCTTTATTGTTCTTCGAAATTAAATTAATACCCACGATATTTTCTTGCATATGAGGTGAGATTTAGGTGAAGTACAGCTCGGGAGAAGCTTAAATCTTTGCGCTGACTAAATTAATGAATTTTAGCCATATTTTTTCTGTTTTTCTTTTGTAATAATATATCCTTAATAATCATTTGATTGTGTGTGACTACAGTCACTAAATATTGCTAGGGTATTGTCCAACTTTGCTGAGAATCAATCGGCAATGGATAATTTTCTTGGTTATGTGGTTTCTGGCCTAATTGGGGTGTCTTTAGGTCTTATTGGCGGAGGTGGCTCAATAATCGCTGTTCCTATGCTGGTGTACTTATTTCACATCGAGCCCGTTTTTGCCACAGCCTATTCACTCGTTATTGTCGGTTCTACCTCACTAGTGGGCAGCATTCGTAGTTCATTAAATAAAATGGTGGATTTCAAAACTGCTTTCTTGTTTTCAATTCCCTCGCTGGTTGCAGTTTATTTGACCAGACATTTTTTGCTGCCTCAAATACCCTCAATGATTTTCGCGGCTGGGGCATTTATCCTTACAAAAGATACTTTGCTTATGATCTTCTTTTCTGCTCTCATGATCATCGCTTCTTTCAAAATGATTACGAGCAAGGCTGCAGAAGTTGAAGAGGGTTCAGAAATTCAATTCGACTATTTAAAGATGTCAATTCAAGCGATTATATTGGGGATAGTTACAGGAATAATCGGAGCGGGTGGTGGATTTTTGATCATTCCAGCATTGGTTTTATTTGCTGGCCTTGGAATGAAAAAAGCAATAGGAACCTCTCTTGTCATCATTACGATCAATTCCTTGTCAGGTTTTTTGGGTGACTTAGGAACAGGTATTCAATTAAATTATCCATTGGTAGCCATAATCTCTGGTTTTGCTATCGCGGGTGTTTTTATTGGCACTTATCTGTCAAAGTTTATTGATGGTAGTAATTTGAAAAAAGGGTTCGGTTGGTTTGCACTTGCAATGGCATTGGTCATTCTTGCTAAAGAGCTATTTTTTTAAAACTGCAACTGTCGGGAAACCCAAATTTTTCTCCAAAACACTACTTAGTGACAGAAGTCACCAACAAGCATTACAACACTCTCTACCTTTGTTATAACAACTAGCACACGAAAATAAAAAACACAGCTATGACAATTGAGCAAATTTATACCGGATGCTTGGCGCAAGGCGCTTATTATATCCGTTCTGGAAATGAAGCCGCCATTATTGATCCCCTTCGTGAAGTGGATTCTTACATAGAAAGGGTTCGAAACGATGGTGCAACTATTAAGTATATTTTGGAAACCCACTTTCATGCCGATTTCGTTTCTGGCCATTTAGATTTAGCTGCAAAAACAGGAGCAACAATAGTATTTGGACCAACAGCAGCTCCTAAATTCAAAGCTCATATTGCCATTGATGGTGAGGAATTGAAAGTGGGCAACATTGTATTCAAAGTATTGCACACACCCGGACACACCATGGAATCAACTACCTACCTATTGAAAGATGAAGATGGAAAGGAAGTAGCCATATTTACAGGTGATACCCTTTTCTTAGGTGATGTAGGGCGTCCTGATCTGGCACAAAAAGCAGCACATTTAACAAAAGAACAATTAGCGGGACTTTTATTTGATTCATTGCATTCAAAAATAATTCCGTTATCAGATAGTCTTATGGTTTATCCAGCTCACGGTGCTGGTTCTGCTTGTGGCAAAAATATGAGCAAAGACACCGTTGACACATTAGGCCACCAAAAGCAAACAAATTATGCATTGCGGGCAAGCATGTCACGCGAAGAATTTATTAATGAAGTTACTGATGGTTTAGAAGCTCCTCCTGCTTATTTTCCAGAGAACGTGAGAATGAACAAGGAAGGGTATGAAAGCATTGACAAGGTAATAAAATCAGGTACGCAGCCCTTAACCACCGAAGAGTTTGAATTGATAGCCAATGAAACAGGCGCATTGATTTTAGATACTCGTTCAGCTAATGATTTTAGGATGGGCTTTATACCCAACTCAATTAACATTGGTATTGAGGGCAGCTTTGCACCTTGGGTGGGTGCATTGATACCGGGAGTTAACCAGCCTCTTTTGATTATTAGCGATAAGGGCAGAGAAGAAGAGGTAGTTACTCGCCTGGCTCGTGTTGGTTATGACAATACACTTGGTTATCTGAACAACGGATTCGAATCTTGGGTAGCTGCAGGAAAAGAAATAGATACAATAGATTCAATTGCGGCTGAAGAATTATCAAATCAGTTGACAAAGGATACAATTATTATAGATGTCCGTAAGCAAAGTGAGTTTCAAGCTGAGCATGTAGAAGGTGCCATTAACCTTCCACTAGATTTTATTAATGATTATCTTGCTGAGATACCAAAGCAAGGAAAAGTATTTATCCATTGCGCTGGCGGATACAGGTCTATGATTGCAATTTCTATTTTAAAAGCAAGGGGCTGGGATAATCTTATTGATGTGAGTGGAGGCTTCAAGGCTATCGCAGAAACAGCAATACCGAGGACAAACTTTGTTTGTGCGAAGTAGCGATTATTTAAACATAACATTTTATTCATAAGAAAGAGACTGTAACAAATGCAGTCTCTTTTATTTTTAGATAATCCAAAATAAATAATGAAATTCTGGTGAAGGTGACCTAGGTCACAGTACCAACTTTCTTATAGATATACTTTTGCATCAGTTAAAAATTATTGATGATGAAAGAGTATTTAGGATTGTTACTAGTTACATGGGGGTTATCGGTTTCTGCGCAAGAAATAGCTCCACTAAAATTACAAGATGCACTTGAAGTTGCTTTAAAGAGTAACAGAGAATTAGTCATAGCCAAATTAGATGAAGAAGAGAGCGCGGCTAAATTCAATCAGACGAATGCAGTTTTCCTTCCTCAGATCAATGTTAGCTATACCGCATTTACCTCAAATAATCCATTGAATGCTTTTGGTTTTAAGTTGCAACAGCAGGGTATAACCCAATCCGATTTTGACCCAAGCAGGTTAAACAATCCATCCGCTACACCAAATTTCATGGCCAAGGCGGAGCTGAATCAACCGTTAATCAATATGGACATGATTTACGCGCGGATGGCTGCCCATGAGCAAATCAATGTTTACGCTTATAAAACGAAACGCACCAAAGATTTTATAATCCTTGAGGTTCAAAAGGCGTATGCACAGTTGCAATTGGCACACGAAGCGGTGAATGTTTTAAACGAGGCTCTTCAAACAAGTAACGCAATTTATACATCAACTAATAATCGTTTTGAAAAGGGTTTGCTTCAAAAGTCAGACGTGTTGCAAGTGCAAGTGCAGGTAACCGCCACACAGAGTAAGTTATCTGAAGCAAAAAGTAATGTAAAGAATGCCTCTGATTATTTGAGCTTGTTAATGGGAACAAAAACGGGAATTGTTTATGCTACAGACAGTATCAGTCGAGTTAATAATGAGCAAGCAATAGAATTACAAGTAAATGAAGGCCGTGCAGATTTTCAATCGATGAAAGCCGCTATACGGGCGCAAGATAGGATGATCAGTTCCGGAAGAATGGCTTACATGCCCAAGCTTAATGTGTTCGCAAATTATTTTATCAACGACAAATCAGCCTTTGGGTTTGGTTCTAATTCGTATTTGCTAGGGGCTCAATTTTCATGGAATGTATTCTCGGGCACATCAGCAAAATATAAAGTTTCTGAGTATCAGGTAGGGCGCTACAAATTAGAACAGCAACTCAAGTATCAGAAAGAACAAAGCCAGTTGGAACTTGATAAAGCCAATCGTCAACTGAATGATGCATCTTTTTCGATCAAGCAATATGAAACATCGGTTAGCCAGGCTAGCGAAGCTTTACGGATTCTTAAAAACCGTTTCGAACAAGGTTTGGTAACCAGCACCGATCTTTTACAAGCACAGGCTTCTTTGTCGCAACAAAAATTAATGAGAGCTCAAGCCATCTTTCAATACAATACAACAATATCCTATCTCCAATTTTTAACATCAACATCAGAAAAATAAAACGACTTATATGAATTTTAGAATAAATCAAATTGCAATCGTGCTGGCCTTTGGTGGAGTTTTACTTAGTTGTTCAGGAAATCAAAAGGAAAATCAATCTACCAAGGAAGAAGCAGTTCCTGTAACGATCGCTTCAGTGTCAACTCAATCAACTAAATACATAACAACGAGCGGCCAAGTTACCTCAAAAGAAACGGCAGTAATAAGTACCCGTGTGATGGGCTTTGTTACCGGCTTCAAAGTTAAGGTAGGAGATAAAGTAAAAAAAGGACAATTGCTTGTAACGATCAGCAACGGAGACATTTTGGCTAAACGCGCACAGGCACAAGCAATGATAACGGAAGCTGAAACAGCACTGAAAGATGCCAAGAAAGATTATGAACGCTATGAAGAATTGTACAAGCAGAAAAGTGCCTCAGCTAAAGAGTTTGAGAACATAACGCTTCACTATAATTCAGTTAAGGCAAAAGTAGAGGCCGCCCACCAAATGAAAAATGAAGCGGACGCCATGCTGATCTATACAAACCTTACAACTCCTTTCTCTGGAGCTGTTACGCAACGCAACTTGGATGAAGGAAGTTTAGCCAATCCCGGAATGCCCATACTCATGGTAGAACAAGTAGGTAGTTATGAAGTGAGGGCATCTGTTTCAGAAGCAGATATTGCCAGCATCAAAACAGGCATGGTAGCAGAATTGGAAGTAAAATCAACAGGTAAAAGGTATAGCGGTAAAATAGTGGAAGTAAGCACTTCATCTCAATACAGTGGCGGCCAGTATTTTATTAAAATTTCCTTGCCATCTCAGCAGGAACTTTTCTCAGGCATGTTTGTAAGTGTTGCGATACCAAGAGCAAACACTAAAACCAACGAGAATAATATCTTAATACCAGCCTCGGCCTTAATTTATAAAGATCAATTGGTTGGCATTTACACCATCAGCGAAAGTAACAAAGCATTACTTCACTGGCTAAAGATAGGTAAGTCCACGGGCGATAAAGTGGAAGTTCTTTCAGGCTTGAATGCGGATGAAAAATTCATTCTTCAAAGCGAAGGTAAACTTTACAATGGCGCATCGGTAAGTGTAAAGTAGACTTCCAAAAAAAAATAGAATTAACAAAACGTGAAGTGGTAAACCCCACGTCTCATGTCTCAATACTAATATCTCACTACTTACGTCTTAATACTAACATCTCACTACTCACATCTCTCTACTAATTATGAACGAAGGATTATCAGGCAACATTGCTAAGGCATTTATCAAATCAAAGCTTACTATTTTGTTGATGGTAGCTTTCTTGCTCATCGGGGCTTTTAGCACCATGCTAACGCCACGAGAAGAAGAACCCCAGATTGATGTACCCATGGCAGATATTTTTCTTCGCTATCCGGGAGCTTCACCAAAAGAAGTCGAAGCCCGTGTCTCGAAGCCATTGGAAAAAATAATTTCTAATGTAAAGGGTGTAGAGTACGTCTATTCAACCTCCATGAATGGTCAGGCAATGGTTATCGTACAATTTTATGTCGGTGAGGACATTGAACGTTCATTGGTAAAACTCTACAACGAGTTGATGAAGAACATGGATCAAATGCCCCCAGGTGTTTCCATGCCATTAGTAAAAACGCGTGCGATAGATGACGTGCCGGTGTTGGGCATCACCTTGTGGAGTGAAAAGTACAATGACTTTGAGCTAAAACAACTTGGGCAGGCATTAACAAGTGAGATCAAGAAAATACCCAACGTTGCAACCGTAAATATTATTGGTGGCAGAGGCCGTCAAGTGACTGTCACGTTAGATAAAGATAAGTTAGCTCAAAATCATATTGATTTCCTTTCCATTAGCAAGCAGCTAGCTGGCAGCAATGCACAAATGCAAAGCGGTAACATGATTAACCGCGATACCGTGTTCTCAATTGATGCTGGTAACTTCCTTTCATCAGCGGAAGAAGTAGAAAATTTGATAATTGGATCCAATCAGGATAAACCTGTTTACTTGAAGCAAGTGGCCAAAGTTGAAGATGGTGCAGAGAGTCCATCTCAATATGTGTTTTTTGGATACGGTATGCACAGCGATACACTTGCCAGTAAGTACAGGTCTAATTATCCTGCGGTTACGCTTTCAATAGCCAAAAAGAAAGGAGCTGATGCGATGAATCTTTCTGAGCAAATAGTAGCAAAAGTGGAACACCTAAAGAAGGAATTGATTCCTGCTGATGTAAACGTAACACAAACCAGAAACTATGGGGAAACAGCTTCTGAGAAAGTATCGGAGCTTTTGCTTCACCTTTTCGTAGCGGTGATATCCGTAACTCTTTTCGTAATGCTGGCAATGGGTTGGCGTGGAGGTTTGGTGGTATTCTTATCGGTGCCAGTAACATTTGCGCTGACATTATTTAGTTACTACATGATGGATTACACACTTAATCGCATCACCCTTTTTGCCTTGGTATTTATTACCGGTATTGTGGTGGATGATTCAATCATCATTGCAGAGAACATGCACCGCCATTTTAAAATGAAAAAGTTGCCCTTTTTACAAGCCGCAATTTTTGCTATTAATGAAGTTGGTAACCCAACCATTTTAGCAACATTTACCGTTATTGCTGCCGTTCTTCCTATGGCATTTGTTTCAGGAATGATGGGGCCTTACATGAGCCCTATGCCAATTGGGGCATCTATCGCCATGATGCTGTCACTCGTGGTGGCGTTAACCCTTACCCCATATTTAGGCTACGTGTTTCTTCGCGAGAAGGAAGGGCATAGCAGCAAGCCGCATCCTACACTAGAGGAATCCAAAATTTACAAATTATACAAAGCCGTTATCAACCCAATGTTGGAAACGCGTTGGAAACGCTGGGCGTTTATTTTAGGCACAGTTGCGATATTGCTTTTCTCCTTTTCATTTTTCTATATGAAATGGGTAGCGGTAAAAATGCTACCATTCGATAATAAAAATGAGTTTCAAGTGGTAATTGACATGCCCGAAGGTACTACACTTGAGCGCACTTCTGCAGTTACTCAGGAGATTGGACAGTATCTGGCGGATCAAAAATTGGTAGTAAACTATCAAGGCTATGTAGGCACGGCCGGGCCAATCAGTTTTAATGGATTGGTAAGGCATTATGATTTGCGCAGAGGCAACAACGTAGCCGATATTCAAGTGAACTTAGTGGATAAAAAGGATAGGAGCATTCAAAGCCATGCTATTGTAAAACAACTGAGGCCTGCTGTTCAAAACATCGCTAAAAAATACAATGCCAACGTAAAATTAGTGGAAGTACCTCCAGGTCCGCCCGTACTTTCTACCATTGTTGCCGAAATCTATGGACCTGATTATGATGAACAAATAAAAGTAGCGCAACAAGTAAAAAACATCATTGGTCAAAACGAAGGTGTGGTAGACATCGATTGGATGACAGAAGCCGATCAAACAGAATTTTCGTTTGAAGTTGACAAGGAAAAAGCAATGAAGATGGGCGTGGCTCCAGCGCAAGTAGTAGCCACCATGAATGGCGCTCTTAGCAATATGCCAGTGGGCATTTTGCACAATCCTGTTTCGTTCGATCCTGTGAATATTGTACTTCAACTAAGCAATGCCGACAAATCCAATCTCGAAGAAATCAAAGGATTGAAAGTGATCAGTCAGCGCGGCATGGCTATTCCAATAGGCGATCTAGTGCACGTGTCTAAAAAAGTGAAGGAGAAGAGTATCTATCGAAAAAATCAAAAACGAGTAGTATTTGTATTAGCTGATTTGGCGGGCGATTTGGAAAGCCCTTCTTATGCCATGATGGATATTTCTAAGAAGTTGAATGAAGTAAAAATTCCCAACGGTTATGAATTGAAAGAGTCATACAACCACCAACCGGAATTTGAAGACGATTATACACTTAAGTGGGATGGAGAATGGCAAATTACTTTTGAGGTATTCCGCGATTTGGGAATCGCGTTTGGCGTAGTAATTATTTTGATCTATATGCTTATTGTAGGATGGTTTCAAGATTTTAAAGTTCCTATGGTAATGCTTGCAGCGATTCCGCTTTCACTCATAGGGATTATCCTAGGTCACTGGATTATGGGTGCTTACTTCACAGCCACCTCTATGATTGGTTTCATAGCACTGGCAGGCGTAATGGTGCGCAACTCAATTCTTCTAATCGATTTTATTAACATTCGCTTAGAAGAAGGCATACCATTAAAGCAAGCCATTATTGAAGCAGGAGCAGTGCGTACAACACCAATATTGTTGACGGCTGGTGCAGTAGTATTAGGAGCAATTATTATACTGTTCGATCCCATTTTTCAAGGCTTGGCAATATCCTTAATGGGTGGAACAATTACCTCAACATTCCTTACCCTCATAGTAGTCCCGCTACTATACTTCAAAATGATGCGCAGTTCAACTAAATAAGAAGTCACATGAAATCGCTATTAAGATACTCTACACGCAACGGCATGATTATGAGGTCTCATGTCTCAATACTCATGTCTCACTACTAATTTAAACACATGAAACTATTAATAATAACAAGTCTAAAGGATTATCAGAAGGAAGCAATTAAGCTATTTCATCAGGCAGGCATAAAAGTATTTAGCGTCTCTAAAACGATGGGCTTTAAAGAAGACGATTCAGCTAATTTAATGGATAGCTGGTTCAGCAACGAAGCAGAATACTTTGATTCTATTGTAATGTTCTCGTTTACAACAGACGAGAAGTCTAACCATGCGTTAGAGCTGGTGAATTTATACAACACTGAAAGCAAAAATAAATTCCCAATTCGGGCATTCATAATGTCTATTGAAAAGGCTAGTTATCAAATTTCATAGATCAAAAAATATATAAAATGCGCGAACGAATTGTAAGAACAGTGGCGGGTACTTTTGTATTAATAAGTTTAGTATTAGCTCTTTTGGTAAGCAATTATTGGCTAGGGTTTACTGCCTTTGTTGGCTTTAACTTGATTCAATCTTCCTTCACGGGATTCTGCCCTTTAGAGAAAATATTGGATAAACTAAACATCGCGAAGAAGGTGAAAACAAGTTAGTGATTTACAATAATCGCTCGCCAGATTTATTTTTATGAATGTGACAATAGTCACATTCAACCTCCTCTTTGTGGTTTAACTTTACGCAACAATCGACAGCCAGAGCTAGAGTTTTCAAAGCCGTTTAACCTTTAAAAAAAAGATTATGAAAAAGAACATGGGTATGACAGATCGAGTTATCAGAATTTTGGTAGCACTGATAATTGTTGGATTGTATTTTACAAACCAAATCACAGGTTTGGCAGCAATTATCCTTTTGATTTTAGCGGCCATTTTCATCCTTACAAGTTTTATTAGTTTTTGTCCATTGTATTTCCCTTTCGGGATTTCCACAAAGGGCAAACAAAAGTAAAATGGAGTTTATTGCTA
The DNA here is from genome assembly GCA_044349005.1 of Cyclobacteriaceae bacterium. Lineage (GTDB taxonomy): Bacteria > Bacteroidota > Bacteroidia > Cytophagales > Cyclobacteriaceae > ELB16-189. Next base: position 92,329 of record JBIKRT010000006.1, read on the forward strand.
AATATAAACTCACCTTGATAGGTGTAGTTGTGGGCACGATTGGTGGCTTTCTATATTATTATTTTATAGGTTGTTCCAGTGGCACATGTGCTATTACTTCAAATCCTATAAATAGTTCTTTGTATGGAGCCGTGATGGGTGGTTTGGTTTTTAACATGGCAAAAGAACAAAAAGCTAAAAAAGAATAAGATGAACTCAGAAAAAGTTATTGTAGCTAATATAAAGTGTAATGGTTGCGCTACCACGATTAAAAATGAATTGTTAAAAATACAAGGTGTAAAGAGCGTAGAGGTTGACGTGGAAAACGACAGCATTGATCTTTCTTATGAAAATATTCAAAGAGATTTAATCATCAGCAAGCTGCATTCTTTAGGCTATCCAGAAGCTACTGAAAAAAATGGCCTACTACGGCAGCTAAAAAGCTACACCAGTTGTATGATTGGAAAAATCAATAATCTTTAAATCAATACGTATGAATATCGAAGAAGTAATTAGAGAAAAACAAGGAACAATAGTAGATGTGCGAACCCCAGCAGAATTTATGGGTGGTAATGTAGAGGGGTCAATCAATATTCCTTTGCAGGAAATTGCGAATAGAATAGATGAACTAAAAAAATTAAAACAACCATTGGTATTGTGTTGTGCTTCAGGCAACAGAAGTGGTCAGGCACATCGTTATTTAATGCAGCAAGGCATTGAATGTTTAAATGGTGGATCTTGGATGGACTTAAATTACTATCAATCACAAATAGTATAAACAAATGATTAACACAATCAAGAAATTAATTGGCTTAGGTCCCAAAGTGGATTTTGCACAATTGGTAAAACAAGGTGCTGTTATCTTAGATGTTCGCACCAAGGCAGAATATCAAACTGGCCATATAAAGGGTTCACAAAATATTCCTTTGGACGTGCTTGCAAATCAGTATTCAAAATTGAAGAAAGACGAAGCAATTATCACATGCTGTGCTTCGGGTATGAGAAGCGCTTCAGCAAAAAGTCTCTTAAAATCAAATGGCTTTTCAGACGTCTACAATGGAGGTGGGTGGAGCAGCCTCCAAAACAAAATTCAGAAATGATAATTTTATTAATGACTGGTTTCAAACTATGATTGCGAAAGGAACTAGATTGTATAGTATTTTGAATCATAAATGCCCTCAATGCCATGAAGGCAGATTATTTGTCACGAAAGCATATAGCAAGGGTTTTATGAAAATGCCAGAACGCTGTACCAATTGCAGTCTGCGCTATGAACAAGAGCCTTCTTTTTATTCGGGTGCAATGTACGTGAGCTATGCTTTGCAAGTAGCTTTATTTACAACCGTCTACGTGGCGTTGAGGGTTTTATTTAATCCACCAATGGAAGTTTATCTTTACGCAACAATTGCATATGCTCTGCTGTTATTCCCAGTAACACTCCGTTTGTCTAGGGCTATTTATATCAATTTCTTTTTTAGCTACAAGGGAGTGCTCTCAAAAAAGTAGCATGCCTATTCGAAATGTTAATCTGAAATTAAGTAAAATTTCCAAATACGATTCTCTAATTATTCCTCATCCCCCCGCAGGTTATATGGTGTTCCTCTTGCCTTGCCGCAAAAGGTCATGCCAGCACTCACAGTCCGTGCTGCTGCCTCCACACATCCAACCACACAAGCAGCACCAACTGTTCGCATAAAGGTTTCGCTTCGCTACATGCTGTCATGCCCCTTTGCTTTGGCTGCGGCATTCGTCACGGCAGCTCCTGTGTCCTGCAACCCGCTTCGTTCAGTCGTCATTCTCTACACTTCATTATGTTCCATTCGCAATGACATAAAGTTTCTCCCCCTACGGGGGAGATCAAGAGGGGGCCGCTCATTCCACTCCATTCCGTTTCGTTCACTCCTCTTTCACTCAGCAGGTCGCAGGCCACCCGCTGCCACAGTTGTGCTCGCCTGCGCTTGTCGTCCGGGCTGCGGGCTGTCATGCTTTTTGCAAGGCCGATTTTGTCTATTTCTTTCTCCCCCCTTTGGGGGAGATCAAGAGGGGGCTTGGGGGGCGCAAAAAATCACGCCAGCCCTTGTTCGTTCCGTTCGTGCCTCACTTCACTTATAGCTCGCTCCCGCACTCTTTCGTGCCTCAATCGCGCTCCTTGCTCACACCCTACCTCCTGCTCGCGGACTCTCTCCGTGGCGGCCACTTCGTTCGCCTTAGAGGCTCGCCAAACCGATATACCAACCGCACGTATAACGAACATGAGCTGATGATAGAAAGTAGATGTAAATCATAGACATGAAAAAGGAGCGGGCATAATATCTAAACATAACACAAAGTTACGGGCATGCGGTTCGTAAGCCGACAAGGGTGCGCTCCGCCCGCCTCAAAACAAAATCTCCACCCTCTGTCAGTCGTTCCTCCTTCCGTCAGGTAGTATTTTCTTTTGGCGGCCCTTGCACCTTACTCTCCGATCCCGTGGTCTCGCATCATGTTTAAATATATATTTCGTTTCCGCATCGGTGGCTGGTGGCTGCTGGGCGGTGTTTGGTGCAAGTGGGTTCGCCCATTTCATTATTATCGTTTGTCCACGTGCAGTGCACGTGAGGTCTGGCTTCGGGTCTTCTGGCTTGAGGTTGGCATATCAGAGCTCCCTTTTTAGGGGGCTCTTTTTTAGTATCTTGTTCGCGAATCACATGAAAAACTCTTTTGTCATTTGTCTTCTACTCTTTTCACTTCATTGCAAGGCACAAGTTTACCGGTGGGATATCAAAATATTGATCGATAGTGAAGGCCTGAAAATATATGACCAAAAACCTAATCCCGCAACCATTTCAAACTTAGCGGATGAAAACAAAACTCATCGTCCCACAAAAAAGGAAATGAGTAAAGGCAAGCGAGCAAACGCAGAAAAAAGAAAGGTAACAGTTACGGCCTATATCATCGCTACTGGCCGCGAAGATGATGGCGATTACCATCTGGTATGCGAGGACATTAACGGAGGCAAAACGTTAATCGCAGAAATTCCAAATCCCCTGCATCCAAAGCTTAAAGGATTCCCTGGTTTAAAGACACACTATTCCCGCGCAAGAAATGAAATCGATAGTAGAATAGGCACACCTGCAAATGAGGTAAAACAACTATCTAAAAAACACAAAGTTAAAATCACGGGTATAATTTTTTTTGACAAAATAGCGCATGGCAAAGGTCATGCTGTCAACGGTGTAGAAATTCACCCTGTTCTTGGCATCACCGTATTGGATTAAATTTTTAGCACAAAACAAAAAGAGCAAGCAAAGATAGGCTGGCCTCGCACTTCCTTCCCACGATCGTAAAGCAAGAAATTCCGGCATAAACACTTGCCTCCGCGCGTGCCTTCATTTATTCCGTTGCTTCTTGCTTTACTTCCCAAGCCAGCCTCTTAATGGCTTTCTCTTTTCTTTTTTCGGTTTTCTTTTCTCTTTGAAATGTGTGTTCGGGTTCGGCTTAAATTTTTAAAGCCAAACTATGAATACACTAACAATCAAAACACACAAAATGAAAAACACCTACACAGTAAATCATTTCTTCCTACTCTCAAAAGGCCTCAACGCGGGAAAGCCTCTTGATAAGCCGTGCCCAAATTGCTTTGTACTTTTCGCCAAAAGCGAAGAAGAAAAAAACCAACTCTACTGGCTTTGCTTCGGCCTGTGGCAAAGCCGTTTCTTTCAACCGTTTTTAACCGGCTCAGTCATTCCATTCATTCGCTTGGATGATCTTAAAACTGTTATTAGTGAAGCACTTTCAAAAGTTGAATCAAAAGAATTTGATAAATCAATATCAGTTATGCAGGATTTAGAAAAGTATCAACTAAGCATTGCTAAACAAATGGAGCTTATCAGGCAAGCAAAGAAATCACTCATGTACAAAATGCTGAGGTAGCTAAAACAAAGAAGGCTTCCTGGTGGGAAGCCTTCTATTTATTCTAGCTTTATTGTCTTTCGGACTTTCCGACTGACTTCAATCTCCTCGACATCCACTTCAAAGCTAGCGAAATTGTAAAACTTACTATCGCCCCGACACATGCCAACAGAGTCGTTTTTACAATATCCTCCGAATGGATGTTCGCGAAGATGGTCAGCAAGGTACCGCTGGCCGTCCCGGCCACAGTACCCCCGTGGTTGCTATGTCCCGTCATTGGCAGTTTGTTTATCGACTTCATCATCTACTGCGGACTGACTTACTGCAGTCATCACCCCACCAGCTACAGTGACGTAGCCTGCAACTGTTATGATTACCGCTGGTAATGCAACAGGCGCTGCAAGCAGCGCGCCACCTGCGGCAGCGAGTGCAAGCCCAATGTTTCTGAGCACACGAAAAAACTTCGGTGTCGGTGCTTTCATTCTTTGTACTATGTTCATTTAACTTTTGGTTTGATTGTGATAAATACTTTCTCGTTCCGTCCCAAAGCTGCAAGCACAAGTGCTTTCAGTTTCTCGTTCGCCAACCTTGACTCGCTTCCCTTTCCAGGACTAATCAAGTTTGTTACTGGTGCAATGCATCCTTTAAGTTGTGTCTTTGCATCGCTCGCAGGGTGGATCAATATCCAGCTCCTGTCCGGCACATCAACCACCAACAAGTGCAACCCGAATTTTTGCACGAACCTTTTTCTTAGCTCATACCGTCCTTCGGGTATGCACGAGACATTGTGTTGGTTCTGGAGCCAGGGGAGCTCGATGGTAAAGCAAATTGCTTTGCCTCCACACCGAAGCTCCCCGTTCGTTCCTTCAGGGTCATAACTCCTGATAAGTTCTAGCTCCATTACACACCACCATCAACTTTCACCAACGCCAGGGCATTGTAGAACCCATTCTTCAATGGATAGAACACCCCGTTCACTTGTTGGTAGAATTCAATCCCGAACGCCAGGAACAGCGGATGAGTGCTTGCTGGCGTTACTGCATTGGCCAATGAAACCGCAGCTTCATTTTGCGGACCAAGTACAATCTCTGGAGTGGAGGAATTCTCAACTACGTAAGTTCCGCCTTCAAAATCAACTTCAACAGCTGCAGTGATGAGCTTTGCATGGGTCGCCCCTTGAGGTGCTCCGATCATGTTGCTTGGAACATAGTCCGGTATATCTACCGTCAAATTCCCAGCCCCGCGATCGATGCCAGCAGTATAGGGAGCGAAAAACGTGCTACTTAGTTTTCCATTCAAATTGAACTCAAAGCCAGAGAGCAACTCAGCTTCCCCATCGATCACATTGCGCAACCCTCTTGTGTTGGTCGCATCCGCTTGGATTACTTTCACCATCTCAGCAGTGAGCCTGCTGCTCATCCGACTGTCCTGAACGTTGAGCAGCAACGCACGAAGCGCAGTCCTCAACAGTTTGCCTGCGGCACCAGCTCGCCCAAACTCTGCACCGTTCTCACGCGTCCGCACAAAGTTCGGATCGTTCTTAATTCGTTGCGCATCCACACCGCCTTTCTCACGAGCAAGAAACCCATCTTGCTGTGATTTGTAGAAGCTAATGCCTCCCATTTGTCCTTGGAGTTTTAACACCCCTTTTTGTCTTGCCATTATTATAAAAATTAGTTGTCCAACCTGTTCACGGCACAGTCTGGTTAAGCCTTCATTGCAATGAAGCCCAAACTTATTTCATGAAATGATGAAGACATAAAGTGTCCTTCCGCTAGTGAACACTTGCGTAACTTTCTTCCGTTATTTCCAAAAATGGTTTACCTTAACTACAGAGCTTTGCCAAGGCAAAGCCATAGATGAAGCATAGATAGTGCATGAAAACGAAGAGGATAATCATATACCCAAAGGATATTCAGCGCATCACGGGCAAGAGTGAACGTTATGGAAGGCTATTGCTTAAGCGTATCAAAGACCACTTCAAAAAGGAAGATCATCAATTTGTAAGTGTGGAAGAGTTTTGCTCTTACACTGGTCTAAAATATGAACAAGTAAGTGATCATTTACTCGCATAAATTGTTCAAATAATAGTGGCCATTGTATTTTCAGATCACGAAATGTTGTATCTTAGTATCAGTAAGATTTGTTGTTCTTTAGCATTATTTAAGAGTTCGCTATTGGTGCGTACATTTTAAGATAGACACTCTAACGTTAAGCATATCAGTACTTTACATTAGAATGATGTTCTCCCAGCGGGGTCACTTTAAAGCAAGCCAATCATTTGTAAATCAATTGATTGGCTTTTCTATTTTACCTGTGGTAGCGGTATTGGTGGCGGTTGGCTGTTTCTTTGGTGATCGTTCAAAGTGGTAGAAAAACAAAAAAAATGTGGGGAACGGTGTAGAAATCATCCTGTCCTTGGCATCTACGTTCTGGATTAAATCTTTTAGCACTAAACAAAAAGAGCAAGCAAAGATAGGCTGGCCGGCACAGCTGCATTGCTGCCTTAAAATAAATTAGTTGCAATCCATTTTGCGAACCCTTGCCACCAAGCTGAATGGCTGTTGGGAATGATCAAAAATGTAATTCCTGTAAGGGTTAGAAAAACACCCATAGGGAACGCTGATCTTTTCTTGATGATATCGATGATCAGCCAGCCTACTGTGATAACTGCTACAAATCCAATCATACACGGAATGGCTATCATTGGCGGCAACCCACAAAATACAATCAGAAAGCGCCCTAATCCGGGACCTAAAATCATTAAGCCTATCGAAGCAAAAAACCGAAGATGGAAGGAAGTTTTCTTCTTATAGTAAATTCCTAAACCGTATAGAATACTGAGGTAAAAAATATCAGGAATGCCGTTGGTCATGCTTGCTAACGCTTCTATTTCACCTGCACTTTTAATATTACGTAGATAGCCCGCTTTGGCAACGAAGAACAGGGAGAGCAGCAATAACGGAAAAACAAAATAAGAACCTTTACCAACCGCTCTGTGCCATTCAAGTCTATGGGTTCTTATAAAAACAGGCTGAGCAATTAATATCAAAATCCACGCGAGCATTACAGCTCCGTGAAAATGATGAGCCAACGTAAACCCATCAAAATCGGGAAATTTTATCAGATAGGTTTTATAAAAGCCTCCAAAACTGATGAGTAGAATAAAAACAAAAAAGTAAATGAGCCTGTCGGTTATTCCGCTATTTATTTTCGGTTTGTCTTGAGTAAATTCGGAAGTTGTCATTTTCTTAAACGTTAAAGAGTTGTTGAGGTTTGCGTCTATAAAATTGCATTTGCCTTAATGGCTTTAAAAACTGCATTGGGTGGAAAGCTCCTTTTTCGAGTGAACAGCAAAGAAGAAAAGGCAATGGCGTTTTATACTTTGGTTTACCATTCACTCAAAAAAATGGTTATTCACCAAATAGGTTGGGTAGTGCAACACGGTTTGACTACTTTTAAAGTAAACCAAGAATGCGGCAACGGTTACTATTTATTTGCCTTTCCATTTTGTTTGCTATACAAGCAAATGCACAGGATACTATTGCAATAAAAGGCCAGCCAAATTGGAAGCAGTCATTAGATATTGCAGACTATTGTTTTATTTACCAAGAAGTAACCGACAAACCACTTTCATTTGACGAGGCCAAGAGACAAGCTTTTGTTCCTAATAAAAATGAGTGGCGGAAACAAAAAACCGGAACAAGGCCCCTGATCATTCAATGGAAAAAATTTACTATCCGCAATACTTCTAATACTGACACTTTATGTCTAAGCATCGGCACAGTGCACTATTTTACCCGGTTGTATAATGACAAAGGCTTATTGGCAAGGGGCGGTGCCTATGAAGAGAATGATACTTTTAAAAAAGGCGAATCCTATTCGTACGAGCGTGGGCAGTTACCCGTTATAGTACCTCCTAACACGATTACTACTTATTGGCTGCGCACAGAAGACCGGCAAAACCAACTAATACCCCCCGTCATCTTACTATCCACAAAGCTTAACAGTATGACTGGTGAAGTAGAAAGCGCCTTTGGTGCCAGATATCTATTTTTAATCCTGGCATCCATCACAGGCTGTTTTCTTTTTATTGGAATTTTTGCTGTGTATAACTATTACCTGTACCGGCATGTTTCGGTTCTCTGGTATATCGGCTATACCATTGCAGCTTTCTTCTCCTGTTTGCATTGGATGGACATACGCTTGGGAATGGCTATGTTTCCGCCACTGCTTCATGATATTATATTCTCAATATTTGTTTACCTGATACCCATATTGTATAGTTTTTTTATTGGCAGCATGTTGCAATTAAACGTTTATTTTAAAAAAGGATGGCTACTGGTAAAATCCCTCGCAGCACTATGTATTATTCAAATGACGCTGCAACTTTTAGAAGTACGTTTTGGCTGGTTTCCTTTTAACCCAAATTACTATGGTATTCTTTTAACACCCTTTGCGATTGTATCACTCAACATTGTTTTACTAGTCCTGGTAGTAAAAAGCAAGAATCCGGTAAAATGGTTTTTGTTTGCTGGCATTGTTAGCCTGCTTGTTTTGTGGTGTTTCCCGCTGCTAAGACCCTACTCACCACCCACGGATATGAATTACGAATTATTTTTGATCATTAACTTTCCCATTACGTTTCTCATGCTTGGCCTGGCTATCGAAGCCATTTGTTTTTCATTCGCACTAATCTATCGTAGCAAACTGGTACTAATTGAAAAAAACAATTTGCAGAAAAATTATAATGAGCAATTACAGTCCGCACTGCAACAAAGAAGTACAGAACTTGACATACAGAACAAACTGGTTGAAACTCAAAAAATAAAACAAATTAAAACTGAGTTTGAAACCAAAATCGCAGAAACTGAAATGACGGCCTTAAGGGCACAGATGAACCCTCATTTTATTTTCAACTGTTTAAATTCCATAAAGCTTTATACGTTAGAAAACGATTCGCAAACAGCTTCCGAATACCTAACTAAATTTTCACAGTTAATCAGGTTGGTGCTTGAAAATTCAAGGTCAGAAAAGGTATCGCTACAAAAGGAATTGGAAACATTAAAACTTTACATAGAACTAGAAGCGATGCGGTTCAAAAATAAAGTGAACTTTAGCATCAACGTAGTGCCACACATTGATCAACAATACATTGAAATACCACCATTATTGCTTCAGCCTTATGTAGAAAATGCCATTTGGCACGGGTTGATGCACAAACCTGAAGGTGGCACAATCACTATAGACATACAACAGCCTTCCGAGTATTTGCTTCACATTGAAATAAGTGACGATGGCATCGGAAGGGAAAAGGCTAAAGAATATAAAAGTAAATCGGCTACCAGGCAAAAATCATTTGGATTAAAGATGACGTCAGAGAGGCTTGAAGCTATCAACCATATCTACCAAATAAAGACGGAAGTTAAAATTGTTGACTTATTAGATGCTCGCGGCAGTGTTGCTGGCACAAACGTAATTATCGAAATCCCTCTCTAAAAATCAACCAATGCTAACAGCAATTATTATAGATGATGAACCTGACTGCGTAAAGTTATTAGCACTTCAATTGAAAATGTACTGCCAGAATGTAAGCGTAAAAGCAGAATGTACATCAAGCGAAGAGGGACTTCAAAGGATAAAGGAACTAGACCCTGATATCGTTTTTCTCGATATTGAAATGCCGATGATGAACGGCTTTCAGTTGCTTGAAAAAATAGGCAATATCAATTTCGGCCTGGTGTTCGTAACAGCTTATGATCAATTCGCTGTAAAAGCTTTTCGTTTTAACGCACTTGATTATTTATTGAAACCAATTGATGGCAAGGACCTGAAAATGGCAGTAGAAAAAGCCATCCAGAAAAAGCCAAATCCGCAGCAGCTGCAATCGATTAAAAGGCAATTACAAGGCGGAGAGAAATTCCATCCAGATAAAATAGCCTTGCCGTTCCAAAATGGAGTCATCTTTACTGAAATAAAAAATGTTTTGTATTGCGAAGCGGATAATAACTATACTCGAATTTATGTGATAGGTGGACAAGAATACATGGTTAGCAAAACATTGGGCGACATTCAAGATGTACTAGAAGAAAGAAATTTTTTAAGGGTACACCGCCAATACCTAGTAAACCTTGATCAAATAAAAAAATATGTGCGAGGCGAAGGTAATTATCTCGTCATGAACAATGATGCTAGCATTCCTGTGGCAAGGAATAAGAAAGAGAAGTTAATTGAAAAGTTTGGCTGGTTATGAAAGTGATTGATGAATTCAACGCATTAATTATTGCTTTCACAAACAAAAAAAGTCAGCAAAGATAGGCCGGCTCGCGCATGTCATCCCGCGCGTTCTGTCAAGGTTTTTTTATTTTTTTCGGTTGTTAGTTTTTCTTTTAAATGTGTGTCTCTGGACAGGTGCTTAAAAGCATTTCTTTCGCTCTTTCGGAATTTTAACTTAAACAAACTTCATTTGGTTAGGTTGAACGATGGACGCTAAAAGCTGATCGATCTCTTGATAGAAAGGTTCGTTCGTTAAATGAACCACAGGCCTATTCATAAGTTGTTCTTGCTTATCCTTCTGGTGTTTTGTTGAAAGATCTTGTTGCCAGGTATTTTTCAGCGTTTCTGCAAGAAAATTAATCAAAGCTCAAAAATTCTTTCCATCAACACCCACTTCTCATTCGGTTTTGCAAAGGGCAACCCCTGTTGATACTTCCACATCAGCGTTTCCCACTCTTGTACCTTTGGGTTTTTTAAATCTGCCTCCGACTTTAAGTCAAACGAGAAATCTGCCGTCACTTCCATAACCATAAAGAGACGATTGCCTGCGCGAAAGACTTCCATGCTTGTTATTCCACTCTCTTTTATGCTCTTGGCTATTTCAGGCCAAATATTTTTATGATGACCTTCATATTCCGCAATAAGTGCTGGATCGTCTTTGAGATCAAGTGCAAGACAATGTTTTTTGGAGTAGCTCATGATTTTATTTTAAATCGCTTTGAAGGTATAAGATCTTTTACTGATGGGGTCAAAATTATTTTAGACCAACCTTTTTGGTTGTAACATTCACTTACCCTAATGCCCTATCTAAATGTACATAGCCGCCATCAACATAAATCAATTGCCCGGTAGTGTGGCTCGATCTTTCTGACAAAAGGAACAACACCATATCGGCAATTTCTTCTTTCGTTGTCATTCTTTTCCCTAGTGGTATTTTTTCTGAAATAGATTTTAGTTTTTCGTCTGGGTTGGGAAAAGTATTAATCCACGTTTCATAAAGGGGTGTAAAGCACTCGGCCACAATAACAGCATTTACTCTAATTCCATGCGGCAGCAGCTCTACTGCCCATTCGCGAGTAAGGGCGTTTCTGCCACCATTGCTGGCTGCATAAGCGGAGGTGTTTCCTTGCCCCGTCTCGGCCGTTTTAGATCCAATGTTTACGATGGCACCTTTGCTCTTGATCAATTCTGGCAAAGCGTAGTGCGCCATCAAATAATAGTGAATCAAATTTTTGTGCAGCGATGCCACGAAGGCCTCATAGTTGCCGCTTGCCAAGCCAATGCCATCGTTTACACCCGCGTTGTTGATCAGCCCTTCAATCCGCCCAAAATGTTTTATGGTTTGATCAATAGCATTTTTACACTCGGCATCAGAAGTAAGCTCGGCCACTACTTGAAATCCATTTCCACCTGCTTGACTGATTTTGTCAAGTACCTCTATGTTATCTTCTTCGTTGCGACCGATGATCACGGGTATAGCGCCTTCTTGCGCCAACGCCAGCGCGATTCCCTCGCCAATGCCTTTCGCGCCTCCGGTAACAATCACTACTTTGTTTTTCAATTTTAAATCCATAGCATTAAAGGTTGTAAAAATTTTGAGCATTGATGCCCATCACTTTTTTCATTTCACTTTCAGAAAAAGAGTGTAGGTAATCATTTACGATTGACAGTTGTTGTTGATAGGAACTGGCTACCAAACATACAGGCCAATCAGACCCGTAAATAACACGGTCAGCGCCAAAAGCGTTGAAAGCCACATCAAGGTAAGGCGTAAAATCTTTTTGCTTCCAATTTTTCCAATCTGCCTCTGTTACCAACCCCGATATTTTACAAAATACATTTTCATGATGAGCTATGCGTTGAATGTCTTTCTCCCATTGGTCGATCAAATGATCTTTGATAAAAGGCTTGGCCAAATGGTCAATTACAAATTTTTGATTGGGAAACCGCTGGGCAAATTTAGTTGCATGAACCAAGTGTGTTGGCGCGATCACTAAGTCATACGTAAAATTATATTTTTCAAGTAAGCTTACCCCGTTGCAAAAATCTTCACGAAGCAAGAACGCATCGTTTTGCTCAGCTTGCACAATGTGCCGAAAACCCTTTACGATGTTGAATTGTGAAAAATAATTCAATCGCTCTTCGATGTTATCCGCACATAGGTCAACCCAACCCACCACACCTTTTATGAAATCATTTTTACTTGCTTTTTCAACTAAAAAATGAGTCTCGTTTTCTGATTGATCTGCTTGAACAGCGACACAGCCATCAATTTTATTTTTAACAAACTCTTCTTTTAAATCATTTGGCATGAAATCTTGTTGAATTACTTTCATTTCATCGGTAATCCACGCATCTTTTGCAGGATGGTATTGCCAAAAATGTTGATGGCTGTCAATGACCATTTTTCATTTCAATTGGAGCGTTACAAAAATTAAGATTGATACGCAACAGCCTGCTGCCGTTGAGTTCCCAGTCCTTCGATTCCCAACTCAATAATATCATTTGGTTTTAGATACCGCGGTGGTTTAAAGCCCAGGCCAACGCCAAAGGGGGTACCTGTGGAAATGACATCGCCTGGCACCAGTGTCATAAACTGACTTACGTAACTTATCAAAAAGGGGACTTTGAAAATCATGTCATTGGTGTTGGAGTCTTGCACCTTCTCTCCGTTGATGGTGAGCCACAGATGGAGGCTATTGGGGTTAGCTACTTCTTCTTTGGTAGCAAGGAATGGGCCGAGCGGTGCAAACGTGTCGCAGCTCTTTCCTTTTACCCATTGGCCACCTCGCTCCAATTGATATTCCCGTTCGGAATAATCGTTGTGCAAAGCATATCCTGCAACATAGTCCATTGCATTTTTTTCATCTACATAAGTTGCCTTTTTTCCAATGACAACTGCGAGTTCTACCTCCCAATCCGTCTTGATTGAATTTTTGGGAATGACGATATTATCGTTGGGGCCGCAAAGGGCGGTGGTTGATTTGAAAAAAAGGATGGGCTCGGCAGGTATGGGCGCGTTTGTTTCTTGCGCATGTTTGGCATAGTTTAACCCGATGCAAATGATTTTGCTAGGTCGGGCGATACACGAGCCGATTCTTACCGCCCCGTTTACTTCTGGGCAACTGTCTTGATTTATTGAAAGCCATTGGCTCAGCCTAGTCAGCCCGTCTGTTTTAAAAAAGGCTTCGTCATAGTCATTAATATAACTGGAGACATCAAGTTTTTTTCCCGCAGCAGTGAGTACACCCGGCTTTTCATTTTCAAATTCTCCAAAGCGGAATAGTTTCATGTTTTTAAACTAGTAGTGAGACATTAGTATCTAGGCGTGAGACCCGTAGTCAGCCTGTTTGGTGTATAGCATCTTGATGGCAATTTCATATTTCAATAAGTCATTAATTGTTCAACCTTATAAATCCGCCATCGATGGGATAGTCACTTCCTGTAACAAAACCTGCTTCATCAGAACACAGGTACAATGCCAACGAAGCCACTTCATCTGGCTTACCCATTCTCCCGATGGGCTGTGACGCAGAAAGTTTTTCAAATATTTCTTTTTCCTTGCCGGGATAATTTTTTTGGATGAACCCGTCTACAAATGGCGTGTGAATACGCGCAGGTGAAATACAATTGCAACGAATGTTGTGCTTGATATAATCTTTGGCGACCGATAACGTCATCGCAAGTACAGCACCTTTGCTCATTGAATAAGCAAAGCGATCGGCTATGCCCACGCTAGATGCAATGGAGGCAATGTTAAGGATCACGCCTCCGGTTTCTTTCATGTTTACAATGGCGGCTTTCATGCAATTATAAACGCCTTTTACATTTACGTTGAACACTTTTTCGAAATCTGCTTCGCTCGTATTTTCTATGTTGCCAATGTGGGCAATACCTGCGCAGTTGACTAAAATATCAATCCTATTTTTTTCTTTCAAGATGGAAGAAAACATATCTGCTACTTCTTTTTGTTCAGCAACATTGCATACCACGGCTTGTGCTTTTCCTACAGTACTATTGATGACGTTAACTGCTTCTTCTGCAGCGTCTTTATTCAATTCCAAAATAAAAACAGCTGCCCCTTGTCGGGCAAATAATTCGGCAATGGCGCGGCCAATTCCACTACCTCCACCTGTTATCAATGCAACTTTACCCGATAGATTAAAAAGTTCCATACTTAGAATTTATTGTTGCCTATTAACTTCGCCCCGATATTCTGACGCCCATTTATTTTCCTTATAGCGAAACACCTCTTTTCCATGGAATAAAATCTTCTTGCTGCAGGCGTTCTGCTTTGGTCAACACTTCACCGCTTGCAATTTTTACCATTAAACTCAATAACTCTTCACCCGATTGTTCAATTGATTTCCCTTCGGTGATGATATCGCCATGATCAAAGTCAACGAGATCAGACAGTCGATTTGCCAATAATGAATTGGTGGATGTTTTGATGACTGGTGCAACCGGATTACCTGTGGGTGTGCCGAGCCCAGTAGAAAAAATAATTAAGTTGGCGCCACTTCCCGCCATGCCTGTTGTTGCTTCTACATCATTGCCGGGTGTGCACAAAAGATTCAAGCCATTTTCACGCACATATTCAGCGTAGTTCAATACGTCTGTTACGGGAGAGGTACCGCCTTTCTTTGCTGCCCCCGCTGATTTCATAGCATCGGTGATCAATCCATCTTTGATATTGCCCGGGGAGGGGTTCATGGAAAATCCGCTGCCGATCGCCTCCGCTTTGCTATTGTACTCGGTCATGAGTTGAGCAAATTTTTTGGCAATTCTGGTATTCACGCTTCGGTCGATCAGTTCTTGTTCAACACCGCACAACTCCGGAAACTCCGCCAAAATTGTTTTCCCGCCAAGGGCGGAAAGCAAATCGGATACATGACCCATAGCAGGGTTAGCTGTAATCCCTGAAAAGCCATCGGAGCCACCGCACTTCAAGCCAACTATAAGTTTGCTAAGTGGTGCAGGTGATCTGTTGACGTGGTTTACGTTTACTAGCATGCTAAACGTTTCTAGTATGGCTTGCCTAAGTAACGTCTCCTCTGAAAGAAATTTTTGTTGTTCAAAAAACAACAGTGGCTTATCAAAACTTGGATTGATAGTCTCTAGTGACTGTTTAAGGATTTCTATTTGTGCATGTTGGCAGCCTAAACTTAAAATGGTGGCACCCGCTACATTTGGGTTATTCAAATATCCGGCTATCAATTTGCACAAGTTGTCAGAATCTTCGCGTGTGCCGCCACATCCACCGCTATGCGATAGAAACTTAATACCATCGATATTTTTGAATAATCGCTGATCGTCTTCCACTTCATTGCCTCGAATATGCTGAGCCGACTTGATCACCCCATTTTTTTTATATTGAGCGATGAGGCTTTCCACCAATCCCTCATACTTGTCGGGTTTGGCGTAACCTAATTTTTTAGCAAATGCATTTTTGATAAAATCTACATTTCTATTCTCGCAAAAGACGAGCGGCACGACTAGCCAAAAATTCCGCGTACCCACTTGTCCGTCACTACGGTGATAGCCCATAAATTTGGTGGCCCGCCATGTTGAAACATCAGGTGCTTTCCATTGATAATGGGAGGCTCGCACTTCGTAGCCCTTTGCATCGTGCTTTAGGTTTTGTGTGGTGATGACCTCGCCAACTGCAATTGGTTGTGTGGCTCTTCCCACCACTACCCCGTACATTATAACCTGGTGGCCTACCTTCAAATCACGCATAGCAAACTTGTGTTTGGCAGGCACTTCAGTTGTTAGACAAATTGTTTCAGTATCGTGAAAAACAATTTCATCTTTTTTTAAATCGTGCAGAGCTACTAGCACGTTGTCCATTGGGTGCAGTTGCACGGACTTTTGAAGTTTCGTCAACGAAGGTGTGCTAATCATACTCTATTTTTGTTTGTAAAGATCGCACGCAAACGATTGAAAACCGCATGAAATTTTGCCCAAATTTGGGTTTAAATTAAGCTTTTTGTTACCTATTCATCTTATTTTTCTGGCAGCACCATGAAAAAACCCCTCTTAAATGTTACCGAAAGGGGCGCTGCTGCTTTTTTTGTATTTTAATTATCCGCTATAATTCTTACATGGACAAGCCTAGGCTTTAAAAATTAAAAGTTATTCGCTTGAAAAAACATAATTTTGAGCTATTTAAAATAGCCCAAATCAATGAAATTCTTTCGCCTTACACTTTTTATTGCAGTGTTGGTAGTTTCAGCAAAAGCAGCTGTTCAAGATCATTATCCGATGTACGGAGTCTTTTTCTACAATTTCACCAAATATATCCAATGGCCTGACGATTACAATCAGGGGGATTTTGAGGTGATGGTTCTTGGTGAAACACCGATGGTGGCGGAACTAAAAAAGTTAGCAGAGCGAAAAAAAGTAAACGGTAGATCTTTCAAAATAATTGAGATAACTTCCGTTAGCGAAATCAAAAAATGCCAAGCGATCTTTTTATCAGCTTCCAGTTCGCAACTCCTACCAGAAGTTGTAAAAAAAATAAAAGGATTGTCCGTTCTATTAGTTACCGAAAAGGATGGATCTACTAAAAAAGGAGCCGCCATTAACTATGTTGAAAAGGATGGCAAGCCCGCTTTTGAGATCAACTTAGAAGCCGCAAATGAGCACAAGCTGAAAGTTTTTAGCGAACTGGCGAAGTGGGCTGTGGTAATTTAAACTCGGTTCGAGGTAATTCATAGCTTGTTCATCATTTCAAAACACGGAGGTAATTCCCTAACTTCATTTTTTTTACCATCTTTACGATGCCATTGAGTAATCAATGAATTAAGCACGCCTATGATTGCCTTATTTTAAATCTTCTTTAGAAAAGAGATTCTTAAACCAGTTCTGGTTTCTTGTCGCTTCAAAATTATAAAGCATTTTAACTTTTCACAGATGATTTGATTCATCTTAAACACCTTCACAATGACTTTTTTTCAACGAATTAAATCTTATTTCAATTTATTTAAGGAAGCTGTAAACGGCAAAGAGCAAGACTTTACAGAGGGTAGCATCAATCGGGCAATTTTTTTTCTTTCTATCCCTATGATCCTTGAAATGGCGATGGAATCTCTTTTTGCCGTAGTAGATATATTCTTCGTGAGCCGATTAAACGATAGCAACGCGGTGGCAGCTGTTGGGTTAACCGAATCGTGCTTGGCAATTGTGTATTCTATTGCCATGGGTTTGGGCATGGGCGCAACCGCTATGGTGGCCAGGCGAATAGGCGAGAAAGACGCAGGTGGTGCAGGCACTGCCGCGGTGCAGTCCATTTACATTGGGCTTGCCGCGTCTCTATTGGTTAGCTCAATTGGCATATTCTTTTACAAAGAGTTGCTTGTGCTTATGGGTGCCACTTCTCAAGTAATTGAGGCGGGCTCGGGTTATACTAGATGGATGCTGATCGGAAATTTCTCGATCATGTTCCTATTTATCATCAATGCCATCTTTAGAGGAGCAGGCAATCCAGCCATTGCCATGCGTTCCCTTTGGCTCGGTAACCTATTCAACATGGTGCTTGATCCTATTTTTATTTTTGGATTTGGCCCCGTTCAGCCAATGGGAGTGGAAGGAGCAGCCGTAGCTACTAACATTGGCAGAAGCATCGGTGTGCTTTACCAATTATATCATTTGGCCGGAGGAAAAAGTGTCATTAAAATCCACATGCAGACACTTAAAATAGAATGGGATGTTATCATCAAATTGTTAACCCTATCCCTTGGCGGGATCGGCCAATTTTTGATCTCTTCGGCCAGTTGGGTTTTCCTTACTCGCATCATTGCCACTTTTGGAAGTGCGGCTGTGGCTGGGTACACCATTGCAATTAGGGTGATCATTTTCACCATTTTACCTTCGTGGGGATTGGCCAATGCGGCCGCTACGTTGGTAGGGCAAAATTTGGGAGCCAAGCAACCCGAACGAGCGGAGAAATCGGTTTGGATTGCCGGCAAGCTGAACATGATTTTTCTTGGGCTGGTATCTGTTTTCTTTTTCTTCATTTCCGAACCCATTATGCGCTTCTTCACAGATCAGACCGAGGTAGTAGCAAATGGAACACTCTGTCTTCAGGTAGTAGCGTTTGGTTACATCTTGTATGGGTATGGAATGGTAGTTTCCCAATCGTTCAACGGAGCAGGAGATACCAAAACGCCCACTATTTTAAACCTGATTGGCTTTTGGGGCTTCCAAATACCGCTTGCCTACTTATTGGCGATTGTCTTGAAACTGGGGCCGCTAGGTGTATTTCTTGCCATCGCCATAGCGGAATCGGTAATGGCCGTAGTGGGAATTATACTATTCCGCAAAGGAAAATGGAAAGAGATTAAGATTTGAGTTTTGACTGTTGTTGCAGATTTATTTTGAATAACAATTAACTTTATAGTGAAAAATGAAGATTTGAGAACTCGAATATTGTTTAGTATTGTCTTTGTAGCCGTTTCTTGTGCTAAGAAGGGCAACCCATCGGAAATTTTGGGTACATATAAAACTGCAGGTTGGGGACTTGAAACTGAGATATCTTTTCATGGTGAAGGTGATTTCAGGTACACTAAAACTTTAACCTCATGCTTTGGCTCCTCTTCTTTGGAATGCGTTAAAGGAACTTTTTACTTTTTCAATGATTTAATTGTTTTGAAGCCTACAAGTTTTAGGATCAAACATTACGACTGGCAAAATCCTAATAGAAAAAGAGCTTTGGCTCTGGACAGTATTTGCGATATTAAAAATTTGAATGATTTTCATGACACTATTTCAATAGTAAGATGGAACAAAAAGTTATTTCTATTGGGTGCTAGGGTTCCGTCATTAAGTCATCCGGAGGAGTTTTCATATGACGATAACAGTATGATATCTTTCCTAAATCATTTCAACAAAGACCCTGTAAACTTTTCAACTGATACACTTTTTTCTTATTGGTATAAAGAGTGTAAAACTTGCGTTGAGACAGAATTACTTAAAGCATTGTCTCCGCGATGGAGATATTATATCCACCCCAGTAAAATAGAGGGAGAAGTAACCAAGATAGAGCCTCTCTATTTAAGCTTTAACCGCGTTTCAACCCTTGTAACCATCAATGTAGGAAGAAATAATGGTGTTTATCCGGGTTTTGAGTTTCACTCGAATGTAGAGCCTAAATACATTGTAATTCTTGAATCTCTTGAAACATCAAGTAAGGGTTTAGCGGCTTTTAGTAACCTAGAAGATTGTTCCTTGGGTGTCAAAATGGCAACTTTGTCAAAAGCTACAAACAACTAACATAGATCAACTCTTTTTAAACGCAGTCTTTACCGCCCTCTCCAATTCTTCACCTGCTTTTTTCAAGCTGGCTTCTACTTCTTTCCAGCGCTCCTTGTTTTCGGCATCGTTCTTAAATTTTTCCGCTTGTACCTTTAGCTCTTCGTATTTGTTCTTCAAATCGGCCTCTACACGCGTTCCCGCATCTTTGGCTTCCCCTAAGAATTGATCAAGTTTTTTTCCGAAATCTTTGAAAAATCGTTCCGCAGTTCCTTCTTCTTGTGGTTCCATAGTAAATAGTCGTCCCTTAAAAACTCAATTTTAGGATTAGAAGATTTTGGATTTGTGATTTTGTGGTTTTAACGAGCGAAAAAAGGCAATTAAAAAGTTGG
>JBIKRT010000116.1:0-11563 GCA_044349005.1 Cyclobacteriaceae bacterium
AGATAAAACCCGACTTTCTTGCAGATTGTTTCAACTCAATTCGATCGATTTTATTCAAAAACTAATCCCATTGGGCTTTTTAAGGAGTGACTAAGTAGGTGAACAGCCCAAAAAGCGTAGTGAAAGCATCTAACAGCGGCAACGCTTGAAACACAATTAGAAGAACAAGAACAGAAAAACCTACCACCACACAATATTTTATTAACCTATAAACCACTGAGTCGACAATCTTGGTCTCTAAAAAGGATTGAATAAATACGAGCGAGCTCGCACAAACCAAAAACCCGATTGGGCTAAGCCAATATCGCATGGCCGATAGCTGACTCGTGGACAGGGGCAAGTCGGCATGGACGTTTTTGAGCAACACTAAATAAAATAGAGTAAAAAAAAGATTAACCACTAATAACAAAAAGTTCCTTTCGCGTAGCAAAAGATAAATCATAAAGTGAAGAACCACGATAATTGATATCAAGCCCAAAGCAAAACTTTGGTAGGTGCGCGCTCGAAGAAAATAATTTAAAAAAATACTTTCTTTTGCAATATTCACAATGAGAGATCCTGATTTTTTATTCCACACTGAATGATTGGGTACTCGGAAATAAAGATGATTGAGGCCCGGATCAAGCACAATAGGTGCACACAATTCCTGTGTGATATTATACGGGCGATTCGATGCATTAGCAAGCGAACTTAACACAATACTACCATTAGCTTTTGATCCGTTTACAAAAAGCTCTACAGTATCTATACCTGGATGAAAACAAATACTATACAGAAGCTCTTCGTTGGTTGCATTTTCAATAATCACCCGAAACCAATACGTATCCACTTTGTCATCATCACTGAATAAATAGTTTTCAGTGGCTATGGGCGAGAATGTAAGTCCCTGTCCCTCCTTCTTGACATCATTATAAGTCAATGAACCTGTGTAATCTTTATGAACCAAGGTGTATGGATTTAAGGCAAACACTTCCTCTTGCTTCTGAATGACAAGCAGCGTGTCGTTCGCCCAACCAAAAAGACGGGTATAATTAAAAAGAAGAAAAAGTAGGCTATAGAAAGATCGATTTACCATCCAGCCCAATGCAATCGCTTAGATTTTGACCTTTTATAACTTTCAATATACTTAACATGAAGTTAGACCTGACGCTAATTAAGAGACAGCATTAACCTTTTATCCCCAAAGTAACTACCCCCAATCCTTCTTGCTTTATAAACGGCTGATTGTACAGACGTTTACCTGTTGCTTTGAAAATGGCATTCGCTACCGCTCCGCCTGTGGGGGGTAGTGCAGGCTCACCAAGTCCTGTAGGATCAATTCCATTGTTAACAAAATGAACATCTATCTCGGGAACCTCCTTTAATCGTATCAAACGGTAGGTATTAAAGTTCTTTTGTTCCGGGACGCCCTCCTTGAAACTCAACTGGCTAAAACTCGCATGGCCTAACCCATCCACCACTCCTCCCCTGATTTGCTGATGGGCGCCACTCAAATTCACAACAATACCACAATCGGCAGCTACAATAATTTTTTGAAGGGAAGGGTTACCATTTTTGGTCTCTATCTCGGCCACCTGCGCCACATAGGAACGATGTGAAAAATAAACACTGAACCCTTGCGAAACATTCTTCTTTTTACCCCATTGCGATTTCTCGGCAGCTAACTCAATCACTCCCTTCATCCGGTCAACATCATATTTGATGGCACCCGTTGGCGTTTTCTTTGCTTTCTCTAAAAGCGACAACCTAAACTGAATAGGATCTTGATTAGCAGAAGTGGCTACCTCGTCTAAGAAGGCTTGTTCCGCATAAGCAAGGAAATTGGTTATTGGAGCCCGCCAAGCACCCGTTGTGATAGGCGATTTGTATTCCACTGAATCAATCAACAAATTTTCAACTGCGCCTGACGGAAAGTTATCTTCACGTGTTGGGTTTCCTGAGTTGATCCCCACTCCTCTCAGCTTATATCCAATCAGGTTATTATTAGTATCTAGTGCTGCTTCAAACCGATAACGAACGGCTGGCCTATAACTTCCTCCGGTCATGTCATCTTCGCGTGTCCAAATCACTTTTACGGGAGCTTTGATAATGCTCGAAAGTTCTGCCGCCTCCACCACATAATCTGCTTTGATCCGTCTGCCAAAACCACCACCTAAACGGGTTAATTCCAAAGTAATCTTGTCAGGGGCAATACTTAGCAATTTAGCCACTTCATTTCGTGCAAAATCGGGAGTTTGTGTAGGGCCAACCAATTCAACGCCATCCGTCCGCACATGAGCAAAAAAGTTCATGGGCTCCATCGGGTTGTGTGGAAGAAAGGGACATTGATACTCCCGTTTAATTACTTTTGCAGCTTTCGCGAAAGCGGTTTCCACATCACCATCCTTGCGTTTTACCACTGCTTCTTTGCTCTCCAATAAATCTTTGAAAAGTTTATCATGATCGCTTGAACTTTCCAACGAAGCACTGCCTTCAGGTTCGTACTCTACCTTCAATGCTTTACGTGCTTTCAGTACGGCCCAGGTAGACTTACCGACAACGGCAACGTTATTTTTGAACTGTACCACATCGACAATGCCTGGCAGCGCCTTGGCAGCGACACTATCCACAGACTTGATTTTCGTGCCATAGGCAAATGGCCTTTGTATCATAGCAAACAACATTCCCTCTCTATAGAAATCCAATCCATACAAGGGTTTGCCGGTAATCATTTGTTGATTGTCAACATTTTTAACAGCAGTGCCAATGAGCTTAAACTCCTTTTTATCTTTCAACTTCACTTCTGTGGGCACAGCGATAGCGGAAGCATCTGTAGCCAACTCTCCGTAGGTAAATGATTTGCCGGACTCGCCATGATTTACGATTCCGTTGTTCGCGACCAATGATGAAACTGTGACACCGAGCTTCTTGGCCGCAGCCTCTATCAACATTTGCCGAGCAGTAGCTCCTGCCCTGCGCAACCGTTCCCAAGAATGTGGTATGGCTCCGCTCCCACCAGTAAGTTGACGTTCATATTTTTTTGTATCCAATACCGCTTGAACAACTTTCACCTTCGACCAATCTGCATCCAGTTCCTCGGCCACGATCATCGGAAAGGAAGTCTTAATGTTTTGACCAAGTTCAGGATTTGGTGAGAAAATAGTGATGACATTATCAGGAGAAATCGACAGGTAAATATTAAAATTGATATCGCCCGCAATTAAACTTGCTTCGTTAATTACCTGCATTGAGGCAGCATTAGTGCTTTCCCAATGGAAGCCCAAGAGTAGCCCACCACCAGCGGCAGCCACAAGCTTCACAAAATCCCTTCTCGTTGTTTTTGATAATGCTGTCATAAAGTAATCAATTAACTTTTGGTAGAGGCTAATAAAACGGCTTCGCGAATACGGTGGTAAGTGCCACAACGGCAAATATTGCCATTCAATGCGGCATCCACTTGCTCCGAAGTTGGCTTGGAGTTTTTCTTCAATAAAGCGGCAGCAGTCATGATCTGGCCAGCTTGGCAATAACCACATTGCGCTACGTCAACCTCATTCCATGCCGTTTGCAAAGGGTGATCCCCATTTTCAGAAAGCCCTTCAATGGTTACAACACTTTTAGTTCCTACCGCAGAAATGGGCAATGAGCAAGAGCGAACGGCAGCACCATTAAGATGAACGGTGCAAGCTCCACATTGAGCGATTCCGCAGCCATACTTGGTGCCAACCAATCCAAGGTGATCGCGCAGAACCCAGAGCAATGGAGTGTCTTGTTCTACATCGGCCTCATAAGCGCGGCCATTGATTTGAAGTTTATAGTGAGCCATGGAAAATAATTTAGTGAAGAAAGATAACCAAAAAGAAGGAAATGCAATTGCCTTCAAAGGAAATTCTTGGAGAAAATATTAATCAAGGAAATAACCGTCTTCACTAATTGAGCTATATGCGAGAGCCGATCTTTGACGAAAAGACCCTATAGAAATTTCTTGATAATCGCTTTTTCTAAATCAATTGGCATTCAACACAACCAACTTTGTGTAGACCTTAATATTTTTTGAACTAGTTACCACAACATGGTACACACCGTTTGAAAGTTTTGAAATATCAATATCGTCAAATTTACCTAACCTTGAGTTAAGTCGTTCGTTTAAAACTTCCACCCCTTTTTGATCGAAAATCTTAAAATCAAATTCTTCACTTATCGGTTGATTGAACTCAAATTTAATTATTCTATTCGCTGGGTTAGGATAGATGTAGGCTTCCAACTCCTCGTTAAGCAGCACTTCTTCAACACCTGTAACTGGGAAAGACTTTACTTCCGGAGATTGAATTATAACACTCTGATAGATTTCTTTTGTATTCTTATCCTGAACGTAAGCAACTAACAACAGATTTTTGGGGTTGTTTATCTTGCAATCCAACAAAGGAATATCAGTGAAAGACTCTTTGATAAATTGTTGAGTGGACGTCCAAACTCGTGTGACACCATCGCCACCTAAAAGTTGTTTCCTTAATACATTTCTAAATCGGCCATTCTTGCCTTTGACTTCAACATCATTCTCAACCAACGCCACATACAAAAGCGTAGTGGCTCCTGTAAATGATGGCTTTCTCGTAACGGTCAAATCAAAACTGATTTTATTCTGAGCCGTTCCCTGCTTCGCACTTAAAATCAAATCAAATTGCGGATCAATCAACGATCTCGCGTCCAAATATGACCTTGCGCTTGCAGTGCTCGGTTTAAACATATTATCGGTTGCTCCGTCAGCAATTGTTGCTGGTTGCGTTATGGAAAAGAACGCAGCACGAGCCGCTGGATCATTCGGATTATAAGAATTCAAACTATCCAGTCCTGGGAAATTGATGTGGTACTGAATAAAGTTGAAATTTGACGATGCTGGATCGTTATTTCTCAGCTTGATTTGGTTGTCGTAAAGGTTGCTCACATAAGCGTCTTCGTCAACATAGACTTTTAGACTTGAATTTGTAAATCGTTCGACCAGCACATTCCGCTGCTTTTCGCCAATAAAAACGTTGTCAAAAGCAAATCCATCATAAGTATTTCCAGCAATTGTGGGGTTTGATCCGTCACTTGAAAACGCGATACGTATCGCGACTTTACTTCGCTGCGAAGCTGGAATAGTATCTAAGTTAAACCTCGCATTTGCCCATTCTTTCGTGCTATTTCCCGTCCAACCAGACCTTAAAAATTCTTGTGATCCCGGATTAGAAGTAATGCCTGTTGCATTATACCAACTAACGCCTTCATCTTTAACACCTATATTCAACCACTTGCCTTCCGTATTATTAAAGTATTGCAGAACCACACCGTCTATGTTAGTTTGGGTATCAACAAAATAGTCAAATCCAATCATAGGTCTCTTAAGCCCGGAAATATTTAAGCAAGGTCCATTAACAGCTGACTTCTCATTAACTCCATAAGTTGCAGTTGTGGGATAAAACTTGCCAGTCCACCATGCCTTAGTGGAGGTAAGGGCTCGCGGATTTAACTTACCTATGGTTTTACCCGAAGGATTGCTCCATATCCAACTAGTGTCGCTTTTAGCCTCAATGTCAATAGAAACGGGTGTCCAATTACCATTGGTCGCCTCAAAATCTTCAAAATAAGTTTGGTTCGTTGTTATCGACTTAAATGGCAAAATAAACACCTTCTTAGAAATTGCGCTCGCACACCCATCATTTGTTTTAACCGAAAGTTTGGCAGTGTACACCTTTGGGCCGGGATACTTATTTTGGGTAGAAGAAAGCGCTGCCCCGACTGCTGTTTTACCATCTCCAAAATCCCAAGAGTAATCGCTAATGGTGCTGAACTGAACTGATGAATTGCTCATGAAAGTAGTAACATCCTGATCACAAATTGCCGACCAATCAAAATCAACGGTTGGTTTGGGGCCAACACGGATCGTTTTCGATGTTTTGTTCGAACAGCCTTGTGTGGTGGTAACCGTTAAGGAAATTGTTTTTACCCCGGGGCTGGCATCGGGGAACTTGTAAGAGGGATTTTGGACAGATTTTTGAGTGCCATCTCCAAACTCCCATTTCCAGGCAGAAAGGGACGAGGGAAATGGTGTTGTATTAATAGTTGACAAATCTTTAAAAGGAATGTCATCGGTAATGCATGAGTTTGATGCTTCAATGGAAGCAACTGGGCTAGCCAGTATTTTAACCGCCTTGGTTCTTGAGGTGGTCGCATTTACCGAATTTTTAAAGTCATAGTGTATGGAGTAAATTCCAGAGACAGCGCCATCTGTATCAAGGAAATAGTCTTTGCCATCGAAAAAAACCAACCTGCCGGGGCCAGAGAATTTAGTATCGGGAGCCACTCCTTCCGACAAAGAAGGGCTTCCAACCAGCCTTACTCTTCCAATATTTGCGCATACTTCAAATTCACCACTAGTGTTGGATGTGAATCCATTAACTATAAAATCAATGGCGGTACTTTTAACCACACTGAAAGCTTGAGATATGAAATTAGTGCAGCCGTTTCCATCTTTATAGGTATACTTAAGAGTATTTATTCCGAGCGTCAATAAACTAGGATCAATAGAAACCCCGTCTGTCAAACCAGTCGTTGGTTTTCCTAAAACAGATGTAACGGGCGTTACGCTAAAAATTCCACCATTTTGATTTCCTGTTACTTCGAATAATGGGTCATTGTCGGCAACTTGATCAATCAAACCGGAAAAAGAAACGAGCGGCAAGGGATTAACCACCACCGAAATGCTGTTTGCCGAGTTACCGCTGCAACCACTAGCAGAAACTGTAAATGAATAAACAACGGTAATAGGCAAATTTGTTGTGTTTTGAAGAACTTCATTTATTACTTGACCACTACTGTAAATCGCGCCAATCAGTTGTCTTCCTCCTGAAACGCCATTATAATTTACTGAACTAAGAGTTATCACCGGATTTGAATTATTCGATCTAACCTGAAAGTCAGTTGAATTTCCAGTACAAATAGAAGACGCGTTGCTTGTGAGTATTAAAGAAGGAGCTTGAGAAACGGTAACAGATGCAATCTGGGCGGCACTTACTGCGCAACTTCCTACTTGTGCTTCAAAAGAATACTCCACTACTCGATCTGCCACAACGGGATTTCCTAATACCTCCGTTATCACAGAATTATTTGCGAACACTGTACCCGGCAGATAAGTTGCGGAACCTGTCACTCCGTTATAATTAATTGCTTTCAGTCTTATTTGAGCGCCCGTAACTGGGGTACTAAGGCTAATTGAGGTCTGATTTCCCGAGCAAAGCTGAGCGATACTATTCAAAGCAGTAAATCTTGGCGCTGGTTCTACTGTAATTGAAATCGAAGAATTAGTCGGATTGAGCGGACATGATGGGACGGAACTAGGAGTTGTGACATTAAATAAGTAAGTAACCGTTACTTGGCTATTTGAGTTGTTGGTCAGCGTCTCGTTTACTGAGTTTCCATCAAAGAATATCGAAGTCCCTGCTGTTAAACTTCCACCAGTAACTAAACCATAGTTAACTCCTGCTAAATTGATTTGATGCCCAGAAGTTGGGCTAGAGAATTGAAAGCTTACCGCGCTCCCGCTACAGACGGTTGTTGCGCTCGGTACGGCCGCGAAAGTTGGATTCGGATTTACAATTACGGATGCAGTTTGTAGCGTACTATTCAGACAAGTGCCAACAAATCCTTCAAATTCAAAAACTACGGTGGTCGGACTGTTTGAATTATTAAATAAAAAGTTGGTAATACTTTGGCCATTGGTAAACAGTGCGCCAGCCGACAGTGTACCAGTAGCAGCACCATAGTTGATCGATTTAAGTCGGATTTGCGCTCCTAAAACAGTTGAGCTAAACGAGATATTCGCCCTGCTTCCACTACATATCGATGTCGAAGAATTTGATACTTGAAAAGTAGGCACAGGATTTACAATAACTGAAATTGTCTGAACCGTTGGATTTGTGCAACCTGTGGCCGACACTGAAAAGGAGTAGGTAACGGTAACACTGGTATTGGTTATGTTAGTAAGTGCCTCAGTAATTGATCCCCCATCTACAAAAGTATCCCCTACACTTCGTGTACCTGGCATCCCGTTGTAGTTAACAGCAGTCAATGTAATAACACTACCAACCGTTGAAGAATTAATTGATATATTGGTAGCGTCTCCACTACAGATGATGGGAGACGAATTAATAATAGTTATCACAGGATTTGGAGCCACCGTTACAGACGTGAAAGTGCTTGCACTCGGGTCACATAAACCTACCGAGGCCACAAATTCATAAACAACCGTAATTGGCGCATTGGTTGTGTTTAGCAATGTTTCTGCAAGTTTCTGACCATTAACAAAAAGGGCACCAGGTGAAAGGCTTCCCACTACTGAACCATAGTTAACAGACTTCAAGCTAATCTGAACACCTGAAACTGAACTCGAAAACAAAATATTAGTAGAAGAGGAACTGCAAATATTAATCGCTCCGTTGGTGAGTGAGAACGTAGGATTAGGATTCACTAAAACACTGGTAGTTTGGCTATTTACACTTGAGCACCCACTTGCATTAGCTGAAAATGTATAAAAAACATTCGCGGGAAGTGATCCATTGTTAGTTAACGTCTCTTGGATTGATTGACCACTATTAAATATACTGCCAACGGCACTTGTACCACCTGTGACACCATTGTAACTAATTGCATCTAATTTTATGGTGCTATTCGTTGTTGGCGAGCTCAAAACAATATCGGTACTACTTCCGCTGCATTGAGATGAGTTTGAATTATTAATCGTGAATACGGGTGTTGGATTTACAAGTACAGTAGTAACTTTTTCGGGACTTGCAGGACAAGCTCCCACAATTGCCTCGAGGCTATAAGTTACTGTAATTGGTGCTGTCGTATTATTAAATAGTGCTTCCGAAATTTTTTGATTATTGACAAATAATGAACCCACCGTAAGTCCTCCACTTACGCCAGCATACTGGACATCCTTTACTCGTACCTGGGCGTTTGATACATTTGAACTAATTAACACGTCTACTCGCCCTCTGTCGCAAATGACCGGTGTTGTATTTGATAACGAAAAATTGGGTGGGGGCAAAACAGTTGCTGGTACAAATGTAGGAGAGTTTTTACAGCCAAAAGCTGAGGTGGCTACTATACGATAGACAACTGTGCCCGAATTTATACCGTCAATTGAAGTTAACGTTTGCACAATGGCCGTTCCGAATGAACTAGTTGCTCCTGAGAGGTTATTGGCATTTAATGTTGTCCAGTTAAATGTAGTGGTTCCAGGAATGTTATTTGAGTTTGTAAGTATAATGTTGGAGGCAAGTCCATTACAAATAACTGGAGCAGCGTCAGAAACTGCAAGCGAAGGCGTTGGATGAACCGTAATGTTAAAGTTCTCAGGTGAACCCAAACAAGTTATACCACTCCCGGTGAACTCGGGAGTGACAGAAACTGTTGAAACAAGCGGAGAATTACCATCATTACTGGCATTAAATAAAGGTATAGTTCCATCTCCAGACGTAACCGCAAGACCTATCAATGTATTACTATTCGTCCATTGATAGTTGCTTCCTGTTCCCGAAAAAGAAATTGAAGGGCTATCTGCGCCATTACAGACCTCTCGATTAGTAGGTAAGTTTACAACCGGAGTGTGATTTACTATAACTGATATGTTTTGAAGACCGCTAGAGCAGCTATTGGCGGTGGTAGTAAACTGATAGGTAACACTGATTGGCACGCCCGTGGTATTCGTTAGTACCTCGACTACGTTACCTGCACCGGTATCCGGGGACTGGCTAATACCGACCACCAGTCCCCTACTCCAGCTAAAAGTCGATCCCACGGTGGCACTTGTAGCAGTATAGTTAAAGGTAGTGCCGCTACAAATGGCGGAAGGTACAAAAGAGCTATTCAAAACAGGAATAGGGTTCACCACTACCACCACATTCTGAGTACTGCCAGTGCAACCATTTGCTGTGGCTATGTACTGATAAGTTACATTGATAGGGGCTGAAGTAGTGTTAGCTAATATCTCATTTATATTACCGGAACCAGAATTGGCCAATTGACTAATTCCAGACAAAAATACTCTGCTCCAAGTAAAAGTGGATCCCACCGTAGCACTTGTTGCTGAATAATTAAAGGTAGTTCCGCTACAAATGGCTAAAGGGGTAAGCGTGCTACTCAAAGCAGGTGTTGGGTTAACCACCACCACCACATTCTGAACAAGACCAGTACAAGAATTTGCTGACGTTGTGAACTGGTAGGTAACGCTAATTGGAGCATCCGTGGAGTTGGTCAAAACTTCGTTCACGATACTTGTTGTGCCTGAGCTGGCGGCTTCATCGATGCCTACAATAGTAGGCCTAATCCAGGTAAAGCTTGAACCTGATGTAGCACTGTTTGCAACATAAGTAAATGTAGCTTCGCTGCAAATAGCTGATGGACTCAACGTGCTACCTAATCCAGGAGTGGGGTTTACCAAAACAACAACACTCTGGGAACCAATGCTACACCCGTTCGCTGTCGTGGTATAAAGATACGTAACACTAATTGGAACTGCGGTTGTGTTGGTTAGCGTTTCACTTACGTTAGCTATCCCTGAGTTGGCAAGTTGGCTAATACCATTTACGACAGCCCTAGTCCAACTAAAACTGGAACCTGAGGTATTACTTGTCGCTATATAGTTAAAGGTAGTGCCGCTGCATATCGATACAGGACTCAATGTACTGCTTAATGTAGGTGTTGGGTTTACCACAACAACAACATTCTGAAAGGCATTACTGCAGCCATTAGCGGTTGTAACATACTGATAGGTAACGCTTATTGGAGCGACTGTCGTGTTGGTTAACGTCTCATTTACATTGTTTAAGCCTGCACTCGCGGCTTGGCTTATACCAGCAACAAAAGCCCGCGACCAGCTAAAGGTGGAACTTAAAGTTGCGCTTGTCGGTGAGTAACTAAGTATTGTTCCACTGCAGATCGCTGCGGGATTCAAATCACTGCTTAGAACAGGGATTGGATTAACAACTATGACCACATTCTGGATACTACTACTGCAACCATTCGCTGCTGTTGTGTAATGGTAGGTAACACTAATAGAAGCAGTAGTCGTATTGGTAAGCGTCTCACTGACATTACCCGTCCCAGAATTAGCTCCCTCAGTAACACCAGAAACAACTGCCCTGGTCCAGCTAAAGCCTGAACCTAAAGTAGCACTTGTGGCGGAATAATTAAAAGTAGTTCCGCTGCAGATTGCTGCTGGTGAAAATGTACTGCTCAATACAGGAATCGGATTAACCACTATCACCACATTCTGGATGCTACTGCTGCAACCATTCGCGGTGGTCGTATACTGATAGGTAACACTGATCGGAGCAGTGGTCGTGTTGGTCAATGTTTCATTCACGTCACCTGTACCCGAATTAGCCAATTGACTAATACCGGCTACAAGTGCTCTACCCCAACTAAAGCTAGAAAGTGACGTAGCGCTTGTTGCAGTATAACTAAAGGTAGTGCCGCTGCAAATGGCAGAAGGTGCAAGAGTACTGCTCAACACCGGGATCGGGTTCACCACTACCACTAC
>JBIKRT010000167.1:0-3141 GCA_044349005.1 Cyclobacteriaceae bacterium
TCGTCTATGCCTCATCTTATTGCTCGAAGAGTTGGTCTCCACCAGAGCTCTCCTCCTCTTCAGGTGAGGCCGGAATATTAAGCACAATCAATCAAAAAAGCACCAACCATTTTTCAGTACATTACCTCCAAAATCATTCTTGATTCTTCTAAGTCGAGTTCCCTCTCGATTTTTCGCATTATTTCATCGCTTATCTCCCCATTTTTACTCATCCGATGAAT
Organism: Cyclobacteriaceae bacterium; assembly: GCA_044349005.1. Taxonomy (GTDB): domain Bacteria; phylum Bacteroidota; class Bacteroidia; order Cytophagales; family Cyclobacteriaceae; genus ELB16-189. Next base: position 222 of record JBIKRT010000167.1, read on the forward strand.
TACTGCTCTTTCTTTTTTTATGAGTTCAGTCCTCAAATTATGGAATTGATCAATTAACTCAATCGTAAGATTTTTATTGGTTTCGTCTTTCCGTATCCGCTGAATGCGAATCTCATACTTTGTTTTTAATTGATTTAAAACCGTATCATCCACATTAAAGGAATAATTCTCTTCAATGTGTTCAATGACTTCGTATGCTAAATTCAAACGGGCTTTGCGTTCTTCTTCTAACTCATGATCTCCCGCGGTAATCTTAAGCCACGAAATCAATTTCGGTAAGGTTAGCCCTTGTATCACGAGAGTAGAAAAAATAACCGAAAACGTTAAGAAAATTATTAGATCTCTATTGGGGAAAGGTGTAGTGTCTTCGATCATCAATGGGAGCGCAAGAGCCGCTGCCAAAGAAACAATGCCGCGCATGCCTGACCATGCCACTATACTTACCGACTTAACAGTTGTTTCAGGTTCTCTTGCTCTTATCTTTTTACTGAACCATCTTGGGATAAAAGCACCTGGAAAAACCCATAAAATTCGCGCTATAATAGTAGCCAAGCTTATCACCGATCCATACAAAATCAATTGCCCGAATGACACTTCTTTGATTTCCTTTAGAATGAGCGGAAGCTGAAGCCCAATCAAAATAAAAATTAATCCATTCAACAAAAAAATGACCGTTTGCCAAACTAAGTTCGCCTGAATTCTTGTCTGATGATTGAAAATTTGAGAGGCGCGTTGGCTCAAATAAAGGCCCGCCACAACAACGGCCAAAACTCCCGAAGCATGGAATCGCTCTGCAATAAGGTAGGCCGTGTAGGGGGTTAGAAAAGTCAGCGTTGTATCCGCCAAGGGATTATCAGGAGTGATTTTATGTATCCACAAAAATACAACCCCCACCAAGAATCCAATAATGACGCCAAAACCAGCCACATAAATAAAATTGACACTTGCTAGCCAAAATATAAATGAACCTGCCCCCACCGCGGCAATGCCGTATCGGTAAGCAATCAATCCTGTAGCATCATTCACAAGGCTTTCTCCTTCCAGTATAGTAATAATTCGCTTTGGTAAGTTCAACCCTTTGGTTGCTGCAGCAGCTGCTACGGCATCTGGTGGAGAAATGATCGCTCCCAAAACAAACGATTCGGCCCAGCCAAATCCAGGTATAAGATAATGAGCTATATAACCGACTATAATGGTTGTAAAAAGTACACAGCCCACGGCTAAAAGGCTTATCGGCCGTATTGACTTCTTGAAATCACCCCACGAAGTATTCCAGGCGGAAGCATACAACACGGGAGGTAGGAAAATCAAAAATACAATATCAGGATCAAGACTTACAACCGGCAAATGAGGCACCAAACCGATACCCATTCCTGCAAGGACAAGAAGAATTGGATAGGGTATCTTGATCTTATCTGTTACTTGAAAAAGAGCCGTAACAATTGCCAATAGAATGATGACCACAGCTATTTTCTCCATGGCGGCCAAAATACTATTAAATTTTTAATTCAAGATTAAAATTAATTTTAGGTGAAAAATCGAACCTTTTAGTTTTCTTACTGTTGTAAATCTACCTAATGAAAATAGCCGTATCTCGAAAAGAACACTTTAACGCTGCTCACCGCCTTTTTAATACTTCTTGGTCAAACGAAAAGAATGATGCCGTTTTTGGGAAATGTAATAACCCTAACTATCACGGGCATAATTACGAAATTATTGTCACATTGATAGGTGAAATTGAAACAGAAACCGGGTACGTTTTTGATATGAAGGTGTTAAGTGATCTGATCAAAGAACATATTCTAAATCACTTCGATCATAAAAATCTTAATTTGGATGTAATTTATTTTAAGGAGTTGAATCCTACGGCAGAAAACATTGCGATGGTAATATGGAGGATTTTGAGACAACAGATAGATGAAAAATTTGAGCTAAAAATAAAACTCTATGAGACAGAGAGAAATTTCGTTGAATATCCTGCCCATTAAGCCTGTTGAAGAAGAGGACGAGCACTTTGTAACTTCATGGGAGACGCCTATGAAGAAAGATGCGTTTGAGATGGATGACGAAGAGAAAATTGACAAGATCGAAGGGCATTTTCGAAAGATTATGGAAACCCTCGGTCTCGATTTGACGGATGACAGTCTACAAGGAACCCCTCGAAGAGTGGCTAAAATGTATGTGCAGGAGGTATTCAGCGGACTAAATCCAAAAAACAGACCCGTTGCAAGACTTTTCGAAAACAAATATAACTATGATCAAATGTTGGTAGAAAAGGATATCACCTTTTACTCCCATTGCGAGCATCACTTCGTTCCAATTTATGGAAAAATTCATGTTGCTTATTTCTCCTCAGGTAAAGTAGTTGGACTTTCCAAAATCAATCGCATTGTGCAGTATTTTGCTAAAAGGCCGCAGGTGCAAGAAAGACTAACGGTTCAAATTGGAAAGGAGTTAGAGATGATTCTTCAAACTGAAAATGTAGGTGTCGTTGTTGATGCGAACCATATGTGCGTTGCTTCAAGAGGTGTGGGCGATACAAATAGTAAAACAGGAACAGCGTATTTTTCTGGAAAGTTTAAAGATGAAAATGTGAAAAGAGAATTTTTGAATTATATAAATACGAGATAACAAGTAAACCTTTTAGCTTATCTCGAGCAAATACTAAGCACGACACTTTGATATCTACTACCGTTAAAATGGCTGATCCTATAAACAAAACGCAAAATAGTGTGAGAGCAATCGTATAAAATAGTTTTTTTTGACCCATAGCTTTTTTGAAGTTTGCATTAGAGTAACTAGTCACTCCTTAAAAAGCCCAATGGGATTAGTTTTTGAATAAAATCGATCGAATTGAGTTGAAACAATCTGCAAGAAAGTCGGGTTTTATCTTTAAAACCTTGCAGATTTTTTATGCTTA
>JBIKRT010000117.1:0-11547 GCA_044349005.1 Cyclobacteriaceae bacterium
TTGACGCGTAATCCAACGTTTTCGTATCTTTAGTGCGTTCGTTGTCGGGGACAAGGCGTGGCTTCGGAAGCCCCCGCTCGAACGCAAATACTCACGTTGGCAGCCATGTTTTAAATGAGAGAGGTTTCAACAGAAATAGAATTGGACAGAGAAGTGTTGGCGGACATTGACGTGTTACCGGACGACTCATACATTGCAATTACGGACAAGGGAAGAATAGTTTTCCCGTTTGACAGCATCGAAATACCTCAGTCATTTGGGTTTCCAATTATCCGTCAGCTCACCGACAATTCATTTTTAGTTGCGGACTCGAGGACACGCGAGAGAATAGATAATTGTTTTATCTATGACCTAAAAGGTAATGTAATAAAACAGTTCCATGCAGGAGACGGTATTCAGGACATTGAAGTGCTTCGGGACAAAATTATCATAACTTACTTTGACGAAGGGATATACGGGTCGAACGGACCTGGCAATGGCGGACTAGTACTATTTGACTTTGAGGGGAACATTTTATCTAAGTACAACGAAAAACATGGCTACCAAATAATATCCGACTGTTATTGCATTTGCAAACATGGGACAAATCGAGTTCTCTTTTTACCATACACCGACTTCCCATTGATTGAATTGAATCTCGACACTGGGGACGAAAAGAAATATGAAATACCAGAACTATTAAAGGGAAGTAACGGGCTGACATCAACAGCTGACAGCATTATATTTTTTTCACCCTACGAGGACAAACGTGGAATTTATAAATGGAGAATTGGTGATGTGACAGCGGACAGAATTGGAGAATACAGTGAAGGACTTCGTGGACTTAAGAACGGCAGATTTGTATCTAGCGGACAAAAAGGGTTTACAATTTTAGATTTGAACTAAAAACACAGCTGCCAACACTGTGCTTATGCAATAGCGGGGTGACGTGTTGGCAAGTTCGTTTTGTTCTCATAAATTTAATTGTGCTTGTGGGACAGGGCGCAGTTTCAAAATCCCGCTAGTGACATAAGCACAAATCGTTATAGGCAATTGTAAAAACGAAAAAAGGAAACATTATGACAGAAATTGAAAAGAAAGAATTTTTTATTCATTCACTTGCTGACGTTCAGACTAAAGACATTGGTGCTGAAACGAAAATTTGGCAATTTAGCATTGTTTTAAAAAATGCTATAATTGGCAAAAATTGTAACATTAACAGTCATACATTTATTGAGAATGATGTAATTATTGGCGACAATGTGACTGTAAAATGTGGAGTTTATCTTTGGGACGGATTGAGAATTGAAGACAATGTTTTCATTGGACCTAATGTCACATTTACAAATGACAAATATCCTCGTTCAAAACAGTATCCGCAAGAGTTTCAATCGACAGTCATAAAAAAGGGAGCATCAATTGGTGCGAATGTGACAATTTTAGGAGGAGTGATTATTGGAGAGAAATCAATGATTGGTGCGGGTAGTGTAGTGACAAAAAATATTCCTGACGGTGAACTTTGGGTTGGAAATCCTGCAAAGTTTGTCAGAAAAATATAAACAACAGCCTATAACAAAGTGTAGCAGCAATAAGGGTTTCTTTGGTAATTCAAGCGTTATACCCCGCTCAAACTTCGGTGTAGGTGGACAGGAAAGTAGCCCGCAATCCCTTACTGCTTCTACACTCAGCCGTTATGCACAATGCCGCGGGACAGAGACGGTGCTTCGAATGCCGGCACATTTGCTTGCCGCTCATCACACCGCGACACCAAGAGCAAGCAAATGAGCCAGTCTTTTTCACACTTAGGCAGAAAATACTTGATTTTGTCGATGCTTTTACAGACTTTAGAACTACGATTAGAAACTTTGACAATCAATTAAATTATATAACACAATAACTATGAAATCATTTAAATCAAAAGAGATTGTATTCATAATCTATTTCGTGTCTGTAGTTTTTGCAAGTCATTTGACTTACTCACAGGCAACAAACAGGCCTTACGATTTTCCTTTCCAACCCGAATCTGAAAATTGGAAGACCCTAAAATCAGTTGAAGAGTTTTACGTAAAAAGTCAAATTCCTCCTAAGGTATTGAATAGCTTAACGACTGAGGCATTAGCGATTACATGTTTAAATTATCCTATGCTGGGAGTTATAGATGCTCATAACTCTCAACAGGCAGGTTTTAATTTTTTAAAAGGAAAATTTAACGGTTTTGATTCCTTGCTTCGAAGAAAGGATGTTGTCAACGTATTGGTAAGGCTTTATCGCAAGACAAATCCAGTTGAATTTCAGAATTCTTGGACAATACAGCAGCAACTCCGCTACTTGTGTTCCATGCAATGTCTTGAAATACTATTGGCACAAGATGAGGTCTTAGGTCGAATGAATGATGGACAGATGAAAGAATTATTTAATGAATCAATGACCAAATTCGAAGCTAAAAAATCCCTATCTAATATTTATGGTAAAATTGGTCTAGAACGAAGTGTTTGGGCTTCTGCAAGGAAGATGAAAAAAACTAACTGGCTTAAAAGTACAAAGCAAATAGACGAGTATCTTGAAAGTGGATCTCAAGTTTCTGAAACTGATCTGTCATTTTTAGTCAAGGAATTGAACAAGATTTTACAATGAAAACTAAAACGTACAAGCATAAATTTGGTGCACGACTTTTATTGTTTCCCATATATCTCCTTTCAACAACTTGTACTTATGAGGATATTAAAAAATGTGTTACCACATCCAAACCACTAGATACTTATTCATATTACCCTTACGTTCCTGGGACTTCGGAATGGTCAACACTTGGGAATACTGATAATTTATTCAAGCTAAGCCAACTTCCCGAGAAAAATTTAAAATCCATTTCAAGTTCTGGTTTGGCTCAGAGCCTCATAGACAATCCTTGTCTTATGCTCATAAGTGCTTATTCAACTTATTTTATGGGAAGGGATGCCGTCCTTTCTCGTTTAAATGCCTCATTTGAGCTAAATAAAAGAGAGGATGGAGCTATTGCATTAGTCACTCTTTATAATCAGAAAACGCCATCATGTTATCCGTCAAACGGCTCGTCATTAGAGCAAGGACAATTTATCGAAACTTATGTGCTGCATGAAGTTGTGCTGTCTCAAGATAGTATATTGAATCAACTAAACCGGTCAAAAAAGATTGACCTGACAAAGAATTTAATAGCCAAGTACAATGACAAAATTCGATCAGGTTTTGATTTTGGAACTAGCAGACTAACTAACTTATTGGTTATTTCTCAAATCATGCGCTTAGACGGCTATGCTCCATATATAAATGAACTGGCCAGTAATGCGGAGCTATTTGACTATGCCAACGCTGGCTCAGGCTACTCCTATGGTTACACAGAGCTAGAAAATAAAATACTAAGTATCGCTCAAAATTATATACAGATTTAAAAGCCCAAAAAGTATGAAAACATTACTCTCAATTCTTGTTTTACTTACCCTTTCAATTACTGGCCAGTCTCAGACAGTTTATACCTGCAAGGGAGGAACTGTTGGTGCTAATAATTATTCCGAGGGGACATCCGCTCAAAAAAATGCTTGGAGACAAGCTTATCTAAACTGGGCTTCTCTGAATGGCATGGGAGAATCGGACATCTTAGCTGAAGCTGATGGTTCTTACAATTGTCATTCGTATGCTTGGCACTTGAGAGAGGGTAATTCCAATAAAGTATGGATCAATAATACTAATGGTTCGCAAATTGGAGGTTGTTATGTTAACAATGACAACATTAATAAGTACTGGACTGATGGATGCTTTATTCAAGTTTGTAGCCAGTCGGAGGCAGACAAAACACATTATTACTGTGGTGATCATTCGGCAGTCACTTCAACGACTGTTTCAGGCAAATATGAATCAAAGTGGGGAGCGTGGCCTGTTGTACGTCATAATCCAACAACAGTGCCCTATTCCCAACCATCCACGGTAAGATACTACGCCTCAACAAAGATTATTGGAAACGCCTCTACTTTATGTTCTGGTACTCGCACGCTTAGCATTAAAGCCATCGCAGGCGCTAGCTATTCGTGGTCTGTCAATAGTGCCTTGCAAATTGTTTCAGGGCAAGGTACAACTCAACTAACTGTTCAGAGAAATGGGAGTTCAAATGATATCGGCATTGTCACTGCTGTAATTACTTCTCCTTGTTCAAGTATATCCGCAAGTTCTCAATTCCAATTTGGTGTTGGTGCCCCTCAGGTTTATGGGGTTACGCTAAACTCTACTTCTTGCATAGGGGGCAGCGAATTTGAAGCATCTTATTCCATTACTGGCAGTCCGGGGGCAACTTTTAATGTTAGCATACCTCCCTCATCTAACTATTATGTTGTCTATGCGACAGCGGCTGACCTCTATGTAAGCACGAGTCCGAATATATTCATACCTATGGATATCACTCCACAATCTGCATGTGGATTAGGTCCTGTATATGCCTACGGCTTCTATACTAATTCATGTAGTTACGGAGGCGGCTTTTTTTCAGTTAGCCCTAATCCAGCTTCGACTCAACTTACGGTAAAATATGAGTCCACGACAGATACCTCGAGCAGTATGCAGAAAAAAGCCACCGGACAAATTGAGAGTGCTATTTTAAAAGATGAACTGGGCAGAATTCATGTTCAGTCGACAGACAAAAGCGAATCAATTACTCTTGGAGTATCATCTGTTCCAAATGGGATTTACTACCTACACGTGTCTTTAGATGGTAAAACGGAAATCAGAAGAGTTGTGATAAAAAAGTGATACGACAGATATCAAAATTTTGCTTTTAGGTCTTAGGAAATCGTTGTGAGTGAAAAGTCAAGTTGACTAAGCTTTATACATAATTGCTACGAAAAACCACACCAATGCCAATGCCTTAGGCTCTTCGACAAGTTAGCGGAGCGATTGTCGAACTACAGATAACACGGGATTTTTAAATCCCGTAAGGTGAATACTACTCTCGTTGGTGTTGTGAGTGCAAATTAACGTATGCGCGCTTGTTGGTACGCCCGTCTGCTTCTCCTTCGCGAAAAACAAAACGGGCGGAAGACCCTACCTTAATTGCTGCGTTCTGTAAGAGAGAAGCCGTAAATAAAAAAGTCTCCACTTGGGAGACTTTACAGTATAAATGAGAGAGAGAAATCCTACGCTTCAAACTTTTTAGCTACCTCACTCCAGTTTACCACATTCCAAAAAGCAGCGATGTAATCGGGTCTGCGATTTTGGTAATGCAAATAGTAGGCGTGTTCCCACACATCTAATCCAAGCACCGGTGTTCCTTTTACTTCTGCGATATCCATCAACGGATTGTCTTGGTTGGGTGTAGACGTGATAGCTAATTTACCCGAAGCATCTTTAATCAACCATGCCCAACCTGACCCAAACCGAGTGGTGGCAGCAGCAGCAAATTTCGTTTTAAACTCATCGAAAGACCCAAAGGCGGCATTAATGGCATCGGCTAACTTTCCAGTTGGCGCTCCACCTGCATTTGGGCCTAGAATAGTCCAAAAGAAAGAATGATTCCAATGCCCGCCACCGTTGTTTCTAACGGCCACCGGAAACTTTGAAATGGTTTTGTTAATTTCTTCGAGGCTTAATTTTTCGCCATCGGTTCCCGCAAGGGCATTGTTTAAGTTAGTAACATAAGCGTTGTGATGTTTACCATGATGAATTTCCATGGTTTTTGCATCGATGTGAGGTTCTAAAGCAGCAAACGCGTAAGGAAGGGCTGGCAATGTAAATGGCATATTGTTTTAAGTTTTAGTGTGACTATTTAATGTTCAAAGATAACAACTAGTTAACGAATTTAGATTTCAAATTTCAGATTAAAAGTTTCGGTTTTTACGGTTTCCAATTCCTGTGAGGTCATGGAAAAACGTTGTAGATGTCCTTTCGGTGAGCAATAGTGATTAATCTAACTCTGCTTGCCGATAGCTTCTCAATTCCGATTCGGTAGTTACCCAATCTGTACCGGTAGTAAGTCCTAAATCCACTCATTTTTTTTATACTTGCGATGGCCAATAAAGAATTCGTTGCCTCAAGTAGGGAGATTACTTTCTCAATTTTAGGGAACAGCTACTTATCTTTAATCTTGCTTATTGACTTTTCAAAAGACTTATCGAATTCGACAAGCATTAGGTTCTTAATTTTTTTAAGATAGCTGCTTTAGAAACTGTTTTGCCAGTTTTAACCCTGTCCATCAGCGTGCCAAGCATTAAATCTTCAAACTGCTCGTCATTCACGTCTATCACGCTTCCGCCTAGCTTTTCGGCAAGGCTAGCGAGAATTTTATTGCTGCTCTTATCCGCTTTTATCAAAATTGTACTCATATCGTAAAAATAAGTAAAACTAAATTGTAAACTAAAAGTCAACCTTATTGATATTGTCAAAACCGTCTCACTAACTCCCCCAGTGTTTTCAGCCCTTGATCTATCTTGGCATCCCAAGGCTGGCCGTAGCTAAGTCTGAAAAAATTATGAAACTGACCCTGCGAAGAAAAAATTTGACCTGGCGCAATGCCAATGCCCTGCTTTAAAGCACGCTTGTGTAATTTGTAACCATCCGCCTTTTTGTTCATTTCCACCCAAAGTGTAAAGCCTCCTTCAGGGCGTGTCATCCGTGTGTCTTCCGGGAAATACTCCGCTATTGCTTGTGTGTATTTTAAGCATTGTGTATGAAGCGCTTTTCGTAAATGGCGGAGGTGTAATTCATACCTGCCATTCTGAAGAAAATGAGCAATAGCAACCTGCGCCAACGTGTTGGTCGAAACATTGTTCATTCGCTTCAGTTGAATAATCTTCTCTTTAAATTTTCCTGGCACTATCCAGCCAATGCGATACCCAGGCGCCAGCGATTTTGAAAAAGAACTGCATTGCAACACCAATCCTCTCTTGTCAAACGTCTTGCAGGTTTTTGGCCTCGTCTTGCCAAAATACAATTCACCATAGATATCATCTTCAATCAACGGTATTTCCTTTTTAGCAAGCATTTCTACCAGTTGCTTCTTCTTCTCGTCTGGCATGCAACTACCCAACGGGTTATTGAAATTGCATACAAAAAGGCATGCTTTGATGTTAAACTTTTTAATGGCCTGCTCAAGATAGGACAAGTCAGGACCTTTGGCAGGATCTGCGGGCACTTCCACCACCTTTAACCCCAAGCTTTCCATTACCTGAAAAATCCCAAAGTAAGTGGGGCTTTCAATGGCTACCGCATCGCCCGGGTGTGTAACCGCTTTCAAGCACAGCGATAATGCTTCCATGCAGCCCGCGGTAACTACCACATCCTCCTCACTGAGCGCCCCGCCCCAATTGAACGACTGACGAGCTATTTGCTGACGTAATTGCGAGTTTCCCTGTATATGTTCATAGTTGAGACAACTGTCGTTGGATTCGCGGAGGGCTTGTAACACAGATTTATTCAGCTTGGCGGCAGGCAGCAGCTTGAAACTTGGCGCGCCCATGGTAAAATTGGTGAGCTTGTCCGACCGAAGATCGCGATACACGCTCGAAATCATATCGTCCAGACTTACGGGCACAACCTCGTCAATCGGTTCACAACACAACGGCACCTGCAAAGTATGTTTCGGGGAATACTTGATATAGTAACCCGATTGAGGGCGAGCTTCTATCAAACCCTTACTTTCTAAATGATAATATGCTTGAAAGGCTGTGCTAAGACTAATGCCTTGCTCTTTGGAAAGGGATCTCACGGAGAGCAACCGATCTCCCACTTTCAATGACTTCTTAGAAATTAGTTGTTCTATCCTATCGGCAACTTCCACATACAAGTGCTCCTGATTCACAAAATTGATATGCTTGCTTTTACTAAAACCGAAACTGTTTTCCTTGTTACAAAAGTAGAATTTTGCTGAAAGAAAGCAACTAGTGCCAAAACTAAAGGAGCTCGCGTTTTCGAAAATATTCCCACTACTTTTGGCATTAGAAAGTATCACCGTAGTTTTGCTCTGTTGCCAGCAACAACTCTTCGAATGAAAATCAGAACTATTTTCAACACACTGTTTGTTTCGCATGTTGCTGTGGCCGGATTCGCGATACTCAGTCTATCAGTAGTTTTCTATTTTTTCATGAGCAGTGCGGTCATTCAAAGAACTCAAAATCAACTATCGTCTGTTAACATTTTAAAGAAAACCCACATTGAAGAATATTTCAAACAAATTGAAAGAGAGCTTCTGGCTCAGGTAAAAAGAATTAACGAAACACCCTACACGCATTTAAAATCAGAACTTGAGCTTATTCAAGATACCTATGAGTTTAAGTCGATTTTAGTAGCGGATTCACTTGATCGACCTATTATCAGCATTCCCTCAGACAGTCTCAACAATCAACTAATGAAAAATTTAGTAAGTCGTACGAAGGCAAAGCAACGTTTTCAGATCATAGATCAATCAGAGAAAAGCGCATTGCCCTCGAGCCAGTTAGTATACGCGCTGCGATTATTGAGGAATGGTTCAAGTGAATTGACGCTGTTCATTTTGGAAGATTTTTCTAAAATTCAAAAAATTTTGAACGAGCGCACAGGAATGGGTAGCACAGGCGAATCGTACCTCGTTGCGATGGACAAAAAAATGAGATCTGAATCACGGTTTATTCAACGAAAAAAACCGATTGAAATAGCAGTAGCAACGGAAGCAACAAAACATGTTTTTGATGGGAAAGATAGCACAGGAATAATTAATGACTATCGCGGTGTTAAAGTGGTTAGTGTGTATCGAAAAATTAATACCCCTTATTTGGATTTCGCCATCATCTCAGAAATCGACTTCGAAGAGGCAATGGCGCCTGTTGGCCGCATGCGGAACTACATCGTGGCCATCGCGCTACTAACGCTAGCAATGGTAGTAGTGTTGACTGTGTTCATCTCAACTTCAATTTCAAAACCGATTCTAAAGCTAAAAGATAGAATTGAGTTGCTGGCATTGGGAAAAATACCGGCATTAGAAACGAAAAGGCCTGGCGTAAAAGAAGTGAGTCAAATTTCGGTTGCCATCGATCGTCTGATCTTTGGCTATCAGCAAACAGCTAATTTTGCCGACAAAATTGGTTCGGGCTACTTCACTGCTTCTTTTGATACACTCAGTGAATTCGATGTGATTGGCAAGTCGTTGATTCAAATGAGAGACAAATTGAGAGAGTTATCAGAACAACAAATTAAACTTTCGCGCGAAAAGGCCTCCGCTCTTCTCCAAGGCCAAGAAAACGAGCGAAAGCGAATTGTTCAAGACCTTCACGATGGCGTTGGTCAACATCTTACGGGCATAAGACTTCAGGTGCAAGCACTAGACGATGGTAAACTAAAACAAGCGCTTTCGTTACTAATAGATGAAACCATTAAAGAAGTAAAGCAAGTGTCGTATGACATTATGCCGAGTGTGATGCTGGACTTTGGATTGAAAGCTGCTTTAAATGGTCTTTGTGAGCACATAAAAAAATACAGCAGCATTTATATCGACTTTACTTACGTGAAAGAAATGGAAAAAAACCTACCTTTTGAGATTAGTATTGCGGTGTTTCGAATTGTTCAGGAGGCATTCAATAACATTCTTAAACATGCTGACGCCACCAAGATCAATTTCTATGTTAGAAAAAGCGAAACTGAATTATATCTTTTTGTTGAAGACAATGGAAAAGGATTCGATGCTACGCTTTCGGCAAATGGCGGACTAGGATTGCAAGGCATGACTGAGCGAACGAAATTATTGAACGGAATCATTGAAATAAATTCCAATGTAGGCGTGGGGACTTCGATTGAAGTCACTATTCCGGTAAGGATTTAAAAAAGGAGTATGGCAAAAATTCGAATCGTTCTGGCCGATGATCACGCGTTAATTCGCGAAGGGTTCAAGAAACTTCTCATCGAGCGCGAAAACCCCTTTGTTGAGCTCGTAGGAGAAGCCGAAAACGGAAAAGAGTTACTCGAAATAGTTGCAAAAACACAACCCGATCTGGTGCTTACAGACATTAAAATGCCAGTGCTTTCTGGGCTGGACGCCTTAAAGGAAATCAAAGAAAAAAACCCGGAAATAAAGGTTGTTATTCTTACAATGCATGAAGAAAGCGAATATATAAAGCGAGCTATAAGCAGCGGTGCCGATGGATACCTATCAAAAAATATCGAGCAACAAGAACTAGAACGAGCCATAAAAACCGTTTTCAATGGCGTAAAATATTTTAGTGCCAGCGTCAATGCTATTCTTTTAACTCAACTTTCAGAGCAACACGCCATTGAACAAACCGACATAAGCCCTCGCGAAAATGAAGTATTACAGCTTGTTGCACAGGGGCTTAGCACAAAGCAAATTGCAGCACAACTCGACATTAGCAACCGAACGGTAGAAACGCACAGAATTAATTTGCTCAAGAAATTGAAAGCAAACAATACGGCCGAGTTAATCAAGAAATCGGCTCAGCTTAAAATGATTTAAAACCAAAAATCAGTATAAATACGGATGCTAGATCAGGTAAATTACTGATCGATGTCCTGCAATCAAGTTCGTTTATCGGTGTAGATAAAAGCTACACTTATGAAAAAGATAATCGTCATTCTAGCATGCGTTTTCAGTTTCAAGATTTCCTTTGGCCAAGATAAATCTAAGCATGATCCCACTTATTCGGTCGATAACTATAAACATCCCAACAAAGCCGCTCATGCACTGAGGGATAAGTCAAAAAAAAAGAATCAATTAGAAACGGTTGCAATATCAGTTGCCGAAAATTATAAGCAACCCGCTACAAAAAAAGTACAAAATGTTGCTGCCATAGAAGCTAGAAAAGAAATTAAGAAAGATATTTCATCCAAACATCCGATGGGTCTTTAGGTCCCTTCTTAAATAAACATCCAAAGAGCTTATTCAACGCAAGTTGGGTAAGCTCTTTTTGTTTCTCAGCAATACAACTCGATAACTTAAAAAAAAACTCCAAAAATAAGCGATTAAGGCAAAATTGATCTGGTCAAAATAGCGAAAACTGAAACTGTTTTCTTTTCGTATTAATCAGAAAATTTGCACCATGGTTCAAAAAAAGAATAGTTTACTGATTGCTTATCTGGCATTGGCTGCGGTCTGTATTGTTTGGGGCACTACGTATTTGGCGTTGAGAGTGGGCGTGACCCAATTTCCTCCATTCCTATTTTCCCTATTAAGGTTCATTTTCGCAGGCCCAATCCTAATCGCATTCATGCTTTTTGTAGCTAAAGTACCTTTTCCGAAAAAAGACAATTTAATAAATCAAGCAATCGGGGGTTTCTTCATGATCACGCTTGGCATTAGCGTGGTGGGTTGGGCCGAAACTTACCCTGAGTTCCTCGCTGGGACACCCGTCAACGGTTTTAGATGTTGAATAATTTTAACAGGTTTTGTTGTTCGGTGTTAGGCAGATATAATCTTGATTCCTTTAGCTTTGAATAAGGCGTGATGATGGTGATCTGGTAAATGGTTTTCAGGATATCGATGGCTTTCTCTGGGCTTAGGCCCGCTTCCTTTTCCTTTAACTGTCTTTCCAGTTCTTTGTAAATCTTGTATGCGCAGAAAGCAATGCA
>JBIKRT010000044.1:0-35560 GCA_044349005.1 Cyclobacteriaceae bacterium
ATCCCAATAATCTGGGCCTCGGTAAAGCGCATCTTTTTCATTTGACTGTTTTGTTAGGTTAAAATTAAAAAAACTCTACTTTTAACCTGTTCAAAAAAATCAGCCTAGTACCGAAGGAAAATTATATTGTAATTATAAGCCTGCCCAACGGCATGACAACAACCTATAATAAGCAACTCAACTTTAAACCACAGCTGCAAGGTGACACGGAAATTATAACCGAAGATTTGCGATTGTTGGAAAGGGTGTTTTATCAGATTAAGCGGCTTGTACGTAGGAGTTAAAAGTGAAAAAAAATCTTAAGATACTTTATGGTTCAACCCATAAAATTCAATTGCATCTTTTTTCAATGGATTTACTGCCCAATCACTCCAAGTTGCAGAATATGGGTCATAACCACATTTTAGAGGCTTGCTATACAAGTCATCTGGCTCATCTAAGAACGCGCGACAATCTGAACAGACATGACGAAATTCGCAGTCTTTGCAGATATTAATTTTGTCTTTTCCTATATTCCAAAATTTCTGAAAAGACTGACCTGCGATTACATCCCTTAATACAGGATTGTTTATACTACCGAATTCATTCTTTAAAGAAAGGCAATTTTTAATAATACCTTCCTCGGTTATAGAAATTTTACCGTTAAGGCAAGAATTATACCTTTGAGACTCGGAAAAAGCTTTAATATTACATGAAAAATACTGCGGATGAATTTTCCCACAATTATCGTTTTTTAATTCTGTCGTTGTAAATGTTAACGTACGACCCAGTAGAACTTCAGTACTATCTTTGTGGGCGGAAGTGAAAATTAATGCTGAAATGCGCTGACACACAATGAATAACTCGTTGATCTTCGATGTAGACCACAATTCCGAATACTTTAAGAAGACGACTAGGTCAGTTATTTTTGATGTTTTTATATTTTGCAGGAGGGACAATAAAATATCAGGATTCATTTCAAAAATCAATCGTATTTCAAGGAACTTAACACCTAAATCGCTTAATATTTTAAAGACTTGATCATAGTTAAAACTACTACGCTCAGATATTTCAAGTATCGCGTTAGACGCTAGGCCAGGATATTCGTAGTCCAAATCTAAGTTTGGGAATTCCTGGACATCTTTAACAAAATGACCTAATTCGTTTTCAATACAATAGTCAATACAAGCTCTGATCTCAGCATTTAAATTAGAGGAAGTAAAGATCCTTTCAGAATCTAAGATTTCTTTGAAGGCATTTGGTACAAAATGGACTTCATTTCTTTGCAAATCACAAATTGTAGATCTTTTCACGCCTCTAACTATGATACAGTTTGCAAACAACTTAAATTCTTCCATTTTTGTCTAATAGTTTTGAAATAGGTCGATGAAAGGCCTTGCAAACGGACATAGAAGAGTTATAGTAGGAAAAAGCCTCTGCTCTCAATATCTCATTTTTATCCATTTCCCGAGACTTAATTAACTGGTAATTTATCGGAAGACAATTACGTAGGTTAAGAATTTCAACCTTTAGATCTTTACTCATCATATCGGATCAATTGTTTAGCCAATTCCCTTTCTAAATAATAATTGCATGGATGTGAGGTCATGCCGAATTGCCCCACAGGATTAATTTCTAATAAATAATAGCTCCCCGTTGCCTTTTCTTTAATAATGTCAATTGAGCCTGTTGTCAATTTCAAGCTCGATGTCAAAAGTTTCAGTTTATGCTCAAGCCATATTGGCAATCTAAATGGCGTCATCCGATTTGGCTTTTTATAATCATAATTGCGGAAATCCAATTCAGTGTCCTTATTTGATTGTGAGAATATTGCCATTGAAAAAAAACGATCAAAAAGGAAGAAAATTCTAAGTTCAATTTCTTTTTCAATTAGAGCTTGGAACAATGAAGGGAAAAAAAAATCAGGCACATCATTATTCAAGAAATCATCGCTTATCTCCTCGGTTCGCATTGAATAAAATTTACCATCATTCCTAAAATTTGGTACATCACCAACTGTCTTGGTAATAACTCTTCCATTTACCCTTTTGAATTCGACTAGTTCCTTTTTAGAAGTTGTAACCAAAGTCCGCGGAACCAAAATTCCATGCTTGTTAGCTATTTCTATGACTTCCAGCTTTTTGGTCGATATTTCTGAAGGCTTCGTAACCCAATGCTTCTCCTTTAATTTCCTCCACAATTCATTGCTCAACAGATTAAACTCTCTATGTAAATGATTTTCTAAAAGCTTCCAATTTTCAACCGAGAGGTCGGCATCTTTTAGAAGGCCACTAAAAAAATCATCATCAATCCATCTCCTAAACCAACAAACCTTTGCTTGATTTATGTTGCCAATCAAATCATCTTTTTCACCCTCAACAAAAAATATTTTTTTAAAATAATCGACCCCATTTATCCTTTCATAGTTAGCTCCAAAATATCGCAGCCAATCTATTACATCATCTGTTGTCCCTTCAAATTTACTTTTACTAAAAATAAAAATCATTATACTAAATCTTTTGAATGTCCTCAAGTACCATTACTATTTTTTCACCTTCAAAAGTTTGGAATTCCATTTCAACGAAGCCGTATTTTTCGCTAAATAGATATATGCTTTTAGTTCTAATTTCGTCATTGATACCGACCGCTTCAAATCTATAAACTGAATCAATACCTCTGCGACTTTTATATTGATCCTTCCTCGTCAAATTGTAAAAAAATTTAATGGCGGTATTCTTGAGAATCGGGAATTTTAGAAGAGCATGCTCTGGTATTCCAAATTCTAACTCCCAATATTTATTTAATTTCAGTGGGAATTTCACATAAGGGAAAGGATTAAGTTGGCTGTAAAAAAAATAGTGAAGCCGTGGAGGATGAAGAAATATACGTGTAGAGTCTTCTAAGACGCCAGTTTTTTCACCAAAAAAAATTTTTTTTGAGTTATAATAGTAATCGTATTTAATTATGGTTTGCGTATCCAAGAGTCCAGTTTCGTCTTTGTTTTTGAAAACATGCAGCACCACATGATCAATCTGATATCTAATACTGCCCCGTGATTCGCTAATATCTACTAATTCGCTTTTCGGACCCGAGAAGCTATTTTCGATTTGAAGCAGTTTTCTTGAACCAACCTTATCTACAAATGTCACTTTGTAAATAAAAGATTTTCCCGTCTCGAATACTTTATTGTCTTTGTTTAATTCATTTGTAACTCCGATATCTGATAGAAACTCTGGGTCTTTCATATCAAAGAGACTCTTATTAGTTTGGTAAAAAAAAACAATGATAAGTGTCCCTATTAAAACTAACGCGGAAAATAAAAATGTTCGTTTCATCTTTTCGAAGAACTAAGGGTTAAACGTTTAACCCTTAGTTAAATTCATAAAACTTTGGTGGATACTACTCGCAACAATCATCTGGATATGAATCACCTTGACGATCGAGTGTGCTAATTTGCCACCAAGCACCTGTATATTGAATATTTTCTGTATTCAAAGTACTTGGAGCTGGACCTGATCCAGTTACGGAGGACATTTCTAATTTTGTCAATCCAAATTTCCCATAAATCTCATTCCTTTTTGTTTTCATATTTTTTTTCTTATTGTTTATTCACAACATTCATCAGCGTAGGCATCACCACATCTTTCAACGTCCAATTCTCCTGTTAGACCCCAGAACCACCCAGAAGTCAAATGACTATGTTCGGTTTGAGTTGAGGTTGAACCTCCCATTACGTGTCCCATTTCCAATTTGGAAAGTGTTTCAAATTTTTCCATAAAAAATTATTTTCTTTTCGACCTACTCATTCGCTTTTCGGTTTCCGCGGTAAATTTTTGAGCTAGCTTTCAAAACCCTACTTTGTAAAATTAAAATGTCGCACTCCAGCAATACTGGAGTGGCTAAAAAAATTAGAAATATTTTTCCCTCCTTTTATTCTTTGCCCTTCGTTAATAAAATTTATTACCAAACGGCAATTATTTATGTAGTAATAACTTTCGCGAATTGAGCAGTATTCAACTTGCGCTCCCAATTCTTTCATTTCCTTTAAATCTTGAAATAATTGGCTTTTTGAAATATGAAGTTTTGCCGCAAACTCTTCAGCACAACCTGTCGCCTTTCTTCTGATAAGGTCATCCATTCGTTTTAATCGCTCGATGTATTTTAGTAAACTCATTTTTTTAGGATTTTAGATGAACGATTTATGATTTCAAATTTCGAGCGTTAGAATTAAGATTTTAGATGTAAGACATAAAAGGTTAGATAGTTGATTTTTAGATTGATCCATTCAGTGGCTTTTGTTTTAAATAACGACATTCGAATCACTTCATTTTCAAATCTTCAAATCACCTTATTTTCAAATTCATCAATTACCCAATTCGAGTTGATTCTTCACCAATTCATAATATTTCCCTTTCAAATTTGCTAATTGATTATGTGTTCCCTCCTCCATAATTTTACCGTTTTCCATCACTATTATTTTGTCTGCATTTTTTACCGTACTTAAGCGGTGAGCTATTACCACTACTGTTCTCCCTTTGAAGAATTGGTTCAGGTTATCCATTATTACCTTTTCGTTATTGGCATCAAGTGCACTGGTGGCTTCATCAAAAAATAAATAGCGGGGGTTTCTATACACTGCGCGTGCTATTAATATGCGCTGGCGTTGGCCTGCACTTATGCCCGTGCCATCGCTCCCTATTTTGGTGTTGTAGCCTAACGGCAAGACTTCAATAAATTCTTTAATATTTGCCACGTGAACGGCATGGAGCAATTTTGCTGCATTGGGTTCGTCATCGCTCACGCTTATGTTTTTGGCAATGGTATCAGAAAAGATAAATCCATCTTGCATCACGGTGCCGCACTGGGTTCGCCAATCGCGGGCACTTACATTTACTAAATCGGCATTGCCCAAGTAAATTTTACCCTCGGTGGGCGAGTAATATTTTAACAGTAACTTTAAAAGGGTAGTTTTACCACTTCCGCTGGCACCTACAATGGCGGTTACTTTGCCTTCTTCAATGGTAAGGTCAACAGCATCCAACGCTTTTGGGGAATGCGGACCTTCGTATTGGAAGGTGAGGTTTTGAAGCCTCACCCCCTTCCCCTCTCCAGAGGAGCGGGGGGATGCTTCAATTAAGGCTTTGAGTGGTTTTTCCTCATTTTCCAATTGCCGTATTTCGCCTATGCGGTCGAGGCTGATGCGCGCATCTTGCAACTCGCGGATGAAGTTTACAAACTCGTTGATGGGTACGTTGAGTTGGCCAATAATATATTGCACTGCCAGCATCATACCCAACGTCATGCTGCCACTTATTACTGCTGTTGCAGCCATAAAAGTGATGAAGATGTTTTTTAGCTCGTTTATCAACCTGCTGCCTCCTTCTTGCCATTGCTCTACCCGTGTACTGCGTATGGTTACTTTAAAAAGTTTGGCTTGAATCCGTTCCCATTCCCATCGTTTAGAACGTTCGCAATTGTTCAATTTAATTTCCTGCATGCCGTTTACCAACTGTATTAGGCTGCTGCGGTTTTGCGAGAGTTCATTGAAGCGTTTGTAGTCTAATTCCTTTCTTACTTTTAAAAAGAACAGCACGTACACTATATATAAAGTGCTCCCTGCGAAAAAAACAAGAAAAATAGGCACGCTATAAAGCGCCAGCACAACGCCAAAAATAATCAGGTTAAAAAAAGAGAATAGAATGCTGAGGGAGGAAGAACTTAAGAACCGTTCAATTCGGCTATGGTCTTCAATGCGCTGCAGGATGTCGCCTATTTTCTTGGAATCAAAAAAGCTCATGGGCAGTTGCATGAGTTTGATGAGAAAATCGGAGATAACACTAAGGTTGATGCGGGTGCTTAAATGCAGCAATATCCACCGCCTGATAAACTCTGCCATAGTGCGGCTAAAGATGAGCATCAACTGTGCTGCCAGTACAATATAAATGAAGGGGGTATTTCGCGTGTTAATACCCACGTCTACAATCGACTGCGTGAGAAAGGGCATGATAAGCTGTATTAAGCTGCCCAGCAAGAGGCCAATCAACAATTGAAAAATAAACCTTCTATAGGTTTGTAAGTATCCAAAAAGATAGCGAAAGCCGAGTTGTTGGTTTTTATCAGTCTCGGCCTCCTGATCAAAAAAAACGGGAGTGGGTTCAAGCAATAAAGCAATACCCAATTCGCTGCCATTGGCAGATGTGGAAATCCATGATTTTAAAAATTCTCGTTTGGTATAAGTAATCAACCCAGAGGCGGGGTCAGCAACTTCAATTTTGTTTTTCTTGATCCTGTAAAGAACAGCAAAGTGGCTTTGGTTCCAATGGATAATGCAGGGCATGGGTGCGTCAGCCGTTAACTTATCAAAAGGAATTTTTACCCCCATAGTGCGAAACCCTATCGCTTCGGCAGCCTCGCTAATACCTAATAAAGAAACTCCTTCGCGGGCTATAAATGATTTTGATCGCAGTTCGTTCAGCGAATAATTGTTACCGTGAAACTTCGCAACCATCTTTAGGCACGTAGGCCCACAGTCCATTTGATCAAGTTGACTATAGAAGGGAAATGCCACGCCCTGTTTAGTTGGTTGCTTTGATCAAATTTCATAAAAAGAAATAAATAAAAAATGCGTACACAAAAATAATATTACATCACATTCTCGGGGTAGTTAGGTTGTTTTCACAAATTAGTAACATTGAGAAATGATGAAAGAAAGAAAGAAAGAAAGGAAGACCGACAGGGAAAGTAAAGGATGTGTCTGTGATTTAGTTGTTCCGAAAAAGTTACTTTTTAGGCAAAACCTTACATCGACCTGATATTAATTTTTCTTAAACTTGACAAGTCAGGTATTAACTCATGGTGCAATCCGTTATAAAACCAAAGCCCTTGTAGAAATCTACAAGGGCTTTTTTAAAATACTTTTACGTTCTCCGCCTATCATTGAGCAATCATACTAATAGGGTCACTCCACAAACCCTGCCCGCTAGAGGTTATGGGGGCTACCCTAAACCAATACCTAGTGCCAGGCACTAGCTCGCCAATAGTGGCCGTGGCAATAGTGGTAATGGCAAACTGCTCCCACTTGCTGGCATTTGCCGATGTGGGGTTATCCATTGGAAGTGGATCAACACTTTTTTGCCATACATAGCTAGCACGTGGCGTTACGGGTGTCTGCAAAATTGCCTCCCCTTCATGGTCGCCATGCGCTACCGTAAACTTATTTGGCTGGCGTGAGGCTTTTCCTTTTACATCCATGCCCGCAGCAAGTATAATAGTATCTTCGCCATTGGCTATAATTTCTACATAATTGCCTAATTGAGTAAGCTTACTATCCAGTATGGCCTCTTTATCGTGCATAATTGCAGTCTGGGCTGGACAACAACCTTACGCTGCTATGCTGGCTGTTTCCAAATCATCCGTAGCGGTAGTAACTTCCGCTAAAGGCGGCAACGGAGTTGTAAAATAAGGAGCCGCACCTATGCTCTTCACTATTTTTCTAAACGTTTAAATTTTCTTGGGTACGGACTTTTTAGCTAGCCCCAAGCTCACTTTTGCTTTTGTCATTTTTAGTATTGTTTGTGCCTCGCTACTGCTGATCAACTTCTTTGCGATCGTTCAAAGCAGTATGTGTGGTAGCTGGGCGGGTTAAACATTTAGTTGTCAGCAAGTAGATGTTTGCATAGCGGTGGAGAGTTAGTGAGTGTAGCTTTTATATCGTTGCATAGCTAAAAACAAATCATGTGCCAAAGTCTTATACTTTACCGCTATTGTGATGTATTTTTTAAAATGAGAAGATATACTTCTGTTAAGGAAATAGATTGTCCCTTCATAACACGATATAATATTCTCACTAAAATACATAGTCCTATGAGGATAATACATGGATGTGATAAGACAATATATAGCTGTGTGAAAACAACATGTGTTCTCGTGGCAACACTAGATAGTTTCGTACCGAAAACACATAGTTTGATTATAACACTGTGGGTTTCTTATACAAGAATAGATAGTATAACGACAGAACTATATCTTGCTATTAGCAAGATTGATAGTTCCGTTAGGAAAACACGTCAAACTAAAAGAAAAGGCACTTTTTCGTTTCTAGCCTAGTATATATTGCGACTAGCTATATGAAGTCATGTTCTGTGCGAAGGCTTTGATAAAAGATAGTATACACATGTGGGAAGATCGACATTTCTCCAGACTTGATTGGCCAACGCTCGATGGTGGTCTAATTTATTTTTTCAGCAATAGAAGAGGAAGAAAAACACGTAACAGAGGCTTGTTCTATAAAATTAGTAGATTTATTTATAATTGATTATCAATTATTTAACAAAAAATTAATTACATGTTTAAACATATATTTATTTCTTGTGTATGTTTGCATTACAAATGAAATAAACACTTAAAAACATGAAAAAATTTAATCTATTAGCAGCTATGGTTTTTGTAGCTGGTGGAGTATTTGCTCAAACTTGGTCGTTAGACAAGGCGCATTCAAAATTGGGTTTTAAAATAACTCACCTTCTGATTTCTGAAGTAGAAGGGTCGTTCAAAAACTTTGACGCTACCATTACTTCGTCTAAAGACGATTTCTCAGATGCAGTCATTGAATTGACTGCAGATGTTGCTAGCGTAAATACGGATAATGAAGGCCGCGACAAGCATTTAAATGGCCCTGATTTTTTTGATGCTGCTCAATTCGCAAAGCTAACTTTCAAAAGCACCGCGTTTAAAAAAGTTGAGGGGAAAACCTACAAAGCAAAAGGCGATTTAACATTACATGGTGTAACAAAACCAGTTGAATTAACAGTTACGTTCAACGGAACTGCTGTTCACCCTTATAATAAAAAGACTATTGCTGGATTTAAAGTGGCTGGCGTTATTAAACGTTCTGATTTCACTGTCGGTGGAGGAACTCCTTCAGCGGTGGTTAGCGATGAAGTAACTCTAAATGCGAATACAGAATTTGCAAAAAATTAATTCATTGCAATTCATCGGAAAAAGCTTTGCCGCTAGGCAAAGCTTTTTTTTTAACTTCCATCCTATGAAATGGCTATTGAAGAACTCTACACCTAACATAATGATTATGAGGTCTCACGTCTAGATACTAACGTCTCACTAGTAATTTAAACATATGAAATCGCCATTAAGATGCTCTACACAAAACCTCATGATTATGAGGTCTCACGTCTAGATACTAATGTCTCATTACTAATTTAAACATATGAAAACCATAGAAGAAGAGATCAAGCAAACGAAGTTTAGAAGTGCCCAACAAAAGGCGATGCTTAATCTTATTTTCACTTCTAATTGGTTAGAAAACAAACATCGCGATTATTTTAAAGAATATGGACTCACCAACCAACAATTCAATATCTTAAGAATTTTGAAAGGTCAACATCCATCAAAGATTTCGGGCACTGAAATTAAATCGCGAATGCTGGATAAAAATTCAGACGTTTCTCGCCTGCTGGATCGCATGATTCTAAAAAAACTAGTAGTGAAGAGTCAATGCCCAAACGACAAGCGCTCAGCTGACGTTGGAATTTCTGATCTAGGAATTTCACTCCTTCAAAAAATCGACAGAACGGTTTTTAATTTTGCGGGTTCTTTGGAGCAACTCACAGAAGACGAAGCTAACCAACTCAGCTACTTGCTCGATCGGTGTAGAAGTTAACCTATCAAATTTTTTCCATTTCCGCTTTCACAAAGGTCATTAGCTCGTTAATGTAGCCTCTGCTAAAATCAAAGCGGATTCCCGCTGCTTTATATATTTCAGGAATGGTAGTTAAGTTGCCCTTTTTCAACGCATTCATATATCCTTCCAGTCCTTTTTTAGGATCGTTTTTAAAATTTCGCCACACGGCAATTGCACCGAGCTGCGCCATGCCATACTCGATGTAGTAAAACGGCACCTCATACAAATGCAGTTGCTTCTGCCATAGGTAGTCTTTTGCTTCCGCTAGTCCCCTCCAATCCGTAACAGTATCCGCAAACTCATTGAAGATACGATTCCAGTTTTGTTTTCTTTCTTCTTGAGAGTGAGCAGGGTTCTCATACAACCAATGTTGAAACTTATCGATGGTGGCAACCCAAGGCAGCGTTTCAATAATGTCCTCCAGCTGTTCACGTTTCGCCCGTTTCAAGTCTTCCTCGTTATCAAAGAACACATCCCAATGATCCATCGAGATTAGTTCCATACTCATAGAAGCCAACTCAGCTACCTCCATGGGAGTATTCTTAAAATCCCCCAGTTCTAACTCTTTGGTTAAGAAATTATGAACCGCATGACCACCCTCGTGCATAATGGTGGTCATGTCACGTAGGGTGGAAGTAGCATTCATAAAAATAAATGGCACTCCAATTTCACCCAACGGATAATTGTAACCTCCGGGTGCTTTACCTTTGCGGGATTCTAAATCGAGGTGCCCCATTTCTTTCATTATCGATAGGCACTGACCCAAGAACGGATCTAATCTTCTAAAACACTCAATTGACTTTTCGGTAAGATCGTTTCCGTCAGTAAAAGCTTTGAGTGGTGGCTTTCCTTCGGTATCGACTGCTTTATCCCAAGGTCTTAATGATTCAAGTTTCAGGCTTTCCTTTCGTTCTTGTGATATTTTATTAAGAAGCGGCACCACTTCGCTAGAAATTGATTCATGGAAATTAAAACAATCTTTCGGTGCATAATCAAAGCGGCCATAGGATTTGAACATGTAATCTCTAAAGTTGGAGAAGCCCGCGTTGAAAGCCACCCGATGGCGCAACCCAATCAGCTTGGAGAACAAAAGGTCTAACTCTTCTTTATCTTTTAATCGCCTGGCAGAAATAGCACGATACACTTCTTCTCGCTTCACACGGTCGATAGACATCAATAACACGGCCGCTTGTTGCAGTGTCATTTCCTTTCCATCCAGCACCACCATCATAGCACCCGAAAGTTGGGCGTACTTCTGGGTATCGGTTGAAATTTCTGTCAGTAGCGGAATATTTTCTTCCCTAAAAATCTCTATTTCCTTTTTCAGATTACGAATCAAGATATCAAAGCCTTCGAGTTTTGATAACTCATCTAAAAACGGGCTTTCAAAACATTTCTTGTTCAGTTGATCGGCAACGGGCGCAATGTTTGGTTGTATGTGCTCCACAAAATATTGGTAGGCATTTCGATACTCCTCGTTCTCAGTAAAACAAGTCATTCTAATGTAGCGCCAACCCATATCTTCGGAAAGGATGGACTCCAGCTCACTCCTATTGCGAAGCCAAGTTCTTAATTCAATAGCCGACCTGATTTCTTGGGAGAGTAGCCTATCGAACAGAGGCTTTAACTCTTCCCAGGTGGTTACTTGAAAGTTTTCAGTTACAAACAGACGAGCAGGACGAACAGGTATTTCTAACGAAGCCATGGAATAAAATTTGAAAGGGCGAACTTACTAACTTTTCCCTAAGAGTCTACATCATTTGGCCTTAAAAGGTTTAACCAACTTTCCCTATCTTTGACACATGTTAGCCTTTAATAACAGTCTTATCGCAGAAACCATCGTAAGTAGTTTTCCAGAGGTACAGGCCATTTACTTGTTTGGAAGCCAAGCGACAAATTCTTCAAGGCATGATAGCGATATTGATATTGCATTTCTAACCAGTGAAGGAATCATCATTCCACCCGTTCAACTCTTTAACGTCAAGACAGAATTGGAGGTTAAATTTGGAAAGGAGGTAGACTTGATCCATTTAAACTCTGCCAGCACGGTTCTTCAGTTTCAAGTTACCACAACGGGCATACAACTTTTCGCAAAAAATCCTGCATTTCTTTTGAGGTTTGAAGCCATGGTTCTATCCCAATATCAGCGGTTCAACGAGGAAAGGAAAGCAATTATTGAAGAAATCATTTCTTCGGGAAAAGTCTATTCAAACTGATGGAAGATGTAATCCTAAACAAAGCGGCAATCATCGAACGTTGTCTTAGACGAATTGAAGAAGAGATTGGACGTAACAAAACTACCTGGAAATCCAATTTCACGGTTCAAGATTCTGTTTTATTAAACCTTCAACGAGCTTGCGAAGCTTCTATAGATCTAGCCAATTTTATCATTAAAAAAAGAAAACTCGGAATACCTCAAACGAGTAGAGACTCATTTGAACTGCTTTATAAGGCCAATATCATTGACCAAATCTTAGCCACTAAAATGAAACACATGGTAGGCTTTAGAAATGTGGCCGTTCATGAATACCAAACGCTAAATTTGGAGGTGCTGGAAAGCATCATCAAGAACCATCTTCAGGATTTTCAAGAATTTTCATCTATCATTATCCGCAAAGAAAATCAGTCCCTATTATGAACAAAATTAAATTTCAATTCTTTGCAACACTAATTCTAATCAGCGCTTGCAATGCTCCTAAAAAACACCAAACCATCGGCTCGATCGAAAAACTTGATCCATCGCTCGACAAGATTATTTCTCCAGAAGCTAAACTGGAAGTAATTGCCGAAGGGTATGAGTGGAGCGAAGGACCGGTATGGATCGATGCTGAAAAAAAACTTCTATTCTCTGATGTCCCGAAAAACACAATTTATCAATGGACAGAAGAAGGTGGTTCTACTACGTACTTAACCCCTTCAGGATATACAGGCAATGTCGCCCGCGCGGGTGAGCCTGGCTCTAACGGTTTGCTGCTTTTCAATAACCAGCTAATGCTTTGCCAGCATGGGGACAGACGTTTGGCATTGATGGAATCGTCTGTCAATGATCCTAAACCCATTTTTAAAACTATTGGCGATCGCTACGATGGCAAAAGATTTAACAGCCCCAACGATGCAGTGGTTGATGCTAAGGGAAATTTTTATGTTACTGACCCGCCTTATGGGTTAGTGAAAAACGTAGACGATCCTGCAAAAGAAACGCGTTATCAAGGAGTTTATAAAATTGACCCGGCCGGCAAGGTCAGCCTATTGGTTGATTCGCTCACACGCCCCAACGGCATTGCTTTATCGCCCGATGAAAAGTCGTTATACGTTGCTAATTCAGATCCCGCCAAAGCGCGCTGGTACAAATTTGAACTCTCCGATTCGGCTGTTTTAACTGGAAAAATATATTATGATGTTACCAGCTTGACGGCAACTGAAAAAGGGCTCCCCGATGGCATTAAGATCGATAAACAGGGAACTATTTTCGCCTCAGGGCCCGGAGGGTTGTTCATTTTTAATGCTGATGGAAAACTAGTTGGCAGAGTAAAAATACCCGAGGCCACTTCCAATTGTGCATTAAGCGGTGATGAAAAAACATTGTTCATTACCTCTGATATGCTTATATTAAGATTGAAATTGAGGTAACAAAAACCAGTTGTCTCAGATGGGCAATCTAATTATGAACTTTATGAAAAAACTACTTGTGATCGTTATTAGTTGTATTTCGGCAGCCGCTTGTACCACCAAGAGCCAACCTGAAGACAAAAAGGAAACAATGACTTTATTGAGCGATTCTCTCTCCCCCGATGGCAAAATGAAATATTTGAAATATCGCATGAGTCACTCCAAGGACTCAAGCGTTTTTTGGGCAATCGTACCCGCAGCTAAAAGTGGCATAAAGCCAAAAGAAAAACTGGTACCAACCGGCTATCATGTGCAAGGCTGGACGGAAAACAACGAATTGATATTACTAAAAGTAGATACCAGCCAACTAAAACAACTTGAATTAAAGGACGGAATGATATTGCATGGCGTTGTAGTGAAGATAAAAAAGTAGCTATTTTGAATTGATCAACTCCTTCGCATTTGCCAATGCCAATGCAGATGGGTTCGCTCCTCCAATCATCTTAGCAATCTCCAGCACTTTCCCTTGACCATCCAATTCCCTTATTTGACTTACTGTTTTGGCAGATGAGTTATCCTTAAACACAAAATAATGCTTGTCGGCTTTGGCAGCAATTTGTGGAAGGTGGCTAATGGCAATAACCTGATGATTTTTCGCCATAATTTTCATCAAGTTGCCTAACTGAATAGCAACCTCTCCGGAAACACCGTTGTCGATCTCATCCAATATTAACGTGGGCATAGAAGTTTTTTCTGCCATTAAAAATTTCACAGCAAACATTAATCTGCTAAACTCACCACCAGATGCTACTTGCGCCAACGGTCTTGGTAAAACACCCTTATTAGCACTAAAGAGAATTTCAATGCTATCAGCACCTGTGGAATCAGGTAGTTGATCAGCCGCCTCTACTTCTAACTTTGCGTTTTCAATGCCCAGTTCCTTTAAAAGCGATACGATCTTTTTTGTTAATGATGAAAACACGCTCTTGCGTGAAGCGCTTAATTTCTTAGCAAGTGTTAGCACATCGCTATGAGCCGCATTATAATTCGAGACTGCATTTTTTAGCAGTTCATCCAAATTTGACACTTTGCTAGCCTTTTCGGACAACGAATAACTAATCTGCAACAACTCCGCAACATCTTTTACCTGATGCTTCTTCAACAGTGAATAAATTAGACTCAACCGCTGTTTTACATATTCGATGCGTTGGGGGTCAAACTCTATTCTTTCCTCTTCACTTTCTATTTCGGTGATGAGATCGAGAAGTTCCAGCCGAACGCTTTCGAGACGCTCCCCCAATTTTGAGTAGGCTGGTGAAAAATTGGCAACAGGATTTAGTTGCCCGCGTACCGACAATAGCAATGACGCTACAGAAAACTCATTAGTACTAAGCTGAGCAAGTGTTTGATTGAAACGAACTTTAATGTCCTCGGCATGCTCCCTTATCCTAAGCTCCGATTCGAGCATCTCTTGTTCCTTTTCCTGCAAGTTGGCTTTCGTAAGCTCTTCCAATTGAAAAGTTACAAAATCGGATTGCAGCCGAAGCGCCTCCGATTCGCTTTTAAGCGTCTCCAGATCTAGTTTTGCTTTCTTATAATTTTTCCAGGCATCTTGGTAACGTGTTTTAATGTCTTCGTTTCCAGCTAAGATGTCAATCAACTCAATCTGAAAGCTTTTATTGCCTAGCTCCAGCGTTTCGTGTTGCGAGTGGATGTCCAAAAGGCGTTTGCCAATTCTTTTAATTACGTCAAGAGTGACGGGCGTATCGTTTACAAAGGCGCGACTCTTTCCGCCTGCTGCGATTTCCCGCCTTAAAATAGTCTGGCTGTCATAATCCAATTGCTCAGCATCAAATAACGATTTCAGCCTGTTATCTGTAATCTCAAAATGAGCCTCCGTTATACACTTCTCGTTCTCATCCCAAAGCATTTTTGAGTCGGCTCGATTACCCAACAATAAGCCAATCGCGCCAAGCATGATCGACTTTCCAGCCCCAGTTTCTCCGGTAATCACATTTAATGATTTATCTGGCTCCAGTTCTAGCTGTTGAATTAAGGCGTAATTTTTGATGGAGAGGTGTTTGAGCATACTGCCACAATATTAATTGATTTGTTAGTTCCTTTTAAAAATGAATGCTGCATTAATCCTATTTTTGTGCCCGCAATGAAGAAGATTTTCTTATTTCTTTTATTTTTTATTCCGCTTTTTACGATTGCTCAAAAAAGGGTAACAATTAAGCACTCTGATCGTCTTAAGGGATCAGTCAAAGACGGAGTGCGCATTGATCGGCTAATCGGTCATGTGCACATCATTCAGAACACAACGACCATTTACTGCGATTCTGCATGGGTCTATAAATCTGAAAACCGTGTGGAAGGATTTGGGAGGGTACACATTCTCGATGGCGACTCGGTGGATTGCACTTCGAATGGTCTTTCCTACGATGGCAATAAGCGATTGGCAAAACTGCGCAGAAACGTGGTTTTTTCTAAGTTGGGAATAGCAAAACTGTATACCGATAACCTCGACTACGATCGCCCGAAAGGGGAAGCGCGCTATTTTAATGGCGGAAAACTGGTCGATGACATCAACACCCTAACCAGTTCTAAAGGTTATTACCAACTCTCTTCCAACCTAGCTTCGTTCAAAAAAAATGTAGAGGTTGTAAATCCTGATTACACCATGAAATCGGACACGCTGCAATACAACTCAAAAACTAAAATTGTTTATTTTAGAGGTTCCACTGTCTTGGTGAATAAGGAGGGCGGTTCAGCGGTATATAAAAGCGGTACCTATAACACGGTAGTTAAAAGGTCAAACCTTGATAAAGGGGTAATTGAGACTCCCGAGTTCAAAATTGTGGGCGAAAAATATTTTATAGATGACGCAAAGAAAACCTACAAATCCAAGGGCAATGTAGTGATGACTTCCAAGGAGGACAACCTGATTATTTACGGAGACGACATCGATTACAACAAAAAGACAGGTATTTCGAAAGTTTACGGCCATGCTTTTGCCGCAAAAGTGGGAGACAATCAAGACACTCTTTACATTTCCGCAGATACGCTTGTTTCTATCGAGAATAAAGACACTAAGAAAAAGAGACTGCTGGCGTATAGACATGTCAAAATATTCAAGTCCGATTTGCAAGGATTGGCTGATTCATTGGCCTACAGCAGTGCCGATAGCACCATTCGTTTTTTTAAAGACCCTGTGCTGTGGGCGGAAGAAAACCAGATGACCTCAGATTCCATTCGAATATTGCTTAAAAAGAAAAAAATTGATAAACTGTATATGGTGGGAAATTCATTTGTGGCCTCGCAGGATTCAATGAAAAATTTCAACCAGATTAAGGGTCGCAAAATGACAGCCAATTTCGATGGGAAAAATATCAAGTCTGTAATTGTTCAAGGAAATGGTGAAAGTATCTTCTATGCACTTCAGAAAACAGAACCCCAAGCGGATTCACTAAAGGCAGTTTCAGAAACAATGGGTATGAATAAAATTATCTGTAGCAACATGAAAATAAATTTTGTTCTAGGCAAGGTCGATAATATCACTTTCCTGATAAAACCCGATGCTTCATTTATACCCCCCCATGAATTGAAAGACGATGCACAAAGGCTCAAGGGGTTTTCTTGGCGAGGAGAAGCAAGGCCTTCAAAAAAGAGTGTCGTGCTGCGATGAACAGGATAAAACGGTCATTTCCCATTATTATTATGTTTTTTTAAAAAAATAGTTATCGGATTCATTAACTATTTGCTTCGTTTGACTAACTTGAACCATATTATAGATACAGTATGAAGCAGTTTCTAATCATTTGTTTGATTGCTTTTTCTACTGAAAATATTTTTTCTCAAACTTTAGAAGTACTCGATAAGCAAGATTTTTATCAAACTACCTCTGTTCAAAAGCTGAAAATTCCGCTTCGTCTCAAAAATAACTCTGACAAACAACAAACTTACATTATTCGAAATGTCCCGAGCGAACTGGGGAGTCCACCAAAGGGTTACTTTTGCGCCAATAGTAGTTGTCAAGAACTTGGAGTAACTGATTTCTCCGTTACACTCGAGGGGAATGAAACAATTCAAAGTCTTTACTTTGTACTTGAAACTGGCATCATAAGCGGCCAAACAAACTTAAAATTTGGATTTTTCCTGAAAGGTGTGGCTAAGGAGGTTGCCGAGCATTCCATCACGGTAAGCGTTGAAGAAAAATCGAAAGGCTTTATTTTTCAATCGAAAGAGATCACAATTCAGGATGTATATCCCAATCCCGCGTCAGATCAAGCATTTATGGAGTATAAAATACATAATGAAAATAGTAAGGCTAAATTGCTCATTCATAATATTCTAGGTAGAATTTTAGGGGATTATCAATTGCCATCCTCCGAAGTAAGACTAAAAATTCCAACTGAAGATTTGCCCATCGGTGTTTATTTCTATACCATTTACATTGATCAAGAGGGAGTCTTAACCCGAAAACTTGTTGTAAGGAAGTAAAACTAAAATTCCTTTTTGACAGTCTCAGACTTTAAAAATTGAAATTTGTCTTTCGAGTCGTATATTTGCAGGCTTAAAAAAAACGCTTTTCTGGATGTTTACTTGGGTTTCTTATCGAGCTATGTTTAATCTCAGGACAATTTTGGCTGTTTCTGTAATCTTGATTTTAGCCAATTGTAGCAAGTTTAGAGCTGTGGAAAGAAGTGAAGACTGGCGCGTAAAATATGATGCAGCGCTGAGTTATTATGAAAAGAAAGACTATTACCACTCATCCATTCTTTTTGAGCAGATTCAACCCATTGTTCGTGGTTTGCCGGAAGGTGAAAAGGTAGAATTCTATTTAGGGTATTGCCGGTACTACGAAAAAACCTATTTGCTGGCATCCAATCAGTTTAAGACGTTTTACGAAACCTACGGGCGGAGCCAACTTGCTATTGAAGCACGTTTTATGTACGCGTATTCTCTTTACATATCTTCTCCAGATTTTAACTTAGATCAAAAAAGTAGTGTTGAGGCGATGGCGGCCATGCAAATTTTTTTAAACATGTATCCTTCCAGCACTTTTCAGGAGAAGGCGGTAGGAGTAATTGCAAACTGTCAGGAGAAACTTGAGCGAA
This sequence comes from Cyclobacteriaceae bacterium, assembly GCA_044349005.1. Taxonomy (GTDB): domain Bacteria; phylum Bacteroidota; class Bacteroidia; order Cytophagales; family Cyclobacteriaceae; genus ELB16-189. Next base: position 18,406 of record JBIKRT010000044.1, read on the forward strand.
AGGGATTTGAAGATGTAACGCTTTATTTAAAACTAAAACAATACAAAGCTGCAATAGTGGCCATGGATGGCTTTCGTAAAAACTTCCCTGATTCACATTATATTGAGGAACTTCTCTATAAAAAGATTATTGCACAATATAAACTGGCAGACCAAAGTATCACCTCGAAACAGTTAGAACGTTACAACTTAACGTTGGAGTCCTATCGTGAATTGGTAGATACATACCCTAATAGCACATTTTTAAAACAAGCAGAAAAATTGTATTCCGATAGCCTAGAAAAGGCCAATAAACTAAAAACGAAAAACTCTAATTCTTAAACTCCATGGCAGCACAACCGTCAATAATTACGCGCGATATCGATAAGATAACGAAGGAAACAGGCAACATCTACGAATCGGTGGTTGTTATTTCTAAAAGGTCAAGACAGATTGCGATGAACATAAAGGAAGAACTAAACGGAAAACTGTCAGAATTTGCCACAACCGTTGATAATCTGGAAGAAGTTTTTGAAAACCGCGAGCAAATAGAAATTTCGAAATTCTATGAGCGCATGCCAAAACCTACTTCGTCAGCAATAGAAGAGTTTCTTGAAAGCAAATTGATGTACAGGCTTCAAGGGCAAGAGCCAACCGCTGAATTATAAGCCGACATGCTTTCTGGCAAGAAAATTCTGCTAGGGGTATGCGGCAGTATTGCGGCCTATAAATCGGCAGTTCTTGTGCGCCTTTTGGTAAAGGCCGGGGCAGAGGTGAAAGTAATCATGACACCTTCTGCTCATGATTTTATAACCCCTCTTACGTTAGCTATGCTTTCTAAAAATCCGGTTTTAAGTAAGTTTATTAAAGATGACGCAGGGCAATGGAATAATCACGTAGAATTGGGGCTTTGGCCAGATGTTTTTGTGATAGCTCCTGCCTCCGCCAACACCATTGCGAAACTAGCCAATGGTATTTGCCAAACGTTATTTGATGCCACTTATCTATCCGCTCGATGTCCAGTTTTGTTCGCCCCTGCAATGGACTTGGATATGCTTCAACATCCTTCTACATGCAGCAATTTTGATAAGCTTAAATCATTTGGCAATCAAATTATAACCCCTGGCTTCGGTGAACTTGCCAGCGGATTGACAGGAAATGGCCGAATGGCCGAACCCGAAGAAATACTAAGTTATTTATCTAAACATTTTGAAAAAAAACAAACGCTGAGCGGAAAAAAGGCACTCGTTACAGCTGGCCCTACATACGAAGCGATTGATCCGGTTCGTTTCATTGGAAACAATTCAAGCGGAAAAATGGGTTTTGCCATTGCAGAAAGCCTAGCAGAGATGGGGGCATATGTTATTTTAGTTTCTGGCCCTACCGCTCAGTTTGCTAATCACCATAATATTACGACCTACCCAGTCGTTTCTGCAGAAGAAATGTACCAAAAGTGTATCGATTTTTTTGATGGAATAGACATTGCTGTCCTTTCGGCTGCGGTGGCAGACTATAGCCCTGTTTTGGTGGCCGATCAAAAAATTAAAAAGACGGAAGGGAATATTGTTATTGAGCTCACTAAAACAAAAGACATAGCGGCCGAACTGGGGAAAAAGAAAAAAGATCGACAATTGATTGTCGGATTTGCATTGGAAACAGAGAATGAAAAAAGCAATGCTGAAAAAAAGTTAGAAACCAAGAACTTTGATTTGATTGTGCTTAATTCGTTGCGCGATTCCGGAGCTGGATTCGGCCACGACACAAATAAAATTTCGATCATGGATCGAAACAAAAAAATAGAGGAGTTTAGTTTAAAATCTAAAAAAGAAGTGGCCAATGACATTGTCAATGCGATTGGCAACCTACTCCATGCAAAAGTCTAGTTTACTGCTTGCTCTTCTTTTTACAACCGCTGCGTCAGTTGGTCAAGAATTAAATTGCAAAGTGGTAATCAACGACCAACAGGTTGCCAGCAGTGATCGGTCCGTCTTTAAAGACATGGAGCGCGCATTCGCCAATTTCATGAATACACGCAAATGGACGACCGATACTTACAAGAATCATGAAAAAATAAGTTGTTCAATTTTCTTGAATATACAACCCAACAACAACCCATCGATCGGCAACTTCAAAGCAAGTGCACAAATCACTTCTTCGCGGCCTGTTTTTCATAGTAACTACGAAACCATATTATTGAATTTTGCTGACCGTGATTGGGAATTTGAATACATTGAATCGCAGCCACTTGAATACAATGATAACAGCTACATCAGCAATCTTACCTCCATTCTTGCCTACTACGCCTATGTTATCATCGGAATGGACGATGATTCTTTTGCTGAACTCGGTGGCACCACTTATTTTCAAAAAGCACTTAATGTTGTAAATAATGCCCAAACCTCAGGACGCAATGGATGGCAAGCGTTGAGCGGTACCCGAAATCGCTATGCGTTAATTGAGAATATCAACAATCCTCAAATGGTTGATCTCCGAAAAAATACGTATAGGTATCATCGACTTGCCTTAGACACGTACGACAAGACCCCGGAAGCAAGTAGGGAAATAATTCTTGATGTGGTAAAGACGGTAAAAAAGGTTTGGAACATAAACCCAACTTCCATTTTTGTGATCTCCTTCTTTGATACAAAGGCGGTTGAGTTAGCTAATATTTTTTCAGAAGGTAGTATCGGTATAAAGCGTGACTCATACGACATACTTACTTCGATCGACCCAAAAAGAACTGTTTACCAAAAGATAATTTCTAATTGAATTTACAAGGCCTACCTTTATGAGGTCATGCAAGATCGATTCAACACTTTCATCGGCAAACTGATTTCGCCCTCACAAAAGATTTTACTTGCCGTAAGTGGTGGTTTAGACTCCACGGTGCTGTTAGACTTAGCAGCGAAAGCTAATCTGAACTTTTCGGTTGCGCATGTGAATTTTGAATTGAGAGGCGAAGACTCAAATGGCGATGAGTATTTCGTAAAAGAATTAGCCGAGCAATACAGGGTGTCGTTTTTCGTAACAAGGTTTGATACGCTCACTTTCGCAAAAAAACATGGCATAAGCAAGCAAATGGCTGCTCGACAACTGCGCTACCAGTGGTTTGCAGAAACAATGAGGAAAGAGAAAATAGACTTCTTGATGACCGCCCATCACTTGAATGATAATCTAGAGACTGCTCTTCTTAATTTTGTTCGAGGTACTGGCATTAGCGGTATGCGCGGAATGCCCTCTCAAGCAGATAAGCTAATACGACCACTCTTACTTTTCACAAAGGAAGAGCTTGAATTCTACGCAAAAAGTAAAAACCTAAAATGGAGAGAAGATGCAAGCAACAGCAGTTCAGACTATCATCGTAATTTTTTACGTCACGAAGTTATTCCAAAACTAAAGGAAATCAATCCGTCCTTAGAGAACACATTTCTACACAATGCCACACGATTCAATGCTGAAGAGGAGCTAGTCAAATTTGCGCATCAATATTTAGCTACTCAATACGTCTCACAAAACAATAATCAGGTGATAATTTCAAAAGAAGTTATTAGCCAATTTCATAACAAAGCGGGAGTTCTTTGGGAACTGATTAAAGAGTATGGGTTTAATGTGGATCAATGTGAATTGGTTATGGATTCAATTTTTGGTCAATCTGGGAAACAATTTCATACAAATGAATTTACGCTTACTATTGATCGTGAATCATTTATTATCACAAAACAGTCTATTGAAAACCAACTCATAGAAATCAAAGAAAACGATACATCTATTGAGCTCAACAATTGTGAAATAACCCTAACTGAAACACAAAATGTAGCATTTTCTTCTAGCCCCCTAGAGGCGTACCTTGATAGGGACTGTCTCAAATTTCCGTTACGTATTCGCACCTGGAAAAATGGAGATCTCTTTTACCCATTGGGTATGGATAAAAAGAAGAAAGTGAGTGATTTCTTGATCGATGAAAAAATCTCGGTGCCCGATAAAAATAAGGTTTTAGTGATGGAATCAGAAAATAATATCTGTTGGATTGTTGGCCATCGCATTGATAATCGCGTTAAAATAACCAACCAGACAAAATCGATCTTGCATTTGAAAATAAAGCACCGAATTAGATAAAAATCTTTTTTGTTTCATGATGAGGTTGATAAATTGCCACCTGTAAATTAACCCTGATCAAATATAAACCTGTCGAAAATGAAAGTAACTGTTGTCGGAGCTGGAAATGTAGGTGCCACATGTGCAGATGTATTGGCATATAAAGAAATTGCAAATGAAATTGTTTTGGTGGACATCCGAGAGGGATTTGCGGAAGGAAAAGCACTTGACATTTGGCAAAAAGCTCCGATTGATTTGTATGACAGCCGAACAATTGGATCAACTAATGACTATGTAAAGACTGCCGGTTCGGATGTGGTGGTGATTACTTCGGGGCTTCCACGTAAGCCAGGCATGACGCGCGATGATTTAATTGGCACCAATGCCGGAATCGTGAAGTCGGTTACTGAAAACGTTGTGAAACATTCGCCAAACGCAATTATCATTGTCGTTTCAAATCCATTGGACGTAATGACCTATCAAGCGCATATTACCTCCAAGCTTCCCCGCACCAAAGTAATTGGTATGGCTGGCATTCTGGATACCGCTCGCTATAGGGCTTTTTTAGCGGAGGCGCTAAATGTGTCACCAAAAGATATTCAAGCAATGCTGTTAGGTGGCCATGGCGATACAATGGTGCCGCTTCCGCGTTATACAACTGTGGGGGGGATCCCAGTTACTGAATTGATCGATAAAGATAAATTGAACGCAATTATTGAACGCACCAAAGTGGGGGGCGGAGAGTTGGTGAAATTAATGGGGACCTCCGCTTGGTACGCGCCTGGTTCTGCTGCCGCACAGATGGTGGAAGCGATTGTAAAAGATCAAAAAAGAGTACTTCCGGTTTGCATACAATTAGATGGAGAATACGGTATAAAAGATTGCTATTTGGGGGTACCCGTTGTGTTGGGTAAAAATGGCGTTGAACGAGTAATTGAACTTGATTTGAACTCAGACGAAAAAGCACTGCTAGAAACCAGCCGCCAGCATGTGAAGGAAGTAATGGCTGTTTTGGATAATCTCTCAAAATAAGATCAAAGAGTATATTTATAAGTAGAAAATGCCAGATGTAAGTCTGGCATTTTGCTTTATATCAACTTGAACTACTTCGCAACAAAAAATCGCTATACCCTGGCCGCCATCAACAACTCAATATTTTTGTATTTCATACCAAATTTGTGCGCAAGCGACTCATTTGTTAATCCACCTTTGTAAGTATAAACCCCTTTCATAAACCACTTGTGGGCAAAGATCATCGCTTCTACCCCACCTTCTTCGGCAGCGCGAATAATGGTTGGCGTAAAGATATTGCTTAGTGCCGTTGCGGCCGTATGAGCTACCCGCGAAGCAACGTTTGGCACGCAATAGTGAATTACATCGTACTTTCTAAAGACGGGCTTATCATGAGTAGTTATTTCAGAAGTTGCCACGCATCCCCCTTGGTCAATACTTAAATCAATAATTAAAGAATCTGGCTTCATTTGACTCACCATTTCTTCACTAATGACATGGCGAATTTTGCCCTTCTCAGCTCGTAAAGCGCCAATTACAACATCGGCCTTTTTTAGACTTTCGCTTAGCGTACTGGTGTCTATGGTAGAGGTGTAAAATTGATGACCAAGTGTGTGCTTAATTCTACGCAGCTTATAGATCTGATTATCGAAAACTTGAATCTCCGCACCTAAGCTAAGCGCAGCCCTTGCCGCGTACTCCGCAACAGTTCCTGCACCTACAATTACTACTTTTGTAGGTGGAACACCAGTTATCCCACCCAAAATTACTCCCTTACCTTTATTCACAGTACTCAAGTACTCGGCAGCAATTAATATTACCGTGCTGCCTGCTATCTCACTCATAGCGCGTATAATTGGCATCCCCCCTACTTTGTCCTCGATAAACTCATAGGCCAACGCGGTCACTCGCTTTTTTATAATCGCGTCTATATATTCTTTATCCAGATTACCTAATTGCAGGGCCGAGATAAGCGTTTGCCCTGGTTTGAAAAATTCAAGTTCTTCCAACGTGGGCGGCTCAATCTTTAGGATCACTTCTGCTTTGTATACTTCCAATGGAGAATATACGATTTTAGCGCCCGCCTCACTGTATAGCTTGTCGCTAAATTTAGAACCTTCTCCGGCCTTCGTCTCCACCATAACTTCATGGCCTTGTGATGTGAGCAGCGCAACAGCGTCAGGTGTTAAACTGATCCTATTCTCTTGTAATGAAATCTCCTTCGGCAAACCAATTGCAAATGAATGTTTGCTTCGCTTTACTTGAAGTAATTCTTCTTGCGGATATAAGCTGCTCTTAGCAAGGGCTTCAAATCCGCTCTTCTTTTTTTCACTCATTCTTTCGATATTCTATTTTTCTAAACCCGTTCGCTTCCACACTTATTGCTATTTCAAAAAAAGATTCAGGTAGCAGCGAGGGGATTTTTTCTGGCCACTCTAAGAAACAAAAGTTATCAGAATAAAAATATTCCTCCACGCCAATATCCACTGCCTCTTCTTCCTTCTTAATCCGATAAAAATCAAAATGAAAGACTTTTCTTTCAGTAGCTGAATATTCGTTGACAATAGAAAAAGTAGGGCTTTGAACGGTTTCTTTAACACCTACTTGTTTGGCGATCGATTTAATTAGTGTAGTCTTACCAGCACCCATTTCACCTCTAAAAACCCAAACTCTTAAATCGCCCGCAGCTTCTTGAAGAAGGCGAGCGGCCTCGTCTAGTTGCCGAAAATCAAAATGAAATACCGATTTCACGACTACCATTCGCACCTATGTATTTTTACTCTTCAAAAAAATTAAGGGAATTATCATTTCTTCCAAACTAACCCCCCCATGCTGAAAAGTATCCTTATAAAAATTTACATAATAATTGTAGTTGTTAGGGTAAGCAAAAAACTGATCTTCAATTGCAAAAACATAGGTGGTTGACATGTTTCCTTTCGGAAGAAACAACCGCTCAGGTTTTGGAGCCTCCATCACTTTGTCTCCTTCATAGCCGAGGTTCTTACCTTGTTTGTAGCGCAAGTTGGAATTAACTGTTTTATCGCCCACAATTTTAAAGGGTCGCTTTACGCGGATGGTTCCGTGGTCAGTGGTGATGATTACTTTCACCTTCTTCTCAGAAATTTTCTTAATGATATCCAGCAAAGGAGAGTGCGAAAACCATGACTTCGTAAGCGAACGATAGGCCGCTTCATCGGGAGCTAGCTCTCGAATCATTGCCATGTCCGTTCGTGCATGTGAAAGCATGTCGACAAAATTGTATACGATTACATTTAAATCGTTCTTGAATAAGTTATTGATGGTATCAACTAAATCACGGCCCTCCTCTAGCTTTTTGATTTTATGGTAGGAGGACTTTATGTTTATGTTGTTTCGTTTCAGTTGCTTCTGTAAAAATTCGTCTTCAAAGTTATTTTTGCCATCGTCTTCGTCTTCGCCTACCCATAAATCGGGGTTTGTTTTTGCGATCTCACTTGGCATCATTCCAGCAAAAATTGAATTTCGGGCATAGGCCGTAGTGGTAGGCAATATCGAGTAATAGGTCTCTTCATGCTCTACTGTTAAATATTCTGCTATAATTGGTTCAATTACTTTCCACTGGTCAAACCGAAGATTATCAATCACAATTAAAAAGGTGGGTGTTCCTTCTTTTAATTCGGGGAATACCTTTTTCTTAATAATCTGATGTGAAAGTAAAGGTCTGTCGGCTTTCGGATCATTTAACCAGCTTTCATAATTGCGCTTGATAAATCGGCAGAAATTAACATTTGCCTCCGCCTTTTGCATGTCTAACACCTCCGACATACTTTGGTTATCGGCCTCGTCCATCTGCAATTCCCAATAGATCAATTTCTTATAAATGTCTGCCCATTCTTCATGGCTCAAACTATCGGTAAAGGCCAAGCTTATTTTTTGAAATTCTTGTTGATAACCGAGGCTGGTCTTTTCCATCACCAGCCTTTTGTTATCAAGTATCTTTTTTACCGATAGCAAAATCTGGCTTGGGTTAATTGGTTTGATCAAATAATCGGCAATTTTCCCACCAATGGCTTCCTCCATAATATGCTCCTCCTCATTTTTTGTGATCATCACCACCGGAAGATTAGGCTTTAGGTTTTTAATTTGATTTAACGCTTCTAGACCCGACATGCCGGGCATGTGTTCATCCAAAAAAACCAAATCGAAATTTCGTTGTTCACATAATTCTATCGCTTCAAAACCATTGTTTACGGGAGTTATTAAATAGCCACGCTGCTGAAGGAATAAAATATGAGGCTTCAACAAATCAATCTCGTCATCGGCCCACAAAATGGTATAATTATGCATACGTTGGTTTTAAAAAATCTTTCTAATTTACGATTGAATTATCAATTATCAATTTCATTTTTCAAGTTACCTTTACGGCCACTATTCTTGCCAACTTCTTGCATCTATTTTGAACAAAAAGAAAATCATTAATGACCCCGTTTATGGGTTTATCGCCATCACCAATGACTTGGTGTTTGACGTTATTCAGCATCCGTATTTTCAGCGGCTTCGCCACATTAAACAACTCGGCCTTACCGACTTTGTATATCCGGGTGCGCTGCATACCCGCTTCCATCATGCGCTTGGCGCGATACATTTAATGAGCAAGGCATTGGACAGCCTCCGCACCAAGGGAATTGAAATCTCGAACCAAGAGTATGAAGCCGCGCAATTAGCCATCTTGCTGCACGACATTGGTCATGGCCCATTCTCGCACGCGCTTGAAAATACATTCTTCCCCACCATCAAGCACGAAAGCCTTTCCTATCTGTTTATCAAAGATTTAAATACCCATTTTGACAATAGATTAGATCTTGCTCTACAAATTTTTCGAGACAGTTACTCAAGGAAATTTTTCCACCAATTAGTAAGCAGCCAGCTTGACATCGATCGACTGGATTATTTGACACGCGATAGTTTTTTTACGGGAGTCAAAGAAGGCTCAATAAGTGCGGATAGAATTATCTCCATGATGACCGTCATCAAAGATGAATTGGTAATTGAAGAAAAAGGGATTTATAGCATCGAGAACTTTTTACAAGCAAGAAGATTGATGTTTTGGCAAGTTTACCTTCATAAAACCTCCATAAGCGCTGAACGAATACTCGTAAACTTAATGCAACGAGCCCAATACTTGCTAAAGGCAGGAGAAAAATTGATATGCAGCGAATCATTGACTTTATTGCTTAGCCAAGAGTTTACAATAGATCAATTTGTAAATGACAGGGCACTCAGAGCTGCTTATGGAGAACTAGATGACAACGATGTTTGGGGAGCAATAAAACTCTGGAAAAATCATTCTGACTTTATTTTGAGTTACCTATCAACTTGCTTGATAAATCGAAATCTATTTAAAATTTCACTATCGACAGAAGCAGTAAAAAAAGACCAACTCAACCTGATCAAAGAAAACATTTGCAAGACCTACAACGTGCTGAGAACCGATAGCAAATTTCTTTTTTCGGTGGGCAGCGTCACTAACGAGGCTTACATAGCAGATGGCAACACAATTAATATTCTTTTAAAAACCGGAAAACTGATTGACATCGCTGAAGCATCTGACCTTTCAAATATTAAAGCAATAAGTAAAATCGTGAAAAAAAATTATATGTGCTGGCCTAAAAATGTATCTTTGATTTAACGTTAACATTTAAAAAGTTTTAGATGGAGTTTACAGTTCAGCAAATCGCAGGCATGTTGAGGGGAAGTATTTCGGGGGATGGAAGCCGCAAAATCAACATGCTGGCAAAGATTCAAGAGGCAAAACCAGGTCAAATAGCATTTCTGTCTAATCCAAAATATGAGCACTATTTATATACTACGCTGGCAAGCGCAGTCATTGTAAAGAAGGACATAGAGTTGAAAAAAGAAATTGATGCCACTTTAATCCTTGTTGATGATCCTTACCTAAGTTTCACTGTGTTATTGGAAGAGTACCATAAACTCACATCGTTTCAGAAAGTAGGCATAGAACAACCAAGTTACATAGCCGAAAATGCTATGGTGGGAAATAATATCTACAGGGGTGCCTTTTCTTACATAGGTAACAATACAAAGATTGGGGATAATGTGAAAATCTATCCGCATGGATACGTAGGAGACGATGTAGTAATTGGCGATAACTGCATCCTACAATCGGGTGTTAAATTGTATTCTGGCACCCGAATAGGCAACAATTGTACCATCCATGCTGGGGCAGTAATTGGCAGTGATGGCTTTGGTTTCGCACCACAAGCGGACGGGAGTTATAAAACCATTCCCCAACTAGGCAATGTGGTCATTGAGGACAATGTTTCAATTGGTAGTAATACGGTGATTGATTGCGCCACTCTATTTGGAGATGCTACCATCATACACAAGGGTGTTAAATTGGACAATCTCATTCAAATTGCCCATAATGTAGAAATAGGCCAAAACACCGTAATTGCAGCCCAAACGGGCATTTCTGGCTCAACCAAAATTGGTGAAAATTGCATCATTGCCGGCCAAGTTGGAATTGCCGGTCATTTAGTGGTAGCAAACAAAATTGGAATCGGTGCTCAAGCCGGAATCGGTAAATCCATAGACAAAGAAGGCGCGAAAATAATGGGCTCCCCAGCTTTTGATGTTAAAAGCTATTATAAATCGTACGCGGTCTTTAAGAAGTTACCTTCGTTAAACGAAAGACTGATAGAACTTGAAAACAGACTCAAGGTAAACTCTACAGCAGATGGGCTGCCTTCGGCAACCTATAAAGTCAATTAAGGAGCCTCAAAAATTCCGTTTGCGATTATTTTCAGCTAAATTTCGACCTTACTACGGATAAAGTTTTAATTTTGCCCCCTTTATTACCATGATGTTAAATCATAAACAACAAACTATTAACAAATCGGTGACCCTTTCCGGGGTTGGGCTTCACACTGGGATTCAGACCAATATGACGTTCGTTCCTGCAAAACCGAATCATGGGATAAAATTTCAGCGTATCGATTTACCTGGGTCCCCCATTGTAGACGCAGATTGCGACCTTGTGGTAGATGTTTCCAGAGGGACAACCATCGAAAAAAGTGGGGCCAGAATTAGCACTATTGAACACACCCTTGCAGCCTGCGTTGGATTAGAAATTGATAATGTATTAATACAGTTAGATGGACCAGAACCGCCTATTATGGACGGAAGTTCAATCCAATTTGTGAACATTCTCAACGAAGCAGGCAGGGAAGAGCAAAATGCGCTACGCGATTTTTATGAAGTTCAAGACAGTATTTGGTACCGGGATGCCTCCAGAAACGTAGAGATAGCCGCACTTCCACTTGATGATTACCGGGTAACGGTAATGATCGATTACAACTCTCCTGTTTTGGGAAGTCAGCACGCGTCAATCACCAACATTCAACAGTTCGAAAAAGAGATTGCTTCCTGTAGAACATTCTGTTTTCTCCATGAGTTGGAGATGCTTTATAAAAACAACTTGATTAAAGGGGGAGATTTAAACAACGCCATTGTCATTGTTGACCGAGTGGTGGAGCCACACGAACTGGATAATATTGCCCGAATGTTGGGCAAACCTAAAGTAGAGGTAAAAAAAGAAGGAATACTCAATAACATTGAACTTCGCTACAACAATGAACCAGCCAGGCACAAGCTGTTAGATATTATTGGCGATCTTTCGTTGGCCGGACGCCCATTAAAGGCACAGATTTTAGCGGCAAGACCAGGACATGCAGCAAATGTTGCGTTTGCAAAAAAGTTGAAAAAGGCCATGAGCGAGTCAGACAAAAAGGGAGTACCAAGGTACAACCCAAATCTGCCGCCCGTAATGGACATAAACAAAATTGCAGCCACGCTTCCTCATCGCTATCCATTTTTGTTAATCGACAAAGTCATTTATCTGGATAGCGAAAGCGTAGCTGGAATAAAAAACGTAACCATGAACGAGCCTTTCTTTCAAGGCCATTTTCCAGGCAACCCAGTGATGCCAGGTGTTTTACAAGTAGAAGCGATGACTCAAATGGGCGGAATTTTGGTATTGAATACAGTTCCTGATCCTGAGAATTACTGGACTTATTTTTTAGGAATTGACGACTGCCGTTTCCGAAAAATGGTGTTACCAGGAGATACGTTAGTTATTCAATGTGACTTGCTTGCCCCCATCAAAAGGGGCATTGCCAAGATGCGTGGCCGTGGTTACGTTGGAAATAACTTAGTGTGTGAAGGAACGATGACCGCCCAAATTGTACGTAAAAACGCATGACCTACCCTGCACTCGTAAACGTACATCCCCAAGCTAGAATTGGAAGCAACGTAACCATTGAACCTTTTGCCACCATCCATAAGGATGTCGAAATTGGTGACGGCACATGGATTGGCCCCTATGTTACTATTATGGACGGTGCCAGAATAGGTAAGAATTGCAAAATATTTCCAGGAGCCGTTATCTCGGCCGTTCCACAGGACCTTAAATTCAAAGGCGAAGTTACCACAGCGGAGATCGGAGATAACACTACTATCCGCGAAAGCGTAACGATTAATAGAGGGACGGTTGATAAATACAAAACGGTAATAGGTTCAAATTGCCTCCTAATGGCCTATGTACACGTAGGTCACGATTGTATTATTGGTAACAATTGCATCCTAGGCAACGTGGTTCAGTTGGCAGGCCATGTGGAAATTGAAGATTACGCAATTTTTGGTGGCTCGTGCTCGGTGCAACAATTTTCGAGGATTGGTTCGCATGCTTACATTGGTGGAGGATCCTTGGTGCGAAAAGACGTGCCTCCATACACAAAAGCCGCTCGCGAACCGCTCTCTTATGCAGGAATCAACACAGTGGGGCTGCGCAGAAGAGGGTTCGACTCTGAAAAAATATCTGAAATTCAGGAGATCTATCGCTACATTTTCATGAAAGGGTTGAACAACTCAACTGCGTTGGACTTGATTGAGCAAGAACTACCCGAGAGCTTTGAGCGGCACTATGTCGTTCAATTTATCAAAACCTCAGAACAAGGCATAATGAAAGGTTTTACTACCAGCACCACGTCATTTGAATGAACATAGAAGTTGAAAATCTCGGAAAGCGATTCAACCGCGAATGGATTTTCAAAAAGCTTACTTTTCTATTTGAAGCGGGAACTACCTACGCTATTGTTGGCCCCAATGGCTGTGGCAAGTCCACCCTTCTTCAGGTGCTCTGGGGGCAATTGCCGCAAAGCGTAGGAACAATTAAGTACACACGCAGCAGTCAGGTAATAGAAGGCAGTGATGTTTTCGAACACCTAAGCATTGCTACTCCTTACATGGATTTGATTGAAGAATTTACACTGCTTGAAATGATCGAATTCCATTTTAAATTCAAAAAGTTAAAAAACGGACTATCAACCAATGACTTGCTTGAATTGTTGGAATTGGAAGCAGCCAAAAATAAAACCTTAAACAAGTTTTCTTCCGGAATGCGGCAACGGGTAAAACTTGGTTTAGCCTTTTATAGCGATGTTCAAGCTGTGTTTTTGGATGAACCCACAACCAATTTAGACAAGACCTCCACGCAATGGTACTTAAAAAACCTTCACAGCTTGTCCAAAGAAACGCTGATTTTTATCGCCTCCAACCAAGAGCATGAATACCCAAATAATGCGAAGAAAATAGAGATTTTAAACTACAAATAGGTTACAATATGTTGCCACGCATCATTTAAGAAAGATTGAGGCGAGAAAATTTTAAAACAAATAATCAAAATTCTTTTTTTTCGAATCCGTTTTTGTAGATTTAGGAGTTTAAATTATCAATATATCATGAAAAAAATACTGAATTTGGCTGCGTCTGCAGGGTTGCTAATTGTTTTGCTCACGTACGCTTCTTGTGGACCCGATCCTGTAGCTCCTTTGTCAGTAACCGACCAACAATTGCAAAAACTGCTGTTAACTAGTGAAACAAGCGGGCTTGTTACCAGCGTTTGGACGTTGACATCAGCGTCACTAGATGGTGTTGTCAAAACAACCGATTACACTGCCAATTTCAAACTTACACTGAAAGGAACAATTGGATCGACAGCCACTTCAAAATTTGACTACGAAACGCCAAACCCTGGAAATGCGACCATCAAGAAAAGCCCTTGGAATTCTACAGGTTCATTTACTTTTGATGCCACTTCACCAGCCAACAAAGTTATTAGAGACGATAAAACAGAAGTAACTTATCAAGTTTCTGAAACACAGTTGAAGCTTAATTTTACCTTTACTGGAGATGGGTATGCTAGGAATTCTAGAACTGAAGTAGTGAAAGGAGCATGGGAGTTTGTCTTTAACAAATAAGTTCAGTTATCTAAAAGCAATCATTTTTTAAAGGTTTTTTGCTCGTTAAATTTAAGAGACTGGAAATGAAAAGAATATTGAACCTAATCGGATTTGTAGGATTGGTGAGTGCTTTAGTAACCTATTCATCGTGCGGATCGACACCAGAACCGGAGTTGCCTCAAGCCGACCAGCAACTTCAAAAATTATTGGGCACCACCGCCCGGTCTGGCGCGGCTACTTTAGATTGGGCCTGCACCTCCGCCACGCTTGATGGCGTTGATAAAACTACAAATTATCCGTCAGCCTTCACCATTTCACTTTCTGGTGAAATTGCTAAGACGTTAGCTGCCGGAGCAACTGCCAGTTTCAATTATACCACAGCAAAACCTACCTATGTTGCATCAGAATCTCCTTTTAGCCCATGGCCAAAGACTGGTAAATTCACTTTTGACAAAGATGCGCCCGCCACAAAAGTGACAAGAGATGACGCCACGGCAATTCAATATTCAGTGAGTGAAACAGAACTTGTAATGAATTTTAGCTTTACTGGAAATGGGGTTGACAGATCGAGTGGACGGACAGAATTAGTTAAAGGTGCTTGGGTTTTTAAGTTCAAAAAGAAGTAATCCCTCGTTATTTACATAAAAAAGCCTTTCCAAATCGAAAGGCTTTTTCGTTTCCTTACTTTAGCACCACTACAGTAATCCCCGCTCCACCTCTATCGGCATGGGCATCTGTAAATGAAGCAACCGCCTTTGTCGATTTTAATTTTTCGCGTATAACTTGGCGCAGGATGCCTTCCCCTTTTCCATGAAGGATGTTGAGCTCGGCCTGTCCCAACAGAATGGCATCGTCTAAGAATTGATCAAGCATTGGTATTGCCTCCTCCACCCGCTTTCCTCGAATATCAAGGCTGCTTGCAAATTGAGATTGCTTTCGATGAATGTCTATACCCATTGACCTGGCCTTTGTAATTGTCGGGTTGGTAATCGCCAGATCACTGCGGACCAATTGCGTGAGTTTTAAGGTAGATCGCAAGCCACCAAACTGCACAACAGCCGTTTTATCTTTTATGGAGAGAACATCGCCTGTAACTTCCTGACCAATTATCCTCACTCTATCACCTGCTTTTATTAGCTCATTTGAAACCACCTTAGATAAGTCCTGATTGGGCTGCACCCTTTCGGTGAGCGTTTGTAGCCCTTTACGAACCTTGCGTGTCTCTTTTTGCTCAGCTTTGTTTTCTTGAATGTGCCGGATCGTTTTTTCGATTTCTCGGTTCGTCTCTTTTAGCAGATACGAAGCCTCTTCCCTGGCTTTATTTATAATTTCCTTCTTTTTTAGGTCAAGCTCACTCGATAACTTTTCATATTTCGCTTGTAACTGGGCAAGAGAAACCTCTTGTTGCTTTAACTCAAGTTGCTTTTTTGCTACTTGTTGTTTGTCTTCAGCAACGGACTTCATCAGCGTTTCCAAACCGGTAATATCCTTACCAATTATATCTTCCGCGGAAGCGAGGGTATGCTGAGGTAACCCGGTCTTTCGAGCTATTTCCAGTGCGAAGGAACTTCCAGGTTTACCAATTTCAAGCTGAAAAAGTGGTTCCAGCTTTTTTGAATCAAAAACCATAGCCGCATTTTTAATTCCCTGATTGTTTTCAACAAATAGCTTTAAGTTGTAATAATGCGTGGTGGCCACACCCCAAGTAGATTTTTTTAACAGCGTTTCCAGGACAGCCTGAGCGATTCCTCCACCAAAATTAGGATCCGTCCCCGCGCCCAATTCATCCAATAAAATCAGTGTTTGTGGTGTAGCGTATTGAATAAAATACGCCATGTTTTTTAAGTGCGAACTATACGTGCTTAAGTCATTTTCTATGCTCTGTTGATCACCAATATCAAGAAAGATGTTTTTGAAAATGCCTACCGTTGACTTTTCATGCAATGGAACAAGCAAGCCACATTGCGCCATGTATTGGATGAGACCAACCGTTTTCAGGCATACTGATTTACCACCCGCATTGGGGCCACTTACCAAAAGCCATCTATTTTGCCGAGTAACGTCAATAGTTAGAGGCACAAGGTTTCGTTTCCCTTTCAGGCTTAAAAAAAGTAAGGGGTGCCTCGCATGAAGCCAATTTAAGTCTGGCTCCGCAGAAATAGTTGGCAGCAACGCGTCCAAATCGATGGCCAGTTTCGCTTTTGCTCTAATAAAATCAAGCTGACCAAGAAACTGGTAAGCAATCTTAAGCGCATCGAGATGAGTACGCAGCAGCGAAGTTAAATCGCGCAGAATCTTAACTACCTCCCTCCTCTCTGCATGGAGTAAATCTCTAATCTCATTATTGGCTTCCAATACTTCTGCTGGCTCCAAATAAATGGTTTGCCCAGTAGAAGACTCGTCCATAATAAACCCACGGAGTTTACGCTTATGCTCTGCTAAAATGGGAATTACTACGCGCCCCTCTCGGATGGTGGGTGAAACACCTTCTGGCACCCAGCCGCTGGCAGCAGCTTGCCTAAAAACCTGATCCATCATTCTTCTAACTCGCCCTTCTTCCTCCCGTATCCTTCTCCGCAATCGGCTTAACTCCACACTGGCATTGTCTTTTACTTTCCCCGTTTCGTCAATCTTGCCATGAATGGAACTAAACTACCCTCGCCTAAAAGGCGAGGGGTTGTAATTCGGCTAAAAGCCGACTAAAGAAGTGCAAAAGCCTCGGCTTTCAAACGGGAGCAATCGGAAGAGAAAAAAGCATACTCAGTCAATAAA
>JBIKRT010000118.1:0-11423 GCA_044349005.1 Cyclobacteriaceae bacterium
GTATAAGCATCAACCTTATTGCTGACAAGTTGCTCTCCAGCAGAGCTTGATTCCTCTTCAGGCTGACGCGCTAATTTTAACAAATTATCGCATCAAAGTCACCAACTATTTTTCAGTACATTACCCTGGGCGGGATTGCAAATCCCGAACAGCTCGATTACGCTACTTTAGGGTAAACATCAAACAAAGTAATTTGGTAAACTAGAACTTGATATCCTCATAAACACCATTCTTATAACTTCGGCAGCTAATTCGTCCGCGCAATGCAGAAGGTTTAAAAAGCGACTTGCCAAGCAGCATTCTTACACACTCTTGAATGCCTTCTGTTATAGATGGATGTGGATGGACACATTCTGCCAACTCTTCAATCCCCTTATCCACCCGGCTGTTCGACAAGTTAGCGAAGCGATTGTCGAACCTCAGATAAAATCGATTTCCAATCGACATGGATAGACAGGATTTGAAATCCCTTTTATCTGGGTTCGGGATTGCAAATCCCGAACAGCTCGAGTAAACATCAAACAAAGTAATTTGGTAAACTAGAACTTGATATCCTCATAAACACCATTCTTATAACTTCGGCAGCTAATTCGTCCGCGCAAAGCAGAAGGTTTGAAAAGCGACTTGCCAAGCAGCATCCTTACACACTCTTGAATGCCCTCTGTTATAGATGGATGTGGATGCACACATTCTGCCAACTCTTCAATTCCCTTATCCATAGAAATTAGCAGCGCTATTGCTTGGATGGCCGAAGAAGAATGTAGACCAATGATTTTCATCCCTAATATTTTCATTGGTTCTTCGTGGTTCACCAGCAATTTTATAAAGCCTTGCGTATTACGCATGGCAATGGCCCTCGAAATCGTGTTGTACTCTAGCGTCACCACTTTGTAATCAAGTCCTTTTTCCTTCGCTTGATTTTCATTTAAGCCAACGCTGGCAACCTCGGGGCTTAAGAACATGATGGTACTTATATTTTCATATACCAATTTTCTCAAGGGTTTTCCAAATATCTTTTCAACGGCATAGCGTCCTTCCAACTCGCCCACATTCACTAAGGAGATATCTGCCGTTAAATCGCCCACGGCATAGATGTTGGGAATACTTGTTTGTGTATCACTATCTTCGATTCCCCTTTTCGACATACTGATTTTCACTTTGTCGCTCCATAAATCTTCTATGTTTGCCACTCTGCCAACCGAAATCAATGCTTTCTCCACATTAAATATATCGGTGCCTCCTTCTGCATATTCTAATTCGTATTCCACGCGTCCATTCACAATTTCCATTCTTATTAACTTGGAGTTTCGATGAATGAGCACATCGTTGTGTTCCATATTGCGTTCCACAATCCTAACCACATCTTCATCTTCGAAAGGCAAAATGCGAGCACCTTTGTCTATCAAGTGAACTTTTGTTGCACCAAAGCCGGAGAATATGGTGGCATACTCGCACCCAATCACACCTGCTCCAACAATAACCATGCTTTCGGGAAAGTCTTCCATATTTTCTATACCCTCGCTGGTCATCACGATTTTTTCATCGATAGGAAGTTCTGGCAAATACCTTGGTCGGCTTCCGGTAGCAAGAATAATGTTATCTGCCCACACCACGGTTTTTTGCATACCATTTATAATTTCAATTTCGTGATTGCTAAGCAGCTGCGCAGTCCCCACCTGATAGGAAAGCAGATCGGCATAATTTGATTCCTTTAACTGCTCCATGTGTTGCTCCAGCAAGTTGATGCGTTCGGCAGTAGCCTTGCGAACCTCCGCCTGAATTTCTTTGAAGTTAATAGCAGGAGCTTTTAGATTTACCCTATTCAAACTTCTCCTAAAATTAGATGCATCACGGGCCAATTCCCACCACGTTTTGGAGGAAAGCGCACCATTGGTTACACCCGCTCCACCCACTTTGTTTCGCTCTATTAATAGCGTTTTCTTTTTAAAGTCGAGCGCTCGCATAGCGGCCGCATAGCCAGAAGGCCCTGCTCCGATGATAACCAAGTCATACTTTTCCATACTACTTTGTTTATTTTATTAGTTTGCAACCTTCAAATTAATGCTTTTACAAGAATAGTCTGAAATTTTTATTCTTTTTGTACATTTATTAATACTTCTTATCGGCTGATGGAACAACTTTTGAAATTGGATGAACAGCTCTTTCTTTGGCTAAATGGTATTCATTCGCCTTGGATGGACCCTGTTATGGCTATCGTCACTAAAACACAGTTTTGGGTTCCACTTTATTTGCTACTTATCTATCTGATTGTTAAGCAATACAAAAAAAACAGTTGGATTTATCTGGTTGCGCTAACCTGTGTAATTTTAATTACAGATCAAGTCACCGCAAGTATTATGAAACCCCATTTCGAAAGATTGAGACCTTCACACGAACCTAGCTTGGCGAGTGTTATCCACTTAGTGGATAATCAAAAAGGTGGGCAATTTGGGTTTGCGTCTTCACATGCCGCCAACACTTTTGGCGTGGCCATGTTTGTGTGGCTGTCATTGAAAAAAAGCAATAAGTTCATTTGGACAATTTTTGGGTGGTCGATAGTAATGAGTTACTCACGGGTTTACCTAGGCCTACATTACCCTGGCGACATTCTTGTGGGAGCGATTATAGGATTAATGACAGGCTGGGGATTGGCAAAGGCATTGCAAAAACTGATGGAGCGCAAATTTCTGCCAAGATGATCGCAGGAGTAGTCTAGGCGAAATGCTCAACGGTGGGCAGCAATTTCATAGTTATCGGTCATTCTACGGGCGACCATGCTAACACCAACGGACAGACAAAAACCAACAAGCCAAGCCCACCCGACACAGATCCTCCAAATTTGTTAGCAACTTTCTTGACAATTTTAATTTGTTTTACTGCTTTTATTTGTAGGTTTGACAAAATTGTCAAGGCGAAAAAATCAAGGCGATGAAAGAAACATTTGGCGAATACATACACCGACTTCGGTCAGACAAAGGTTTGACATTGACAAAACTTGCAGCAGCATTAGACATTGATCAATCAACACTTTCCAAGATTGAAAACGGAAAACGAAATGTGCCGATTGAAGTTTTGCCCAAGCTATCAACCGTATTCAAACTTGACTTGAAACATTTGGAACACGAATATTTCAGCGAAAAAATTGCAGAAATAATTTATCCGCAGGACGAGCCAAAACAGCTTTTGAAAGCAGCAGAAGAAAAGGCGAAGTATATGCGAATTAGAAATCTTGAACAAGGAAAAATATTTTAATATGATTAAGTATTCCAAACTCAGAGAAAAATTACAAGTTGAAACCTTGAACGGCGACGCAGAAGATTTGGCGTATTTTACGCATTATCTGCACAATCATAAAAATGGCGTTTCTCAATCTTACGAGAAACGAGCCAAAGAATACTTCTACGAAATCAACGAAGATTTAAGTATCGTTGCAGAAACTGAATTACAGGCAATGCTTCCTATAAAATGGGACATTCCTTTTCCAGCACCAGCGACACCAGAATTTACATTCGTTGACTTGTTTGCAGGAATTGGCGGTTTCCGTATTCCGATGCAAGAAGTTGGCGGAAATTGTGTGTTTTCGTCAGAGTTTAATTACCACGCTCAAAGAGCATACGAATTGAATTTTGGCGAAGTTCCATTTGGCGATATCACAAAATTGAACATCGACATTGTTCCTAAACACGACATTCTTTGTGCAGGTTTTCCGTGTCAACCGTTTAGTATTTCGGGGAAGATGAAAGGTTTTGAGGACACAAGAGGAACATTGATTTATCATGTTTTTGAAATCATTGAAAAACGCAAACCAAAAGTTGTTTTTCTTGAAAACGTAAAGCATTTGGTTTATCACGATGACAAAAAAACATTAACTACAATTATCCAACACTTGGAGGAATTGGGCTATACGGTTTCTAAAAAGGTTTTAAATGCTTCTGATTTTGGTTTGCCACAAAACCGTGAAAGAATTATCATCATTGGACATAAAGACAAGAAATTTGACTTTAGTAAAATCAAAAAGAAAAAGAAATCCGCACTCAAAGAATTTTTAGACAAGGAAAACGAGTTTGAGTATTTAGACGAACCTTACACGATTTTGGAAGACCAAAAAATGCAAGATTCGGGTTTAGTTTTCGCAGGTTACAGAAACAAAACCATTCGCAAAGCAGGTGTAAGACCGGGAACGGAACATTTGTCAAGAGTTCATAAACAACCAAACCGTATTTATTCAACCGAAGGAGTTCACCCAGCGTTGCCTTCGCAAGAATCTTCGGGTAGATTTTGGATTTGGCACGAAGGAACGGTTAGGAAATTGACTATTGAAGAATGTTATAGAATTATGGGCTTCCCAAAAAAATTCAAATTGCTCAACAACAAATCTGAACTATATAGACAAATAGGAAATTCAGTTGCAATTCCGATGATTAGAGCCGTAGCAGAACAAATTAAAGCACAACTTTTAAACGTAAAAAAATAAAATGGAACCAACGGAATTTCTTGAAAAGATTTACAATGAATCAATGCAAATCGTTGGCTCGGACAGCGAAATAAAATCGGATTTAAACAAAACGATTCAAAGCCATTTGCTTGAGATTTTAAGCAAATCAGAGTCGGCAAAAGCCGTTGTGACGGTAATTTTAACAAGTGCCGTATATAAAGCACTCAATCCGGCACAAGACATCAGAAACCACCAAACAAGTATTCCCAACGGATATTCGGGCAGAACTTTTGATTCAAAATACATCACACCATTTTTGAAAAGTGTGAAATTTCCTGCGATGGCTGAAAGTGGTTGGCTTACACGTTCATTGGAACAAAAAGTTCCTTACGATTCAAATTACTCGGGTGCAATTCGCCCCGACTCTTTGAAAACAGCGTTTTTAGAAACGATTGCTTTCATTCAAAAAGGCAAAGACATTGATAAACTTTTGAGTTTTCTTTTTCAAGGATTAATCATTCAACGCAACGCACAACAAATTGATTTAGCCAAACCGCATAACTTGCAAATTGCAACAATTATTGAACTGCTGACAAAACATTTTGATACAAAGTATTCGGCAGAAGGAGCATCTCGATTGCCTGTTTTGGCTTTGTATGCGGCTTATCAATGTTTGGTGAATGAGACCAAACGCTTTGACGGAAAAACTTTGTTGCCAATGGAAAGCCATACATCAGCCGACACAAGAAGCGGACGAATTGGCGATATTGACATCGTTGATGAAAAGGAAAGAGCATTTGAAGCTGTTGAAGTTAAACACGGAATTACAATTACTGCACGACTTGTTAGGGACGCGTTTGAAAAATTCAAGACGACACAAGTAACTCGTTATTACTTGCTTTCAACCGCCAACATTGACGCCTCACAAGCAGACGAAATCAACAAAGAAGTTGAACGCATAAAGAACATTCACGGTTGTCATGTTATTGCTAACGGCTTGACAAATTCATTAAAATATTATTTACGGTTACTTTCTGATACTTCGGAGTTCATTGAAAATTATGTGAACTTAATTGAAACGGACACCGCATTGAAATTTGAACACAAAACGGAGTGGAACAATATAATATCAAAAATGTAACAAGCGACAGAAGAACGACCGATAACAGCGGTTGAGTTCACACATTAGTTGCTGGATAAAAGATGCAACAACTAATAAATGAATTTTCTATCTTTCCTTTTTCATCAAGTTAAAGCATATGTCTAATTCTTCATTTGAATTGTTTGACCTAAAAGTAGAAGTTATTGAAGGGGAAAAACCGTTTGTCTGCAGCCATAAACTAGGCGATGCTTTCGAAGTACGAGGCGAAAACCTTCACTTTAAAAGCGATCGTCCTTTTTCTTTGTACGCCTTATCAGCGCTACTTCCATTGCTCCCAGCAAAACAAAGACCCCTAAACCCCATTGATTGGATGGCAACCGACCACATCATCGCATGCCCCGATCCGCACTGCGGAGCACGCTTTAAGATTAGTCGCATTGGAAAGCAAGTGGTTGAAAGATCAAATACAACAATAGTTCCACTTCCTGAAACTAATGATTGGACATAACGATGGTAGAACGAGTTGAGTTAACACCTGATTTTCATATTTCGCGCATCGTCAAAGGCGGTTGGCAATTGTCGCAAGGACATAGCACGGATACAACGGAAGATCCGATCGAAAGCATGTTTGCTTTCGCAGATAAAGGAATTACCACGTTCGATTGCGCTGACATTTATACGGGAGTAGAAGAATTGATTGGAAGATTTTTAGCTGTACGTAAACAAAGACTTGGCTATAATCATGACATTCAGGTGCTGACTAAGTTTGTTCCAGACTACGATGCGCTGGCCACAATTACCAAAGAACATGTCGAGAAAATAATTGATCGATCGCTGCGAAGACTTGGTAAAGAGCGTTTGGATATGGTTCAATTTAGCTGGTGGAGTTACGATGTTCCCCGCTATGTTGAAACCGCTCTTTGGTTGCATGAAATTCAACAGGCTGGTAAAATCAATTTACTATCGGGCACAAATTTTAACACCCAGTCAACAGAAGAAATGGTCAATGCTGGCATCCCTATCACCACACTGCAAATTCAATATTCACTGTTAGACAATCGACCTGAAAATAGACTGACGGATCAATGTTCTAAAAGCAACATTCACTTTTTGTGCTATGGCACTGTAGCGGGTGGATTTATCTCAGAGAAATGGTTGGGAGTCACTGAACCAACACCGCCCTTTGAAAATCGGTCTCTTATTAAATACAAATTAATTATCGATGAGTTTGGCGGATGGGAATTGTTTCAATTTCTTTTGAAGGTATTGAAGTCCATCGCTGACAAGCACCATGCATCGATTACCAATGTGGCCTCGCGCTACATTCTGGACCGTAAACAAGTGGCAGCTGTTATCATTGGGGCTAAAACCTCTACGCATCTTGAAGAGAATCTTCGGCTATTTGAATTCAAATTAGCCCCAGATGATATTAATGAAATTGAAAAAATCATCAACCAACGTAAGGGGCCTGCAGGCGATGTATTTGATATTGAACGAATCAAGGAAGGGCCACACGGATCTATTATGAGATACAATCTGAATCAACTAGCAACCGATTAAAACATGTCAGATAAAGCCTCACCCAAAGTTTGGTCATCAAACTACTTGTTTTTA
This sequence comes from Cyclobacteriaceae bacterium, assembly GCA_044349005.1. GTDB lineage: Bacteria > Bacteroidota > Bacteroidia > Cytophagales > Cyclobacteriaceae > ELB16-189. The sequence continues at coordinate 7,152 of JBIKRT010000118.1, forward strand.
TTGGCATCTATTGGCAGCGCAGTCGGATTATCCAATATTTGGAAGTTTACCTACCTCGCAGGTGAAAATGGCGGTGGTGCATTTGTATTGATCTATCTGATATCATTGATTACAATGGGGATTCCTATTCTGGCTGCGGAACTTATGATCGGGCGAAGAGGTGGTGGCAGCATGGTGAGCAGTATGCAGGAGCTTTCGAAGAGGGACGGAATTAGCAGACATTGGAAAATGTTTGGCTGGGTGGCCATGATGGGCGTGTTTTTGATTCTTAGTTTTTATTGCGTTATAGCAGGTATGACCTTGGATTACACCATCACTTCCCTGATTGGAGAGTTGAATCATCTCAATGCCACATCAGCGGTAAGCTATTATAATGATTTGTTAGCAAGCCCTGTTCGACTAATGCTTTCACAATTTGCATTTGTTGCCGCCACCGGATGGATTGTAGCAAAAGGCGTTCAAGGAGGACTCGAAAAATCAACTAGCTGGATGACACCGGCCTTATTTATCATACTTGGCGCATTGGTAATCTACGCTATGTTTGCCGGAGATTTTTCTCAGGGCTTTCACTTTCTTTTTAATCCTGACTTTTCTAAAATAACTCCCAAGGTGGTGCTAGCCGCTTTTGGTCAGGCCTTCTTTTCGCTCGGCATAGGCGTGGGCGTGATGCTCACCTATGGAGCGTATATGCCGCGAACTTCATCTATTCTGAAATCGTCCATTATCATTTCCCTATCAGATGGCCTTGCCTCAATTTTAGCGGGCTTAGCAATCTTCCCTATCGTATTCAAATATGGCTTGTCAGCTGCCGAAGGACCCGGTTTAATTTTCATGACTTTACCCATTGCTTTTGGGCAAATGCCGGGAGGCGGTTTTATTGGGGCTTTATTTTTTATTCTTCTTTTTTTTGCTGCTTTAACATCCTCTATTTCATTACTAGAGTCCATTATCTCTCATCTGGAGGAAATATGGAGGGTAGGTAGAATTAGAATTACTATTATCGCCTCTGTGCTTTTGTGGGTAGTTGGTTTGGGGTCTGTTTTCTCGTTTAACATTTGGGCAGACTTCACTCCATTGGACATGATTAAACCATTGGCAGGAAAAACCATTTTCGGGCTGATTGATTATTTTGGTTCAAACCTGTTAATGCCATTAGGCGGAATATTGATGGCGGTTATTGCAGGATGGCTGATTTCAAAAGAAGTAAGTAAGAATGAACTCCAACTAAAAGACGATCGACTATTTTTGTTATGGCATTTCCTTATTCGATTTGTAGCACCAGCAGCTGTTCTGCTAATATTCATTTCAAATTTGGTTGGTTGAACCATTTACGGTATGAAGCGAGGGTAGTACTGTTTCATCGAATTAAAAAAATAGTTAGCTTTAAACTGGCAACCTTTTGTAGCACAAAATCGCCATTAAGGTGACTTTCCACTAACGGGGTGTTAATTGCTACGTGATTCTATGTGATAGAAAAAATCAAATTATTTAAACGTAAAAATTATGTTCAACAGGCGTTTCATTCCTTTCATCGTTATCGCTATTCTCACCTCTATGTGCACCAGCCCTCCTCCTAAAAATGAGTTGAATACTTCCAACTCTTATGATGAGTTGGTTGTTTTCTTTAAATCATGGCGAGAGTTTGAATCGCCAGAGCTGAAAGATGGCGTGCCAGACTACACTGCGGAAGCCATGGCAAAGCAACACAAAGAACTTAGCGAATGGCAACAACGACTTAACGCATTCGACACGGCAAAATGGCCGATTAAACATCAGGTTGATTGGTACTTAGTTTGGGCTGAAATGAACGGACTTGATTTTGAACACCGCGTTAAGCAACCATGGGTAAAGGATCCTGCTTTTTACATTTGGTTCTACCCTGCCTTGCCGGATACGCCACTAAGGGAAGGTCCGCATGTGTATGGTCGAGTAGAGCTACCCGATTATCCATCGCCATTGACAGATAGCGCGGCTAACGGAATCGCCTCCCGCCTTCGAAAGGCGTCAGCCTTGTATAGCCAAGCAAAAATAAATTTGACTGGCAACGCAAAAGATCAATGGATTACAGGTGTAAGAAGCATTCGCGAACAAAGTGAAGACCTGAAAACATTTGCTTCTTCGGTTGAAAAGGATTTTCCAGACCTTGCTAAGGCTGCGTTAGAAGCACGTATTGCTTCAGATCAATTTGCCGATTGGGGTGCCGAACAAGCCTCTAAGAAAACCGGACCGTCAGGCGTGGGAATCGAAAACTATACCTGGAATCTTAAGAATGTCCACTTAATGCCCTACACTTACCAAGATGAAAAAGTACTTATGGAACGTGAGTTAGCACGTGCTCATAGCGCATTGCGATTCGCAGAACATAGAAATCGAAAGTTGCCAAAGCTTACAAAGAAAGACAATGCGAAAGACTATGAAGCGATGTTGCTAAAAGGCACCGAGGATTACTTAAATTTTATGGATAAGGAGGAGTTTTATACGTTAAAGCCGTATATGAAACCTGCGTTGCTTGCGCAGATTCGTCCCTTTGTATCGAACAATGGCCTTAGAGGCTTTTTTGATGAAGTCGATTATCGCGATCCAATGCCTATGCGGGCGCATTTCAATCATTGGATCGATCTAGCCAGAAATCGCGAAGAGCCCTATGAGAGTGAAATCAGAAATACTCCCCTACTTAGCAATGTATTTGACAGCCGCGCTGAGGGGATGGCAACAGCCATGGAAGAATTGATTTTAAATGCAGGCATGTTGGAAGACAGACCGCGCGCGAAAGAACTTGTATACATTATGTTGGCGCAACGTGCAGCCCGCGGACTTGCAGGGATGAAGCAGCATGGCCTGGAATTGGACTTCGATGGTGCCACCAAGTTTGCCTGCAAGTGGGTGCCCTGGGGATTGATGGAGCCGGCCGGGAGCACAATCCAACACGAGGAGCAATTTTATATACAACAACCAGGTTACGAAACCAGTTATGTTATTGGTAAGCTCGACATTGACAAACTAATCGCTGAGTATGCGAGGCAAAGAGAAGGTCATTTTGTGCTCAAAGAATTTATTGATTCATTTAACAGGCGGGGCATTATTCCTGTGTCATTAATTTATTGGGAAATGACTGGGGATAAATCTATGTTGAATGAAGCCATCGGCACAAAGTGAAAAACAATTAACCCACCAAACTCATTTCTTTAGCGAGCTATTCTAGAACGAAAACATGAAACAGTTTTGACACCCAAAAAAAAAGTTAAAGTGGGCGTGGTGCAAGCCACCCCAGCGCTGTTTGATATCGAAAAAACAGTATCCATCATTATTGCATGGATAGAAAAGGGCGCTCGTGAGGGGTGTGAGTTATTGCTCTTCCCCGAGTCGTTCATACCCTGCTATCCGCGAGGCTTGACCTTTGATGCTGTCATCGGCAAGCGCACGGAAAAAGCACGCGAACAGTGGCTGGAGTATTGGAACAACAGCATAGAAATAGATTCACCGCACATTCGTGCGCTGAGTGCCGCCATCAAAAAAGCAAATCTGCTTGTTGCCTTGGGGGTGACAGAAAAAGAGCCTATAGGTGGATCGCTCTATTGCTCCTTGTTGTATTTCGATCACCATGGTAGGCTTATCGGTAAGCATAGAAAACTAAAGCCAACAGGGTTAGAGCGCCTTATTTGGGCAGAGGGTGATGGAAGCACGCTTGTCAGCTTCGACACTAAAATCGGCAAAATCGGTGGTTTAATCTGCTGGGAAAACTACATGCCATTGGCACGAATGGCCATGTATAATAAGGGTGTAGAAATTTATCTGGCACCCACAGCCGATGCCCGCGAATCGTGGCAGGCAACCATGCGCCACGTGGCGCTGGAAGGCCGATGCTTTGTGCTGGCGGCTAACCAATTTGTAACGAAGGCTGACTACCCCCATAAATATGATGCGGACTTCAAAGCGGAACCCGACATTATGTGCGCTGGAGGGAGTGTCATTATTTCACCTATGGGTGAGGTGTTGGCGGGGCCTCTGTGGAATAAAGAGGGTCTGCTCACAGCCGTACTTGATTTTGATCTTCTGGCAAAAAGTAAACTAGACTTTGATGCAGTTGGGCATTATTCGCGCAATGATGTGTTCCAGTTAACTATTGCGAACCAACCGAACCTAATAAAAATGGCATATTACTGAAAAATAGTTGGTGACACCCCGTTGGGGGCATTGACAATCATATAGTTACAAGGAGTTTAGTGAAAGTGGTTTCACTAAACTTTTTTTGTTTATGGAAAAGACAAAAAA
>JBIKRT010000119.1:0-11390 GCA_044349005.1 Cyclobacteriaceae bacterium
TACCCAATCGGAGCTGCAATTATGAAAGCAAGGATGATACGCTTTGTAAAAGTCAAGGTTAACAAATTCAATATATCCAACGGGGTCGCTCCAAGTACTTTTCGAATGCCAAGCTCCTTTGTCCTGCTTTGAACCACAGCCCAAGACAGCGCAAACAACCCAAAGCAAGACAGTATCATGCTAATAACGGAAAACGTGGTTATGATTTTATAAAAGAATGTGTCCTCTTTATATTTCTTCATCAATTCCTCTTGGATGATCCGATAGGTAAAGGAATAATCGGGGAACACCCTTTTCCATTCAGTTTGTATTTGTGGGAGTATTTTAGACAGTTTGCTACCTCGGTAGTCAATCAATAACAACTGCCCGTCCTTATGAAAGGATATTATTGCAGGAGGAATTGCCTGTTTGAATGAACCACATGTAAAGTCTTCCACCACTCCAACTATTACATCTTTTGTCCCAGGGACAAGTTCGCCTACAGCCTTCTTCAAATTAAACTGTCTGACTAATGTTTGATTAACGAGTTTCCATTGTTTTTTTCAGAGGGCAAAGCGCCCTCAATCAATTTCAAATCCAATGTTTTTAAATAATCTTCGTCACCGCTAAATAAATACGGTGTATAGACCTGCTCGTTATCAAGGTCGTAACGCACAATCATATTTCCGAAGATGGGATTTCCGTTACTGACCGTTACATTATTTACATCTGGCAATTGTTTGATTTTCTGTTTGAGAACCGAAAGTGTCTGCGAATACTTTTCATCTGGCGCATTTAGTTGAATTATGTGGCGGTTAAATCCGAGGGGCGCATTCTCAATATGGTTCATCTGTTGCACTATCGTTATAGAACAAATAGCAAGCGTTATGGAAATTACAAACTGAATAGTAAAAAGAAGTCTACTAAATCTAAGCTTTGAAGAATCCTTAGCCATCAAGTTTATAGGCTTCATATTCCACTGCTTCGACACAGATAGAACCGCGACCAAAGACCCAATGAGAAACAGAATAGCAGATATGGAGGCAATCACCTTTACGTTTAAAAAATATTCAGGCGATAAGTTGGCTTCAAAAACACTGTTAAAAACTGGAATGGTGTAGAATGTAAAAACCAATGAAAGTAGGAAACCAGTAAAAACATAAACCCCTGCTTCTGCTAACGAAAAACTAAACAAGCCTTTACGGGTAATGCCTAAAGTTTTCTTAATTCCAATTTCTTTTCTTCTGTTTTGCCAAGAAAGCAAAAATAGATTTAAGAAATTAAAGCTTGCTATGAAAAGCACTAAACCACAAACGATATAGCCCACCGTCAAAAGCATCGGATTTCTGGTTTTCATGAAACTCATCTTATTGTCGGCACTGAAATAAGACTGCGTCAAAGGATTAAAGAAATATTGCATCTTCCCCAGACCGATGAGTCCTGGACGTTGAGTGTCCTTATTAATTTTTTCTAGCAAGGAATTGCGATCACTTGCACGTGTTAACAAGGCGTAAGTGGCACCGCCATTAAATTTTTTAAATGTTGAATGATGCACAAGCGCATCAAAATACAAATGACTGTTTTCAAGAGTCTTGTCTACAACAGCGGATACGGTTAATTCTTTGGTGGTCTCAGGTGTAGACACTTTAAGTACATTTCCAACAATGTCAGTGCTGCCAAACAGAGTCAATGCTTTGTCTTTTGAAAGAATGATTTTATCGAGCGTAAGACAATTATCTCTTCTCCCATGCAAGAATGGAAAATCAAATAGTCTGAAGAAAGAGCTATCAACGGAAATTACTTTTAAGTTATCATACTTGTTATTTGATTTTTCTATAGTGATCCCATCCAAATTTGCAATCTGGCATACGTTTTTAACTTCCGCATAGTTAGTAGTTAAGTAGTCAAAAAAGCTATCTGGCAAATAGGCGATCAATCCTTTACCTCCAAATGGGTCATTACTAAAAACTTGGAACGTCCTCTCTCGCTTCGAGTGAAATGTGTCTGTGTTGTTTTCAAAAACAAGAAATGAAATAAGGATATTGGTACATACAAAGCCAATGGTCAAGCTTAACAATATAATTGAAGAGTATATTCGATTTGCCCATAAGCTTCTTAAAATGAGTTTCAGATTGTGCTTTATCATAAATCTTATTTGTTAAGTCAGTTTCACTCAAGGTCTGATTGTGAGGATTAGTTTATGACCGTATGCGTAGTAAACAATTATGCCAAACGAATTATGGCAACAATTTAGAATAATTTTCCAATCCAAGGTGTTAGATACTGGAACTCATTTGTTCGAATACACAAACTAGACGGAAAACGGTTTGCTCTTGCTACGCTTCACCGAGCAGAAAACACAAATCACCCAGTTCGATTAAAGTCCATCATAGAAGCTCTTAATGAAATCAACAAGGAAATAATTGTACTACTGCCGTTTAACCCACGGACTAGCGAGTAAGGTGAGATTTTTGGCCGCAGTTGAAAAAAAGGCAAGAACTGCCAGAATTTAAGAAACAATGGTAACCTGAAAATCGGCTTCTAATCTGTAGCGCTTAAAGTGATTAAAAACGGCCGGCAATAAAGCAAGAAGGAAAACCGGAAAAAACTTTGAGCGAAAATCGAAATAGAACATTGTAAATATGGAAATAATCATAAAGCATATTGAAGCCCCTACGGAAAAGCCTACCATACCCTGCTTAAATAAGGAAGGCACAATAGAAATAACCTTGAATTGATTTACCGTAAAAATGATTTCTTTCGAGACCTTGTTCTCACCATCTGAGATTTCAATCACGTGTTTTCCTATTGGTAATTCAAATTCCGTTTTTGAAATTACTTTGTTAATCTCACCAACCATAGCTCAGTTAATAATAATCCAATATGGTTTTGCGGTTACAAACTGATTTTTTTGTGTCCTTACAATTAGCTTATTAACCATCCTATTAGCTTCCTTTTTAGCATCGGTGGAAGATACATAATAGGTTACCTGAAATCCAAAAGACAATCTGGAATTTATTTTAAAAGTACCTGACTCGAAACACGCTCAAATCCCTACCTTTGCCCCGAATTTTTTAGTCCTTCTATGTCAATTACGGCCAAATATATCTTCGTTACCGGTGGTGTTACCTCTTCGTTGGGCAAAGGCATTATTTCCGCCTCGCTGGGCAAATTGCTGCAATCGAGGGGTTTTTCCGTCACCATTCAGAAATTTGACCCTTATATCAACATCGATCCGGGTACGCTCAACCCTTACGAGCATGGCGAATGTTATGTTACCAACGATGGGGCTGAAACCGACCTCGACTTAGGTCATTATGAGCGGTTTTTGAACATTGCCACCTCCCAAGCCAATAATATTACCACAGGTAGGATCTACAATAATGTGATTACCAAAGAACGAAAAGGCGAGTACCTAGGTAAGACGGTTCAAGTTGTTCCGCACATTACAGACGAGATAAAGCGCAATATTTACCTTCTGGGCGAAAGCGGCCAATACGACTTTATTATTACCGAAATTGGCGGTTCAGTTGGGGATATCGAATCGTTGCCATTTGTAGAAGCCGTGCGGCAAGTGCGCTGGGATCTTGGCTCGAACAACGCGTTGGTAATCCATTTAACACTTGTTCCCTATCTAAAAGCTGCCAAAGAACTCAAAACAAAACCAACGCAACATTCTGTAAAAGAACTTTTATCGTACGGGATTCAGCCCGATATTCTGGTTTGCAGAACGGAACATCCTCTAAACAATGAGCTTAGAAAAAAATTGGCGCTTTTCTGCAACGTAAATTTGAATTCTGTAATTGAGGCCATGGACGCAGAAACCATCTACGATGTGCCGCTTCTGATGAAGAAAGAGAAACTAGATGAGCGCGTACTGGCAAAAATGAAAGTAGCTACAAAACATGAGCCTGAGCTAGAGCAATGGAAGGATTTCCTTGGGAAATTAAAGAATCCAAATGAAGAAGTTTCTATTGGTTTAGTAGGAAAGTATGTGTCGTTGCCAGATGCCTACAAATCAATAGCCGAATCATTTATTCATGCGGGCGCAGTAAATGAATGCACGGTAAATTTGAAATGGATTTCATCCGAAGATATAACCCCGGAAACCGTTGCGCACGTGCTGGAGGGTTTAGATGCCGTATTAGTTGCCCCAGGGTTTGGCGAGCGCGGCCTAGAAGGAAAAATAACCGCCATAAAATATGTGAGGGAACACAAAATACCATTTCTAGGAATTTGTTTAGGCATGCAATGCGCAGTAGTAGAATTTTCCAGAAATGTATTGGGATTGGATGCCAGCTCAACGGAATTAAACCCCAAGACAAAACATCCGGTAATCGACATGATGGAGGAACAGAAAAAGATTACTTCGAAAGGAGGAACGATGCGCTTAGGTGCCTATGCTTGCAAGCTGAAGAAAGGATCAAAAGTCCATGGTATTTATGGCGAAACGCTGATCCACGAACGGCATCGCCACCGCTATGAATTCAACAATAAATACTTAGAACAAATTGAAGAAGCTGGCTTAAAAGCGGTGGGAGTAAATCCAGACAATAACTTAGTGGAAGTGATTGAATTGAAAGATCACCCTTGGTTTATTGGCGTGCAGTATCACCCGGAACTTCGAAGTACCGTAGTAAGCCCAAGTCCGCTATTTGTTAGATTCGTGGAGGCAGCCCTAACGCACAAAAAATCAAATCCTTGATGCTAAAGCCTCACCCCAACTTAACAAGAAGTACTCATGGCTCGTCTATTCCCCTCTCCTGTGAAGAGGGGTTAGCTGAAATAAGCAACCAGCACTCACTCGGACGGGGTGAGGCTTTAAATCAAATCTCAACTATTCACTAAATTCTATCATGGACAGGAACTCAGCTATTGGCTTAACTTTAATTGCCGCCCTATTATTAGTGTATTTCTATTTTTTTGCAGCAAAGCCAATTCCTCAAGAGAAAATAGATCAGGTAATTGCCTCACAAACTGCACCTCTTGACTCGGTTAAAAAAAGCCAGGGCGCCCAACCAACAACAGACAGTGCAGCGATCAAACAGTATGGAAATCTTTCTGCCTACCTGTCAGGATCAGAATCCGTAACCAACATCGACTCAAAAGACTTGAGCATTTCATTCTCGAACCACGCAACGATTAAAAACCTTGAACTTAAAAACTATAAGACTTATGAAAAGAAGCCGCTTTTTCTAGTTTCGCCTGAGACTAATTCTTTTGCGCTGGTAGGTCAGTATGAAGGCAAAGAGGTCAATGTTTATTCGCTATACTATAAGGCAGCTACCAGCAAAATTGGCGATACCACGGTGGTAACCTTTGAAGCTAACTTGGATAATGGTGCTTCGATAAAGCATATTTACTCGGTGCCGGCAAGTGGGTTTGAGGTGGGCTACAAGATTGAAACCAACGGATTAAGTGGCTCTTTAACAGGTGAATCGCTCACATTCACTTGGCACGACCGGATTCCGTTGGTGGAGAAAGATATTAAAGACTCTCGTGCAAAAACCACCATCAATTATTACTTAGCAGAAGAAAAGTTTGACGGGTTAAGCGAATCGGCCATGGAGCTAAAAACAGAAGCCTTTGCGAAGCCGCTTAAATGGATTGCCATTCGGCAAAAGTTTTTCATCAACTCCATCATCGCCAAAAATACTTTTTCAGGTGGTGAAATAAGCACGCAGGGCAATGAGCGCGATTCCACCACCGTAAAAGAAGCCAATGTAAAACTGTTTATTCCCAAAGCCGATGTGCTTGCCAACAAAGCCAACTTCAAGTATTATTTCGGCCCGAACGATTATCGCATCACTCCCGATGTAACCAAAGACTTCTCGTTGAACTTGTCGTTGGGTTGGCCTCCAATGATTTGGATCAATAAGTTTGTGATCATACCCGTATTTCATTTCTTGGAAGGCTTCATTGGCAACTACGGGTTGATCATTGTGATACTTGTAATTTTTGTAAAACTAGTGTTGGCACCACTCTCCTACTCCTCTTTCATTGGCATGGCCAAAATGAAACTGTTAAAGCCAGAGTTAGATGCCATCAAATTGAAAAATGGCGACAATGCAGCTCAACAGCAGCAAGACCAAATGAAATTGTATCAGCAAGCGGGAGTAAATCCATTTAGTGGGTGCATTCCGCTGATCCTGCAAATGCCCATTTTATTGGCTATGTTCTCGCTGTTTCCGGTAAGTATTGAGTTGAGGCAAAAAACATTTCTGTGGGCCGATGATTTATCAACTTATGATTCGCTGATACAGTTGCCTTTTACCGTTCCGTTTGGCTTTGGAAGTCACATCAGTTTGTTTGTAGTGTTAATGACCATCTCCCAATTGATTGCAACGTGGCAAAACAACCAAATGACCACCGTAGAAGGACCTATGAAGTCGATGGGGTACATTATGCCGGTAGTGTTTATGTTCATTCTAAATTCTTTTTCCGCGGGCTTAAGCTTTTATTACCTAGTGTCGAATCTAGCTACTTTTGCTCAACAGGCAATCATCAAGCGATTTGTAGATGAAGACAAAATCAAAGCCATTATTGAAGAAAACAAAAAGAAAGCGGCCACCGGAAGCCCAACTAAATCCAAGTTTATGAACAAGCTGTCTGAAGCTATGAAAGCAAGCGAAGAAGCCAGAAAAGCCGCTGACTCAAGGAAAAAGAAGAATTGATTTTGCCGTGCCTGTATAAACCCAAACTATGTACACGAAGTTTTCGTCAAATTAACAAATCTACTCCGCAATGAATGCTAAGTAGAAAGTTTATATTTGCAGTCCCCGAAAACAACATCGGGCTTTTTTTAACGAAAACGATTTAAAAGCTAAAATGGGCAAAATTATTGCAATTGCAAACCAAAAAGGCGGAGTAGGTAAAACAACTTCGGCCATTAATTTGGCGGCCAGTTTGGCGGTGTTAGAATATAAAACGCTTCTTGTGGATGCCGATCCGCAAGCAAATTCAACTTCTGGGCTAGGTCTTAACCCCAATGAAATCAAAAAAGGTATTTATGAATGCATGGTAGAGGGTATGGATCCCAACCTGGCCATTGTAAAGAATGATTTAAAATACCTGGATATTCTTCCCTCCCATATCGATTTGGTAGGGGCCGAAGTGGAAATGGTAAGCATCGAACGAAGGGAAGAAAAAATGAAAGATTCCCTTTTAAAGATCAAGGATAACTACGATTTCATAATTATCGATTGCTCACCGTCACTTGGTCTGATAACCATCAACTCACTTACGGCAGCTGACTCAGTAATAATACCCGTTCAATGCGAGTATTTTGCATTAGAAGGATTAGGAAAACTACTTAATACCATAAAGATTATTCAGACCAGACTTAATCAGAAATTGGAGATAGAAGGAATTCTGTTAACCCTTTATGATTCAAGAACATCATTAGGAAATCAAGTGGTGGAGGAAGTCAGAACGCACTTTAAGAGTATTGCCTTCGACACTATTATACCTCGCAATGTAAAACTCAGTGAGTCCCCAAGTTTCGGGCTTCCTGCTATTGTGCACGATGCCGAAAGTAAGGGTGCTATTAGCTACTTGAATTTAGCACATGAAATTTTAGCCAAAAATCATTTGTCGAAATGAGCAAGAAAAAAGCATTGGGCAGAGGGTTAAGTGCGTTATTAAGCGATACACCCGAAACAGAGAATTCAGCCGAGGTGGAGGTATTTCCGTCCGTTTCTCCTACCACTACGTCTGGCAATATGAATGAGATCCTTGTTTCAGAGATTGAAACCAATCCATTCCAGCCCCGACAGTATTTCGATGAGGTGGCATTGCTGGAACTTTCAGAATCCATCAAAGTTCATGGAATTATTCAGCCTATCACCGTAAGGAGACTAGCGCCAAATCAATTTCAACTTATTTCTGGTGAACGGAGATTTCAGGCCTCCAAGCTGGCAGGCCTTACGAGTATACCCGCTTATGTTCGCCTAGCAGATGATCAGCAAATGCTGGAAATGGCGCTCATTGAGAACATTCAGCGCGAAAATTTAAATCCAATAGAAATTGCATTAAGTTATCAACGATTGATTTTTGAATGTAACCTCAAACAAGAAGAACTGGGCGACCGCGTTGGCAAAAATAGAAGTACAGTTACCAACTACCTCCGTTTGTTAAAGTTGCCACCCGACATTCAAATTGCGTTGCGCGATAACAAACTTTCGATGGGGCACGCAAGAGCCATTATTAGTGTTGAAAACCCGGAATCGCAGCTATTTATTTTCAAAAAGACGTTGGCAGAGGATCTTTCTGTTAGGAAAGTAGAAGAATTAGCTAGACAACTTTCTGCAGGACCAACACAACCCGAAGCTACTGAAAAGCCCAACGAGCCGTCTGAACCTTCACGAGAAATAGCCCAGCTGCAGTCGAGACTATCGTCTCACTTTGGCACGAAAGTTAACATCAAAAGCGATGGACAGAAAGGTGAGATTAAAATCCCATTTCTATCGGTAACTGACTTAAATCGGATTCTTGATATTCTAAAATTCTAACAAATAGTATGTTGCGAGGTTTTGCTCTCATCCTAATAATATTTTCCTTCGTGCCTCCTGCGGCTGTGTTTGGGCAGGAAAAGGCAAAGACTGACTCTACAAAACTGAAAGCAAGAGCGGACAGCATAAATTCGGCCGATCTTAAAAAAAAGCTAGAATACACGGCTAGGAGGTTTAATCCCCGTCAGGCACTTCTTTTTTCCGCTATTTTGCCAGGAGCCGGCCAAGTTTACAACAAGAAATATTGGAAATTACCCTTTGTCTATGGCGGAATTATTGGATTTGCAGCTGTTGTAAATTTTTATAATAACAGCTATCAAATCTATAAAAATCAGTTGTTTGCAGTTGTCAATTATCCTGATCAAAAATTAGGCGCAGTTGTGACGCTGGATAATCTTTTGGCTGCCTCGCCAAAACAGCTCGCAACTTCTAACTTCACCAAACAGCAACTGGAAGATTTGGCAAACAATAGCCGAAGAAATCGAGACTATTTTGTGATCATAACGGGCTTTATCTACATTCTACAAATGGTAGACGCCCATGTGGATGCACATTTAAAGGAATTTAAAATCAATCCAAAACTTCAAGTTAAGTTAGAGCCTCGCTTCGAGCAAAACTACTTTGCAGGAAACAATGCGGGAATGGCACTGGTATTTAAGTTTTAAAACCGGATGTTGAGTTTAAAGTGATTAATTGTAACCTCCTAATCCGCCTTCCGCGTCTCATAAATTCAAAATGAATATACTACTTATTGGCTACGGCAAAATGGGCAAGGCTATTGAACAAATCGCATTGCACCGCAGTCATACAATTATAGCAAGAGTGGATACTTCAGAAGAAAGAGAAAATTTGAGTAACTCCCTCCAAATCGATGTGGCTATCGAATTCTCTCAGCCTGAGGTAGCTGTGGATAATCTTCTGTTTTGTATTGAAAGAAAGATACCAGTGGTTTGTGGAACTACCGGCTGGCTGGCCTCTCAGGACAAAGTGGTAACCCATTGCAAACTGAATGATGGAAGCTTCTTTTATGCATCAAACTTTAGTCTAGGAGTAAATATCTTTTTTAAACTTAATGAATACCTAGCCAAACTAATGGCTGGTCGGCAAGATTATACTATCTCCATTGACGAGATCCACCATACACAAAAGAAAGATGCACCAAGCGGAACGGCTATCACGCTGGCCGAAGGAATTACTGCCAACAATAAAAGTTACAACCAGTGGACGTATCCGGAGAAACCTTCCTCGCAAGGCATCGTTATAAACTCATTTCGTATAGACCCAGCACCAGGAACCCATACAGTAAAATATCAGTCTGAAATTGATGACATTGAAATCAAGCACACAGCCCATTCCCGCGAGGGCTTTGCTTTGGGCGCGGTGCTGGTGGCAGAATGGCTTCCTGGTCACAAAGGTGCGTTGGGCATGAATGATTTCTTAAAGTTCTGATTAAACATAAAATTGACTTTATTTGCACCGAAAATTTTAGCTTTTAGATAAATCGATCAAACTCGGCTTGCGATTAATAATTAAAACGGCTTGAAGTTTGAATACTAACCTTTGAATATTTATGAATTGGAAATTCTGGCAGAAAAAGAAAGTTGAAAAAGACGCGAAACCGAAATCTTTTTTGCGCGAATGGGCCGATGCCATCGTGTTTGCAGTAGTAGCTGCAACACTCATTCGCTGGCTGATTATGGAAGCGTACACCATCCCTACTCCTTCTATGGAGAATTCACTTCTGGTAGGCGATTTCTTGTTTGTTAGTAAATTCCATTATGGTACGCGCACGCCAAAAACCGTTTTACAACTCCCGCTAACCCACCAAAAAATCTGGTTTACCGATATTCCTTCTTACCTCACGTGGATTCAATTACCTACTTACCGTTTACCTGGCATTAGTTCGGTAAAACGAGAGGACGTGGTGGTGTTCAATGTGCCACCAAAATTCTTAAATGATAATATCGATTATCCTCTCGATTTAAAAACGAATTATATTAAACGTTGTGTCGGTATACCGGGAGATGTGTTGAAAGTAATAAATGGTCAATTAATTGTGAATGACACACCGATTAAGAACAGAGAAGGCATGCAATTTAGTTACATCATTGTTTCTAAAGATGAGATCAATGAACGGAATTTCACCGCCCTCGAAATTGACCCCGAAGATTATTCCTATCGTGGACGTACTGAAACTAATCAGGCAGTCTATCAGATGTTTCTCACACCCGAAAGGCTAGCGCAAATAAAAGCACTTCCATATGTCGTAAGTGTTACAGTTGATCCCTATCAAAATCAACCACACGATCTTGTTTTCCCTATGTCTAAATTAGCAACTTGGACGGCTGACAATTACGGCCCCATTACCATTCCTTCTAAAGGACTGACCATCGCCATTAATGATTCAACCTTAAACTTTTATGGTGAAACCATAAAAAACTACGAACATCATGACGATGTTAAAATTGAAAACAACAAATTGGTAATTGATGGCAAAGTCGTGAACCAATACACCTTCTCTCAAAATTATTACTTTATGATGGGCGATAATCGCCATAATTCGTTAGACTCGCGTTTCTGGGGTTTTGTACCCGAAGACCACATTGTCGGCAAGGCATTCTTCATTTGGCTTTCGCTCAATAAGTATGGCGATTTATTACATAAAATCAGATGGAACAGATTCTTTAAATTGATTGATTAGTTTACCAACTTTTTGAAATAGCCTAAGTCGAACTGTTTACCGGGTTAACTCTGTTGCTGAAAACGATTCTACCTTATTTAGTCACTCCTTAAAAAGCCCAATGGGATTAGTTTTTGAATAAAATCGATCGAATTGAGTTGAAACAATCTGCAAGAAAGTCGGGTTTTATCTTTAAAACCTTGCAGATTTTTTATGCTTAC
>JBIKRT010000120.1:0-11385 GCA_044349005.1 Cyclobacteriaceae bacterium
GTTGAAATATGGAAAACTCCACCACCCGTTGAGCGGGGTGGAGTTTTCCACATTCCAACAGGATGCCAAGTTCACCTGGAAATCTTTAATTTTGGATGCTACTAAGTAAGGGGAGCTTTCAGAGTCATTATTTATGGTTCATTTTCATTTATTATCTTCTTAACACTTTTAATATATGCAGCAGATATAGAGCAATTTTCAATAAGGGTGGCTTCAGTAAGTTTTCTAGTACTTAGTTTTTGTTTAGGTTCTATTTTTATTATAAAAAGTAACAGGCCATTAGATTAAAACGCCTTCTTTTGCTATCTTAAAGTCCGCAATTTTTCACCAATTTCCTTTGCTAAAGTTTAGTTGAGATCTATCTATAAGATTTCACCTATTTCTTTAATTTATTAACGAGGACAAAAAATCGCATATTTGCATCCTGAAATTTTTTCTACATGAGTGTGATCAAAATTACCCTTCCTGATGGCTCTTCACGTGACTATCCAAAGGGAATTAAAGGAATTGAAATAGCCCAAAGCATTAGCGAAGGCTTGGCCAGAAATGCCCTTTCCATCGAAGTAAATGGCGAAATCTGGGATTTAGCACGAACAATTGAGGTTGACTCATCAATAAAAATATTTACATGGAATGACAAAGGCGGAAAATATGCGTTTTGGCATTCTTCTGCCCACTTGTTTGCTGAGGCACTTGAGGCGTTATACCCAGGCGTCAAATTTGGTATTGGTCCGCCCATCGAAAATGGTTTTTATTACGATGTCGATTTGGGTGATAAACCTTTTGGCGATGATGATCTGGCGGCTGTGGAAAAGAAAATGGTCGAACTCGCAAAACAAAACAGCGCTTTCGTTAGAAGCGAGGTATCAAAAGCGGACGCCATTGACTACTTCACTAAGAAGGGCGATCCCTACAAACTGGAGCTTATTGAAGGACTTACCGATGGTTCTATCACGTTCTACCAACAAGGAAATTTTGTAGATCTATGCCGCGGCCCACACATTCAGAATACTAGTCCCATAAAGGCTGTGAAACTCTTGAGTGTCGCTGGTGCTTATTGGCGTGGCGATGAGAAAAATAAAATGCTTAAGCGCATTTATGGGATCACTTTCCCAAAACAAAAGGAGTTAGATGAGTATCTGTTTCTATTGGAAGAGGCAAAAAAAAGAGATCATAGAAAGTTAGGCAAAGAATTAGAGCTCTTTACATTCTCTGAAAAGGTAGGTATGGGCCTTCCACTTTGGCTTCCAAAAGGAACGATATTAAGAGAACGCCTGGAGCAGTTTATGCGCAAAGCACAGGTGAAAGCGGGCTACGAGCCAGTTGTTACCCCGCATATAGGAAGTAAGCAACTGTATGTCACCTCAGGGCATTACGAGAAGTACGGCAAAGATTCTTTTCAACCGATCCGCACACCCGATGAAGGGGAGGAGTTCTTCTTAAAACCGATGAACTGCCCTCACCATTGCGAAATTTATAAATTTAAACCGCGCTCGTATAAAGATTTGCCAGTTCGTTATGCTGAGTTTGGAACTGTTTATAGGTACGAGCAAAGTGGAGAGTTGCACGGCCTCACTCGTGTGCGGGGCTTTACTCAAGATGACGCGCATATTTTCTGTCGGCCAGATCAAGTAAAGGAAGAGTTTATCAAAGTGATAGACTTAGTGTTGCTTGTGTTTAAATCATTGGGTTTTGAAAACTATACTGCGCAGGTTTCTTTACGAGACCCCGAGAATAAAGCAAAGTACATCGGGGAGGATCACCTTTGGGACAAAGCAGAACGAGAAATTCAAGAAGCTGCCGATCAATGTGGACTGGTTACAGTTGCCGTAAAGGGTGAAGCCGCATTTTATGGCCCTAAACTAGACTTTATGGTAAAAGATGCCCTTGGCAGGCAGTGGCAGCTTGGAACTATCCAAGTAGACTATCAATTGCCACAGCGGTTTGAACTGGAATATGTTGGCGCTGACAACCAAAAGCATCGCCCCGTTATGATCCACCGAGCGCCCTTTGGTTCGCTTGAGCGATTTGTCGCAGTACTTATTGAGCATTGCGCAGGTAATTTTCCATTATGGCTTTCGCCCGATCAAATCTCCGTTCTCCCTATTTCTGAGAAATTTCATGGATATGCTCAAAAAGTATTCGAAGATTTGAAGGCCAACGACATCAGAGGATTCTTCGATGATCGGGATGAAAAAATTGGTCGAAAAATAAGAGATGCCGAAGTCAAGAAGGTGCCATACATGCTTATTGTTGGCGAAAAAGAGGTGGCAGAGGGAAAAGTGGCTATAAGAAAGCATGGGGCGGGTGACCAAGGTTCGATGTTGGTGAATGATTTCATTAGTCTGTTTTTAAAAGAAAGCACTCCCCCTGTTTAAAATATTGACATTTAATGCGCTAAATACCAACTAGGTGTTTGAAAAGTAGAAAATATCCCGATATTTGCGACCTGTTTTTAAAAAGTTAGAACTTAAACCCAAAGAGTGGCAATATTTCCAAGTAGTAACCGGCCTCCCAATAAACCTTTTAACAGAGGTAGAAAGGTAGTTGAGGAGCCATATCGAGTAAATGAGAGAATTCTGGCTGCGAAAGTTAGGGTGGTTGGCGAAAACATAAAAGTAGATGTTTATCCAACAGCGGTAGCAATTAAGATGGCGCAGGATCAAAGTCTTGATTTGGTTGAAATATCACCCAATGCTGATCCGCCAGTTTGCAAAATCATCGACTACTCGAAATTTAAGTATGAACAAAAGAAGAAACAGAAGGAAATAAAAGCTAACGCCCAAAAGACTGTTTTGAAAGAAATGAGATTTGGGCCTAATACCGATGACCATGATTTTAACTTTAAAGTGAAACATGCCATCAACTTTTTGCAGGAAGGTGCAAAAATCAAAGCATACGTCCACTTTGTGGGGCGTTCCATTGTGTATAAAGAGCGGGGTGAGATCTTATTGTTGAAATTTGCCCAAGCGCTCGAAGAACACGGTAAAGTGGAGATGTTTCCGAAATTGGAGGGTAAGAGAATGTTTATGATGATCGCTGCAAAGCCGAAAAAATAGTAATGTACCAAGTATAACAATTAAATAGATGCCTAAATTAAAGACCAAGTCAGGAGCTAAAAAGAGGTTTAAAGTGACCGGAAGCGGAAAAATAAAACGCAAAAAGGCATTTAAGAACCATATTCTGACAAAAAAAGGAACAAAACAAAAAAGGAGACTAAGTTCAAAAACCACCGTTAAGAAAGTTGACGAAGGTAACATTAAGCCAATGCTTCCTTATTTGTTTTGATTATAAGTTTGATTGCGAAAACAATCAGTATGTGTAACCGGTAACTGGCAACAAAGACTCTAAAAAAGGAGCGCCATAGCCAAAAATTAAAATTTATGCCACGTTCAGTAAACAGTGTTGCCTCAAGAATGAGGCGAAAAAGAATTCTAGAGTTCGCCAAAGGTTTCTTTGGTCGTAAGAAAAATGTGTGGACGGTAGCCAAAAATGCTATCGAGAAAGGTTGGATTTATGCGTATAGAGATAGAAAAGCAAAAAAAAGAGATTTTCGTGCTTTATGGATTCAGCGTATCAATGCGGGCGCCAGGCTTCACGGGATGTCCTATTCCGAATTTATGGGAAAAGTGAAGAAAAATAACATTGACCTTAATCGGAAAGTGCTGGCTGATTTAGCGATGAATCACCCGACTGCCTTTGAGGCGGTAATAAAAAGTTTGAAATAATTATTTATAGTATCAATTTTAAGGGGCGATTTCGCCCCTTTTTTGTTTATGTCTAAATCAAGAAAGATTTTTCTGTTATTCGTTTTTGCGTTTGTCGTAATAGTCGGTTACCTCTGTTTTGACATCAGTAGAAAAACTACTTTTCCAGGTTCAAAGGCGCAATTACCCGAGCGGTTAAAAAAACAATTCTTAAAAACAGACTCCTCCCAAACAGATTCATTGAGAAAGAAGTAGCTCATCAAGTTAGTTTAACGGCAAAATCGGCTCTTTATCCAAAGAAAAATTAAAGTCATCGGTTGACTTTTTTCAAATGTCAGGTGGCTAATTATTTTTGAAACAGATTAAAGCCAACTATAGACAGGATTATCCCCCGGGGTCAAGGACCTTGGGGGATTTTCTTTTTAAACCAAATCTTATTCTTTTAGTAATGCTTTTAATTCCACAAAGTCAATTACATTTTTTACTTTTACAAAGCTGGTTTTAAGGTCTTGTCCGATCTAATTATACTTAACCCGTCATAGATATCTTTATGAAAAATTTATCCACAACTCTTCTCTTATTACTGCTTCTGCTTTCTTGCACCAATCGCGATGTACCAAGAGTGGTTGATTGCGCTGTTTCTGATCTCGCCTTGTTGGCCAGCACAACCACCGCACCCACTGGCTGCAATTCCACTGATGGCGCAATTATTGTAACTGCCACGGGGGGTAAGCAGCCTTATACGTATTCAATAAATGGAGGCGCATTTCAGACAACTAATAGTTTTACCGGGCTCGGCTCTGGTGATTACTCCATTGCCGTGAAGGATGCAGATCTTTGTGAACGAACTCTATCCGTTAAATTACCCGCTGTTAATAGCACTCTTAATGGAAGTGCTACTTCCGTTTCAAATTCAGGGTGTACCGCCCCTAATGGAAGTGTTGCAGTCACAGCATCTGCGGGTGTTTCACCTTATCAGTATCAGTTGAATACAGGCGGATTTGTTAATACATCTACGTTTACTGGCCTAGCTGCGGGCACTTACAATTTGTCCATAAAGGATAGTAAGGGATGTGTGAAAACATTGTCAGCCACCGTGGCAACGGCTCCTACTACTATAAGTTATGCAAATGAGATCGCCACCATTCTCACTACGAATTGTAATTTAGCGAGTTGTCATGCTGCGGGCTCATCGAGAGGAGATTGGACTACTTACGATAACGTAAAGGCAAGATCGGCAACGATTAGAGCAAGAACCACCAATAAAAGTATGCCACCGGCAGGTTCTACGGCTCTCACGCAAGCGCAGATTGACCTGATTGGTTGCTGGGTTACTGGCGGAGCTCCCAACAATTAACTAACTTTCAAGATGAAAAGATTAGTCTTTATTGGATTTGTATTGATCAGTACCTTTTCTTTTGCGCAAAAATATGGTATCGAAAAAGCAAAGGTGATGTTCTTCTCTAAAACACCAGTAGAAGATATTGACGCTACCAACCCACTCGTAAATAGTCTTTTCAACTCAACCACGGGTGATATAGTGTTTTCGATGATGATGAAGGACTTTGAATTCAAGAAATCGCTCATGAAGGAACATTTTAATGAGAAGTATTTGGAGACCGATAAATACCCTAAGTCAACTTTTCAAGGTAAACTCACAGGTTACTCTTCCGAAAAAGCCGGAAAGCAGGACGTACGTGCCGTAGGAAAGCTTACTATTCATGGTGTAACGAGAGATGTGGATGTGCCGGGCACGATTGAGTTTAAGGACGGCAAGATGGTAGCGGTATCTAAATTTCAAGTGGCCTTAAAAGAGTATGATATTAAAATTCCTCAATTGCTTTGGAAGAAGATAGCAGAAGTTATTGATGTGAATCTCGATTTTAATTATAAATCACTTTAGGATGACGATACTAAGAAGCACTGTTTTATTGATGTTTATTTCTACGGCTGTCATAGCCCAAGATGATTTGATGAAAGAGATGTTGGATAGCGAAAAGCCGCAGACGAATTATGCTTCCTCTACCTTTAAAGGAAGTAGGATTATCAACGGGCAATCTATCGAAACAAGGGGTAAAGGTGAGCTAGAGTTTATTTTTGCTCATCGTTTTGGCCCTGTAAGCGGAGGTTCTTATGAACTGTTTGGATTAGACCAAGCCTACGTTCGTCTCGGGTTGGAGTACGGTATTACTGACAATCTAGGAGTTGGTTTCGGGAGGAATTCATTTGACAAAACCATGGATGGTTACCTGAGGTATAAATTCATAAGGCAAAGTACCGGTGCGGTTAACTTCCCGGTTACAGTAACAGCTTTTGGAAGTGGCGCGATACGCACTTCACCGCGGGCGCAAGATGCTGCCTACGATATTCAACTAGTGGATCGCCTTGCGTACACCGCTCAATTGTTAATTGCTCGTAAATTTTCTCCTTCATTTTCGATGCAACTAATGCCTACCCTTGTGCATAAAAACACCGTGGATAAAACAGTGGAAACAAATGATGTGTATGCCTTGGGTTTTGCAGGTCGATTGAAAGTTTCAAGGAGTATTGCATTAACCTCCGAGTATTACCATCGGTTTAATGTGGGCAACGCTAATCCCTATTACAATGCGGTAGGT
The DNA here is from genome assembly GCA_044349005.1 of Cyclobacteriaceae bacterium. GTDB lineage: Bacteria > Bacteroidota > Bacteroidia > Cytophagales > Cyclobacteriaceae > ELB16-189. The sequence goes on from JBIKRT010000120.1 coordinate 6,326, forward strand.
GTGGGTATTGATATTGAAACGGGAGGTCACGTGTTTCAATTGATCTTCACTAATACTCGCGGCCTTACTGAAAGGGCTTTCATAACGGAGACCCAAGGTGATGTTAGAAATGGCGACTTTAGCTTGGGCTTTAATGTAACAAGGGCTTTTCAGGTGAAGAAGCCAAAGTAGGGGATTCATTCAATTATAGCGCGTTTGTTATTCAACCTGTTCGCTAGGGCATTTCGAAACCCAAGCAATAACTGAATTTAGGCTTTTTCACTCCTCGATTGTATTTCAACGATTTCAAGCACTGTTTTTTATTGGCATCTGTGTTCCTGGAACTGTTGTTCAAAAACTCGGTATAAGGGACTTAACATTAATTTAATTTTTGGGCAAGTTACCTACTACTTGTTTTTTCGATATACAGAATAAAAAACTCTTATTTTGAGCAATCGCCATTACGAAGCTAAATACAAACGGCATGATAAAATCAGCGATTCCCCCGGTAGTAATGGGGCAAGCAACGTGGTCATCAAAAAAATATATTAGCGCATGAAACATCTTTATCTCTTGTTGATCATATTGATTGACCTTTCTTTTGTCCCTTCGCTAGCTCAAAATCTACCTGCTAATTTTTACCGAAAAACAGTAGGTACAGCTACTATCCAAAATCCCACGGTAATCGCCTTTAGTCCGGATGGGCGAATTTTTGTTGCAGAGCAGGGGGGGAAGTTACTGGTAATTAAGAACGATGTAATATTGCCTTCGCCTTTTATGGTGTTAGATGTGGACTCGAATGGTGAACGTGGGTTAATAGGCATCGCGTTGGACCCCGATTTCGCTTCAAACAATTACCTTTATTTGTATTACACCGCTAAAACTCCTGCCATTCATAACCGCATTAGTCGATTTACAGCCAACGGTGATCAGGTGCTTGCGGGCAGCGAGGTAATTCTCTTGGATCTAATGAATTTAACAACCGCAACCAATCATAACGGAGGAGCAATGGCGTTTGGTTCTGACGGGTTTTTATACGTTGCTGTTGGTGATAATGCCCAACAAAATAGCGGCCCTCAAAATAAGGACTCGTATAGGGGTAAGATGTTGCGCCTGAATAAGGATGGAACCGCGCCACCTTCAAACCCATTTTTTAATGAGGCTGGTGCTACGGAGGTACGAAAAAGAGTATGGTCATATGGACTTAGAAATCCGTTCACATTTTCAATACATATTACTGGTAGAATTTTTGTTAATGAAGTAGGTGGTAACGGAATCGGTAAGCGGGAAGAAATAAATGATGCCACGTTGGGCGGTAACAATTTTGGATGGCCAATTGGAGAAGGCGCAATAAACACAGTAGGGTACACCGATCCGGTTTATAACTATGCCAGTACCACTGCCCTGTCAACTCCTTTTGGTTGCGCTATTACAGGCGGTGCTTTTTTTAGTCCTAGCACAACAACGTATCCGGCTACTTATCTTCAAAAGTACTTTTTTCAGGATTTTTGCCAAGGATGGATCTATTATATTGACCCGACTGTGGGTAATCCCAGTGTTACTGTTTTTGCTACTGGTTTGACAGGCAACACGCTCAGTATTACAACAGGCTTGGATGGCAACTTATATTATCTGGATAGAGATGCAAAGCAGCTATACAGATTGGAATACACTCAAAATTTTTCTATTGTACAACAGCCTTCATCGGTAAGTATCAATCACGGCCAAGGAGCTAGTTTTTCGGTAGTGGCGTCAAGCACCGAAGTGTTAACTTACCAATGGCAGAAGAACCGTGTAGACATAGCTGGAGCTACTCAAACGACTTTGCTATTAAATAGTGTTCTTGTTTCCGATGCAGGTAGCTACCGAGTAAAAGTGACCAATTCTTCGCTTAGTAGCATCTTCAGCGAATCGGCCACGCTTACAGTTGCTCCACTTAACGCTACACCAGTAGTCACCCTACTTAATCCAACCAAAACACCACAGATGTTTTATTCTGCTGGTGACGTAATAAAATTGAAGGCAACGGCACTTGATCCAGAGGAAGGTGCCTTACCTTCCAGCTCTTTTATGTGGCATATTGACTTCCACCATGATACCCACACCCATGACTCGCCTGCTGTTGAAGGCAATGAAGTGGAGATAACTATTCCCAATGAGGGAGAGACTTCAGATAACGTTTGGTATCGATTTACAGTAATGGTAACCGATTCGAAAGGTGCGGTAGGCATTGATTCGGTAGATGTATTCCCAAACAAGGTAGAGATAAGTCTTTCTTCAAGACCAATTGGACTTTCGCTCGCCATAGATGGTCAGCCCTTTTCAACGGACACGTTGGTGACCAGCGTAAGAGGTATTTTACGAACTATTTCTGCTCCGGCACAACAAACTAAACTGGGCACAGCCTATTATTTTGTTTCGTGGTCTACTGGAGGAACAATAGGCCAAACAATATCCCCCACCGCGAGCGCATCTTATGTGGCGCAGTATAAAAGAAAGCAATCCATAGCGTTCAATGCGATTGAACCGAAAACTTATGGCGATCTACCTTTCTTTTTGAACGCGACCTCGAACGTGGGGCTGCCCGTTAGTTATACTTCTTCCGACCCTTCTATTGCCTTAATAGAAGCTAATAAAGTGACAATTTTGAAGGCTGGTGCTTGCACCATTACAGCAAGTCAATCGGGTGATCTCGAAACTTTCCCCGCTGATAATCTGGAACAACTACTGCAAGTTAATGCAGCTACACCCACTATCAGTTGGCCCAATCCTACTAACATTGTTTATGGAACTGCTTTAAGTGCAACTCAACTAAATGCAACTTCATCCGTAGAAGGCACATTTGCTTATAATCCAGCAAGTGGAACAAAACTGAATGCAGGCAGCAATCAAAACCTATCGGTAACATTTACACCAACCGATGGTGCGAATTATAACGCGATTACCAAGCAAGTGGTAATTAATGTAAGCAAAGCCACCCCAACCATAAGCTGGAGTAATCCTGCTGATATTATTTATGGAACTGCCTTAAGTGCAACTCAACTAAATGCAACTTCATCCAAAGAAGGCACATTTGCCTATACTCCAGCAAGAGGAACAAAACTGAATGCAGGCAACAATCAAAACCTATCGGTAATATTTACCTCAACCGATGGTGCGAATTATGAATCAGTTACTAAGCAAGTAACAATCAATGTCAGCAAAGCCACTCCAATCATAAGCTGGAGCAATCCATCTGACATAGTCTATGGAACTGCTTTAAGTTCAGCTCAACTTAATGCTTCTTCATCTGCTGACGGCACATTGGCTTATACTCCAGCAAGCGGAACAAAAATAAATGCAGGCAGCAGTCAAAACCTATCGGTAACATTTAACCCAACCGATGGTGCGAATTATGAATCAGCTACTAAGCAAGTTGCAATCAATGTCAACAAAGCCACCCCAATCATAAGCTGGAACAATCCAGCTGATATTGTTTTTGGAACTGCTTTAAGTTCAACTCAACTGAATGCTACTTCAACTATTGATGGCACATTTGCTTATAATCCAGCAAGTGGAACAAAACTGAGTGCAGGCAGCAATCAAGACCTATCGGTAACATTTACCGCAACCGATGGTGCAAACTATACTTCTGTTATTAAGCAAGTGACAATCAATGTCAGCAAAGCCACCCCAACCATCAGTTGGAGCAATCCAGCTGATATTGTTTATGGAACTGTTTTAAGTCCAAACCAATTAAATGCCACTTCAACTGTTGTAGGCTCATTTGCTTATACTCCAGCAAGTGGAGCAAAACTGAACGCTGGTAGCAACCAAAATCTATTGGTAACATTTACTCCAACTGAGGGAATAAATTATGAATCAGTTACCAAGCAGGTAACAATCAATGTCAGCAAAGCCACCCCAACCATCAGTTGGAGCAATCCTTCTGACATAGTTTATGGAACTGCTTTAAGTGCAACTCAACTAAATGCTTCTTCATCCTTAGATGGCTCATTTGCTTATACTCTTTCAAGCGGAACAAAACTTAGCGCAGGCAACAACCAAAATCTAACGGTAACATTTACACCAGCGGAAACAGGTAATTACAATTCAGCTACCAAACTGGTTTCGATCAATGTAACCAAAGCCCAACAGCAGGTTACCTTCCCCGCCTTGGCAGACAAAACCATTGGTGATGGGTCATTTAACTTAACGGGCAGTGCCAATTCTTTATTACCTGTTAATTTCACATCAACGTCTGATAAGATAAGCATCGCTAATGGGCAAGTTACGCTGTTAAAAGCAGGTCGGGTTTCTATTACCGCTAGTCAGGCAGGTAACTCAGATTATAATGCCGCGCAATCAGTAACCCAAAGCTTCTGTATCAAACCAGCGAAGCCAACCATTACCCTTAGTAATTTAACTACCCCAACGTCTTTGTTAACTTCAAGTGCTGCCGATGGTAATCAATGGTATGTAGATGGAACAGCTATTGCAGGGGCAACCGATGCTACGTTCAGCGCGACTAAATCCGGCAGCTATAAAGTGCAAGTAACCATCGATGATTGCATGGGAGAATTTTCCGCTGAACAACCGTTGGTGATAACCGGAACAGAGGCAGGTCAGGCTTCTATTGACTTATATCCCAATCCAGTTGGCGATTTGCTGACCATTTATTTTGGAGATGCGGCCGGGACGAAGCAGATAACTGTTTTTGCTTTAACGGGTGAGCGTCTTGTAACAGACAATACCGAATCAAACTCAATAACAATTGATGTGTCCAACCTTTCTACGGGCATCTATTTAACGAAAATACTCGTTGATGGCGCGGTTCAGGCCAAGAAGTTTAAGAAGCAGTAGGAGGCGTGGGGAAACCTGACAAAGCTCTCATATCGACCAACGACCACTTGTTAGTTAAGCAGATTCGCAGAATATGTCCAGCCCAAACAAAGGACAGATTTTAATCCGTTCTACTAAATAGTCACTCCTTAAAAAGCCCAATGGGATTAGTTTTTGAATAAAATCGATCGAATTGAGTTGAAACAATCTGCAAGAAAGTCGGGTTTTATCTTTAAAACCTTGCAGATTTTTTATGCTTA
>JBIKRT010000045.1:0-34871 GCA_044349005.1 Cyclobacteriaceae bacterium
ACAGGTTGGGGACCAATTCACCCTTAAACTCGCATTGAACATGAAACGAAGAGAGTGGTGCAAGGGACTTTGGAACCAATCGAATTCAGTCCATTTTCCATTTCAATTCTCTAATGCGTAATCTGGGATTAATCCGATTTAAGTTGTTCACAAAATCAGCCATCACCGGACTATCGAGTGGGGCAAGCATTTTGGCAATGTTTAGTTGGGCGAGGTAATGGCTCATGATAATTGAGTGCACCAAACAGCTTAGTTCGGTGTATTCAAAGCGAAGTTAGAATTAATCTTAATGCAAATTCTTCCAGATCAAATCTTTTAATTCGGTGAGGCCTTGATTGGCCAAAGAAGAAATAAAAATAAAAGGAATGCTCTTTGGCATCTCTTTGCGGATGGCTGCCTTTAATTCGTCATCCAACATATCTGCCTTTGTTATTGCTAAAAGCCTTTTTTTATCAAGAAGTTCAGGGTTGTATTGGTTGATCTCGTTTAATAAAATCTGATACTCACGTTCAATATTCGGAGAGTCGGCAGGAATTAAAAAAAGCAACAACGAGTTACGCTCAATGTGTTTCAAAAACCGAATTCCAAGACCCTTGCCCTCACTGGCGCCTTCAATAATACCAGGAATGTCAGCCATTACAAACGATAGCTCATTGCGATATTTTACAACTCCTAAATTGGGGGTAAGCGTGGTGAAAATATAGTCCGCAATTTTTGGTTTAGCGGCTGAAACAACGGATAACAAGGTTGATTTGCCTGCATTTGGAAAACCAACAAGGCCAACATCGGCCAATAACTTTAATTCTAATACAACTGTTTCCTCTATCCCGGGTTCGCCCGGTTGCGCGTGTGTAGGTGCTTGGTTTGTTGAAGTTGCAAAATGCTGATTGCCTTTTCCGCCCCTCCCGCCCGGTATGAGGATTACTTCTTGGCCGTGTTCACTTATTTCGCAAAGAAATTCTTCTGTGTCAGCTCTTTTGGCGATGGTGCCAAGCGGCACGTCAATTATTTCGTCTTTTCCAAAAGAACCAGTCATGTTTTGACCTGCGCCACCTTGGCCATTTTCAGCGCGTATGTGCTTTCGAAATTTTAAATGCAGCAATGTCCACAATTGCGAATTGCCTCGAAGAATAATGTGCCCTCCTCGGCCTCCATCGCCACCATCTGGCCCGCCTTTCTCTATAAATTTTTCGCGATGAAAATGCAAACACCCGGCACCTCCGTTTCCCGACTTTGAGTAAAACTTTACGTAATCGATAAAATTGGGATTGGACATAAAAAGAGACAGGTTACAGACTGCAAGTTACATCAAAGCTGTGAACCAAAACCCTTATTTATCGATGATGCTGCAAATGCTGTTGAAAATTGAGTTTACTTCACCAATTCCATTAATGGGATTGAACTTGCCTTGCTTCTCGTAGTACTTCGCAACTGGCAAAGTTTCGTCTAGGTATACTTGAATACGAGTGTTAATTTTGGTTTCGTCTTGGTCATCCGTGCGCCCCGAAGTAATTCCTCGATTCAATAAACGTTTTACCAATTCTTCTTTCAAAACCTCCAAAGCGATCATGCATTTGATGGGTGTATTTTTAGAAGTCAGAAGTTTATCTAATGCCTCGGCCTGCGCCACCGTGCGAGGGAAACCATCAAAAATGTAACCCGTAACAGGTCCATCGTTTTTGATTTTGTCGTCCACCATATCAATTACCACTTGGTCAGGCACAAGCTTTCCCTCGTCCATATATTGCTGGGCAAGTTTCCCAAGAGGGGTGCCTTCTTTTAAATGTTTTCGAAACAGATCACCTGTGGATATATGTGTCAATTGGTATTTTTTTATCAAATACTCGCTTTGAGTGCCTTTACCTGCGCCCGGAGGACCGAAGAGTACAATATTTACCATCTGTATGTTGATTAAGCTTGATTATAATTTTTACAAAAACGGGTGGGCAAGATAGGGAATTTATTAAAAACGACACGAGAGATGTCAAAACCGTGTAGGGTAATGGTCAATTATGAAAAGTACTTTTTTAGGATTATTGAGCCGAACGCTTTTTGTCAATGCGTGGATTGCTCATAAATAGCGCTAAGATTCCGCCCCAGCCCATCATAATCCAACCCATAGCCAACCACAAACTGTTCATCCAATTCAAATCCAACATATTTCACTGCAACATCTTTATCTCGCGCTTTTTGCTTGCGTAACAAAGAAATCGTCTCTACCGATTTTGCACCACGCGCTTTAAGGTCGCTAAGTATCAGCTCCAATGTCAATCCTGTATCCACAATGTCTTCAACAACAATCACATCTTGGTTAAAAAGACTTTCTTCATGGCCTATTAGGGTTTTTAACTGCCCGGTACTTTGTGTGCCTGCATAGGATGAAACTTTCACAAATGAAACTTGACAATTTACAGAGACTTGTTTGATCAAATCAGCAGCAAACATGAATGAGCCATTCAGGATGGGAAGAAATACAGGGCTTTTTTCAGCATAGTCGTTGTTTAGCTGATTTGCTAACACAGTAACACGTGCGTTGATTTTTTCTTCTGAAATAAACGACTTGAAAGTCAGGTCTTTAAGTTGTACTAAGTTTTCCACAAGCACAAAAATACAACATCAAGATAGACTACCCTAGTAGATGTCTCCTAAAGCGAACTCATTCTTTCGATACATCCACTTTCCGTTAGTGAAATCCGGAAATTCGACACTTTGCCCGCCCAATTGAATGGAGGTTTCAGACAATGGCGTGATCGCACTCCAGGTAACCGCATCATAGACATCTTGCGGAGTGTTAGTTTTTAGTTTAACGGATTCAATAAATGCGTTAATTACAAACCAGTCCATGCCACCATGGCCCGCGCCTGCCGCATCGTTTCCATATTTTCTCCAAAGCGGATGGTCATATTTTTCTAGCCATGATTTGGCGTCTTCCCATCGGTGGGCATCTTTGCTTTGGCCTTCAATGTAAATGGATTTATTCACGTCCATCCAGAGGCCGTTTGTGCCCTGAACACGAAACCCTAATGAATACGGCCGAGGTAAATTTGTGTCGTGTTGTAACAAAATGGTCTCATCATTGGCTGTGCGAATCATGGTGGTTACTACATCGCCTAATTTAAAATTGATTTTCGAATTGGGATGATTTTCTCCGCCTACCTTGGCAACATAGTTGTGGAGGCCACGAGCTTTTGATGAATACGAAACTAACTGGGTAAAACGATTGCCACGATTGATATTGGTCATCATCGCCAAAGGGCCAATGCCGTGTGTCGGATAGAGTTCCCCGTTCCTGTTCACAGAATGTAGTGTTCTCCATTGTGCCTCGGAAAATCCTTTTTCACCAAATTCTGCGCCAGTGCCAGGATCGGTTTTACCATCGTTAAACTTGACTTCACGCAAGTCGTGTTGGTAGCCCCCTTGCAAATGGATGAGTTCGCCAAAAACATTTTGCCTCACCATGTTCATCACGGCCATCACGTCTCTGCGGTAGCAAACATTCTCCAGCATCATTAGTGGCATTCCGGTGCGCTCACTTGTATGAACTAGCTCCCAACATTCCTCCACGGTCATGCCAGTAATCACTTCACAGCCCACATATTTTTTCGCGTTCATCGCATCGATGCACATCACCGTATGCCACTCCCAGGGTGTGGCAATTATTACGGCATCGATCTCTTTGTTGTCTAACAATTTTTTATAGCCATAGGGGCCATCCAAAATAATTTGTGGCTTTGGTTTTTTTGATTTTTCTATGATTGATAGGCTTAAATCAATCATACGTTGTTGAACATCGCAAATGGCCACCACCTCAACATCGGCTCTGTTCAATGCTAACTCTAAGTGACCTTGTCCTCGAAAGCCAACGCCAATAATGCCTAGTTTAACTTTGTTGTCTTTATCTTTTGAAAACAGTGTTGAGGAAGACAAAATAGAGAAGCCTGCGGTGGCAGTGGCGGTTGTTTTGATGAAGTCTCTTCGGGTCGACATAGATTTATTGTTTTTTATGCTTTTTAAAACTCTGTTGGTTGCTTAAACTTATGAATTTTTTTTGAGTAAATTTGAATTATGAACGCTATTATAGAAAGTCCGCCACGCACCATCATGGAAGTTTTCAAAACCCTTCCCGAAGGAACGCTAGCTGAATTATTAAACGGAGTAATTTATATGAGCCCTTCACCAGCCCGCAATCACCAAAGAATTATTGGAAAATTATTCTCAGCCATCGATCACTTTGTTGAGCAACATGACCTTGGCGAATTATACGTTGCCCACTTTGATGTTTATTTAGATGAACAAAAAAATGCGGTGCAGCCCGATCTTGTTTTCATCGCTAAAGAAAACCTTTCGATTATTCAAGAGCATATTCACGGAGTGCCCGATTTGATTGTGGAAGTTTTATCGGAGGGGAATAAGAGCCATGATTTAAAGACCAAAAAAGAACTGTACGAAAAATTTGGTGTTAAAGAATATTGGATAGTAGACCCTTTGTCTAAGCAAGCAATGGGATATTTTCTTTCTTTAGGGAAGTATGAAGAACCGATTTTGTTAGAAGGAAAAATTGAGTCTAAGTTGCTCAATCATTCTTTTGAATTTTAAAGCTCTTTCATCAAGCATTGATACAACTCAATCATCGTTGCAATATCATGCTTATGAACTTTCTCGTTAGGTGTATGAGCTCCTTCTTCGGGGGCCCCAACAAAACACCAGTCGAAAGGCAGGGCAGTTTTCTGTAACTCGCCTCCATCGCTCGACCCACTTCCTTCCACCTCGAGTTGGTAATCAATTTTATTTTTCTCGGCAATAGCTATCACTTTGTCAACAAAACTTCTTCTGGCAATATTCCGATCGCGGAGTGAGATGGCAACTCCCTTTCCGTGTTCAACGCCATCCGATACCCAAGTTATATCTGATATTAAGGCTTGTCGCACTCCCCACTTCTTGTAAACATAATCCGCTAAGTATGGCACAGAGCCGCCACCGTGTTCTTCCCAACAGCTAAAAATAATAACACCATCTTTTAATGTTTCTGCCACTTTGAGGGCATTATAAATACCTAAACGGTCATCGAGATAGGGAGTTTGAATGTATTGCTTGCTTTCGCGAAAATCTATTTTGTAACTGAGTTGCGTACCGCAATCAATTGATCGACCAAACTTATAAAAGGCATGATTTTCTTTGCTGAATTCCAATTCACATTCTATTAGACCCAAACTATCTTGGCCAACTAATTTGGTACCCGGCTCAGCATCGGGACTACCAACTGGGAGCAACTGGTTAAAATAACGAACCGTAAAACCAACGGTATCCATGTGGGCAAAAATGGCCGTGCGTGGTTTTCCAAATTTTAAAATGATACAATCCTGCAATGCCTCTCCATGAATTATTTCAGGTTTCGCTTTCCAGTTCTTGCTGTTTTTCTTTAAATAGTTTAATAAGAAGCTCTTCATAGCAACTTCATGACCTGAAGTCGCTTGTACTTCGCAAAGTTGCCTTAGCAAATCTGAATCTAAATACGAATCTATTTTTTTTACTGATTTGGCCATAACTACAATTAGTTTACAACTTAAATCATAATACTTTCACATTCCAATTATTGGTAGCAATTTTTACTCAAGGCGATCGTCTATTCTCAAAATTCTACTTAGCTTCGGGGTTTAGAAACAGTTCAATGGTAGAGGAAATCTTAAAGGCCATTCCAGTTTTTTTGGCGAGTATGATTAAGTTCATATTCGGGCCATTGTCAGGCTATGCCGCGGGATTAACAGTCGTTACAACAATTCTTTCAACCGTTGGCGGCATGATGACGGTGGTCTTCGCCTTTACTTATTTTGGGAGCTGGTTGCGCAATAATTTGTTTAAAAGATTTTTTCCGAACAGCAAGATTTTCACAAGCAGAAGTAGAAAGTTTTCAACGATCTGGAAAAAGTACGGTTTGGTAGGTGTAGCCGCCTTAACACCGCTTATTTTAACTCCGATTGGCGGAACTATTTTGGCGGTAAGTTCTGGAAGCCCTAAAGAAAAAATAATTCTTTACATGTTTATTAGTGCTTGCTTTTGGGGTATCAGCTTAACCCTTGCAACCTATTTTTTCGGCCACGCAATCTGGCCCGATTTTATTAAATAGTTTAACTTTCTTGGTCTGGCAACACGTCAATTTCTCTAATCAAAACGCGTTTGGAAATTTTTTGAGCAGTTGGGGTTGCTGCTAAACCTCCGAGTGCTGTTTCTTTATAACGTGTTTCCATGCTGGCGCCAATTTCGCCCATGGCTTCGATTACTTCGTCAACGGGAATTACGCTGCTCACATCGGCCAATGCAATTTGAGCGGAACTATTGGCGATAGCAGCAGCACTTGCATTGCGCACCACACAAGGTATTTCGACAAGACCAGCTACCGGGTCGCACACTAAGCCTAGCATACATTGAATGGTGATAGCAACAGCATTGAAAACCTGATCGATGGTGCCACCCAAACAAAATACAATAGCACCTGCTCCCATGGCGGCCGCAGTACCTGTCTCGGCCTGGCAGCCACCCACCGCGCCCGCAATAGAAGCTTTTTGCTCTATAATAATGGCAATGCCTGCAGCCACCATCATGGCTTCTAAAATTCGCTTATCGCTAATGTCATGAATTTCTTGTAGTGTGTATAAAACACCTGGCATGATTCCGCTTGCACCAGCTGTAGGTGCTGCCACTACCCGCCCCATGCAGGAGTTAACTTCTTTTGCCGCTAACGCCCTCGAGATCAAGTTTTGAAATTCTTTTGAAAGCACTGGAGTGGGATAGCGAAAAACCTTCTTTGCCCCATTGTTGATCATGCCCGATCGGGAGGTCATATCTTCTTCCAATCCAGAATGAACGGCCTCTTTCATTACCTTCCAGGCGTTGGCAAGACCTACAATTATTTCTTGCTCCGATCTGCCTTTCTGTTCTGTTTCATATTCAACCACAACTTGGTCTAATGTCTTATTGGTTTTCGAACAATAAGTCCTCCATTCCTCAAACGATTCAAATAGAAAGGCCATAGATTTTTTGTTTACACGAATTTACAACTTTTAAACTGACGCTTTTTTTGAGGTTGACTATAAACGAACTACTTTTAATGCCTAAGCTAAACAACAGATGAAATCGCCATTAAAATGCTCCAAACCCAACAGCATGATAATCTCAGCGATTCCCCCGCTTGCAGCGGGGCAGGCAATGTGGCAACTAAAAAACAATAAATTAAAACATGAATAAAATTTTACTGCTGACCTTTCTTTTCGTGACCACACAATCCTTCGCCCAACAAGCTGATGAAACAACTGTCAAAACCATCTTTGATGAGTCGTTAAAAAACGGCAAGTCGTACAAGATGTTGGAGCAATTGACAAAGAAAATTGGCGCTCGGCTTTCCGGCTCACCGGGTGCAGCGGCAGCAGTGGAATGGAGTCGACATGTAATGGAGGATTTTGACTTTGATTCAGTTTGGCTTCAGCCCGTAATGGTGCCCCATTGGGTAAGAGGCCAAAAAGAAATTGGAAGAATTGTCAACACCAAAAAGATGGGAACAGTGGAAGTGAATGTCTGTTCACTGGGCGGATCTATCGGCACGGGTCCCGAAGGCATTTCCACGAAAGTGATAGAAGTGAAAAGTTTTGAAGAGTTAACTCAATTGGGGACAAAAAATGTGCAAGGCAAAATTGTCTTTTTCAATCGCCCGATGGATCCAACACAGATCAACACGTTTGCGGCCTACACTGGGGCGGTAAGTCAACGTGGAAGCGGGGCATCCGAAGCCGCCAAGTATGGCGCAGCTGCCGTTATCGTCCGCTCAATGGGCTTAAATGTGGAGGAGTATCCACATACAGGAGGTGTTCGATACAAACCAGAAGTAAACAAAATACCGGCAGTGGCCATTAGCACTAAGCACGCTGATTTGTTAAGTAAATTGGTGAAAGAAGATAAGGATGTTCAATTTTATTTGGAAACGCACAGCGAAATTTTAGAGGACGCGCCCTCATTTAACGTGGTGGGTCAAATCAATGGAGGCGAATACAAAGATGAAATTATAGACGTGGGTGGTCACCTCGATTCATGGGATTTGGCAGAGGGTGCCCACGATGACGGAACGGGGTGTGTGCAGTCTATTGAGGTGTTGCGAATTTTCAAAACAATGGGTTACAAACCTAAGCGCACCATCAGGGCCGTTATGTTTATGAACGAAGAAAATGGGTTGCGTGGAGGCTTGAAATATGCCGAGCTGGCGGCACTTCACAAGGAGAAACACATTGCAGCGATGGAATCTGATAGAGGCGGCTTCACGCCAAGAGGCTTCACCATGAGTGGGAGTGAAGCCATAAAAAATAAAATTAGAAGTTGGAAAAGTATTTTTGAACCTTATGGTTTGCACGATTTTATGCAAGATGGAGGTGGAGCAGATATAGGACCACTTGCGGCACAAGGAACATTTCTTTTAGAAATGCTTCCAGATTCGCAACGCTATTTCGATTACCATCACACACCAGTTGATACCCTAGATAAAGTGAGCAAGCGCGAACTTGAATTAGGTTCAGCTGCTATGGCTGCGTTAGTTTATCTGATGGATAAGTATGGGTTGAAATGAAATTTTAAGATTCAATGTTCAAGATTCAAAATTGAGGAGATTCTTAAATGATTCTTGAACGTTGAATCTTAAATTGTTATCCAGCATACGCCTCGACAGGCAAACAAGAACAAACTAAATTCCTATCGCCATAGGCGTTATCAACACGGCTCACACTTGGCCAAAATTTTTGCTCTTTTACGAAGGGCAGCGGAAAAGCCGCCTTCTGCCTTGAGTAAGGACGAGTCCATGTATCGGCAGTGATAACCGAAGCGGTATGTGGAGCATGCTTCAACACATTATTTTCTTTGTCGGCTTTGCCCTCTTCTACTTCTTTAATTTCTTTTCTGATTTCAATCAGCGCATCCACAAAGCGATCCATCTCTGCTTTAGGTTCACTTTCGGTGGGCTCAATCATAATGGTGCCCGCCACCGGAAACGAAACTGTAGGTGCGTGGAAGCCATAATCCATCAAACGTTTGGCGATGTCTTCTACCTCCACGCCAAACTTTTTAAAGTCACGGCAATCAACAATCATTTCATGCGCGCATCTACCTTGTGTGCCCGTGTAAAGAATTTTAAAGTGTTCGCTCAAACGTTCTTTAATATAGTTGGCGTTGAAAATCGCCAGCTTCGTTGCATTGGTTAAGCCTTCGCCCCCCATCATAGCAATGTAAGCATAGGAGATTGCTAAAATGCTCGCGCTTCCCCAAGGGGCAGCAGATACAGCGGTAATGGCATGTTCTCCACCCGTTTTAACTACCGCATGCCCTGGCAAAAACGGTTTCAATTTATCGTTACAGCAGATAGGCCCCATGCCCGGACCACCGCCACCATGTGGAATGCAAAATGTTTTGTGAAGGTTTAAATGGCATACGTCTGCACCAATATTTGCGGGAGATGTTAACCCAACTTGTGCATTCATGTTCGCGCCATCCATGTACACCAATCCACCGTTCTGATGTATAGTGTCACAGATTTCTATAATTGCTTCTTCAAATACACCGTGGGTGGATGGGTAGGTTACCATCAAGCACGCTAAATTATTTTTGTATTGCTCAGCCTTTTGTTTCAAGTCAGCTACATCAATTTTTCCATCGGCATCAGACTTGGTAACAACTACTTCCATGCCCGCCATTACTGCGCTGGCAGGATTGGTGCCGTGTGCCGAAGAAGGTATCAACGCAATGTTTCTATGATGATCACCACGATGCTGATGATATGCTCTGATTACGAGTAATCCGGCATACTCGCCCTGAGCACCGCTGTTAGGTTGTAATGAAATTCCAGTGAAGCCCGTAATTTCCTTTAACCAAACTTCTAGGTTAGAAATCATTTCTGCATATCCTTGAGTTTGATTGCTTGGCGCGAACGGGTGAATTTGACCCATCTCAGGCCACGTTACCGGAATCATTTCCGTGGTGGCATTTAACTTCATGGTGCAAGAGCCTAATGAAATCATCGAATGCACCATCGACAAATCTTTGCTCTCCAATTTTTTTATGTAGCGCAACATTTCGTGTTCGCTATGATGTGAGTTAAAAACGGGATGGGTTATGAAACTTGATTTTCTCACTAAGCTGGAAGACAGCGACATTTCCGGTTTAGCTTCTTGCTTAAGCGAGCTAATTCCGAAAACATTTAAAATTGTTTCGATGTCTTTCAATGAAGTGGTTTCATCAATAGAAATCCCGACATGATTATCCTCAAAGTAGCGGAAGTTAAGTTCGTGTTTGGTTGCTGCGCTTTCGATTACTTTCTTATCTGCGACTGCAATTTTTAGTGTATCAAAATAAGTTGAGTTTACCTGTTTGAAGCCGTTTGCTTTTAAGTTGCTATCGAGCACGCTGGCCAACCCATGAATTCTGCCTGCAATTTTTTTCAAACCTTCAGGGCCATGATATACTGCATACATGCTCGCCATCACAGAAAGTAGTACTTGTGCCGTGCAAATATTCGAGGTTGCTTTTTCTCTGCGAATATGTTGCTCGCGTGTTTGCAATGCCATGCGATAGCCGGGATTGCCTTGCGCATCTTGTGATATGCCAATAATCCGTCCGGGCATTTGTCTTTTGAACTCATCTTTCGTTGCGAAGAAGGCCGCATGAGGGCCACCAAAGCCCATAGGTACACCGAAACGTTGAGAGCAACCCACCACTACATCGGCACCCATTTCACCGGGCGATTTTACCAAAAGCAAACTCATCAGGTCGGCACCAACTACAATGTAAACGTCATGTTCGTGGGCAGAGGCAATGAACGAGGTATAATCTTTTACTTCCCCGTTATTGGTTGGGTTTTGAATATAAACACCAAATAAATTGGCGTCAGTAACATCTAATTTCGAAACATCGCCTACAACAAGGTCAACCCCAATTGGAGCTGAGCGCGTTCTTAATAAATCGATTACTTGCGGAAATGTATTTTCATCAACAAAAAACTGATGCGCGTCTTTCTTCGAGCCTTTTTTTGAGGCATGAAGAAGATGCAGCGCTTCTGCGGCAGCGGTAGCTTCGTCTAGTAACGAAGCATTGGCAATCTCCATTCCCGTAAGGTCGATGATCATTGTTTGATAGTTGATCAACGCCTCCATGCGCCCTTGGGCAATCTCAGCTTGGTAAGGTGTGTACGCGGTGTACCACCCTGGGTTTTCTAAAATATTTCTAAGAATTACACCTGGCGTAATGCAATTATAATAGCCCGTGCCGATGTAAGACTTATATATTTTATTTTTTGAAACGAGTTTTTTAAACTCTTTGAGAAACTCATACTCCGATTGTGCCTTGGGTAAATTCAATGCCTTTTTCAAGCGAATGGCAGCGGGCACGGTTTGATCAATCACTTCATCCACAGAGGTAGCATTTACTACTCTTAGCATTTCTGCTATTTGAGCTGCATTTGGGGCATTATGACGTGATTCAAATTTTTCGGAGTAGGTAGGATCTATCATTCGTTGTTCGGTATAATTAGTGGTTGTATGCTTTGTTTATTGTACATCGCAAGATCAATGACTCAACAACACGAACGGGTTGAAATTGTTAAAATGAAATGCGTGTTGGTTATGAGAGTTTTTGTCAATAGCGTGTAAGACTTAACTAATTCAAAGTTCAAGATTCAAAATTGGCTCACAATTAATCTTGAACTTTGAATCTTGAATTTTAGAATCTTTCAAACTGAGAGAAGAAGAAACTTCCTTCAATTTCAGCGTTTGCATCAGAGTCAGAACCATGGATAGCATTCGCGTCAATTGACTTTGCGAAAAGTGCCCGAATGGTGCCCGGCTCTGCTTTCTTAGGATCCGTAGCGCCAATTAATTTTCTGAAATCTTCTACCGCATTTTCTTTTTCAAGAATCATGGGTACGATGGCTCCGGATGACATGTAGCTAACTAATTCGCCATAAAACGATCTTTCTTTATGTACTTCATAGAATTTGCCAGCTAGTTCGCTGCTTAATCTTGTTTTTTTCATGGCCACGATGCGAAAACCTGCTTCTTCAATCATTTTAGTAATTGCACCGGTGTTATTTGCACTCGTTGCATCAGGTTTGATCATGGTAAAAGTTCTGTTTGTTGCCATTTGATTGTTTTTTAGTATAATTATTTTGGTCGCAAAAGTATAAAAATTAGCAAAACGTTTGTCTTTCTTGATACAGAAGCGAAATAATATGGTTTGATTCTACCGTGGAATCTGTCTCAGTAAACTAATAAGATCTCTTGGATCGATGTTCTCTTGTTCTGACTTATCGTAGATGGACAAAAGAAAAACAGTTTTATTCACAATTTGCAAATAGGTGATAATTCTTCCCCCTCCACTTTTGCCCTTACCTTTTGAGGCGATAGCTAGCCGTATTTTAAAGCAATCGTTCCCTAATGCCGTTCCTTGCAGAGGTCTTTCTTTCAGGCTGTTAACCAAGTTTACGTATTCAGATTTAAGCGATGGATACTTTTTTGAAAGTCGCTTGATACTTTCTCAAACCTAGGAATGGTTTTTACACTAAAGCTCATCGAAAAGCTCTTCCGCGTTGCGCGCTTTTAGTTTTCCCGCCTTCACAAGCTTCATTTCTTCCACGGCCTCCTTTACATTGGCTAGCACCTCGGCCTTATGGGGCGTAAGGGTTTTGGCCTTCACGTAGGGGAAACTCTTTAGCAATTCCATGAAAAAAACGGCTTTATTGTCTTTTATATCGAGCAGTACTTTCATACAATAGATTCGTGACTCCACAAAAATAACTGATATAATTTAGCAATTGATAATTCGTAATTGACAATTCGTAATTCGTAATTGATAAATTTGCGCCCTCAATGGAAAAACTCCACGCCCTTAAGACTTTTTTGAATCGGCCGCAGACGGTAGTCATCCTCACGCACTTCAAGCCCGATGCCGATGCGCTGGGTTCATCGTTGGGTTTAGCTGGGTTTCTAACCAAAAAAGGGCACAAAGTTCAGGTGATTACTCCGAGTGATTTTCCTCTATTTTTGGCCTGGATGCCCGGATCACATGAAGTTTTGGCATTGTCAAAAAATTCAACTGAGCCTTTTAAAAAGGCGGAGGAAGCGATAAATAAAGCCACGCTTATTTTTTGTTTGGATTTTTCTAGCCTTGGTAGGATAAACGAGTTGGGCGACCTCGTAACCAAAGCCAAGGCAAAGAAAGTGATGATTGATCACCATTTAGAGCCAGAAAATTTCGCTGATTTTATCAAATGGGATACAAAAGCCGCGTCCACCGCAGGGTTGGTTTTTGAATTGATAAAAGAGCTAGACGAAGAATCGCTCATCGATGAAAACATTGCCAACTGCCTTTATTCGGGGCTGATGACCGATACGGGAGGGTTTAGGCATTCCAATACCACTCAGAAGGAATTTCAAATAGCTTCCGATTTAGTGGGTTTTGGAGCGGATCCTTCGGCAGTTGCAAGGCAGATTTATGATAACAATACCATTGAGCGGCTACGCTTGGTGGGCTATGTCTTAAATGAAAAACTCAAAATACTGCCCGAATACAATACCGCCTACATTACGCTTTCCGAGGAAGAACTAAAAAAATATGGCTCCCAGACTGGAGATACGGAAGGCTTGGTCAATTGGGGGTTATCGATAAAAGGAATAAAATTCGCTATAATTCTTTACGACAGAAAAGAAGAGATAAAACTTTCTTTTCGCTCTATTGGCGATTTTAATGTAAACGAGTTAGCCAGAAAACACTTTGAAGGTGGAGGCCATAAAAACGCCTCTGGCGGAAGCTCCAAGCTCACGCTTGAACAAACACTCACTAAATTCTTGGAGGTATTACCTCTCTATAAAAATCAACTCAATTAAAATTCAAAAACAAAATACAATGACAACAAAAGTGATGATGTTTGCTGGCCTCCTGCTGATATGCATAGCCTGCTCAAAAGAAAAGGAAACACCTAAAGGCTACAAATTCACAGTGGTAAAAAAGGGCGATGGAATTCCGGGCAAGAAAGATCAATTTCTAATCATAAACATGTCCTTCCAAGACGGTAAGGATTCCGTGTGGAACGACTCAAAAAAGCTAGGATCGCCTTTTATTATTCCAGTTCGTGATACAGTAAATATAAAACAAGAAGATGGAATTGACGAAGTTTTTAGGATGCTTACAAAAGGCGATAGTGTAGTTTGCAAGATCCCCGCGGCAGTATTGTTTGAAAAAAACTTTAGAGCACCGTTGCCACCTAACGTGGATGCGAAAAGCAACTTTTTATTCAAAATAGGTGTCCAAGATATAATGGATAGAGAGCAAGTCACTAAGTTCCAACAAGAATTGATGACCAAGCAAATGACATCCCAATTAAAGAAGGATACTATCATTATTGATGATTTTTTGAAGTCGAAAAATATAGTTGCACGCAAAACAAACTCTGGGTTGCGTTACATCGTCACTAAAGAAGGCCAAGGCGAAAACGCTAAACCGGGCCAAACAGTGAAAGTGGCGTATGCTGGTTTTTTACTGAATGGAAAATGCTTTGACACAAGCATAGAAGCAATCGCCAAAGAAAATGGCGTTTACCAAGAAGGTAGGCCGTATGAGCCGTATGGCTTCATACTCGGACAAAGTGCCGTGATACAGGGGTGGGACGAGATTATTACCTTAATGAACAAAGGAACAAAATTAAAGGTCTATATTCCGTCTACCTTGGCTTATGGCCCGCAACAAAGAAGCGCAGATATAGTAGCGAACTCCATTCTTACTTTTGATATGGAGTTGGTGGACATTACCCAATAGATTTATCAAACTTCCAAGGTCTTCTAGTAACAGCAAACAAGACCTCGGAGGTTTGAATTAAAAAACAAAAAACAATTGACGCATGAATAAAATTTTGAGTTTGCTTTTTTTAGTGGGTTTATTTTTTATTGCCGGCTGTAGTAAAGACCCCGTAGCACTAAGTCCCGCAGATCAGCTAGTGAAGGACACACAGGCTATTGATGATTATCTAGCCTCGAAAAATATAACAGCAGTTAAAGATCCAAGCGGTTTGCGCTATGTGGTTACGCGGGAAGGAACAGGCTTGAAGCCGTCAATCTACAGCAATGTAAATGTTAGTTATGATGGGAAGTTTTTGGAAAGTGGGCAGTCATTTGACAAATCTACCAGCCCCTTTACCCAACCTTTGTATTATAACTTAATTGAAGGGTGGCAAATCGGCTTGCAGCTGGTGAATAAAGGTAGCAAGGTTACCTTGTATATCCCATCTGGCTTGGCTTATGGGACAACTGGCAGTGCTGACGGCACAATAGCTTCAAATACAAACATTGTATTTGATATAGATTTGCTAGATGACTCAGACCAATTAACTAATGATGTTGCTCAGATCGATAGATATTTAGATAGCTTGAAAATAAACGCGTTTAAAGATCCTAGTGGTCTCCGCTACACAGTGGATGCTCTAGGGCCAGGCGCAAAGCCAACAATTGGCAAGTCGGTTTATTTTACTTATTTGGGCAAGTTGCTAAAGACAGGGACTGTTTTTGACCAGTCAACAACTGTTGTTTCAGCTTACTTGGGCTTTCAAAGCCGCCTTTCACCAGGGCTGATAATCGGGTTTCAGCAGATAACCAGAGGAAGCACAGCTACTTTTTACATACCTTCAAACCTTGGTTTTGGGTTAAATCCAGTTTCTAGTTTAAAGCTGCCTTCCGGCAATCTTATCTACACTGTTCAGTTTACCGATTTGAACTGATATTTGCTTTTCTTGTTCGACTTTTTTATTTTTATAAAACAATGAAAACAATGAAAACAATGAAAACAATGAAAACAATGAAAACAATGAAAACACTATTTTCAGTCGTGATTTTTGGATTGTTGCTATTTGGTTGCAGCAACGATATTGAGATTTCAAAAAAGCAAAATGAAATTACAGTCGAAAATGGTAGATTGGTATTCGCCACGGAGCAGGCGTTTCTTTCAACTCTTGAAAGAATCTAGAGTGGGTCTATTAGCATCGTAAATGGAAAAATTTCTGGGCTTGAGTATAAATCATTTTTTGAAACAATTAATCAAACTGATAGATTGTCTTCGGAAATCAATAGCCTACTCGATATTCAAGGATTTCAAATCCTTTTGAACGAGAATAAAGAATTTAAAATAGCAGATAGAATTATACACATAGAAAAGGACGTTACAACGGTGTCTTCAAAAGCGACTGGCCTTGTTTCATATATAAACGAGGTTAAGGTACTCGATAAAGAGTCTGAAATTTACGTTGAAAAGAGATCGAATAGCTTAAACGCAAGGGGGCTAAATCAACGAAGCTATTTTAATGTTGGTGGCTTTAACTTTGCTTACGCGAATGTGTCTGATATTTACACAAGCGTATCGAGCAGATTTTTTTGGAGTGTAAAATATTTGTATTACTACGATGCAAGAATAGAAGCACCTAGTCCATATGTAGTTCCAACAATCGAGTATTGGAGATTACGCAGTGTAGGGTGGCAACTACAAAAACCAAATTATAACATTCCCGTCTACACATATAACCGGCAGTCTATTCAGTATTATCTTGGTGAATCTTCGGCATCATATGCTCGAAGCCCAGGTTCAGGTTATTTTCTTCAAATGGAAATAAAAATGAATCCTGGCGGATCACTGTTTAATTACCAATCGCGGTTTTTGCAATAATTATTGAGAATTAAGTATTAAAAGCTTTTTAATAAATAGCCTCTGCTTTGCCACCAACAACCTGCATAAAATTCAAGAAGTGCAGGCTGTTGTTGGCAATTCTTTTTCGCTTTTAAGCTTGCGCGATATAGGGTGTTTGGAAGAACTGCCCGAAGAGCAAACCACTATTGAAGGTAATTCACTCCAAAAAGCACAATACGTTTTTGAGAAATTCAATGTGGCCTGTTTTTCGGATGATTCGGGTCTTGAAGTCGAGGCTTTAAACGGTGAACCTGGCGTTTATTCAGCCATGTATGCAGGCCCTCAGCGCAGCCATAGCGACAACATAGATAAATTACTCGCTGCCCTTACCGGGATTGAAAATCGCAAAGCGCATTTCAAGACGGTGATCACATTAATTCAAGAGAATGAACGCCATCAATTTATAGGTCTTCTTTCTGGAACGATTGTGACCGAAAGGAGAGGTGCCAATGGCTTCGGTTACGACCCTATCTTTGTGCCTGCTGGCTATTCTGCCTCGTTGGCCGAAATGACGCTTGCAGAGAAAAATAAGATAAGCCACCGCGCAAAAGCTACAGCACAATTGATGAATTTTTTAGACAAGATTCAAAATTCAAGGTTCAAGATTGATTGAAACCTTAATTTTGAATTTTGAACTTTGAATTTGTAATCTTGAACTGTTTTACCTTTCAGCTAAAGTCTCATGTCTCAATACTCACGTCTCATTACTAGCTAAAAAAGTCTCACGTCTCAATACTTACGTCTTACTACTAATTCAAAAGAATGAAACCCTTCACCATCGGTATAACAGGCGGCAGCGGCTCGGGCAAAACCTATTTTTTGCAAGGCCTTTCTTCTGCTTTCAAGCCTTCAGAGATTTGCCTTATTTCGCAAGACAATTATTACAAGCCGCGCGACCAGCAGCCCATTGATGAGAATGGCGTAAAGAATTTTGATCTGCCAGTTTCCATCGACCGCGAGTCATTTCAAGAAGATGTATTGAGCCTAAAATCGGGCCACGATGTCATAAAAAAGGAATATACGTTTAACAATCCTCATGCCGAACCCAAACTCTTAGAATTTAAAGCCGCGCCTATTTTGGTAGTGGAAGGCTTGTTTGTGCAGTACTTTGAAGAAATTGAAAGCGAGCTAGACCTAAAAGTGTTTATTGAAGCAAAAGACCATGTAAAGCTAGGGCGGAGGATTAGACGCGACCAAATGGAGCGTGGGTATGATATTGACGATGTGCTGTATCGCTACCAGAACCATGTAATGCCCGTGTTCGAAACCCTGATTGAGCCACTAAAACACAATGCCGATTTGGTGATACCCAACAACAGTAATTTCGATAGGGCACTGGAAGTATTAAATGGGTTTATCAAGGAAAGGTTGGCAAGGTAGGCACAAAAACCTCCAAGGTTTTGATGTTACTGGCTATAAGACCTTGGAGATTTTGCTAGGTATTGGCCTTGGCTGCGGCTTTGCTCGCACTGACACTTTTGCGGTTTGCTACCAGCGTAGTGTAGTTTTCTTCTAGCGCACTCACTTCGTTTACGGCCTTGCCCCAAGGGTCGACACCATCGTTTACATTACTTTGTGCATTCAACTTTTTTATCAGCTTGTCGTAGGCTTCCATTGCCAACGGGCGTCTGCTCCATACTGTTTCGGTGGGGGCATTGCCCTGCTGCTGCGTGCGGGCAAGATACTTCTCGTTAAAACTGGTGTTGGCGGTTTGCAGCAGGTTTTTCCAGTCGGTAAGGTTAAGGGCTGCTATGGCTGCCGCCAACTCGGGCTTGGTGTTCCAATCACTAATCAAGTTATTGATAATGGCCGTTTCGCTTTGATAGTTTTCGCGCGCTATTTCGCTTGCCGAACCATAGGGAGCCAAATGCGCTTGCAGCGTTTGGCCATGTGTTTTTAAAGCTGCATCAAAATGGTAGCTATACGCCAACACCATAGTGGCCATGCCCACAATATGGTTGTCGCGCACACTGTCAAGGTCAATCAATTCGTCCGTTAGTGGGCTGCCCTCTTCTTTTTTAAACAGCGCTTCCATTGTGGCCAGCTCGGCCTGTAGTGCATTAAACTGTGCTAACACCAGTAGTACCTGCGGCTCGTTTTTGGCAAGTATGGTAAGCACATCGCTTATAAATTGGATAAACTCCGCATTGCGGAGGCTTCTCAAGGTTGTTTTGTTTATCATGCGGGTAATACGCTAAGAGCGAAAAGATTGAAATAATGGTTTTTAAGACGTTTTTTTTAAGGTTTTTGCCCCCGCACTAGTGCGGCAAGCATTATTTTTTGCAGAAATTGCCCCTGCACTAGTGCGGCAGACATTTCCGCTGGCGGTATTTGCTGCTGCAAGTTGCAGCGCCAATTACCGCGGCCAGTTTTTGGCCTTGCACTAGTGCAGCGCACATTCCTTTGGCGGGGATTTTATACAGGCGGTTGGCGGGGTAGAATGGCAAACATGAGCATGGTATCTTCCTAGATTGTCAGTCTAAGTTATAACAATGGAGCTTTAAAAACAACGTTTCAGCGTATAAATCTTTTTAGAAAAAGATAGAAACAACGCACCCATTAAGGCTTTATTTAGGGAACATAATGCAAATGACCGCCCGCCAATCCTGTCTTTTTGTACAAAAATGACCATAACTACCTAGTTGTAACAAAAAGATAACGCAACCATTATTGTTTTTCGGAATTAGTTGCTATATCTTTATTAGACAATTAAAAAAAAATTATGGAACGCAAAAATTTTACCCCCCCTTCTCGTTCTTGGATTTTGATTATCGGTACAGCAACTTTGAGCTTGCTGTTTAGCACCTGCCACGAAACTTCTGACGTAAAACCCGAAAACCAACTAGAAAAGTTAGTGCTTACGGTAGAGGAACAAAAGCGACTGATTCTATTGGATACTAATTTTACGTATTCGAGTGCGGATGCCAAAAAGGATGCCCAGCAAATAGCGGATGAACTGAACGCCAAAGATGGGTTAAAAAGAACCGTGGGTGAAGCCTTTTCTTTTGCCGTTCCAGATACTATCCGCTTCCCTAATTCAAAACGAGAAAATGATCCAGGTTTTCACATTTTTAACTTTAGCAACAACGGAGGTTTTGCCATTATTTCTGCTGACAAGCGAGCACCAAATAGGTTAGGATGGACTGATGCTGGAAATCTGGACTCAAAAGAACCTCATGCTGTGTTTGGTTTGGTTTTGCCGCGACTTGCTTACCTTATTCAAGATAAAAGACAAGAGGTTGAAAACATGAGAGGTGACAAGTACCACATAGATTTAT
Source organism: Cyclobacteriaceae bacterium (assembly GCA_044349005.1). Lineage (GTDB taxonomy): Bacteria > Bacteroidota > Bacteroidia > Cytophagales > Cyclobacteriaceae > ELB16-189. The sequence continues at coordinate 20,028 of JBIKRT010000045.1, forward strand.
TGACTAAAATAGCCAATTTTAACAAAACTAACACAACAAAGTCTTCCAATGGGCGCGTAGATCCTTGTCAGATTGCAAAAACTAATGGCGAAGGTTGCCCTGGCTTCTGTTCGCTGTCACCATACACTGCCCTACTTTCTTCACAGACATCTCCTACAACCATAGTTGCACCTCTATTGGCAACAAATTGGGGTCAGGGGCCACCTTTCAATAATGATATGAATGGTAATTCGGTAGGCGGTCCCTGTACCGAAAAAAACCTAGGTTGTAATTCTCCCGTTAATAACGAATTTTATCATAACAATAATGTAGCTGCTGGTTGTATACCTGTTTCAGAAGCAATGGTCGTGGCTTATTTTTGGGGCAGGAGAGGTGTAACACCTACCACAGGCAGCCTCAACCCTGCGGATTGGGCCGCCATTGCCAATAATGGTTCGGTATGCAACAATACACCGCAACAAGTAAGCTCGATATCTGCTTTGATAAGAAGAATTTTTGTCAATTATAATGTTACATGGAGCGGGTGTAGTGAGAATGGGGGTACAGCGGTGGACAATACTGGCAATCTTTTTGGCATTAGTGAACAAGCTATTTCCCCAACATTTAATTTACAACAAAAGCAATTCAGGGCTTTCTATTCTACGGATGTAACAGCTTCGATACAAACAGAAGCCAGCCCTGTGTTAGTGCAAGGCTTTTCAAGATTCATTACAATAGGTTGCTTCATTTGGTGTTGGGATATTGCTGACCTAAATAGTGGTCACCAATGGGTAATGGATGGCATTACGGATGTTAATAAGACTTCTACCTATCTAATCAGCCAAGTTGATTATAATGAATGTGTTTATAGACCTGCTGTTCTTCAAACCACAGTATCGTTTGTAAACAGGTATCACCACTCAAATTGGGGTTGGGGAGGTTATCACAACGGATGGTTTTTAACGGATACTTTTGGCGGCAATGGCCGAGATAATGATTTCAATCCAGGCAACAACACTAGTGATACTTACTGGTACCAAACCAGAATGCTAGGAAGTATTTGGCCGCTTTAAATAATAAAAAAAGTAAATGTATGAGACTTACGATTGTTTTGTGCGGTATAGTGGCCCTAGCTACGCTAAATGGCTGCTATATTTTTGGAGGTAAAAATGTTTCTACTGGAGTAAATTGGGAAATAAATATTGTTTACAAGAATTCAAAAGGAGAGAACCTACTTGATCCAAAAACGGCTGGGCACTATAGCATCGACAGTGTTAAAATCCGTTTTTTAGACAATAGCGGAGGCTCAAACATGGTGGTAAATACTGGTTCGGATGGATATTACGTAACGGGAATATTTTATGGGCCAGGAGACAATAAGGTGGAGGGAGTGCTTCAGTTAAACAAGAAAACATATGATACACTTACTCTGTTAGGAGACGATGAACTTCGCAGGGTTTTATATAATAAGAAGGAGATACCGCTACCGGCAAATATTGCTACTTCTGCAAATTTTTTCTTCACGGTTGTTAAGTAAGCTTGATTCAGTAAGGTCAAGGCTCAATCTGAGACTTGGCCTTACTTTTTTTGGTGCAAAGATGAAAACATCCCTTTTTCTGGTTTTCGCTTTTGGGTTCTTAGCGGCAAATGCTGTGTTGGGGCAATCATTTAGAGACTTACGAATTGGTGCCAGTGCAGGTATTACTAAGAATAACCATTATAGCCTTGAAGCCACCTATGGCCAAAAGTGGGCATTAGGTGCGCGGCTAGAAGGTTATTACAAAAAGGATGTTGCTTCGGGTTTTTCACTAGCATGGCAGTGCAACTATTACTTCAAGTCCCGATTTAAAAAATTGCGTCCCTACCTTGGTGTTGGTTTTGGCACATATTATCTGAATTTGCCCAATAAATCATCGCTAACCTTTACCGCAACGGGCATGCAGGTTTACGAATACGTTAACTTGCCGGTTCAATCGCAAGGTCGTTATATAAAAATAGGGTTAGACTTTCTGCATTTTTCGCTCGTGGCAGAATACAACTTTATCGATCGCAGGGTAGCAACAGTTACTTATAAAGACCGTGGCTATTATCCACTTCCCCAATTGACCAAGCAAATATTTATGAGTGAAAATTATTTGGGCTTAAAACTTGGCGTTTATTTAGGTGGTGGACTAAAAAAAAACAGAGGACCAAGCCCCGTGAAGCCTTAAAAAGCCATTTTGCCCCAAGCGCGAAGCCTCAACAAAGCTGCTTATTGGTTTAGCTTCTCCCAATTTTTCCTACCGTACCTTGCCATTTTCCAATTGTTATTGCTATACTTGCACCCGCACAAATGAAAAAGAAAACACTTTCACGCATTTTTATGATTGCCTCAGGTATTCTGGCGGCTGTAATCATTGTGTTTTCACAATCCTATTACCAACAAAGCGAGCTGACGCAAAAGAACGATTCCGAAAAGAAAGACAAGTCCGAAAAGGTAATGGTGAGTGCGCCTTCTGATGCAGTTACCAGTAACTCGCTCGTAAAGCTCAGCGAAAACACGGCAACACCAGCTCCTTCTTCCTTTTCAATTACTGAAATCAAGTCTTTTGTAAAGATTGAAAAGAAAGTATTTGTCCGCTTTTTCCGAACCCTTTTTAGGGTCGTCATTTCGCCCAACGCACCTTAATTTCCGATTACAAATTCAAAATTTCAGATTCAAGATCGTCATGTCTTGATTCTAAAAATCTGTTTCTATTGTCTCTCTACTTTAATCTCAATTCAAAAAATCATCATTAAATTCTAACATAATTCTATGCGTAATAAAGGTTTCGTAGTTGTACTCACAGTAATAGTTACAGCACTTTGTTTATTTTATTTATCGTTCACGTTTGTTTCTCAGCGGGTTCAAAAAAACGCTATCCGCATAGCCACCGATGCGACAGGCACAGTCAACCTTGCCAAAAAACAAGCCTATCTTGATTCGTTGTGGAATTTGCCAGTTTATAACTTGGGCTTTAAAGATTACACTTATAAGGAAGTAAAAGAAAATGAGCTTAGCCTTGGGCTAGACTTGCAAGGTGGAATGCACGTTGTGTTAGAGGTTTCGCCCGCAGATATCATTCGTGGCTTGAGCGGAAACAACAGTCAAGATCCTGCTCTTATTGCCGCGTTCAAAAAGGCGCAAGAAATGCAAAAGAAAAGCCAAGAGAGCTATAGCAGCCTATTCTACAAGGCATACCACGAAGCAAACCCAGATAAAAAACTGGCACTTCTTTTTGCCTCTGCCTCTAACAAGGGTCGCGTTAGTTTGTCTGATGACGATGCCACCGTACTTAAATTTTTAGAGACTGAAATAGAGAGTGCCATCGATCGCTCATTTACCATCTTAAAAACCCGTATCGACCAATTTGGGACTTCACAGCCAAACATTCAAAAACTGCAAGGTTCGGGTAGAATTCAAATTGAAATTCCAGGTGCCGATAACCCGCAACGGGTGCGCAAATTATTGCAAGGCGCTGCTCGCTTGGAATTTTGGGAAGTTGCCGAAGCGAACGACCCGCAATTGAACCAAGCACTTTTTGCGATCAATAAAATGTTGTTGAAAGAAAAGCAAGATGCCGCAGCCGCCCTGAAAGATACAGGCGCAAAAACAGATGACCTACAAAATGCATTGGCCTCTAAAACTGATACAACACTTGCTAAGGATACCGTAAAATCTGCCTTGGAGAAGGAACTAAGCAAAGCCAAAGACAGTACGGGAAACACATTAGATTCACTCACTAAAGCCTCTCTCAGCCCGCTTTTCGCATTGAGCAGTCAACAAATTCCGTTTTTGTATCCTACCAAGGATACAGCCGAGATCAACAAAATTTTCAGCCGTGAAGACGTACGTGCGCTATTGCCTCGCACCATTGGTTTGTTTTGGGACGTAAAGCCCGATGCGAATCAAACACCCGGAGTGGAGGACATCCAATTGAATTTTGTAAATGTGGGTCGCAATGGCAAACCGTTACTATCGGGTGAAGTGATTAACGATGCCCGTTTGGATTTCGATCAATTTGCGCGCCCTGCAGTAAGTATGACCATGAACCCAAGTGGGGCGAGAGCGTGGGCGAAAATTACCGCTGCCGCTGCCGCAAAGCAACCGCAGGGGAGCATCGCCATTGTGTTGGATAAATATGTTTATACCGCGCCAAGAGTTCAAGTCGAAATACCCAATGGTAGCTCTCAAATTACTGGAAATTTTACCAACGAAGAAGCAAAAGACTTAGCAAACGTGCTAAAGGCTGGCTCTCTTCCTGCTCCCACACGTATTGTAGAAGAAGCTTTTGTAGGCCCTACACTTGGCGAAGTGGCCCGCAACGAAGGTCTCATTTCGATGGGCGTTGGCTTGTTTGTGGTGGTACTTTTCATGGTGGTTTACTATTCCACGGGCGGGTGGGTTGCTAACTTTGCTTTGTTGTTCAACGTGTTTTTCTTGCTGGGTATTTTGGCGCAGTTTAATGCCGCGCTTACATTGCCAGGTATTGCTGGTATTGTGCTCACCATGGGTATGGCCGTGGACGCAAACGTATTGATTTATGAACGTATCAAAGAGGAGTTGAGGCAGGGTAGATTATTGAAAGACGCCATTAACAAAGGCTTTGAAAAGGCGTTCTCTTCTATTTTTGACTCGAACATTACCACTTTTATTACCGGAGTATTCCTGTTTGTGCTTGGCCAAGGCCCGTTGAAAGGCTTCGCTATTACATTGATGATTGGTATTGTTACTTCTTTTTTCTCGGCCATTTACATTTCACGTGTTGTAATTGAGTGGATGATCAGAAAAGGAGAAAATGCGAAGGTGTCGTTCACTACGCCTTTGGCGACTCTGATCAAGACGACTCCGAACTACGACTTTATTGGAAATAGAAAATATGCTTATTTATTTTCTGGAACAGTCATTGTAATTGGTTTGGTAATAACACTTATACAAGGTTTAAACTTAGGGGTAGATTTCAAGGGAGGCAGATCGTATGTGGTGTCATTTAAAAACCCAGTGGAGGCAACCAGCATGCGTTCGGAGTTATCGTCAGGCTTTGAAAACGCATCCACGGAAGTGAAAAATTATGGTTCTAACAATGTGATGAAAGTGACTACTTCTTACCTTATTGACGAAGAATCGGAAACCTCAGATGACAAAGTGAAGGCCGCGCTTATTGCAGGAGTGCAAAAGTACAGTAAATTGGAATTCACAGAGAACGATGGTGCATTGGATGATCAACATTTCACTATCTCGTCTTCCACAAAGGTAGGGGCAACCGTTGCCGATGACATTAAGAACTCGGCATTTAAAGCCGGTCTATTTTCGCTGCTTGCCATCTTTTTCTATATCTTGGTTCGCTTCCGCAAATGGCAATACAGTGCAGGAGCCATTGTGGCGCTTATTCACGATTCGTTGTTTGTATTTGCATCTTTTGCGTTGGCAGGATTGGTAGGTATATCCTTTGAAATTGACCAGATATTTGTGGCCGCGTTGCTTACTATTATTGGCTACAGCATAAACGATACCGTGATTATCTTCGATCGTATTCGCGAGTACATGGGCGTGGGCACAAGCCACGACACGGTCAAAATATTCAACAGCGCAATTAATAGCACCCTGAGCAGAACCCTTATTACCTCTGGCACAGTGCTGTTTGTGGTTATTATCTTATTGATTTTCGGAGGCGAGGTGTTAAGAGGATTTTCTTTTGCCTTCTTTGTAGGTATTATCATTGGTACGTATTCGTCAATTTTTATTGCGTCTCCGCTGGTGATTGATCTAGATAGAAAGGCAGTGAACCCTACAAAGGCATAATAAAATTCAACGAAATTGGAAAACTACCTGGCATTTTTGGATGTGTTCAACCCCGAGAACCTGATTCAGGTGGGAGGGCTTACGCTGCTTATATTAATCATATTTGCGGAAACGGGGCTGTTTTTCGGATTTTTCTTGCCTGGCGACTCGCTTCTTTTCGTGGCAGGCCTGTTAAGTCAGTCTAAGTACTTAGACGTTCCTATCTGGCTGATGATTATCGTACTAATAATTGCGGCAGGCTTAGGTTCAACGGCTGGCTATTTAACTGGCCGATGGGCAGAAAAATACCTGACAAATATGAGAGAGAATATTTTTTACAAGAAAAAATATCTTGAAATGACTAGGGATTTTTATGACAAATATGGAATGATGGCATTTGTGCTAGGTCGGTTTGTGCCGATTATCCGAACGTTCGTTCCCATTCTTTCAGGTATTGTAAGAATCGATTTTCCGAAATTCGTATTTTATAATTTCTTGGGAGCCGCGTTGTGGATTATTACAATGGTAATGGCCGGCCATCTGCTGGGTAACGCTTTCCCTCAGATAACTGAACACTTGGAGCTAATAGTGGTGGGCATGATATTGCTTTCAACCCTGCCGGTAATTATCACTTGGCTTCGGCATCAAAAGCGAGAAAATGAAATGAATAAAAATTAATTGTTGTTAAATGGTGACTTTTTAAAACTTCTGGATTAATAGCTATTGAGTTCATGAATTAGGGTTTTTTTAAAGAATGAAATCAGTTTCACTAGTATTTTTAAGAAGTTTTATGATTTAAAACCAAATGTTTAAAATTTAAAGGCAGAATTTTGATCTTTCACTTTTAAACTAATAAAATTTGGTTTTACTTGCTAGCCACTAACAATTTATACTGAAACTCTAAAACAAACTTTAAACCTTAATTTAAAATTCTAGTAACATGAAAACTGCTCCTAAAACTTCTAGTTCTTCAGATGGATTCAAATCGGCTTTCGCAGCGATTGTTATTCCCTTAGAAATTGTAATAGCTATCCTAATTTACAAATTAGTGTTAGGTAGTCCCGACAATTTTCAAGGTGGCGATGTTCATGGAAAGCCGCTGCCAGGAAATTATTTTGGTATCATTTATCAAGGTGGTATAATCGTGCCAATGCTTATGTCTTTATTGATGATGGTAATCACCTTCGCTGTGGAACGTTTTATCACTATTTCCAGTGCAAAAGGAAAAGGCAGTGTAAATAAGTTTGTTCGCAAAATTCAAGAGCTATTGAAATCGAATAGCATTGACCAAGCTATTGCTGAATGCGAAAAGCAAAAAGGTTCTGTTGCGAACGTAGTAAAGGCAGGTTTATCGAAGTATAGCGAACTGCAAAAGGACACGACAATAGACGCAGACAAAAAAGTATTGATTATCCAAAAAGACATTGAAGAAACAACACAGCTTGAAATGCCAATGTTGCAGAAGAACTTAGTAATTATCGCGACTATTGCTTCTATTGCTACGCTGCTTGGCCTTTTAGGAACGGTTATTGGTATGATTAACGCGTTTGCTGCGCTTGCTCAAGCAGGTGCTCCTGACTCGGTGGGATTGGCAGCTGGTATTTCGGAAGCGTTGATCAATACAGCGTTGGGTATCGGTACTTCTGCATTAGCAATCGTATTTTATAACTACTTTACTAGCGCTATTGACTCATTAACATATGGTATTGATGAAGCTGGTTTCAGCATCATTCAAAACTTCGGTGCAAAAAAATAGGACTAACTCTTAACTACTTTTTAGTATGGCAAAGGCAAAGATGAATCGAGGTACTCCTACCATTGATATGACACCAATGGTTGATTTGGCCTTCTTGCTAGTAACTTTTTTTATGCTGACGGCTACTGCCGTTCCTGACGAACCAGTTGCGGTTGACACTCCTTCTTCGGTTTCTGATATCAAGATTCCGGAAAACAATGTGTTAACCATAACTATCGATAAGGAAAGTCAAGTGTTTTATAACATGGATGGGCAGTATAACAGGCAGGAAGTGCTTGCAAAGATGGGCGAACTTCACGGCATTCAATTCACTCCAGAAGAGGCGCGTGCGTTCGCGTTGATGTCCAGTATTGGAGTTCCGATGGCAAGTATGAAGCAATTTCTCTCGTTATCTCAAGAAGACCGAAAGGCGATTAAGCAGCCAGGAATTCCTTGTGATTCGGTGGGCAATGAGTTGGCGGAGTGGATTCTTCAGTCGCGTCTAATAAATAGAAAACTTAGGATTGCGATTAAAGGAGACAAGGATGCCAAATACCCGATTGTAGATAAAGTAATGAAGACATTGATGGACCGTAAGGTAAATCGGTTCAATCTAATTACCGGGTTGGAACAAGCAGCTCAATAATTTTTTACTATTTTAAACGATATAAAATATGGGAGAAATATCAGGTGATGGCGGAGGCGGAGGCCATAAAAAAGGTAAAGGTAAGATAAGGGCGAAGAAGTCTTCTACTAGGATAGATATGACGCCTATGGTGGATCTTGCTTTTTTGTTACTTACTTTTTTTATCCTCACCACAACGCTGAATAAACCTCAGACAATGGAAATTACATTGCCTGAAGATGAAAAAGATGAGAAAGAGCAGCCAAAAGTAAACGAACGAAATGTGCTCACGTTAGTAATGGGCGAGCAAGATCGAATTTATTGGTATGTTGGTATTACTGATCCCGAGGTGAAAGTAACTAACTTCTCACAAGATGGAATACGTAAGCTGTTGTTGCAAAAGAAAGCGGAAAATCCAAAACTTATTGTATTGATCAAATCGTTAGATGAGGCCCGATATAAAAATATGGTGGATATGATGGACGAGATCAATATAACCAGTACGCAGCGTTTTGCGCTTGTAGACGTAACAGATACCGATAAGGATTTTATTAAAGATGTTCAGACATCATTGCAGAAGTAACAAATTATACTCAGTATGAAAGAAACGGTAAAAGCTCCTAGTTGGGAGGACATAGTTTTCGAAAATAGAAATAAAGAGTATGGTGCTTATATCATAAGAACACTCTATTCACGAAACCTGATAACGGCTTGCGGAATCATGTTGCTTTTAATAGCTCTTGGTTTTTCATATCCGACCATCGCGGCTTGGTTTAAGAGTGACGATGTGGTAGTGGAAGAAAAGAAATTGACAACAGTGGTGGCATTGGATCAGCCGCCTCCAATTTCTGAGACGCCACCACCGCCACCAAAGGTGGAGATTCCACCTCCGGTAAAAACCATCAAGTACGTGGCACCAAAAGTTACCAAAGAAGAGGTTGTGGAAGAGGAAATTCCAACGATCGAAGAGATCAAAAAAACGGAGGTAAGCACAGAAACAGTCGAGGGGCCAACAGAAGTGGTTTTTGAGGAGCCAGTGAAAGAGGTAGCTGAGGTAGAGGATAATCAAGTGTACACATTTGTTGAGCAGAATGCTGAGTTTCCTGGTGGAACAGAAGCAATGTATAAGTTTATCAACAAAAATGTAAAATATCCAGCCCAAGCAAGAAGAATGGGAACCGAGGGCAGGGTGTTTGTTGGCTTCGTAATTAATAAAGACGGAAGTATTGTGGATGTTGGGATCGTAAAAGGGATAAGCGCAGAATGCGATAAGGAAGCGATGAGAGTGGTGCAAATGATGCCGCCTTGGAAGGCCGGAAAGCAAAATGGTAAAGCGGTGCGCGTGAAGTTTATTTTACCAATCAATTTCAAATTGTCTAACTAAAAAGTTAAAGACTATCATACCAGCAGCGAAGTATTTTGGTGCCTTAATGGCTTTGATATATTTTGCCGCTGGTATTTTTATTTTGACCAATTCAGAAAAATACAATATCGTATCTCAATACACCGTTCCATTTGGAATTCTAATGCTGGTGTACAGTGCTTTCAGAGGATATAGCGTTTATAGGAAATTTAAAGAAGACCAATGAAGATGAGAACGGACTATTTGATAGTAATTGCTTCAAGTCTTTTCTTGGTTGCTTGCGGTGGTAGTGGCAAACAAGAAAAAATAAGAGATACCCCTACAGCTGGAACCATCACTATTGCAATTGATGAATCATTAAGGCCTCTTTTATCGGCAGAGATGGATACGTTCCAAGGTATCTATGATCAGGCTCATCTTAATACAATTTATACCTCTGAAGATAGTGCCATCGCTGCAGTAATTAAAGATAGCGCGCGCGTGGCCTTTGTCACCCGTCATTTAAATAAACAAGAGGAGCAAGCCTTTGAAAAGCTTACCATCATACCTCGCCAATTAGATATTGCAAATGAGGGTGTCGCCTTAGTTATCAACAAAACAAATGCTGACTCGTTGATTACGTTCGATCAGTTGAAATCAATTTTAGAGGGTAAGCTTACCGACTGGAGTCAGATTTCGGGCAATAAAAAATTAGGCCCATTAGAAGCGGTTTTCGACAATCCTCAAAGTGGGGTTATTCGTTTTTTGAGTGATTCGGTGACTAAAATTGACAAATTGCCAAAGAATTTTTACGGAGTGAAAAATAATGCTGCGGTGATAGATTATGTGTGCAAGAAACCTAACGCCTTGGGTTTCATAGGAGTAAGTTGGATTAGCGACAAAGATGACCCCGCGTCCAATAAATTCTTGAATTCTATTAAAGTAGTGGGTGTTTCAAGAGGGGATAAGTATTTTAAACCTTATCAGGCGTATATTGCAAGTTGGCAGTATCCTTTACGCAGAAAGGTAACTGCCATTACGCGCGAAACAAGAATTGCGCTGGGTAACGGATTTATGTCTTTTGTTGCAGGAGATAAAGGGCAGCGGATAGTTTTGAAATCAGGCATGGTTCCTGCTACTATGCCATTGCGGATCGTAAGTTTTAAGAAGAAAAAATTAGAAGATTGAGTTAAATTTAATTTTTAGTGTATGAAAAGTAAGGTTAGTATGAAGAATGGCTTGTTGATGATGTTGTTGATGGTAATGGCGCGTGTTGCTTTTGCCCAACCGCCCGTAATAAACCCAAGTATTCAAAAAGCATTATACTTGGTGGAAACGGAACAGACACAAAAAGCTATTCAAGAAATCGATCAAGCAATAGCGGCTTCTCCAACTGATGCTTCGTTGTTTTTTTATGCAGGCTACGTTCAGTTAAAGGTAAACAATAAGGCGAAAGCATCTGAATACTTTGACAAAGGAGTGAAGCTTAATGAAAAAGAGCCACTTAATTATGTGGGCAAAGCTCAAGTTAACCTGTTAGACGGCAAGCCAGCTGATGCTAAACTTAATTTTGACAAAGCATTGAGTCTTGGTAAAAAGAACATTACCGTTCTAAAGGCGGTAGGCGAAGCCTATTTGGTTGACAGTAAGTATTTAGTAGAATCTATCAATATCTTAAATAAGGCCAAAGGAATAAATGAAACAGATTTTGAGGTTCACATTCTTTTAGGTGATGCCTTTTTGCAGCAGAACACCAACGCTGGTCAAGCTGTAAGTAGCTATGAACGCGCAGCAGCACTAAAACCAAATGCAAGGGCACTTTACAAGGTGGGATTGGTATTTGACAGAGCTAAGAATTATGAGAATTCAGTAGAAAACTATAACAAAGCAATTGCGACTGACGCAAATTACACAACCGCATACAAGGATTTAGGGGAGGTGTATTACAAGATTAAGGAATTTCAAAAGGCAGTTCAGGCCTATGAAAGTTATTTGAAATTAACGGAGAAGCCAGAGGCCGTTCAGTTTCAATATGCTTTTTATTTATTTGCCGCTAAAGATTATGTGAAAGCAAACGAGATATTCAAGCCCTTGATTAGTAAGCCTGATGTAAAATCTGTTACACTTCGATTTGCTGCCAAATCGCAATACGAAGCAGGCAATTTTGCTGAAGCCATTGCCATTTACGATAAGTACTTTTCTCAGGCAAAAAAGGACGAAGTGGAGGCCAATGACTATGAATTTTATGGCCGTGGATTATTGAAGTTGAAGAAAGATTCACTGGCAATTAATGGCTTACGGAAAAGTTTGGCGTTAAATCCAGATCAAATCGAATTAATTCAATTAATTGGTGATAGTTACTACAAGGGAAAAAAATATAAGGAGTCAATTGCACCCTATAAAGAATTGATTGCAAAGCGAAAGAAACCACAGTCACTGGATTATTATAATATCGGTAGAGCATACTATTATAATTCGCAATTTACTGAGGCTGATTCATCATTTACCAAGTTAATTGAGATGCAGCCAGCAATGGCGATAGGTTTTAGTTGGAGGGCCAAGACAAAAGCTAATTTAGATCCTGATCAGACCCAAGGGTTAGCAAAACCAGATTTTGAAAAGGTTGTTGAAATTGGTTCGGTTAACCCTGAAAAGAATAAAAACGACTTGTATGACGCCTACAACTACATGGCTTCTTACTTCTACAACGTAAAACACGATAAGGCCACCACTATTACTTATTACGAAAAAATGCTGCAACTAAAACCAGATGATGCAACAGTAAAGGAAAATCTTACAATACTTAAAAAGTAGATATAACTGCAATAAAATGCGGGGGTGTTAGGTTTAGTATAAAACAGAAATAAATGATTCTTCAAATAACTCAGGCAGCTACAACACCTACTACTGAAGAACTTCAATTCTCAGAACTAATTTTCAAGGGCGGCTTTGTAATGGTTCCCATTATTTTGTTGTCTTTGATAACAATTTATCTTGCAGCCGAACGCTTTCTCTACATTCGATCTGTTACTAAAGGTAGGAAGGATTTGATGACCCACATTAAACGCTATCTTCTTTCAGGTGATATAAAAGGCGCAAAGGCTTTTGCGGCACAGGAAAATAGTGCGGTCGGAAAAATCATAGCCAGCGGCTTAGACCATGTCGGTAAGCCAGTTAAAGAAATCGAGTCGATGATCGAGCTCTCCGCAAATATTGAAATAGCAGAGATGGAGAAAAACACAGGCTACCTTGGTATTATTGCAGGTATTGCACCGATGCTTGGGTTTGTGGGTACAATCTCTGGAATCATCCGGATTTTTTACGAAATCTCCCTATCCGACAATATCAGTATCGGTATTATTGCTGGCGGGCTTTACGAAAAGATGATTACTAGTGGAAGTGGCTTGATTGTGGGCGTTATCGCCTATTCAGCGTACCATTTAATAAACCAACGCATTAGCAAGTTCTCGAGAGAAATGCAAAAAGACGTGTTTGAATTCATGCGTTCTATTTTAAGTCCAGCCTCTTAATATTACCGAAAAGGGCTAAGTAATATAAAGGAATAATTTACTGAAATGAAGTTTAAACGCAGAAATGAATTTCATGCCGAAGTAGCGACCTCCTCGCTGAACGACATCATGTTCTTTTTGCTGCTTTTCTTTTTAATTATTTCTACGGTTACAAATCCTAATGTTATTAAACTGCTACTTCCAAAGTCAAAGGCAAGTCAAACCTTGAGCAAACAAACGTTATCGCTAACTGTAACAAGTATTAAGCAATATTACATCAATCAAAAAGAGATCCCCTTTAGCCGATTGGAAGCTGAATTAATTAAAGCTTGCGCTGGCATGTCTGAACCAACTGTAGTTCTGAGGCTACCACCCAACCTTACCATTCAAGACTTGGTAGACGTGATGCAGCTTGGTGCCAAGAATAAAATCAAGATGGTGCTGGCAACCGAAAAAATAAAAGTTTAAATCTATAGTCTACCACGCGGCAGTGGCTAGTGTTTGACTGATTTTGTGGAAGAGATTTGATAGATGTTCCTGAAAATAAAGTGAGATTAGCAATGAAAGGATTCTTAGTCACTATTACACTGTTTCTTTTCTGCATGTCAGACTTGTTCGCTCAAACTTGGCCGAATGATAAAGCTAATGTATGGTATGATTCTCAGCCTTGGCTTGTCGGATGCAACTACATTCCCGCCAATGCGATTAACGAATTGGAAATGTGGCAGGCGGATTCGTTCGATGAAAGCCAAATCGAAAAGGAATTGGCCTGGGCGGAAAGCCTGGGGTTTAATACGCTGCGAGTTTTTCTTCATGATCTTCTTTGGTTACAGGACGCGAAGGGTTTTGTTAAGCGCATAGACACTTTTCTTGCGATATGCAAGAAGCACCATATTCGTCCGATGTTTGTTTTGTTTGATAGTGTGTGGGATCCTAATCCTGTATTGGGGAAGCAACGGCCACCTAAACCTGGCGTGCACAACTCGGGTTGGGTTCAAAGTCCTGGTGCAGCAGCACTAATTGATGAGAAACAGTATTCTCGCTTAAAAGAATATGTTGTAGGTGTTGTAAATGCTTTTGCCAATGACGAAAGAATTTTGGCTTGGGATGTCTGGAATGAGCCAGACAACCTAAACACAAATAATTATAGTGATCCAACCAATAAACTACAACTGATCGAGAAATTATTACCTCAGGCATTTTCTTGGGCGCGACTGGTGAAGCCCATCCAGCCGGTGACTTCCGGAGTTTGGCAAATTAACTACGATACGTTCAAGAAGCCAACGCCAATCGAAGCAATTCAGCTCGAGCAGTCCGATATCATTACTTTTCACAACTATGGCGATTCAGCTTGGTTTGAAAAATCAGTCAAGCTACTTAAGCAGTACAAAAGGCCGATCCTTTGCACTGAATACTTGGCAAGAGGTAATAAAAGTCTGTTTGAAACTATTATGCCGATTGCCAAACGTGAAAAAATTGGACTTTACAATTGGGGATTTGTGGCAGGTAAAACTCAAACCGACCTGCCCTGGGATAGTTGGGAGAAGCCCTATATCAATGGGAGAAGACCAGCTGTTTGGCACCATGAAATTTTCCACCAAGATGGTAAGCCGTATAAGAAAAGCGAAGTGGATTTTATAAGAAAAATGATAAAGACTAACTCGTCTCCATTTTAAATCCAACGCCATGAAAGTTGGTAATTTGGATGTGACGATCTTCCTTTAACGATTTTGGCATATTACTGAAAAATAGTTGGTGACACCCCGTTGGGGGCATTGACAATCATATAGTTACAAGGAGTTTAGTGAAAGTGGTTTCACTAAACTTTTTTTGTTTATGGAAAAGACAAAAAAA